>NC_014371.1:0-600000 GCF_000144405.1 Prevotella melaninogenica ATCC 25845
AAAATGAGTGGTTCGTAAGAAAGACGACGCAACCTCCACAGATATAACGATTTACAAACTTTCACGTCTTTAGGACATTATCTTACAAATAGTTCTCTTTATAAATAAATTGCTATCTTTGCACTATCGAAATTAAATCAGAGATAGTCGGCAAGCCACTATTTCGAGAAAGACATAGATATTTATAGATAACCAATTATGAACGTCAGTCCTAAAAATCTTTGGGATAGTTGCCTCCAGCTCATAAAGGAGAATGTGACCGAGCAGCAATTTGACACCTGGTTTCGTCCGATTGTATTACAATCGTACAAGCCAGCATCAAAGACATTGTTAGTTCAGGTCCCAAGCCAATTCGTATATGAGTATTTGGAAGGTCATTACGTAGACTTGCTACGTAAGGTGTTGACGCGTGTCTTCGGACAAGGCGTACAACTGACGTATCGTGTAATGGTTGATCAGGAGAATCACTTGTCACAAGACTTAGAGCAGGACACCGTAGAAGATATCTCGTCACAGCGTCCTACTGCTCGCGCTAATCAGAGCCCAACCGTACTGGATACAGTGCCACAGGACCTCGATTCGCAGCTTGACCCTCATAAGTCATTCAGCAACTATGTTGAAGGCGACAGCAACAAACTACCACGCTCTATCGGTCTTTCTATCGCAGAACATCCTAACACAACACAGTTTAACCCAATGTTCATCTATGGACCATCGGGCTGTGGAAAGACTCACCTTGTGAATGCTATCGGATTAAAAGCAAAGCAGCTTTATCCACAAAAGCGTGTGTTATACGTGTCTGCACGTCTGTTCCAAGTACAGTACACCGATTCTGTACGACAGAATACTACCAACGATTTTATCAACTTCTATCAGACAATTGATATTCTCATTGTCGATGATATTCAGGAATGGGTTACTGCAACAAAGACGCAGGACACCTTCTTCCACATCTTCAACCACCTTTTCCGTAATGGAAAACGTATCATCTTAGCGAGCGACCGTCCACCAGTCGACCTGAAGGGTATGAACGACCGCCTGCTGACTCGTTTCTCTTGCGGACTGATCGCAGAGTTGGAAAAGCCAAACGTACAGCTTTGTGTGGATATTCTCCATAGCAAGATTAAGCGTGATGGTCTTAACATTCCAGAGGATGTAGTGCGCTTCATCGCCGAAACTGCTAATGGCAGCGTACGTGATCTTCAAGGTGTAATCAACTCATTGCTCGCTTACAGCGTCGTTTACAATAGTAATATTGATATGCGATTGGCTGAGCGTGTTATCAAACGTGCAGTGAAGATTGACGACGAACCGCTGACAATTGACGATATCTTGGATAAGGTATGTACACATTATAATGTCACGATGTCGGCAGTCAACTCTCGTTCTCGTAAGAAAGACATTGTGATGGCACGCCAAGTGAGCATGTATATGGCACAGAAATATACGAAGATGCCTGCAAGTCGTATCGGAAAGTTGGTGGGTAATCGTGACCACAGCACCGTAATCCACAGCTGTTCAAAGATTGAAGACCGACTGAAAGTTGACAAAGGATTCCATGCTGAAATCGCAAGTATTGAAAACTCTTTTAAGTTAAAAGCATAAGGTATTAGTTTGAAAGTCTGTCGCAAGCTTGTGGCAGGCTTTTTTAATTGACTTAAACCTTAAACCCTCACCTGAAAATAACCTTCCCCTCACTCTGAAAATAACCTTTCCCTCGCTCTGAAAAATCATTACAAAACAAACAAAAATATCCCATTGAAAGTCCCTAAAAGCACTTAAAATAGTGTCTTTGTAACTCGCAGAGCATCAAATACTTTTACGCGCGCATTTCAAAAGGTGCTTGCTTCGAGTTCAAAAGGGCGTTAGTAAGCGTTCAAAAGGGCATCTTTTGCAAGCCAATTAGGCGTCTTTTCGAAGTCAAAAGAGCATCTTTTAAAATCGAGGATGTGAAAAATCATTACATTTAGTGTAAGGAGTAGCTTTACAGACAACAAAAAATACATATATTTTTCTATGTTTTATGCGAGCGTATTTCTGTCGTGAATATTGTAAAAAGATAAATGCCTATACGTAATTTTATAACAAAAATGATGAGTTGTTGAGCAATAAAAGCTATGATTTCAATTATTCTATTCGTAAAATAGACCGAGGGTTGAGTCGATTACAGATGATAATGTGGAGTCAAATTACTCCATGATTGAAAATAATCCCCCAAAAGGAGTGGGTCTCTCAGATTAAATTTGTATCTTTGCCATGTTTATCGTCAGATTCTATTGTTTTTTTGCAACACTAAGATAAGTGGAAATTCTGACATTGCAAAATCCTGAGCAACTTTTTGTCGCTCAGGTACTTAAAAAGTTTAATTTATAATAGTGTTGTGGAATTAATAGATAACAAAAAAGAAACATGAAGAAAATATTAAACATGTTGCTACCCAACGTGCAGCAAAATTGCAGTACAGCCGCCTTGTTGGTGTTTGTTCTGCTGTTCTTTGCAGGTTCAGGACGCTTCTCGGTAGACGGCTGGTTGGCTAAAAAATTGTCTTAAAGATACAAAAGTGTGGGTTAAGGGCGATACAAAGCACCGTGCTTGCCCCGTTTTAGATAAACAAAAGCGGCGATTAAGCCAGTAAAGCCAGCTTACTTTGAGTAGAAAGTTTATCACATTAACCCCTCAAATCACAGTAACCATCAACTAATTCTACCCTTCTTCACGATGATAGAACATCAATTAGTCTTGATCATTGCGCTCATTTTAGCCACTTGTTTATTGATTATGGTGAGTCAGCGCGTAAAAGTGGCCTATCCCATTATGCTTGTATTGGGTGGTGTGGCAATGAGTTTCATTCCTGGAATGCCCCGTTTCAATATCAATCCCGATTTGATATTCCTTGTGTTTTTGCCGCCTATACTGTACGAAGCGGCGTATTACAACTCGTGGAAAGAACTGTGGCGATGGCGCAGGATAATAAGTTCGTTTGCCTTTATTGTGGTGTTTATCACGGCCCTTGTTGTGGGATTTATAGCCAACACCTTTATTCCGGGTTTCTCGGTGGCCTTAGGTTTTTTGTTGGGTGGCATTGTTTCGCCCCCCGATGCCGTGTCGGCAGCCGCCATTATGAAATTTGTAAAGGTGCCAAGGCGTATATCGGCCATTCTGGAAGGCGAGAGTTTGTTCAACGATGCCAGTTCGCTCATCATCGTTAAGTTTGCCCTTATAGCCATAGGGACAGGTCAATTTGTGTGGTATCAGGCCACCGCATCCTTTATATGGATGGTGATTGGCGGCGCTGGAGTGGGCGTGCTGCTGTCGTATGCGATTATTAAGTTGCACAAGTGGTTGCACAAGTGGCTGCCCATAGACGAGAATATCAACACGATGTTCACCATTTTTAGTCCATATGTGATGTATATTGCTGCCGAAACCGTAGAGGCATCAGGCGTGTTGGCCGTGGTGAGTGGTGGGCTTTACTTCAGTTATCGCCGCTTACAAATCATTGGCTCGTCGTCGAGATTGCGTTCCGAGCATGTGTGGAACTTCCTTATTTTCTTGCTCAATGGTATGGCATTTTTGCTTATCGGACTGGATTTGCCCGAGATAATGACCGGTTTGAAAGAAGATAGCGTGAGTCTTTGGATGGCAACAGCCTACGGTTTGCTCATCACCATGGCATTAGTGGTTATCCGTATGGGTGCGGCTTTCAGTGCAGTGTATATCACACGCTTTATGAGTAAGTTTATAACGGTGGCCGATTCACGCAAACAAAGCTATGCCGGACCCTTGGTTTTGGGCTGGACAGGCATGCGCGGAGTGGTTTCGCTGGCTGCAGCTTTGTCTATTCCGCTGTATATTCCAGGCACGCAAATAGCTTTTCCCGAACGAAGTTTGGTGCTCTACATCACGTTTATGGTGATAACCCTCACGCTAATATTCCAAGGATTGACGCTTCCCGTGCTGCTCAAGATAGTGAAGCTGCCCAATTACGACGACCATATGTCCCACGCAGAAGCCCAACGCATCATCCGAATAGGTATGGCACAGGCCAGTCTTGACTTTCTGGAGCGCAACAATATGTCAGAAAACATAACCCATTCGGCGGTGTTAAACAACCTGGGGAACCACTGGAACGAGCTGTTGGAGAGCGAAGGGAGCGCCACACTCTACGATGAGGTGGCGAGAAAAACCTATCGCGAGATACTTGAAGAGCAACGATTGTGGTTGAACAAGCTTAACAACGAAAACGAAAGAGTGGACGAGGAACTTGTGAGACACTATATTCATCGCATCGACTTAGAAGAAGAACGCCTATTGAAAGAGTAAAACCCAAGACATAGATGTAGAAAATAAGCTTGGAAGAGGTTGTTTTTTAACCCGTTGGCGGAATTAAAATGTAGCTATAATGATATACCTTAATTCCGCAGCATTATTCCTTGTGCGAAAATTTTATATGTTGAGATGTCTTTTTGGGGCTCTATATGTTGATATGAGGTGCTTCGGTGTTTCTTGGGTCTTTTCTAAGCATAAAATCCCCATATCAATGGATAAATCCCCAAAATGTCACTTCAATATATAAAATTTTCGCACAAGGAATAATGCTGCGGAATTGAGGTAATAAAGCAAAATTCAATCAACAAAAGAATTTCTGAGAATAAAAGAATGAAATTACAGCATAAATAACTACATTTGCAGTTGTACACTTTTATTTGACAACGTACAGATAAGGCTGGAGAGAAACAGAGCCGTTATCACCCTCTGACTTCTATAACAATTATATATTGTGCCTCGCCTGACCATCTGCTCCGGTCTTGGCGAGGCACTTTACATTCAATGCTACGAAAAACTAATTCTCTATAGCGATGCGGTGACAATCTCGGCGATGTCCTGTTCCGACAGGGGTGCGAAGGGACAGTTCTCCAAGTGGTCGATAGAGGCTACATGGTGAGCCATCTCTCCGACTCGGCTTTCGTCGATGCCCACCTCGCGGAGGTGCATGGGGATGTCGATGGATTCGAAGAACTTATAAGTGCGGTCGATGACCTGTTCAGCTATCTCTTTATCAGTTCCTTCCGTGATGCCGTAGATGTTCTTGCCGAACTTCACGAAGCGCTCCATCGTTTTCTCTGAGAGCACATGTTTCATCCATCGGGGCGTGATGATGGCGAGTCCGACACCATGCGTGATGTCATAGTAGGCCGAGAGGGCGTGCTCGATGGCGTGCATGGGCCATCCGCTGCCGCCCGTTCCCATCGCTAAGATGCCGTTGCAGCCAAAGGTGCAGGCATACATCAGTTCGGCGCGGGCCTCATAGTTATCGGGTTCCTTCATGGCCACGGACACCCACTTCATCAGCGTCTTTATCAGCGTCTCCAGGAAACCGTCGCTGATGTCGTTGGGCGAGGCACAGAAGTACTGCTCCATCATGTGGTTGATGGCATCGGCAGTACCAGCTGCAGTGTGCTTGGCAGGCACGGTGAAGGTGTATGTCGGGTCCATGAACGAAGCCACGGGATAGAGCAACGCGTCCATGTAGCCGCGCTTGTCGTTGATGGCGGTATTGGTGATAACGCCACCGCAGTCATACTCCGAACCGGTAGCTGCCAGCGTGATGATGTCCACGATGGGCAGGGCCTTCTGAGCCTTCACCTTATAAGAAATCAAATCCCATGCTTCGCCGTCGTAGTAGGCACCGGCGGCAATCGCTTTCGAGCAGTCGAGCACAGAGCCGCCGCCCACAGCCAGAATGACGTCAATCTTCTGCTCCTTGCAAATCCTGACACCTTCCAGCACGCTCGGGTCGTACTTCGGGTTGGGTTCGATGCCGGGCAGCTCGAAAATCTCGAAGTCCTTCAGCAAGTCCTTCACGAGGTCATATAGACCTATCTTCTTAATGCTGCCGCCACCGTAGGTCATCAGCACGCGCTTACCCAGAGGCCGCATGGTCTCCACTAATTTTTCTCTCACTACATCCTTGCCGAAAACGAGTCGGGTAGGAGTCCAATAATCAAAGTTTACCATAGTTATTCCGTATTTTATAGTTATTACTTTAGCGTATCGTATACATCGTCGCCGACAGGTTCCAACCATTCGTTCGATGAGCTATCCTCAACGTGAGTATTGTAAGTTAGGTGCTGCATCCAACCGTCTCTGGCGGCTCCGTGCCAGTGTTTCACGCCCTCGGGGATGGCGATGACGGTGCCGGGCTTCATCTCCACAGCCTCCTTGCCCCACTCCTGATACCAGCCACGGCCGGCAACGCAGATGAGCACCTGAACGGATTTGTGATGAATGTGCCAGTTGTTGTGGCAACGGGGTTCAAACGTTACATTTACCACGCCCCCCTTATCAGCCTCCATCGGAGCGAGATAATTCAGCCCTATGAAGTATTTGGCATAACCCGTGTTAGGCTCGCCAATGGGATAGGGTGTACTTGCCTGAAATTCTTCTTTGGTCTGTATGTCTGAAGTCCACACCTCCTTGGCCATGTTGAACACCGCCCATGCCTTAGGCCAGCCTATATAGAAAGCGGCGTGAGTGATCATCTCCGAAAATTCCTGTCGGGTCACGCCATTGGCTTTGGCCGTATTCAGGTGATATTTGAGCGATGAGTCGGTGATGCCTTGCGCCACGAGTGAGAGAATTGTGGTAAGCGAGCGGTCATGCAGGCTCATCTCTTCCTGACGGTTCCACACTTCACCGAAAAGAATGTCATCGTTGAGATGAGCAAATTCTGGTGCGAACTCTCCGAGGGTGGCACGTCCTGCGGTCTGCTTGATTTCTTTCCTTTCCATATTCTTTTGTGCTTGAATGCCCATCACAGCAGTTGCCATGAGAGCCCAAATTATTATTCCCTTAATTCCGCAGCATAAATTTTTGTGAGAACTCCAAGCGCCTGAGAAACAAAGTTCTCAAAACACTTAGATATGCCAGAAATTTCACCTATCTTGGTGCTGCAAACATAACAAGTAAGCAAAAAACTGACATGACAAAGGTAGCAATTAAAAACGAGAATGTCACTTCCATCGCTGGAATTTATCATATTATGGACGTTTTCTCAAAGTTGAGCTTTGAAAAACTTACCGAATCTGTATTGGGCAAACGTGGAAGTAGCGGCAAAGCATTCTGTTATGGAAGTATTTATAATGAACGTGGAGCAAGCGAAAAGAACTTCGACATACAGAACAATGACTTCGGATGGTCGCATCTGCCCTTTCCCTTTATGGCTGAGAATATGGTTTTCATGATGGTTACCGCCATGCTGAAGAACTTCTATCTCTATCTCATCCGTCATATCAGCGAGAAGGTCAAGCCATTGAAAAAGACAAGCAGGCTGAAAGCCTTTATCCTACATTTTGTCAGCGTGCCAGCAAAATGGGTGCGCACTGGAAGGCAGAACGTTCTGAACCTATATACAAATAAAACCTACTACTCTGAAGTCTTCCTTGAATAAACAGTATTTCTTTGTGGTTATCATATTCCCCATTGGTTTGGGTGGGGGATTTCATGTCTATGCAAGAACCAAGAACCCCAGAAAATCCCCATATCAATGGATAAACCCCAAAAATGTCACTTCAATATATAAAAGTACCTCACAAGGAATAATGCTGCGGAATTGAGGGATGTTATCAATGCTATCAAGAAAAAGACAATGGAAACTGAGTAAAATTATTTATCGCTTTTAATAAAGATACAAAAAATAAATGTACCTTTACGGCGAATAATTATTAAACCTTTATTGACATGAAAAAATCTTTTTGCTTTCATCCCTTGTACTGCGTACAACGTTCTGTTTTGGGGATTCCAATGAATCTTGGTTGTGGAGAAAAAACGTAATATGAATGCTGGAAAAACAAGATTAAAATCAACAGCTGTATACGGAAGAATTATTTTTTGGAAAGAAACTAAATAAAATATTAGTAATGAGATTTTGTGCTATATTGATACTTTCTGTGATTTCAATTCTAAATAGTTTAGAATTGAAATCACAAACTGTTGTAAAAATTTTAAGCAATGGTTGTAAGGTAGAGAGAAGTTTATTTCTAAACGAAAAAAAAATCGGGGTGTATAATAAACGAGGTAGATTGGTTAAATTGTCCGCAGATGATATCAAATATCAAAAGATATTTTTAGATCAATCTTATAGCCTGATTGATTATGGAATAATTCTAAAATATCCCGAGGTCATATATAAAGATGCGTGTATTATTGCTGATATTTTGTCAAGTTATGACCCAAGCGAAATCTTATCGTTTACAAAGCCTATAGGGGAGCGAAAAAAGATTTCTATACAAGATATCAATAAGTATTACACGTATCTTGATGCCAGTGTTGACTATGTATTTAGTATTAACATTATAGTCAAGGATAGTCTTATTACCCAATATAGTTATACTTACAAGCCCAATATGTCTGACGTCATTATTTCATATACATGTGTATTTACTTATGATAAAAATAATCGAATAGTAAAATTAGAAAAAATATATAGTCGACACTATGAAACAAAAGAAATCATATATGAAAACAAATAACACACGTTTTTTACTTTCATCCCTTGTAATGTGTACATTATTTTGTGGCTCCATTTTAGGGTTTTACTCTTGTTCTATTGCACCTACATTGTCTAAATTTCCGATGTCAGACATTCGTTTAGGACTCAATAAATCAGATGTAAAAAAAGGTTCTTCCGTTAAATGCGTAGACTGTTAATAGAATGAGGTTAATCCACATACATGGTATGATTAGCCCCTATTAGATGGTTTTAGAACGAGGCAAAAACTACATGATAAATGTAATTAGGCGCAATGCCTATCTGTCTTCTACAAACAACTTATTCCATTGTTAGTTGATATTTGTAAACTATTTTCATTCAGCTCAAAACCAAAACATGCTCTTTTGGCTTCTTAAAGACGCCCAATTGACTTGCAATAGGTGCCCTTTTGAGGTCTTACTAACGCCCTTTTGAAGTCCAATTAAGCACCTTTTATTTTACCACTTTGTAACTAATTGATTCTCTGTTGATTGCAAACTTGATTCTAATATATATTTTTGCCTTCCTTTATAGATATTTTACTCGAAATTATGTAATGATTTTTCAAACCCTTATCTGTCAATTTTCGAAGTCTTAAAATGAAAAGGTTTCCAATGAAAGAGGATGATAATAGCATAGAATGTTGACTGTCTTAGCTATGTTTTTGTTTAAAGAGTAACTTCGGTTCTTCCATTAAAGCAAAACGAAAAGCGTCCACACATTTAACGGAAGACCATACTTTCACCCACAATGCGGAAGAGGCAAAGAGAAAGGATCAACTCCGAAGCCGAAACCCCGTCCTGTTTCTCCAATGACAGGCGAGATAACAGGTGACCGATGCCAAACTTGCCAAAAAGATGAAATAAATCATCACTCATTCGAGTTTTAACACTCAAAAGTTTGGATAACTCACTTATTTTCTCTATTTTTACTTCCATAATAGTTTTGTTGTCTTGTCTTTAAAATCAGTTCTTTAGCGATTACTAATTTACAAAGAAAATTCGACAAACTGTTATTTTTCTATCTATTTATTAGGGTGGGAAACTTTAGTTTATGATCCTAATACAGGAGAAGAGCTTATTTGGGATGGAAGCAAAAAAAATGGGATATGGGTCATAAATCAGGAAGAGAATATAAAAAAATACACAAAGACTATATGGCTGGGAAAATATCAAAAGAAAAATTTTTGAAAGAAGTTAGAAATCCTGATGATTATAGACCTGAAGCTCCTTGTTCTAATAGAAACCATAAATATGAACAAAAATAAATATTAGAAGTTATGAATGATTTATTTCAAATTATTAGAAGTGGTAACTATGAGGAGTTTACTTCTAAACTAAGCTTGATAGATATAAATGTAATTAATGCTTACCATCAAAATTTATTAGAAGAATCTATAACATGTGGGGTGCAAAAAATATCAGAATATTTAATAAAACAGGGTATTAATTTGGATCATCAAGATATTAATGGGAAAACTCCATTACACTATTGTGCAGAATATGATGATAAATCTATAGCCGCATTGATTTTGCAAAATGGAGGAGATGTAAATGTAAAAGATAAATACGGAAATAATCCTTTGTGGACTGCTGTATTCAATGAAAATTACCAAATTGTTCAGTTATATGTTGATAATAACGGAGATATTAATAATAAGAATGGTAACAATATGTCACCTTTAGATTTTGCAATTGAACTTGCTGATACTACACTTATTGAAATATTAACTTTAAAAAATAATATATCTCATACATAACGATGATAGTGGATAATGAGCCAAAACGGTACAGGTCAAAACAATCACCTGATTTTCAAAAGATTATTAAAGATTAGGCATAAAGGCAGGAAAAGACTCTCTGCCTTTTACCATATTTGTAACCAAAACAAAGAAAAAATAATCTTACAAGAACGCTTCGCACTTTACGCTCCAGATTAAGAGTTGAGTTTCAATGTCCGCATTGCCATTCAAACAATATTATCAGGAGAGGTAAAAGTAGTACAGGTAAACAACGCTACCGATGTAAGAATTGAATTAGATGTCCTGATGTGCCATCTGTCCCATCGTGGGCAGGTGGCACATCTGCCATCGGGCTTCTTTTGTTTCTGCTTTTTCAGGTATAAGTGACAAAATATTTGTAAACATAAAATAACGATATGTCAAACAAAGTTGCTATATTTGTAGTTCGGCACTTTAAAACAAACTTTCCTGTCACTGCTGTCATCATTTGTGGGTGTTTAACTTGTTGATTTACAATGAACTCTATGCAAATGTTAAAATGACAGCAAATGAAAATAAAAGTAAGTTGAGCTAAATGCAATATAACGGAGATGGCGATGGGCAAAGATATACAGAGATGAAACATAAGTTTACTGATAAGTTTTGGGATAAATGCTTTGAGTTTGAAATCTCTAATCAAACTCGTAAATATTTTCCGTTACTTCATGCTGCAACGGTATCTCCGTGTTTTCTATTACTTTGTTTTTAATAATTCTCTATGTTCTCTGCTTGACATTTATTGAAATACTAAACTTAATAACAAGCCTTATTATTCCAAATTACTGAAGGAACTTACTTAATAATTCCAATTTGGTCATCATGTCACAATTTGTTTAGGCTCTAATGCCAGATTTGGGTTAAATTAATTCTCCTTTTTATTTTATAATGTTATTTTTTGCTTTATATTTTTCTATAAAGCAGTACTTTTTCGTTGTCTTTTTATTAGTTGTTATGTATCTGATATATAGCTTATTATGATTTCTTTTGATGTTTAAAAGGTTATTGAAAGACTTATATTGATTTATATTATATCCGTAGGAAGTTTGTATTCGCTTTTAGTTTCGCTTTTTCTTCGTAATATTGTAGTTGAAAAGGAAAGATAAGAAACCTAAATCTTTGTTGATAAGAGAAAGGACTTCGAGTTTTATTACGAAATAAAGCAGATTTTAATAACCTTTTAATATATAAGTTTATGGGATTAAAAACATTTACAAAATCTATTTTATGTTGCGCTTTATTCGTTGTTGGCGCATTGTCTGCAAAAGCTGCTGACCGCTTAGTAATTGTCGGTGACGCTACATGGGGTGGTTGGAATCTTAGTCAATCTACCGTTATGCAGAAGCCTGATGAGAACGCTGATGTCTTCAAGGCAACTGTTCATTTAGATGCAAACAAGGAGTTTAAGTTTTTGACGGAGCTTGGTTGGGGTAACTTGGAGTATCGTGCTGGAGCGAGTTCTGTTACCTTACAGTCGGGTGTTGAGGCTCCATTGGTTAGCAGCGAAGATGAGCCTACCGATGGTAAGTTCTTTGTTTCTGAGTCTGCCAACTATGATATTGTTTGTAATTTGGCTACGAAAAAAGTGGTTGTTACCAAGGCTGCTTATCAGGCAACAGCATTGAAGCACACTGCTTTATGGATGATTGGTAGTGCTACAAAGGGCGGTTGGAGTATCGGTGAAGGAACGATTATGAAGGCAGATGCAACTAATCCTGCAAAGTTCTCAGCACGAACCGAGTTGAAGGCTGGTGAGTTGAAGTTCGGTACGAATGTTTATGCTGGCTTCGATCAGATGTTCTATTTGCGCGACTTGTCAGACGAGGGTAAGATTGTCTTTGGTGGTGATGATAACAAATGGAACTTCACAGAGGAGGCTACATACGATGTTACCGTTGATGTTGCTGCGATGACAGTGTCATTTACTAAGGTTGATCCAACAGCGATTAGCACTGTAGAGACAGCAAACAATGCACCTGCAGTTTACTACACATTGAGCGGTGTGAAGGTTGAGAAGCCTGTTGCTGGTGTTTATGTAAAGCGTCAGGGTGGTAAGTCTGTGAAGGTTGTAGTGAAATAAAACCTTGTTTCTTACAATAGTTGGGGTGAGAGAATAAGCCCCTTTGTATAGTAAAACTTCTTACATTCGGTTATAAATAAAGCCATATCGACATCTCCCTACGGAGATGAAGATATGGCATTTTGATTTGTAGAAAAGGTTTGTTATATTTTATGCGTACGGTAAATTATGTAATCACCGTCCGCTTGGATTGTAAATTCATTCGATAAGGCTTCGTTCAGTGTTCCCTGCCATAGCTCGCTGAATGGATAGACGTCCCATTTGAGTCCGTTGCTGCTTAGTTCTTTGCAGGTTGCATTGAAGATACTGACTTGCTGTCCGGGGAAAGAATCAAAACGAGTTGTACCTGATGCTGCAACAAAATAACCATAGTCGGTTACCATCACTGGGTCGATAGCCAACTGACGATAGTAATAGAGCATGAGAGAGATGTTGCCCAAAGTATGATCTTCACGCTTCCCCGTCGCTCCGAGGTAGCAGAAGCGAGGGCGAGTATGGGTAGATGCATCCATCTTTAGATGTGAACGAGCAAAGAGGGTAGCCTTCGTAAGGTCGTTAAACTCCTGCTCTGAAATCGGATGATAGATGTGTGCATAGCGTTGTTTCAGCTCTTCAGAGAGTGAGTCGCCATCGCCCACCACTGCTGTTGGCTCTATATCATATTCCAATAAATCCTCCAAAGCACCATCACATACAATCAGATTTTCTGCAGTACGTAGGATGTGAAGGGGTAGGGCGTGGGTTGGGAAGTCGCCAGCAGCAAGGATGACGGTACTAAAACCTCCCCCGAAGACCTCCCCTAACCCCTCCAAAGGAGGGGAAAGCCTAACGGGGTGTTCGTTGGGAATGTGTTGGTGTCCGTCATTATTATTCTCTTTATTATTGATAATCATTTGCTTTGCAGTTCTATTTTATTTTTTCTCTCTTTCGAGATACTTTGTATTCGTTTTATTTATTGCAATAATCTATTTTGTTCTTTCTCTCTTCGAGATACTTTGTTTTCGTTTAATTTATTGCAATAACCTTATTTTATTCTTTCTCTCTTTCGAGATACTTTGTTTTCGTTTAATTTATTGCAATAACCTTATTTTATTCTTTCTCTCTTCGAGATACTTTATATGGTATCATTCCTTTCGATAACTTCTTCTTCAACCTATGAATATATTTTGGAGAACTCTAAAGGAACTTTTCTTCCGTTAGGCATCCCCCTCCTTTGGAGGGGTTAGGGGAGGTCCTTCCCTATTTGCACTCCCCTCCTTTCGGAGGGGTTGGGGGAGGCTCCTCCTCCACTTAAAATACCCTGCCACTGCAATAACAGCATAGAAAGCATAGAGTCCTGCGGTGAAAGGAATCTCTTTATATACATAAAGTCCTGCTAATTCGATGTCGACAACAATCCATATCCACCACTGTTCGATGTATTTCTTTGCTAACGCCCACAGTCCGATGAAGCTGAGTGCATTGCCGAAGCTATCTAATACTGGTACGGTAGAGTTTGTGAACTTTATGAGGATGATATAAAGTGCAGCCCAGAGAAGGAGGAAGGTAAGCAATGAGGGGAGTATCAACCGACGAGGATAGTGTGTGATAGGAATCTCCTCCGCCCCTTTCTTCCTTCCGAACTTCCAATATAAGAAGCCATAGATGGCTGCTAAGGTATAGTATATCTGCATTCCAAAGTCCGCATACAGTCCTGCCTCGTAATAGACAAACATATAGATGACAGGCATAATAATCCCCGTCAACCAAAGCCATATACTCGCTTTGTATTCTTGATAGATGTAAATTAGGCCGACGATGCAGCCCAGCATGTCTAATGTCATGATGAATATGAAAGAAAAGCGACCAACAACAAACAATCAGCAATCCACCCACCAACTGGCCGGCCAACCAACCGGCCCCTCCCCCTTCCCCTCCCCCGAAGGGAGGGGCGTAGAATGCGTGATACCCCTACATGAGATTACAAGTGGATAAGTTTACGTGTAAACAAGTTGTCCTGCTTGAGTGTTGAGTCTTTTTACAAGCAATCTACAAGCATACCCCTTGTGATTAACATGAGTTTACAAGTGGATAAGTTTACGTGTAAACAAGTTGTTCTGCTTGAGTATTGACTCTTTTTACAAGCAATCTACAAGCATACAATACATTTCACGCCCCTCCCTTCGGGGGAGGGGAAGGGGGAGGGGCCAGTTGTTAGGTCTTGTTCTATTTAAAACTTCACCGCAACACTTCCCATCACATTAAACCCTGCCATTGGGATAAAACCAATCTGTGTGTAACGGTTCTCATTAGGATGACTGTTGTTGTCGAGGATTGTGCTGTACACCCATCCGCTGGCTGCATAATGGCGATTGAAGATATTGTTGAGGTTCACACCGAAGACAGCTTCCTTCAAACCTGCAATGTGCTTGGTAGGACGAAGGGTATAGCTGAGGGTGACATTCGTCTGTGAATAGCATGGCAACGAACGTGTCATGTTCTCGGTATTGTCGAGATACTGACGACTGACGAAGTTTGTATGCCATACAGCCTCAAAGCCTTTGTAATGGAGATTGAGCATACCATTGAGGATAGCTGATGGTGAGAATGCCAAAGTAGAGTGGTTGTAATGAATCTTACGGAACGAAGACTCCCAGTCTACGCTTGCCATCTCGTCAAAGTCCTTGATGATATTACGACTCAAAGCAGCGTTACCCTCAACGGTCAACCATGACAGTGGGCTCCAGCCTGCCTCCAACTCAGCACCCATACGATAGCTGTCCTTGATGTTTGTAGTCAGATTCGCACCGATATCACTCTGTGCACCAGTCTGTACAAACTGGTTGTTATAGTCCATATAATAGAGGTTCACCCCTGCTCTCCAGTTGCGACCATTGTATTGATAGCCCATTTCGATATCCACCATACGCTCTGGTGATGGTGCAGGATAACTACCGTTGTTGGTGAAGTTATTACGTTCTGGCTCACGACTGGCATGCGCAATAGATGCGTAAGCCTTGTGACCGCCACGATAATAGCTGATTCCCGCTTTCGGATTAACGAAGTCATAACGCTCGCTGATGTCTAAGAGCTGGTTCTGATAGCCACTTCCGACCTTATAGAAGCGGTCGTTCTGACCATCGGTCATATATTCTACATGACGGATCTGCAGGTCCATAAATACGTTCCAATAGTCTGCAAAGTTGTATTTTGCCTTGAAGAATCCACTGTAATCATACTTATGTGCCTTAGAGTCATAATACTTATAATCATTGCCACCAGCGCGATATTTCGCATCTGCCTCCTCATTCTTTATATAAGTAAGGTAGCCGAAGTGACTGCCACGGAACTGCTGCAGATTCAGTCCGCCCGTTACGTCCCAGTTCTCGTCCTTGTAATTGCTGGTGTAAACAATGCCGTAGGTGTGCTGTGACAAACCTTTCAGGCGTACGAAATCAGACTTCTTGATAAACTTACCATTGCTATCGGTGAATGCCAAACCGAACTTCGCAAACTTTGTGTTATGCTTAAATTCGCTGTAATAGCCGTAACCGTAGGTGTAATGCAGGGTTACGTTGTGACTCCAATGATTGGAAGGGTGGAAAGCAAACGATAAGAGGTTATGATTCTGATAGAAATTATCTGTCGTCTTGTTCCAGAATGAGCCGTCACGCATCGTGTAACGTGCTGTCTGGTAGTTGCCATTCCCATCCTTTACGAAGGCTCCGTTAGCATCGGTCTGCAGGTATTCATAGAGTTGGTTGAACTTGCCCAAACCTCTGTCATACATATCTTTATAGGTCATGATACCTGTCTTAGCACCGTAGGTACCATCCATCAAACTCAAGTCATTACTACCCGTAACGACACCATTCCATGCCTGTCCAGTCTTTTCAAAGTTGCCGATGTTCTTATAGCTGATGCGGAAGTTATCGCCCAACCATGTTAGTCCACCATAGTAAGAACCCGAACGTCCACTCGTTCCGTTGACATATCCGTCTGTTGCGGTCTCATGATAAGCTCCATCGAAGACAAGATGATTGAACAACAGACCCGTAGAGAACTTCAAACCAGCGTTATACGTATTGTATGAACCGTATGAACCACTCACCTCTACGCTTGGTTTTCTACTTGGTGCGCTCGTTGCCAACGACACCGAACCACCGAAGGCACCGTCGCCATTGGTTGAAGTACCGATACCACGCTGTATTTGTACACTATTCATCAGCGATGCGTAAGAGTTCATGTTTGCCCAAAAGACCGTCTGGTCCTCAGGCGAATTGAGTGCAACACCGTCTAAGGTGATGTTGATTCTACTGCCCGCAGCACCACGAATGCGCATCGCTGCCGTACCCGTTCCAAGTCCATTTTCGCCCCAAGCCAATACGCCCGGTGTCTGTGAGAGGAGGAAAGGCAGTTCACGTCCACTCTTTGAGAACGTCTCAAGTTCCGTTTTTTTGATATTAGAAACAGCGTATGGTGCACTCTTTGGCGCACGTACACCTGCCACAACGACCTCATCAAGATGTTGTTGTTTCAGTGTGTCCGTCACTGTTTGCGCCTTTATAGCTGCCACGCACGTCAGTGCAGCAGTAAATAGGATAATTCTTTTCATATCCCAGGTTGATGATTTAAGAAAAAAGTATAAGGGGGTATCTTCCTACGCCGGCATTATCCGTATCAGGTCAATGGGTATAATCTCAGCAAGCCCAAACAGGCAAGCACCCCTTAGTTTCCATTCTGAAAACCGATGCAAAAGTAATACTTTCTTATCAAACTGCCAAAAGTAATCTGTATAAATATCGGATGCGCGTGTTTATATTCGTGTCTTTCTATACGTGGAGTGGTAAAATTAGCTCAGCAGAAATATTGAGGAATAAATCAAAACTCTTACATATAAAGTACACAGAGCCACAGAGTTGACAGAGCTAATGGCAATATCATGGAGGTGCCAGTGGCACAAAGAGCGACGGAGATATAGCGTACAGATTCCTCATACCTTTTGGGATAAATATTCTGAACAGAATGTGTCTAATATGATTGGCAAACAAGCTCTGTCGCTCCATGCACCGACGGTGTCTCCGTGCCTACCGTCGCTTTGTCTTAATAATTCTCCATTTACTCCGTGCCTCTGTGTGACATTTCTTTAAAACTCTAAACTCAAGAGGTAAACCTTATCTCACCAAACTACTGTTGACCTATAAATATTCTCTTATGGAAGAAACTATTACACTTCTCACAATATAAGTTTAGTTTTGATTTGCTGTCACTTTTAACATTTTAAGTAACCCCCATGAAAACCAACGATTTATCTTGTGCTTTTAAGTGATAGCAGTGACAGCAAAATTGAAATACGCAAAAAGGAAAGAAGATTAGAAGTGTCTAAAACCATAGATTTCATGATTTCATAGCTAACATTACTATTAAGGTCAATCGTGCAACAACTTGTTGCATAATTAGAATAAATCTCGATATTACAATTAATTCTCAATTATAATAAAATCATGTATACATAATAAATCTCCTTCTGCCCTTCCCCTTCTGTCCTTCCGTTTTTTATTATTCTGTCTTTTTTGTCATTCTGTCTCTTTTGTCCCTTTTGTCATTCTGTCTTCTTCTGTCCTTTTTTGTTCATTTTGTCATTTTTTGTCATTCTGTCATTCTGTCTCTTTTTGTCATTCTGTCTCTTTTTGTCCTTCTGTCTTCTTCCGTCCTTCTGTATTGTAAATATAATCCTAATATTGAAAATCAAAAAGGCATTAATTACCTTTCAATTAATGCCCTTTTAGTTTGCAAAAGATGCCCTTTAAGCCCCTTACTAACGCCCTTTTGGAGTCCAATTAAGCACCTTTTTGTCTTGCCTTTGTAACTGATTGAATTTCTGACTGTTGTAGGCTTGCGCCTTATACGTGTTTTCTACCTTTGTTTTAGGTGTTTTACAGGATTTGATGTAAATATTTTTCACTAAACACTCCGCCTTTTATAGCTTGCAAATAGATAGCCTTTTTGTATCGTTAGGAGGATAGTAAAAGAGGTTATTGTCTATCTAAGTCATCTGTTTTTCACTATAAAGTGTTATCTTTGTGGGCGAGTATTACTCAAGTATGTTTTATCAACGAAAGCATTGTTTTATGGAGAAGAAGGTTTATTTTGCAGGTTCTATCCGTGGCGGTAGGGAGGATGCGGCTGTGTATAAGCGGATGATAGACTATATCAACAGGACTGATACAGTACTTACGGAGCATATCGGATTAGGAAGTTTGAGCGTAACGACACGTACGAAAGAGGATGATGTACATATATATGAGCGTGATACAGAGTGGCTTAGGTCATCCGATGTGCTGATAGCAGAATGTACGAACCCTTCTCATGGCGTCGGTTATGAATTAGCATACGCTGAGGCTCGTAATATCCCTGTCCATATCTTCTATGACAAGAGTAAAGCCAATATCTCCGCAATGCTGAATGGCAATGCCTATTTTAAGGTTTATCCTTATGAGAAGGAAGCAGAGATATATCCCGTTTTGGATATAATCTTAGGAAATAAGTAGGGCGATTTAATAGAGAAAAAACGATATTCGAGGTTGACAGTATGCTCTCATCCTTGTCAAGATAGGGACGGACATGCTTGCTTTTTCTGTTATAAAGCAAAGTGGGTAGTGAGCATCACACTTCTTGGACGAAGCTGGTAGAGGGTGTAGCTTTCGGAAAGATTGCTGTTAGAACGATAGATAAAGGTTTTTGTATTGAAGACATTATCGACGTTCAAGACGAATTGTATCTTCTTTTTTGTTTTAAAGGTGATACTAAGATTCATAAAGGTGTAATCCTTTTTATCCGTAAAACCACTGTTATGCGTGTATTGCAGGTTGGTGTTAAGTATCAGTCTGTCAGGGATAAAAGCTATGGAGAGCGTAGCCTCATTGCTAAAGTTGCGAATCATATTTGTGTAGTTACCCGACTTTGATTGAGAGATTGCCCATCGACAGTTCTCTGTCAGTCGGATGTTCTTGATAAGATTAAAAGCAAGATTGGTAGAGACGAAGAAACTATTATACTGATAGTCGGTGATGACAGACTGGCGCAGTATCTTGCTTGTGTTAGTTGAATAATCAGCTGTTGCCCCGATACTCATGTCGTGCCAAGTAATCTCCTTTCTTACATTTGCTGTCATAGAGAAGTTGTTTTGGTGGTTCGGAGCATATTCAGCTTGCAATAGTGTATGTGCATTCTGGTCTATTGTCGTACCATAAATCATGTCACTCCATGAGCGACTAACCGCCCCAGAGAGATAGGCAAAGAACTGATGAGGGATATTCTTGTAGTGTATCTTCCCATGTATAGTTGCCGATTTGTTTTCCGATAGATTCACCTTGTAGCGGTTCAGCGTCCTATAGTTGCTCATCAAATAGGCTGTGAACAGACTTCTCCAACTCGTAGGAAACATCCCATAACTCCCTCCTGCAGAAAGCGTCCAATTGTCAGTAGCTTTCCAAAGCATTGTAAAAGATGGCGAGAAGAGTAGGGTTGTGCGCTTTCCTTTTGTCGTCTCGTTAGCTATTGGTTCGTTATCCACCTTTGTGTAGTTGAGCGATAAAGGCAGATTGAACGATAGACGGAATGTGTTTTTGACATATTGTAGGTTGGCTCCAATGTTGCTTTTCATCTGCAAGTAACCCATGTCTCCACTCGTAGCTATCGTCACAGCTGTATCGTTTAATAGACTTTTCAGTCCCACATATTCAATATCAAACTCTGCGGAAGGCGCAATAGTCCAGTTGTGTTTTCGGATGTTTCTTATCAAAGTAAGGCTGTTGTAACTTCCCATGTTTGAGAGTCTTACATCTTGTCTTACCTGCATATCCCCTTCAATGGCGAGTGCTTGTGGATTTGTCTGTACAAAGTTGGTTGTCTTTAGCTTAAAACCTCCGCCATTGGTTGTACGCTGAATCCATTCTGTATGATTGTTTAGTCCTAAGTTCCTATTAAAAGCATGTTGCTGAATACGTGCATTGTTTGACAAAGTTAGTCCATTGTCGTCGCTCCAGTTTCCTGCTAAGTCAAGTGTGTTTTTAAGATAAGTCTTACTGCCGTTGTTCTCAAAATGCAACTGCATTGTGGCAGCGTTCGTCGTATTACGCGCAGAAATGTCTTCGGTCATCAAACGAGTACTTGCATCAGGGAGCAGATAAGTGGTTTGCGAATAGCTACTTTGCCGTTGGATATCGTGTCTGTAAGTTATGTTATACTTTATTTCCGCCGTCTCACTTAGTTTGTTGAGATTGCTGAAACATAGGTTATGCTGATTGTTACGTAGACTCTTACCTATAGGAGATGAGCCTGGAAAGATGATGGATGTTAGGCGAGAGGCTCCGATATTACTCCCACCATAGTATGATTTAAACCAATCGACACTTGAGCCATTATTATCTGTTTCGTAATAGAAAACGTGCTGTTGTCTTTGTGCAAAGTACATTAGGGCAGCATTGACCTCTCTCAATAAACCGTTAGAATCGAAGCCTATCCCTAAGTCTATGGTCTTTAGCCATCTGCCCTTTGCTTTCTTCTTTAGCCTTAAGTTGATAGCTGCCGATTCAGGTGGTATCTGATCCTGCAATGCCTTGATGTGTTCATGGTTTTCCATCACCTGTACCGTACTGACATCCTCTGCCTTAATGCCATTCGTGGCGATGCTATATTTGCCCGCAAACATATCCATGTTCTCAATGTAGAAATGGTTGATAGGTACACCTTGATACTTCACCATGCCACCTTCTAACGTGATACCTGGTAGCTGTTTGAGAATATCACCGATGGTTCTGTCCTGTCCTTTCATATAGGCAGAGACCAAGTAGTTCAGTGTGTCCCTACTTCCCCATAGCTTTCTTGCCTTTATCTCCACTTCTTTCAGTGTGATACTCTCGTAGGTGGTGGTGAAGTTAACGGTCTGACTCGTTGACGTTATCCGCTTCACCTGCCGTTTTATATTGAATCCTGTCAGGCTTAAAAGAAGATTGTCATTTGTTTGTGGATAGCTGATAGCGTATCTGCCATCTTCATTGGTCACGCTACTGGCAAGAATGGAAGAATCCTTTTCTTGTATGATTGTAAGAATACAGCCATCCATAGGTTGATGTTTATTATCAACCACACGCCCAGTAATAGTCAGAGAGTCTCCCTGACTATTCTGAGCCATACTGTTTATAGACAATAAGCCGATAAACGATAGTAAGATAAGTAGGTGTCTTATCATTCTCGTTCCAAAGGATTGTCGAATGTAAAGAGCGTTAGTTTCACAACTTGTCCATTGAAATTAGTCGTAGTGAAGTTGTAGCCATAGCTCTCAAGGTAGCCTGCAGGATCTTTCAGCAAGAGCCTCTCTTGCTTTCGGGTGTTCTCACGAGAAGTCTTTACATAGGTCCTGTCAAGGAAATAGATAGGCGTTGCTGTCTTAGGTTTTTCTATGCCAGTAACCGTCCAGTGATAATCCCCTTCTTCGGTTTCAGCCTCCATAACCAAGCCAGGCAGTCCTGTAAACTTCCAAGGACCATAGGAAAGTGGAATCTTGGTAGTGAACCATACCTTATAATTTCTTCCACGATAAGAACAGGTTGCGGCTGTACAATCGTAGTCTAAAAGCATTTTATGCTCGGTTGTAAGCTTCCATTGCATCTTTGGAGTAGCCTCTTGATAAAGGTAAGAGCCAGCCCCGTCCATATTGTAAATCACTGTTGTCTTTCCCTTTGGATAGCCAATATAGGTTTCACCAACATTAGCCACGAGTTTCATAGATGCTCTTGAGCCTCGCTTTCCATTACGTAGAAAGGCTTTAGCCATTCTTAGGTCGGCATTATGCTCACTCTCCACAAAGCTCTGGCACACCTTACGTCCGATGTAAGTATATACTTTCTCAAAGTCAGGATTATTCTGTCCTGATAGGTCATATTTGACAGTTAGATCATAAGAAACAATCAGCTGCGTTGTGTCGATTGCTGTATGCTTAAAAACATCCTGTTCCTTCATTTCCTGTGCATTTGCAGACACCGACAAGGTTAGCGCAATGAGTAGTAGTTTAATCTTCAAATTCATAGTTATATTATCTATTAGGTCAGTTGAAAACGAGTACAATTGTACGAAATCTTTTTGTAAAAAGCAAGTGAATGTCCCTTTAAGTTTAAATTATTTTTCTCTGTTGCGTGTAGACTTCCTTTCTCTATTCTTCAGTGCGTGAATATATATTGTTTGATAGTTGAGTAGTTTGTAAGTCTTCTTTCAAAGGAGTTTCATATAGGGTAATGTTAAGATATTAATAGGTTCGGATATGAAAAAGGCACACAGAGCCACAGAGGAAAAGGAGGAATAACGTAAATAAGCAGAGGTGCTGTGGGCACAAGGAGTAATAGAGGATCCTCTCACAATCAATATAGTTAGCAACTATACTCCTTTTCCCTATGTTCTGTCAGTGCCTCTGTGGATTCTATATTTTGCTAATTGATAAATCTCGGTATACTCTGTGGCTCTGTGTGAAACTTTATAATATCTTATATAGATTCGTTCTATTTGTGAAGAAAGGAACTGCTAATAATAAGGTTTGTAAAGATAATTCTAATATCGAAAATCAAAAGTGCGTAAATTGCCTTTCAATTAACGCCCTTTTAGCTTGCAAAAGATGCTCTTTAAGCCCCTTACTAACGCCCTTTTGGAGTCCAATTAAGCACCTTTTTTCTATCGCCTTTGTAACTAACTGATTTCCTGTTTGTTGCAAGCTTGCTTTTTATACGTGTTTTCCGCCTTTGTTTTAGGTGTTTTTTTGAATTTGTGTAAAGACTTTTCAATTCTGTTTTAGTAGAGAAAGTGGGATTGAAAAGAGAGTAGACTGATGTAAGAATGGGATAGAAAGTAATGTGTACTTCCTCTCACTGGAAAAATAAAAGTGTATTTTTTTGGTATTTATTATAAATTTTTGTAACTTTGTTCAGTATAATTTAAACTTAAATCATTTCTAAACATTATTAATCTATAAAAACAAAGACCTATGAAAATGACATTAGATAAAATTGATATCTCTGGTAATTTAAATAATTTTGCTCAGTACCTTGAAAAGACGGATAGAATTATTTTGTCTGCAAAGTTTGGCGATGGAAAAACCTATTTGCTGAATAAGTTGCGAAATGATGCAGTAATGAAAGATGAATATGAGTTCTTTACTATTTATCCAGTAAACTATTCTGTTGCAAAGAATGAGGACGTTTTTGAATATATTAAAAGAGATATTATTGTACAATTCTATGAAAAAAAGTTGCTTGAGAAAATTGATTTAAACGCTTTATTTGGTTCTGAATTTACCCTTAATGACTTGACATCTGTTGTGCCTTTCTTGCTTTCTTTGGTACCGCTGGGAGAGCTGTGCAATGAAGGCTATAGTAAGTTCCTTGAGATAAAGAAAAAATATGATGAGAAGAAGCACATCGTAGATAAGTATTTATCGCAGTTTGCTAATACAGCTGGCTGTATTCATGAAGAAGATGGATATACAAAACTGATAAAAAAGGCTATTAAATGGATTAGTCAAGACCATTCCTTAAATGGGAAAGTGAAGAAAGCAAAGAAGCCTGTATTGATAATAGAAGACTTAGACCGTTTAGATCCCAAGCATCTTTTTAGAATTCTTAATGTTGTGAGTGCGCACATAGACGATAGTAAGCAACCTGATATTGTCGGTAATAAATTTGGGTTTAATAACATTGTCTTGGTAATGGACTATGATGTGACTAAGCATATATTTCATCATTTCTATGGTGCGCAAGCTTGTTATGAAGGCTATATGAGTAAATTCTTGTCTCGTGAACCATTCAGATATAGTATAAAATCTATTATGATTCGAGATCTTGAGGCACAATTAGGAGAAAAACTTGGTATTCATGAATTATTGCCGTATCTTAAACATTTTAGGGAAAAACTTGCTGGGAGTTCATTGCGTGATTTATATAAACTCACACAAATTGATACTGATGACTATTTTAATGAATTTGAGTATTCTTATTTTGGGGGGAGTATACCAACATCTTTACCTTTATTTCATCTGATTATTTATATGATGGAAAGTGGTATGCCTGTTGAAAAGATAGAGGAGGATTTCGCATTACTCAATAAAATTATATTGCAATATTCAAATGATTATTTGAATCATTATGAAACAATTAAACTTTTATACCCAATGTATATTACGAACTCCCCTGATATAGAATATATAAAAGCTTATAATTCTGTCTATAATTTTAGGTTAGAGAGGACGGAAAATAGTTGTAAGGTTGTTGTAGAGAATGTGGTCGGATATAATGGTGATGCTATTTTATCTATTAGACAAGAGGATATAGGAAAAATAATTAAACCATTTCTAAAAACTCTTTCTATTTCTGCGAACTTATCAGCCTTGCGATTAGATTAGGCTGATGTTCTTAGACCTAAGTAGTGTTTTTGCATATATTATTTTTATCTTTGCCCTGTTGAACATATTAAATGGGAATTGGTCGTTACAAACCATAATGATATGTAGGACATTTAACCGATATATTTGGCTTCTAAATACGTTACCATAACCGATGACAAAAGAATATTAGTAATTAACAAAAACAAAAAAACATGAGAGCTATTACAGACGAGCATTTACACGCCTATCAAGAAGGAGGTTGCCTACAGAAATTATTCTATGTTATCAAGAAAGACCCTGAACTTTCCTTTGAAATCAGAATGAAAAATGAAGTTATGATATATCATCATAAGGACAGAATCTTAACGATACATTTCAGTAAAGGTAAGCCTTCTATTGACATCTTATCTGAAAAGTATTATAAGAACGCTACGCCACCTTCTGTCTCATTTAAGTATGATGACTTGGAAGAAACATTAAAGCAAACGGATCAATTAAGAAGATATTTTAAAGAGGCTAAACGTCTGGTAGATACTTACAAATCTGGTCTGGAGTTTGAAGTTCAGCAGAATATTGCTTTGGGAAACCATAGCTTTAACAATAGATTTGTTGTTGTGGATATGGAATGGCAACTTCCGCAAGCAGATATCAAGAAAGAAGAACGAATAAGTAGGACACGAATTGACCTTGTCGTGGTTGATACGCAGAAAAATGATAAGGGTGAGAATGATATTTATCTTGGTGAACTAAAGGTGGGAATGGATGCAATAGGAGGCAAGTCTGGGATAATCGACCATATAAAAAAGACTAATAAATTAATTTGTAGTCCCAAGGCTTGTGCTGTTCTTCGCAAGGATGTGGAAAGTATTATTCGTCAGAAAGGAGCTTTGGGATTGTTTGAAGGGGATTATACAGGGCTGAACTTGTCTGATACGCCTCGTATGATGATAATCCTTGCATATCGAGGAAACGAGGAAAAGAAAGCTCTGGAGAAACAAGAAGATATTGCAAAAGATACTGCAAGAGAACAGAAAATGGCAGAACCTTTGTTTGTTTGGCATAATGCACTAATTACATTGGAAGTTGGATGAAGATAAAAATACATAGAGGACTTGATCAGATAGGAGGTTGTATAACCGAGATATGGACAGATTCTTCCAGAGTTTTTATAGACTTTGGGCAGAATCTGCCGGGTAATGGAAAGCCAACAACTCCTAAAGAAGATGATCTTATGGTTGCTGATATTATTGGGAACAATGAGAAAGAGCATCAAGCGGTTTTCTATACGCATGCTCACGAAGACCATGTAGGACTGTTCAGGTATATCCCACTTGAACAGTATATTGGCGAAGGAAGTAAGGAACTCCTGCTTATCAAATATAATACACTTCTGGAAAGGTACGAGTTGGCAAAAAGTGCGAACCATCAGCTGCAGATATCCGATAGGGAAGCAGAACAACCGGAAGAGAGCTATCGCACAACAAAGACTCTCATAGACAAGCTGGAAACTTTTAGGACTTGGAAACGTGCAGCTCCTAAGGAGTGTCCAGTTCCTATAACGGTAGGTGATATTAGGGTTACACCTTTCTTCACCTGCCATAGCATTTATGATGCTCATATGTTTCTTGTTGAGGCTGATGGGAAACGTATTTGGCATACTGGCGATTATCGGCAGCATGGCTATATGGGTAAAGCTTTATTTCCTATGCTGAGAAGATATGCTACTAACATTGATTTGCTGATTACAGAAGGTACGATGCTTAAAAGGAAAGACAAATGTATTCATGAATGTGAAGTGTCAAGGAAGATGGAAAGTGTGATGCAAGCTTTCAAGTATGTCTTTGTACTCGCTTCGGCTACGGATATAGAACGATTGGCAAGTATTAAGGTGGCAGCAGAGACTGCAAATAAACCTTTGTGTATCTTGTCCTTGTTTATGAAAAGGACGATGGAAATCTTTACAGAGAGGGAATCCAGCCTATCACGTGGCTTGTTCTCCTTTGCACCTCTGTTTTATACTGATAAACTGTATGGTAAGCTGAAACGCAGAGGCTTCACGATCGTTGTTGGAACGTCACAGGCAGATAAGGTTAAGAAACTTCTTGATAAACTTCCACAAGAAGAGACGTTGCTCATATACTCATCTTGGGATGGATACTACAAGAATGCGGAGCAGGTAAAGGCAAATTCAAAGTACAAGGAGTTGCGTGAAATGTTCCATAATGTCGTGGATATCCATACATCAGGACATGCGGATAAAGCGACGATAAGGAAAGTTATAGAAACGGTCCGTCCAAAGGAGGTTATCTGTATCCATAAGGAAGCTGGCGCAACGTTGTAAGAGTTGTGTTACAGCATTGAATTATTTTGTTTCCATATTACAAAAATGATTACGAATCGATAATGAAAATCCTTCAAATCTCTGATACACATAATCGGCATCAACTGTTAACCAGTATGCCTGCAGCCGATGTTCTTGTCCATTGCGGTGACTTTACTGATATGGGGACGGAAGAGGAAGTGCTGGACTTCCTGAATTGGTTTATATTACTGCCTTATCCACAAAAGATATTCATTGTTGGCAACCATGACCTTTGCTTGTGGGAGGCAGCTGAGATAGAAGACTTGCCTGATAATGTTCACTTCCTTCAAGACCGGGGGTGTGAGATTGAGGGAGTCAAGTTCTTTGGTTTAGGATATAATCATCCAGAGAGCTTGATACCCAGGGGTATAGACGTTCTTGTGACCCATGAACCGCCAATCATGATATTGGACGAAAGCAACAACACACATTGGGGGAATAGTCCTCTTCGTAGTCAGGTGATGAGAACGAAACCTAAATATCATCTGTTTGGTCATGTTCATTCTGCTTACGGGATTGAGAAACATGAAGATATAGTGTTTTCAAATGGCTCTTCCCTTGATGATTATTATGAAGTTTGCCATAGTCCTCGTTTGATTACATTGTGATAATATGTTTTTTATAGTATGGTTAATTCGTTTCTCAATATAAAGTTTCTTATCATGTGCTGTTACGGTTGCCTGGTATAAGAATCTAAAACTCACAATTGATTATATTTGGAGAAATATATTCGTCCCCTTAAACCTTTTCAAAGGTGGGGACACAATTCTAATAATAAATTTCCTGTCACTTCTGTCACTCTGAATGAGGATGTAACAGGTTAGTTTACAGGTGTTTCTGTCTAAATGTTAAAATGACAGCAAACTGAAAATAAAAGTATTGTTAGATTTAGGTCTGTTATTCTCTCATGCTGTGAGCGTAATAGTGTAATGCTCCTTTCGCCTATCAGTTGTAATAAGAATGTGAAAACCAAGATGTAGATTTGGAGTTGTCATAGGAAAACGTTATATTTGCAGAAAATAAGCTGCACTCGGCAAATTGAAAGCAAGCTTTCTTTGCTCTCGTTTGCATTATTTTTGCAGAAAAATATAAACAGGAGGTATAATTATGGCAGGCACAATGACAAACATCGAGAACAAAACGATACGCATGTATTGGAACGCATTGCGTTCGATGAGTAAGAACATTCGGTTGGGCTTAGCTGTGAAGCTTACTAACTCTGTACTCGAGGAAGAACGCAAGGAAATGTCAGACGAAGCTTATACAGAAGAAATGCTTAATAAGTTTTTTGGGAAGTGGGAAGGAAACGAAACTGCTGAAGAATTGATGGGTATCATCAAGCAGAATTCGAGTTCAAGTGAACCAATTAGCTTTGAAGGCGTATGAAAAGTAAGAGCCAACATGGTCAGGTTTTGCTTGATAGCAATGTTCTAATTCATCTCTTACGTAAGAATGAAAGTGTACGGCAACACATCTTGGAAACAGGGTGGCGCAACTGTTGTGTGTCTGAGATTTCTATTGTCGAGTTACTTTATGGAGCAGAATGTAGTGCATATCCAGAAAAGAACCGTACTCTTTTGAAAGACTTGCTCAACCAACTTGAGATAATCCCTTTCTCTGTTTGTATCGAAGAGTTCTGTCGTCAGAAAGCTGTATTGCGAAGAAAGGGACAAATGATAGAAGATAATGACCTTTATATTGCCTCTACGGCACTTACGTTGGGGATTCCAGTGGCAACAGAGAATGTAAAACACCTTGCACGTATAGAAGGATTGGAAGTGCAGAACTGGGTTGAACGATAATTACGACTATTTTCTTAGTAAGTTTGTTTGGTTAAATAACAGATTCTTAACATTACTTGTTAAGAAGTGTTTTTCCTATTTAATGAATGGTAAAAACTTACCTTTTGTTGAAGTAAAAAGCTAACTTTGCTTGTACTTATAATGTATAGACATTTATAAAAACTAAAAGCATAAAACTATATTTACAATGAAAAGTTTAAAAGATATTCTGCCTTGGGAGGACCGTCCAGAAGGATGCAAGGATGTGATGTGGCGTTATTCAAAGAACCCAATCATCGATCGTTATCATATTCCAACATCAAACAGTATCTTCAATAGTGCTGTTGTTCCTTTTGAGGATGGCTTCGCTGGTGTGTTCCGTTGCGACAACAAGGCGGTGCAGATGAACATTTTTGCTGGTTTCAGTAAGGATGGTGTGAACTGGGAAATCAATCATGAGCCTATTAAGTTTGAGGCTGGTAACACTGAAATGATTGAGTCAGAGTATAAGTATGACCCACGTGTTACATGGATTGAGGACCGTTATTGGATTACTTGGTGTAACGGTTATCACGGACCAACAATCGGTATTGCTTACACCTTCGACTTCAAGAAGTTCTATCAGTGTGAGAATGCTTTTTTGCCATTCAACCGTAATGGCGTCCTCTTCCCAGAGAAGATCAATGGAAAGTATGCGATGTTGAGTCGTCCAAGCGACAATGGTCATACACCTTTCGGTGACATCTACATCAGCTTTAGCCCAGATATGAAGTATTGGGGCGAGCATCGTTGCGTAATGAAGGTTACTCCTTTCCCAGAGAGTGCATGGCAGTGTACGAAGATTGGTGCAGGTTCGGTTCCTTTCTTGACAGACGAAGGTTGGTTGCTCTTCTATCACGGTGTAATCACTACTTGTAATGGTTTCCGTTATTCGATGGGTGCAGCTATCCTTGACAAGGACAATCCAGAGAAGGTTCTCTATCGCACTCGTCCATATCTTCTTGCACCAAATGCACCTTATGAGTTACAGGGTGACGTGCCAAACGTTGTCTTCCCATGTGCTGCTTTGCAGGATGGCGAGCGTGTAGCCGTTTACTATGGTGCAGCTGATACCGTCGTTGGTATGGCATTTGGCTATATCAAGGACATCGTAGAGTTCACAAAGAACAATAGTATATTATAAGGTGTTAAGTGTTGGGTGTTGGGTGTTGATGAATTGTTAGGTGATAGGTGTTGGGTGTTGGGTGTTGATGAATTGTTAGGTGTTAGATGTTAGGTGTTGGGTGTTGATGAATTGCTTAGAAGTAAATAATGATAGCTTCATCACAATTCATCATCGCCCACCACCTAACACCCATCACCTATCATCTACTATTCATCACCACCCAACATCCAACACCCACCACCTACTATTCATCACCACCTAACACCCATCACTCATCACCCACTACCCACCACCCAAATGAATCATAAATTCCTATTAGTACTACTTCTTTCCTTGTCTTTTCTTTCGCTGAAAGCGGCTGACAAGGGTGGGGAAGAGCCTGTTGACCTTGTCAATCCTTTTATCGGAACATCGAATTTCGGTACTACCAATCCGGGAGCAGTATGCCCTAACGGATTGATGTCAGTCGTACCATTCAACGTAATGGGTTCTGATTTGAATAAATATGACAAGGATGCACGCTGGTGGTCAACTCCTTACGAATATCATAATGTCTTTTTCACTGGTTATTCTCACGTCAATCTAAGTGGTGTGGGTTGTCCAGAAGTAGGCTCATTGTTGCTTATGCCAACGACAGGAAAGTTGAACGTTGATTATAAGGAGTACGGAAGTACATACGACAAGGAGGTTGCACACCCCGGTTATTATTCTAATTATCTGAAAAAGTATAATGTGAAGACAGAGGTAACAGCTACTCCTCGCAGTTCTGTTGCACGTTTCACATTCCCGAAAGGAGAAAGTCATATCTTGTTGAACCTCGGTGAAGGACTCACAAATGAGTCTGGTGCCATGGTGAAGAAGGTGAGCGACACAGAGTATGAGGGTATGAAGTTGCAGGGTACATTCTGTTATAACCCTCAGGCTGTATTCCCAATTTACTTCGTGATGCGTGTCAGCAAGAAACCAACGGAGGCTGGCTATTGGAAGAAACAGCGTCCGATGACAGGCGTAGAGGCTGAGTGGGATGTCGACAATGGCAAGTTCAAGCTTTATAAGACCTATAACAAAGAACTCTCTGGCGATGATATCGGTGTATGGATGAACTTCAACACTGAGGCTGACGAGCAGGTAGAGGTACAGATGGGTGTGTCATTCGTAAGTATGGCAAACGCTCGTGAGAACCTTGATGCCGAACAGCGTGGAAAGAACTTCGACGCCATTCGTGCTGAGGCGCGTGCTAAGTGGAATGATGATCTCTCTCGCATCCTCGTTGAGGGTGGTACAAAGACAGAGCGCACCATCTTCTATACAGCTCTTTATCACGTCCTCATCCACCCAAATATCCTGCAGGATGTCAACGGACAATACCCTGCCATGGAGGGTGATGAGATTCGAACGGTGAAGGAGGGCAATCGTTATACGGTCTTCTCGTTGTGGGATACCTATCGCAATGTGCATCAGTTGCTTACATTGGTTTATCCAAATCGTCAGCGTGATATGATTCGTTCGATGATTGGAATGTACGAGGAGCATGGCTGGATGCCAAAGTGGGAACTCTTTAGTCGTGAGACTTACACGATGGAAGGCGACCCAGCCATTCCCGTTATCACTGATTCTTGGTTGAAAGGTCTGCGTGGTTATGATATTAACAAGGCTTATGAAGCCTTCCGAAAGTCGGCTTTGACAAAGGGAAGCGAGAACCCTCTGCGCCCAGATAACGACGAATACATGGAGAAGGGTTATGTAGCTTTACACGAGAAGTTCGATAATTCCGTCTCTCATGCCCTCGAATACTACATTGCCGACAATGCCCTTTCACGCTTGGCTACGGCATTGGGTAAGAAAGACGATGCCCGTCTGTTCCACAATCGTGCTTTGGGTTATCGCCATTACTTCAGTAAGGAGTTTGGTTTGTTGCGCCCCTTGATGCCAGACGGCACCTTCTATAAGCCTTTTGATCCAAAGCAGGGAGAGAACTTCGAACCATCACCAGGCTTCCACGAAGGTAATGCTTGGAACTATACTTTCTATGTTCCGCATGACGTTATGGGACTTGCAAAGCTCATGGGAGGACAGAAAAACTTTGTAAACAAGCTCCAGAGCGTGTTTGACAAGGGTTATTACGACCCTGCCAATGAGCCAGATATCGCTTATCCTCACCTCTTCTCTTATTTCAAAGGCGACGAGTGGCGTACACAGGTACAGACACGCAGACTCTTGAAGGAGTATTTCAAGAATGCACCAGAGGGCATCCCGGGTAATGATGATACTGGAACAATGTCGGCTTGGGCTGTGTTCAATATGATAGGTTTCTATCCTGACTGTCCGGGCGATCCATCTTATACGCTCACTTCGCCAGTCTTTGACAAGGTGACTATCCGTTTGGATAAGGCACAGTGGGGCAGAGATAACCTTGTGATTGAGACTGTTCGTCCAAATGATGAGGCTGTTGTCATCAAGAAGATGGAATTAGGTGGTAAGCCATTGAACCGCTATCGCATTACGAATGACGAACTCTTGAAGGGCGGAGTATTGAAGTTCTATCTAAAGTAAACGACTACTACCCATCAAACCTCCCACGCTTCCGACGGTCTTTAATGTCTTATTACATTATATATAATGATAAAAACAGACATTGTTTGCCGTCTTCTATCCTTGTCCGAACGCTTCGGACAAGTTGTGTGGAGCCTTAACACAAGTTGTGCGGAGCCTTAGCACATTTGGTGCGGAGGCTTAATACGAAACAAAAAGGTGGCAGTTTGGAAGGCAGTCTACTATCAGAAAGGTCTTGAATGACCACAGATAGGAATACAGACAGCCGACAGCCATCGAAGAAAGAGACATAAAGTAAAAACAAATAATAAAGAAATAAAACCGAAATTTATACTCACGTTATGAGAAAAAAAGTTCTTTTGAGTGCAGTTTTCCTGTTGTTTGCAGCAGCTGTTTCTATGCCTGTTGCAGCTCAAAACATCATTCCACAACCTGAGAATATCAGTCTTTTGAAGGGTCAATTCAAGCTGAATAAGGGTACGAAGATTGTAACCAATCTTACAGGTCGTGATTTTAAGGTGTTAAATCAGTACACTTCTGAGGTGCTGAAGCATCCATTAGCATACGCAAAGAATCCTTCTAAGCAGGGCGTTTTCCGCTTGATTTGCAAGGGAACAGCCAAGCAGGCAGCTCAGGCAATGGACAGCGTTCGTCTGCAAGGTTATGAGTTGGAGGTTACACCAAAGGGTATCACCATTCAGGCACTGACTCCAACGGGCTTGTTCTATGGTTTGCAAACCGTTCGCCAGCTCGAAAAGGATGGCCAGATTGCTTGTGTAAAAGTGAAAGATACGCCACGTTTTGCTTATCGTGGTTTGATGATCGACTGCTCTCGACACTTTTGGTCGAAAGACTTCTTAAAGAAACAGCTCGATGCGATGGCTTATTTCAAGCTCGACCGCTTCCACTGGCACCTCACCGATGGTGGTGGATGGCGCATGGAGGTGGAGAAATATCCTCGACTGACAGACGAAGCCTCTTATCGCACACAGTCTGATTGGACAAAGTGGTGGATGGATAACGACCGCAAGTATTGTCATAAGAATACGCAAGGTGCCTACGGTGGCTATTACACACAGGAAGATATCAAGGATATCGTACGCTATGCAGCTGCGCGCCACATTGAGGTAATCCCAGAGATAGAGATGCCTGGTCATAGTGATGAGGTTGTTTATGCTTACCCAGAGTTGTCATGTACAGGCAAACCTTATACACAGTCAGACCTCTGTGTAGGTAAGGAAGCCACCTATACCTTCATGGAGAACGTGTTGAAAGAGGTAATGCAACTCTTCCCTTCTAAGTACATCCATATCGGAGGAGACGAGGCAGAGCGCCGCACATGGAAGACTTGTCCTGATTGTCAGAAGGTGATGAAGGAGAATCACTTAAAAGATGTAGCCGAGTTGCAGAGCCATTTCACCCATCGTATGGAAGAATTCTTGAACCGTAATGGTCGTAAACTCCTCGGTTGGGATGAGATTATGGAAGGTAAGTTGGCTCCTAACGCAGCTGTGATGTCATGGCGTGGAACAGAAGCTGGTATCGAAGCTGCAACAAGTAAGCACCATGTAGTGATGGCTCCACAGCAGTTCTATTATCTGAATATGTATCAGGACAATCCGATGGAACAGCCAAAGGCACAGGGCGGATATACTCGTTTGGATAAGACTTACAACTATGAGCCAATCCCTGCAGAGTACAAAGGAAGCAATCTTGAGAAATATATGGATGGCGTTCAGGCGTGTGTATGGACCGAATTCATCGCTGAACCAAGCCATTTAGAGTATATGCTCTATCCTCGTCTGTTAGCTTTGGCAGAGACAGGTTGGACAAAGAAGCGCACCGGTTACGACAACTTCCGCAAGAGAGCAGTCGTAAATGTAGACCGACTGAAGCGTGCGGGCTATAATGCCTTTGACCTCTCAAAGGAGAAGGGGTCACGTATGGAAAGCCGTAGTGTGACACAGCATGAGGCATTGGGTAAGCCAGTGACTTATCTTGGACGTTATGCAGAGAAGTATCGTGCCGAAGGTGATAACACACTGACCAATGGTTTGCGTGGCGATTGGGGCTATCTTGAGGGTCGTTGGCAGGGCTTTATCGACAGTACTGGTGTGGATGTAGTAGTTGATATGGGTAAGGTTACGGACATCCGTGACGTTCGTGTTGACTTTATGCACCTCTATGAATCGGTTATCTATACGCCAGAGACAATTGAGTTGATGGTGTCAGACGATGGTAAGAACTTCAAGACGATTGACACGGTACGACCAGGTATTAAGGCTTCAGAGGATTATCTCGTCTATCCTTACAAGTGGAAAGGAGATGTCAAAGGTCGTTATGTGCGTGTGAAGGCACTCCCTCGCGAGAAAGGCGCATGGATTTTTACAGACGAAATCATCGTCAATCAGAAGTAAACGAATACTTGATGAGCCGTTGAATGACGGCTTTGTCAAGACATATAAGACAAGAAGATTAAAACAATTCAGTATATGAAAAAAAGGTTCTTAACTTTAATGGCGTTTGCTGCAACCAGTCTTTTCGCTTTTGCGCAGGACTATACGCAGTATGTTGACCCATTTATTGGAACAGGCGGACACGGACATGTGTTCCTTGGAGCTAATGTTCCATTCGGTAACATTCAGGCTGGTCCTACACAGAAGAAGCAGGGCTGGGACTGGTGTTCTGGTTATCATTACAGCGATTCAACAGTTATCGGATTCGGACAGATGCACCTTAGCGGTACGGGTATTGGTGACTTGGGTGATGTATCACTCCTCCCTACTACCAATCCAGCACAGCGTGAGGTGAAGTTTGCTCATCGTGCCGAGCATGTAAGCCCAGGTTACTATTCTGTAATGTTGGCTTCTGGTGTTCGTGTAGAGTTGACTGCCACCCAGCGTGTAGCCTTCCATCGTTACGCTTTCCCTGCTGATGTAACAAAGGGTTACGTTATTTTGAACCTCTCTCAGGGTATCGGTTGGGACAAGATGACCTCTTGCAGCTTTAAGCAGGAGTCGGCTAAGACCGTCAGTGGCTACCGTATGTCACAAGGATGGGCTAAAGACCAGCGCGTTTACTTTGTGGCAGAGTTCTCACAGCCTGTTAAGTTGGAGTCAAACGAGCGTGATACGATTGGTGTCTTTGCTTTCGACAATGCTGAGCAGCCACTTCTCGTGAAGGTAGGAATCTCTGCAGTGAGTGTTGAGAACGCTCGATTGAATATGCAGAAGGAACTTCCAGGTTGGGACTTCCGCAATGCTGTTGCTCAGGCAAAGGATGAGTGGAACCATGAGTTGAGTAAGATTGCAATCAAGACACAGGACGAGAGTGCAAGAAAGATATTCTATACAGCATTGTATCACTCAATGATTGCACCTTCTGTCTTCAATGATGTAAACGGCGAATACCGTGGTGCAGATGGTAAGACACATAAGGGTGACTTCACTGATTATGCCACCTTCTCGCTTTGGGACACCTATCGTGCAGCGCATCCATTGATGACGATTATCCATCCAGAGAAGCAACGCGACATCGCACAGACGATGCTTCATATCTTTAAGGAGCAGGGTAAGTTGCCAGTATGGCACCTTGTGGGTAACGAAACCGACTGTATGATTGGTAACCCAGGCGTTCCTGCCCTCGTTGATATCGCACTGAAAGGCTTTGATGTAGATAAGAATGCAGTCTTTGAGGCTGCTAAGGCGTCTGCTATGCTTGATGAGCGTGGTATGGGATTGTTGAAGAAGTATGGTTATATTCCTTGTGATCTCGACCCAGAGCATGAGACAGTAGCAAAGGGATTGGAGTATGCTTTGGCTGATGCATGTATTGCAAAACTCGCCAAGGAATTGGGTAAGACAGCTGATTATAAGTACTTCTCAAAGCGCAGCCAGTCATATCGTGACTTCTACTTTGATAAGAAGACGAAGTTTATGCGTGGTGTAACATCTACTGGTAAGTTCCGTGAACCATTCGATCCATTCAGTACTGTACATCGTCAGGACGACTATGCAGAGGGTAATGCTTGGCAGTATGTATGGCTTGTTCCACACGATGTGCACGGTCTTGTAGCTGCTTTCGGTGGTGAGAAGCCATTTGTTTCAAAGCTCGACTCCCTTTTCATCGTTAGTGGTGACATGGGAGCAGAGGCTTCACCAGACATCACTGGTCTGATTGGTCAGTACGCTCACGGTAATGAGCCAAGCCATCATATCCTCTATATGTACAACTATGTGGGTCAGCCTTGGAAGGCAGCGGATAAGATTCGCTATGTACTCAAGAACTTATACCACGACGACTTCGATGGATTGAGTGGTAACGAGGATGTGGGTCAGATGTCTGCATGGTACATTCTTTCCTCTCTTGGCATGTATCAGGTTGAGCCTGCAGGTGGCAAGTATATCTTCGGTACACCGCTCTTTGATGAGGCTACGGTGAACGTTGGAGGTGGTAAGACCTTCCGCATAGTGGCACATAACAACAGCGATAAGAATATTTATATTCAGAGTGCTAAGTTGAATGGCAAGCCTTATACCCGTTCTTACATCGACTTCAAGGACATCAAACGTGGTGGAACACTTGAGTTTGTAATGGGTAGCAAGCCTTCTCAGTTTGGTGTTAAGCCTGCTGATAGACCCTAAAAGTTTTTGGAGTTAAGGTGTTAAGGAGTTGAAGGGAGTTAAGACAAATGTATTGTTGGACTATATTAATAAAAAACATTACGTTGATATTGAAGTCATCAGATTTTGACCCATATAACATTTGTCTTAACTCCCTTCAACTCCTTAACTCCTTCACTCCTAATAGTGCATCAATCTTTAATACTAATAAATAACTATGCCTAATTTTAATGATGTTGTATCACAGTTCCGCATTGAGGGAACTGTTGAGAGTGTAAGTCCAATTGGTAATGGACTGATTAATGAAACACTGCGTGTAAAAACTGTAGATGCTAATACGCCTGATTATATCTTGCAGCGTATTAACAACGCTATATTCACCGATGTAGACCTGTTGCAGCATAATATCGAACTTGTAACTGACCATATCCGCCACAAGTTGATGGAGAAGGGTGAGACTGATATCGAACGTAAGTGTCTGCGTTTCATACAGGCTAAGGACGGTAAGACCTACTACAAGGATGCTGACAACCTCTACTGGCGTGTGAGTGTGTTCATTCCTAACGCTGTTACAAAAGAGGAAGTAAACCCAGAGAGCGCATTCTGCTGTGGTGAAACCTTCGGTAACTTCCAGAATATGTTGGTCGATTTGAAGGAACCATTGGGAGAAACAATTCCAGACTTCCACAACATGGAACTTCGTTTGCGCCAGTTGCGTGAGGCTGTAAGTGCTGATAAGGCTGATAGAGTGGCTTCTGTGAAGGATATGATTGCTGAGTTAGAGAGCTATGCAAACGAGATGTGCCTTGCTGAACGCCTCTATCGTGAGGGCACATTGCCTAAGCGTATCTGCCACTGTGATACAAAGGTGAACAATATGATGTTTGACAAGGATGGTAAGGTGCTCTGTGTTATCGATCTCGATACCGTAATGCCAAGCTTTATCTTCTCTGATTATGGTGACTTCCTGCGCACTGGTGCTAACCACGTGGCTGAGGATAGCGACAATTACGATGCTGTCGGACTGAAAGAAGATGTCTTTTGCTCATTCACTGAAGGCTATCTTAGTACGGCAGGCAACTTCCTTACCCCTGTAGAGACCAGTCACTTGCCTTACGCTGTAGCACTGTTCCCATACATGCAGTGCGTTCGTTTCTTGACAGATTACATCAACGGAGACGTTTATTTCAAGGTGAAATACCCAGAGCATAACCTCGTTCGCTCACGTAATCAGCTCTTGCTCTATCGTGACGTACGTCGTCATGACCAGATGATGGCTGACTTTGTGAAGAAAATATTGAAGCAATGAAACAATTAAAGGTAAAACGTTTGGAGTGTCAGCAGGTGAAAGCTGTTGACATTCCAGCCCTTTTCAAGGATAATAGCGTATCTTATAATATGATAGATACAGTAGACTGGGCAGCAGAATTCCCTTATTGTCCACAGGTTGAGTTTGCTATTGCTCATAAAGGCGATACCATTCTGTTGCATTATCGAGTTGAAGAAGACTGCGTGCGTGCTGAGGCTGGCACCGACTTAGGTCCAGTTTGGCAGGACTCATGCTGTGAGTTCTTCTGTAGTCCTGATGAGGAAGGAGGCTATTATAACCTTGAAAGCAACTGTATCGGTACGATATTGCTGTGCAATGGACAGGGACGAGAGAATCGTACTCATGCTCCAGCAGCCGCCTTAGAGCAGATTGATCGTTGGGCATCTTTGGGTCGTGAACCCTTCGAGATGAGAGAGGGACGACAGGCATGGGAACTCACACTCGTTGTTCCTGTTAGTTCTTACTTCCGTCATACAATAGAGAATCTCTCTGGAAAGACGATAAGAGCCAATTTCTATAAGTGTGGTGACAAGACATCGCAGCCTCATTTCCTCTCCTGGAATCCTATTGCCTTGCCTTCTCCCGACTTCCATTGTCCTGCTTTCTTTGGTGAACTGAACTTTGAGTAATCGATAAAAGAAATAAAATGTAGTAAGTTTTAGGGGTATGAAAAAGTCCCTATCACTTACTACATTTCTTTTTTATATATCCGAAGGAATGGTTTTTCCGTTAAATACGTAGATATATTTCGTATAGCACTAACGGAAGATGCGAGGTTACTCATTAAATAAAGACATGACTAAGGCGCTCATCTTCCTATTTTATTGTTATCCTTCGATACAGAAAACCTTTTCATTTTGATACTTCAAAAACCGCAGATAGGGTTCTGAAAAATCATTACATTATTTCAAGTAAAACATCTATAAATAAGGGTGAAATCACGAATAAAAAGTGAGTTCATAACCTGCAGGAAGTCAATTAGTTATAAAGTAATAAAGTAAAAGATGCCTAATTGCACTTCAAAAGGGCGTTAGCAAAGAGCTTAAAGGGCACCTTTTGCAAATCAATTAAGCGTCTTTTAGAAGCCAAAAGAGCATGTGTTAGTTTTGAATAATATAAAAATAGTTTACAAACATCAGAAATATGAGAATAAAGGATATTGTCTTTTAAAGGTAAATAAATGGTGCTTATGTTTACTTTCGGTTAAGACTTTAATTATTGTGATGTTTCAACTCTTGCGCTATGCAAGAAATACTGGCGTCACGAAAAATAATTTTTGGTTTACTTGGAAATGAGAAACTTATTCCTTACCTTTGCAAAGTAGTATATATCAACTACATCAATAACTTAGCTTAGTTGCTTTTTAGCAGTTACAATATATTACAATTATGGGAACAGACGCATAACTACATACCTTTTATACACCGATAATCATACATGAAATTGTGGGATTTTTTAAGGACATATAAATCAAGTACATGTTCTTTCCTTGCATCATTTTGTTCTATACTTAGTATAATATTAATGCTTGTGAGCAATGAGACTTATACGCTTATTGCTTTAATTGTCTTATGCCTTGGGTTTATAATTTTAATATATGGGATCCTCAGAGGTATAAATAAAATCATTTTAGATAATTCTTCAGAAGACTATCGTCGCATCTCCTCCTTCTGTATCTTTCAGTCACATGATGGGGTAAAATCTACATTTGAATCTTTTCGAATGATACAATGTAAGCGTTTGTTTCTTACTGACATACCCTATAATTTCAAATGGACAGGAAGTATTCGCCCAAAGTTGTCATCTACATCGCAAATCATAGAAGACATTGTCTTTCATGATGATGAAAAGAAATGGGATGAAGCAAAGATAAAGTTTAAACATCCCCTTAAATACAATGAGAGTACAGTTATTCATATAAAGACTGAGAATGATGATCCTGACCATAAGGCACAGCCGTGGATTAGCTGTAAGTTAGACTCTCCTATAGATATGATGACTTTCCGCGTCTTGTTATCATACAAAGATGCAAACTTTAATAAGCCAGCAATACTTGAATACAAGGATCTGAATACGCAGATAGATGGTGACTATAAAGCCTTAGAAAGTGTTCCTTTTGATAAGGGAAACAAAATGTATTCTTATTGTTGTGCTAATCCGCAGCCTGGTCGTATATACAGACTAAGATGGGAGAGGTAAAGAATCATATTAGTAATCAAGGATATTAGAATAGATTCTGATTATTTGTAGGATTTCAAGCTAAAAGTTATCATCCTCTGGAAGATTGAAAAGACCATTCTTGTCCTCAATATTGAGTACATAGAATGGTCTTTTCTTATTGGATTATTTCAAATTATATAATCATTAGAATGATTATTACAATTTGTTGTTCCCCTTTTCTTTTTCCAATAACCAAGCTTTTCGGGCTGTTCCTCCTGCATATCCTCCCAATTCTCCATTGCTTGCCACAACTCTATGGCAGGGAATGATGACCATTAATGGATTGTGGTGATTGGCATTACCCACAGCGCGAGCAGCTTTGTTTCTGCCTATACGTCTTGCTAATTCTGCGTAAGAAAGCGTTTCTCCGTATGGGATTTGCTGTAAACCTTCCCATGCGAGTAGCTGAAAGGGAGTGCCGTTTAATCGTATGGGGAGGTTAAAAGTCTTGCGCTTTTGAGTGAAATATTCCGTTAATTGTCGGCAAGCCTCAGTTAGTAACACGCTGTTTTGCTCCCTGTCTTCCGTCCACTTCGCTATCATTCGTTCGTCAATCGTATCTTCCCATTGACAATAAACGATAGCATCTTCTTCCTCGGCAAGTATTAAGTTGCCGAGGGGTGAGGGGTAACGACAGAAGTACATGGGTTATTCCTCTACAACCTCAGCGTCTTCGATATTATCTGTAACCAACTTGTCGCCTGTCACAACCTTAGCATCTTCAGCCTTCTCGTAAGATTTACGGACAAGATACATACGGATAATCAAGATGAATTCTAAGACACCATAGTACATAAATGCCCATCCGAGAACCAATAATGGAAGCTGTGCAGTCTCTATTGGCTTACTTATCAACAGAATAGCTATTGCCAAGATGACTGTTGGGAAGAGCCACATATAGACCGGAACACGAGCGTACTGACGTGAACGAGCGAGGTTCATAAACTGATTGACAGCACCGAGAATCAGTAATGCTGCAAGGATATAAACCACCCATGTGATAAACGTGTTGGGCATGACGGCAAGGATGATACCCAAGGCAATACTGCCGACACCTGCAATAGGGAAAGAAGGTGACTTGAGGTTTTCTTCTTCTTGTTGTCCTTCTTGCTGTTCAGACGTCGCTGTTTTCTTTGCTACTTTCTCCTTTTCAAAATAGTAAGCGATGCAAGAAACCAATCCAGAGAGTAGGAAGAGTATACCCACGGTGATGGTCATCCACGTCATAGTTTCCTCACGATATCTTACGAGGAGGAAACCTGTCACTAATACGATAATAGCCCTTATGGCTGATATTTGAAGTACTTTCATAGATGCAAAAATACAAAATAATCTCTATTCCAACGTTTTACTCCTTAACTTTTTATTATTTTTGCAATAATAAATGATGAAGTTATGACATTATTATATCTTGTAAGGCATGGTGAGACGGTGGATAACGCCAATCATATTATGCAAGGACAAACACCGGGAGAACTGAATGAGCAGGGTATCAAGCAGGCTGAAGAACTTGCAGAACGTTTGAAAGATGAAGCGATAGATGCCTTTGTCTCAAGTGATTTGCAGCGTAGTATTCATACCTGCGAACTGATTGCTGCCCCTCATGGGAAGGCTGTTACGACGACTCCCTTGCTTCGTGAACGTGACTGGGGTTCGTTTACAGGGAAGCATATCCCTAATTTAGCGAATCTGAAGGACCCCTCTTTATGGCCCGATGACATCGAAAGCTTAGATGCTTTGAAGGCTCGTGCTAAGGAATTTCTTACATGGTTGAAGGAAGAATATCCCGAAAAGAAAGTGCTTGCCGTAGGACATGGTATCATCAATAAAGCTATTCAAAGCGTTTATTTTGATAAGCCGATGAATGAGCTGAAGCCAATGGGGAATGCTGAGGTTAGGGTACTTGAGCTATAAGGCTAATTAGCCCTATCAACCTAATTAGCCTTATTGCGCCTAATAATAAAAAGCGAAGAGGAGCCTCACTCACGTGAGACTCCTCTCCTTCATTTAAATAACTCTCTTTGTTACATCTCTAATTTGGTCTGAATGCAGTCTTACTCATTGGTTTGCTAACTGCTAAACAATCTTTAATACCTTAATTCGTCTAATCTATTTATCTTTTAAAACCTTAGTGCTTAGTATTTAAACCTGATTGAATCAACGTCTATTTATTATATCTTAATGTCGTTATCTATGTCCACCAAATGAGCTACTTCCGTTTGAAACGCTTCCACCACCTGAGCGGCTTCCGCCAAATGTTGCGCCACTACCACCGAAGCTGTTGCTTGGTGCACCGAATGAGCGACTTGGCTCATAGCTTCTTGTTGCGCCACCATAGTTCCTACTTCCACCGAAGTTACCACCATAGTTAGGTTGAGTAACCGTTGTTCGTGTCGAACTCTCTCGTGGTGCGTAGTACTGGTTGTTACGTGGTCCATCAAAGTTTCCGCGTTGCTGATTGCCGAAGCTGCGTGGGCGGTCGTTCTGATAAGTAGGACCATTGTTATAATAGTAGTTTCCTCCTCTATTGTAATCGCCACGTATGTAGCAATCTCTCATACCATATCGGCTGTTATAATCTCCGCCGTAGAAGATTTCTCTTCCGTTATACCAACTTCTTCCGCCATTCATTCGCCAGCTGTGGGCTCCGTTGTAAACGTTGTAGAACGATGGTCGTCCGAAGTAATAATAGTCGCGGCGTGGATAACGAGCATAAATGCCAAATCTCCAGTAGCCTGCGTCCCATCTCAGTGGGCGGTAGAAATATGCTGCTTCAACATATGCACGATATTGCCAATCATAGAGGATATAGCTCAAATCTACGTTTCGATGTGACCAATACATTCCATAGAGGTCGTCTACCGTGTTGACATTCATGAGGTAATCCAAGTTTATTTCGTAGGCTGCCTCATATTGTGCCTCCGTCAGATTCAGCTCGTAAGCCATCTTATCTGTTAGAAAGAGTGCTTGTACTCGAGCCTGCTCATAACTCATTGCGCTTGTTGATGCGCCGATAACTATGAGCGATGCGATGAGGGTTAGTACTATCCTTCTCATAATCGTTACCTTTTTAAGTTCTTATTCAAGTTTCGGAGTACTTCGAAAAGCATTTCCTAACTTTCATGATGCAAAGGAACGAAGAAAAAAAGACATATAAAAAGGATTTCCCCTATGCGATGGGGGATTTTCCCTAAACTTGTGTTTGACACGATATAAAGTCCTAAAATCTCACCTTATTTATATATACAGTTAGTTTTAGTTTTAAGTTGCTGTCACTTTTAACAATTCGCGTAATAGAGTAAATATTAAATGATTACATGCTTAAAGATGATGATAGCAATGACAGGAAAATATGTTTTGATGGATTCTTTTCTCCACTTCTTCTTATAACACAAACAGCGTGGCGCATATAAGATTTACATACACATATATTAGGTCGAATGATAGGTCCGTTTCTAATCAGGGATGTATGAGCCGATTAGTTCAAAACATAAAATAATTGAAAAATGTAAACGATTAGATTTTAGGTAATATCATATAGCTGTTAGAAGGCAAGTTCTTTCTGGCAGCTATATTTTTATCGAATAGTTTTGATGTAAGAGACTTATGGTAAAAATGTGACCTATACGCCAAGAATGTAGCAGAAGATAAGAAATGTTGGTTAAATATTTATAAATATAACCTTTATTATATAAATTATGAGAGATAAACTTATTTATCTGGAAATTTATAAATACCTTTGCCCAACCAAACCGATGACATCTATCAATAATAATGTGATTTACAGAGATGCCACTTGTAGATTAGAGAGGATATAATCATATAAAAAATAGATATGGAAAGAAAAAATTATGTAAAAAAGGAATATTGTTGCCCCGAGCTTTCAGTTATTCCTGTATCGGCAGAACCCATCATGGGTACAAACTCACCCTTTGAGTCTGATCACAAAAAGGCAGAAGATGACAACAGTAACACGTTTGATGTTGAACCAGATTAACTCAAAATAATTATCAATAAGAATTATGAAGATTAACAAATTCACAAGTTTGTTTGCTACATGCTTACTTTTGGGGCTGACGGCTTGTTCTAATGACAATGTAAGTGACGCGGATTCTGGCAATGGTGCTGAGAATAAGGATTTAACAGGTAAGACTTCTTTCTCTATTACCTCAGAGGCTAAGACACGTACCTCAGGCGTTTATGATTCAGGGGTAAATTTCTACTGGACTACAAACGACAACATTTGGGTAAAGAGTGGTTCTACACTAACAGCAAGTAGTTCCAACAATATTACATCAACAACAGCAGCTTCTGCAAAGTTCTATTTCGATGGAACTTATACGGCAGCGAGCTATCCTGTTAGATACACAGGGAACGCAAGCTCTTCAGGTAACACTGTTACAATAGCAACAAGTCAGAATCAGGACGAAGCCAACAATGCGACTCAGTTAGGAACTGTTGGAGACTGCGGTGTCGGTACTGCAACACGCCAAACAGATGGATCCTATAAGTTTAATCTCAGTCATGAGGCTTCGTACATAACATTTATGCCATACTACTCAAAAGAGGAGTTGGATGCTTCTGCTGTAGTAACACAAATCAATGTTACAGTGGCTAACGGTGAAAGCCTTGCTGGAACGTTCAATTTTAGCGACAGCGGTTTAGGAGCTGCAAATAGTTCTTCTAACAGCGTAACCTTGACTTTGAACGGAACAAGTTCAACAACTGGTTTCCCTATTCCTACTACCGCTACAGCATCTAAGAATGCAGCCATAATGGTTGTAGCTCCAGGAACTTACTCAACCTTTAAGGTTACTTATACTCTATATGATTCCGTAACTGGTACAAAAAGCACTATTTCATATACATATAGTGGTATAAATTGTATTGCTGGAAAGAATCAGGTAATCAGTACTGACCTTGGCATGACGACATATACTTCTCGCAAGGCCGATTATTACATGTGGGATGCAAAGAGCAATTATTGGGATAGGTATGAGAGCAGTCAGCCTTTACTCAATAACGCTGAAAATACAAACTATGCAAGATCATCAGCGGACACAAGATGGTACAATACTGCATTCACGTATAAGGTCCAGACAAAGGCTATAAACTCATGCAAGGATGAGCCGACCTTCGAAGCACTTACATGGTATATTGGGGCAGGATCTCCACAGTTGGATAACAAAACTTTATGGGTATTTGCAAACCATCTTTATGTAGGAGGCATCTGGCTAAAGAAACAGAGCAAAATTTCACATTTTAGTTCTGAGGAAAACTATCAAGGTACAAATACGTGGGATTCAGGTGGAGATATTAAATTTACTGTAGTAATCTCTGGCAAACCAGAATCATCAGTAAGAAGAGATTATTTCTATCTTCCAGCACTTGGACAATATAAGGATGGAAAATTAACCGATTTAGGAAAAAAAGGCTATTACTGGGCAAGTACACCAAATCCAGTTAACAGTGGTCCCAGAAGTGCAGGTTATGGTAATATCATATCAGCCAACTGTCTTCGCTTTGGGCTAAATACGCAATCAGATAATGTCTATGTACGTAATTACTATGAACGTTATGTAGGCATGCAGGTACAGGAATTTGAATAGGTTCCCACAATAATGTAAGTAAAAGAGAGGCTGGAAACAATACCAAGCCTCTCTTTTTTCATCTGGAACCTTTACTGAATAAGAATGTAGAGAACACATTTATAAAGAGAGTATAATATAAAAATAGTTCTCATTGTGGCTCTCCCGTTAAATACGTAGATTGGAAAAAAACAAAGGCTTATACACTTGTAAGGTATGACTGTCCAAAATCGGACGGTCTCACATAAAGTGATAAAGCACAAGATAAGAATGCAGAAAAGGCAAATTTTAATTTAGCTGAGTCAATTTTATCCTTGCAAACGATTCAATCGGGATACGATAAGTTTATTATATTCCTTTTTCATATCTTCGTCAAGAAATGAACTCTCTATGAGCAACTTCCATTTAGGGAGAGCCTTTTCAAAACCTTTTACGAGGCGCAATACAATGTTTTCTTCTAAGCCTATTGTCTTTGCAGTGTTTAAGAAGTCATCAAGACACAGCTTCGATTTTCGTCCAGAGAGCGGCATTGCCAATTCCTCTTTGTCTTTAGGATTTGCTATCGTAGTGTTGAGAAGGTCATAAGCTGGAGCTAATTGATAATCTTTTGAAGGACGATAAAGAGAGAAGTTCTTCAGATGCATGTCGTTGTTACCAGTGATAAAGCAGAAAAGCAATAATTGCATATAGTTGGTTAAGTCGAGTTTGGGTGTACTACTATATTGTGTTATCGTTTTTGCTATCTGCTCGTACGATCCTTTATACTTATATTCTGTAGGGTGTAACGTTAACTGACACATATCCTCCATATCTATTTTCTCACCATTCTTGGTACGATCAATACGCTTGGTGAGATACCCCAACTTCCCATCAGACAAACGAATTAAGCTATGTGGTACGACTTTTATCTTTGCAGCTTCTGCAAGGTGCATTGTTAAGTCCTCATTTTCAGGCAGCTGTGAGTAAGCCTCTGTCTGTGGTTTAAAGATATAATCCCCCCAAAGTCCGACAATGGTTAATCGGTTACAACCATCGTGTTTATTGAGGTTTAGAGACAATTTAGGCTGAACTCCTGTCAGCGATGTCTGGGCGCGGATTACTTGTTCGGCTAATTCTTCGAGGTCTTTATGTTTATATTCCAATAAGGGAACATCTTTTGTACCAAAGAACTTGCGAGCACAATGAGGATGAAAGTCTTTCTGACCCTCTTCCAATTTTTGATAGCAATACAGACATTTACACATTATACATCACCTCCTAATTCTTTCCGTGGAATAATACTTACAGCGCCTATACACTCCTTACAGCATAATAGTAATAACGACATACGGTCAAGAACGCTGATGTTGGTATTGCGAAGTGCCACATCAAGCAACCATCCTTCGGGTATTAGCCCATCAAAAAATGGGAATAACACAGGACTTACAAACGGTTCCGTCTGTAATGGGAATGTCAAACTTATAGGTTGGGCATCTTCCTGTACAAGATACTTCTCGTCATAACAGAATCGGTATTCGCCACCATCTTCTGTCAGAATACCAGCGAGAATTCTCTTTCGATATATTTCTGCTTGTCTCATTGTTTCTTGGCAGGCGTAAGTTCGTAGTTGAACAAATCAAGGAGTTGATTTACTTTATCCATCTTTAGCGTTTGCTTGCCTTGCTCCACATTGCGAACAAAGCATAAACCTACTCCAGACTTCATCGCAAGGTCTTCTTGCGTGAGACCATATTCCTTACGCAAAGCCTTTACAACCATCGATAGTTTTGTTCTTTCCATATAAATTATATTACTTCGGATGTAAAGTTACAAGTTTTTTTTTTAAATTATATTATATCTGATATAAAAATGCGATTTATTTGTGTTTTTATATGGGTTCGACTATAAAATGTGATGTAAAATATAGGGAATACAGACTCAATAAATAGCTATTTAGACGATGACGAGGTATAATGGATGGTGTCGTCCTGCTTGGTAATCTTTTGGGGTGTAAGCTGTTTTGTCCGAATTTTTCACATGTTGATTTTATAAAGACCACCAAACGGCTTGCAAAAGACGCTCTTTTGGCTTGCAAAAGGTGCCCTTTTGAGGTCTTATTAACGCCCTTTTAGAGTCCAATTAAGTACCTTTTAAAATCTTCCTTTGCAACTATTTGATTACAAATAACTTACGTAGATGCTAAAACAATATGCTTTTATGTCTTTTTCTTACTTTTTCTTCGAACATTTTGTCAATATATTTCCTTGCCTTTTGAAGTTTATATCTCACACAGAGACACGGAGGTAACGGAGGTTTTATGCAAGGATGTGTAGCCCACGAAGGGGTGTTAATGTTGAATAGATAGCAGAGGACTGTTTTTATTCACTTTCCTATTTGAATTCTAACAAGTTGCGTTTACTTGCGGAGGAATTAAGTTTGCTGGTCATCTTTTTTTTATTATCTTTGTAGCTGGTATTAACTTTATAATGATGAAGAAGTTATTTTCAACCTTGGTTGTCCTTTTGATAACATCAACGATGCAGGCTCAGTATCAAGAGCCGGTACGTCGTGACACGTCAAGGTTGCAGCCATTAAAAGGCTTAGAATATAAGATAGAAATGCAGGGGAGCCTATCAAAGGGCAAGACCCCACTCTGGCTCAATGCCAATAAATATGGACTCAGTTCGCTGGAGACGGCGAACGGCTATCTACGTGGGGGCATAGAACGCCCATTGAGCACGGATGAAGGACAGAAGTTCGGCTTAGGCTATGGGTTAGATGTTGTCGTTCCTATCAATTATACAAGTAAGGCTGTTTTCCAACAGGCATACGTGGAAGGACGATGGTGGCATGGAACACTGACCATCGGAGCCAAGGAAGAACCGATGCAGATGAAGGATAATGAACTCAGTTCTGGCTCGCAGACATTGGGCATCAATGCTCGTCCTATTCCGCAGGTGCGTTTGGCATTGTCAGACTATTGGACTCTACCCTTTGCAAATGGTTGGTTGCACCTCAAAGGACACGTTGCTTACGGAATGATGACCGACCAAAATTGGCAACATGATTTCACGGCTAAGCAATCGAAATATACCGACCGCGCACTCTTCCACTCTAAGGCAGGCTATCTGAAGGTGGGGAATGATGAGGTGTTCTGCCCGTGGTCGTTAGAGATGGGGTTAGAGATGGTTAGTATCTTTGGTGGTACCTCTTATCTTCCTGATGGTCATGGCACAATGAAGACCATAGAGAATGGGAAAGGGCTGCACGCTTATTGGAACGCTTTTCTCCCAGGTGGTGCCGACAATGGTGAGACAACTTATCAGAATGTGCAGGGCGACCAGTTGGGCAGTTGGGTGATGCGTTTCAACTATGATGGCGACTGGCACGGCTTTTCACTCTATGCCGATAAGTTCTTTGAGGACCATTCTGCCATGCTCCAGCTTGACTATGACGGTTATGGTGAGGGCAGTGAGTGGCAAGAGAAGAAGCAACGTCGCTACTTGATTTATGATTTCAAGGACTGGCTATTAGGTTTTGAATATCGTTATAAGCCTGATAATTGGTTGAACACTCTTGTCGTTGAATATCTTTATTCAAAGTATCAGAGCGGTCCGATTTACCATGATCATACCATAACGATAGCCGATCATATCGGAGGCAAGGACAACTACTATAACCATTATATCCTCCCCGGTTTCCAACATTGGGGACAAGGCATTGGTAATCCGCTCTATCGTTCACCGATTTACAATGAAGATGGGACTATCTACTTTAAGGACAACCGTTTCGTGGGTTTCCATGTAGGTTTGGGTGGTCATCCTTCAGAGTATTTCAAGTGGCGTTTTCTCGGCACATGGCAGGAGGGATTGGGTACCTACGAACAGCCTTGCACGAAGAGACGACACAACGTGAGTCTGATGGGAGAAGCAACTTACACACTGCAAGGACAGAAACTTCCGATGTGGATGAGAGGTGTTGATGTCCGAATGGGCATCGGTGCCGACTTCGGTTCAGTACTCGGTGGCAACAACTATGGTATGCAGTTGACCATTACGAAGCGTGGTTTGTTAGGAAAGAAATAGCCTTTTTAATGTGAAAGAAGAACAAAACAGAATATGAAAAGAATAAAGATATTATCCTTTGTCTTGCCTCTCTTGGCACTCCTCTTCTCCGCTTGTACGTTGGAAACGGACAATGATGCAGGCAGAATGGAGGGAATGTGGCATCTTGTGAAGATAGAATCAATGACATCCGCTGCAAATGAAGACTTGAGTGAGCAGGTTGTCTTCTGGTCTTTTCAGGCAAAACTCTTACAAATGGAGGATAAGACGGGACAGCATTATAGCTATCTCTATCGTTTCCGAATTGATAATGACCAACTGGCGTTGACTTCTCCTTATCAGTTTGACCGTGAGAATGGCGACCAACCACTAACAGCTTATGAGTCAACATTAGGTTTATATGGTATTAAAAGTCTTACCCCAGTGTTCCGAATTGAGAAGATAGACAGACGAAAGATGATATTAAATGATGGGGCAGTAAGGCTCTACTTTGATAAATTCTAAGCGGTTACAGCCTGTTGAACCCTATTGATAGTATGTGAGTTATAAGCATTTTCGGGTTCTTATCTCTCTCTTCTTGACACGCTCTATCCCTCTTTAATAGACGTGCGGATGCCTAACACATGACGTGCGGAGGCTTCGCACTATTGGTGCGGACCGTAAGTTCAATATAAAGTGATGCTCGGATAGAGATAAGCAGGTGGGTAGTCGTTGTTTAAGATGATGCTTTTATACTTTATGGCTACAAAATAGTAAAAGGCAGGTGTAATCCTGCCTTTTGTCTATATATTAATAACGCTGCTTTGTTTTTTAGTTTCTTTCCTTTTTACTTCCTCTTTATTCGGTGAAAGGAAGTCCGCCCTTTCTTCTTATAAAGATGTCGAGGGTATATTGGAAGGCGATATAGATAATAATATCAATCGCAATAATCCATGTCACAAGAAGTTGATTGAAGAGAGAAAGGTTGATGATGATAAAGATAAGCGACAGTGCAATGATACTTATCAAAGCCTGATGCTGTGTTAGTCCTGCACGCATTAGCTTATGGTGGATATGGTTTTTATCCGCTCTGAAAATCGGTTTATGGTGAAGAATTCGTACGATGATGACTCTGAACACATCGAAGGTCGGTACGAGGAGTAAGGTTACGGAAAGGAGGGTTGCGCCCTTCTGATAAGGCATGACATGTGGGTTGTACATGCAGAACTTAATCAGTAGTACGCCAAGGATGTAACCAAGTGTCAGACTACCAGAGTCACCCATGAATATCTTTTGGTTCTTTTCCTGTTTTCCCCAGATGTTATGGTAAAGGAAAGGAATCAATACACCCATCAATCCAGCAATAAGGATGCAATAGACCCATATCCTTTCGCGTTGGAAAATAAAGAAAAGACCCGATAAAGCGATGAGCGTAAGGCTCGCAGAGAGGCCGTCAATACCATCTATCAAGTTGATGGAATTCATGATAAATACCAGTACGCCAACCGTTAATACCATTCCTATAATAGCAGGGATCTCATAGATACCTAAGAAACCGTAGAGGTTGTTGATGTAAAGATAGGACATCGGAAGCAGACTTGCCACAATGATTTGCATGAGAAGTTTCTTCTTTGCCCGCACGCCAAAGATGTCATCGAGTACGCCTGTTATATAGATAACGGTGATACCCACGCCAAAAAAGATGCTCCATGGGCTGACCCCAATCTTATTGCCTTTGCTTGTATAGACCCACGCCAATAGTGCTACGACCGTAGCAATCAGCATACTGGGCATAAACGATACACCCCCTAAGCGAGGAACAACATTCTTGTGTATTTTTCTGGCATCTGGTCTGTCATATAATTTTCTCTTTTTACAAAACGAAAGAATCTGTGGAATCATAATGAATCCACAAACAGCACTCATGGCAAATGCAAAAAGACTGATTAAAGTATATATCGACATTTTGTTTGTACTCTTGTGCTTAATAAAACTCAATAATTGTAATTATATTGTATTCGGTTGTCATAAAAAGTATAATTATTATCTGATGATAATCGTTTTTGCGAAATCTTCTCACTATGAATGGTTATTTGTTATTTTCTTTTTGTAAATTTGTAGCTAAAGAATATTAGTTGAGTCGTTGTCTATTATAGGCATTGGGCGGTTCTATTAAGTATTTTTTGTTAAATAATCCTTGAGCATCAACGTATGGAACGTATTGACATATCAGTTTTAATGGCTGTCTATAAGAAAGATAATCCCGCTTTCCTTCGTGAGAGTTTAGAGAGTATCTTTGCGCAGACTGTGGAGGCTGCTGAGGTCGTTTTGTTAGAGGATGGACCTTTGACGGATGCTTTGTATGACGTTATAAAGTCTTATGAGTCGAGATATTCAACCTTGAAAGTGGTGTCATACCCAGAGAATAGGGGGTTGGGTAAGACCTTAAATGATGGCTTACTACTTTGTAAATATAATCTTGTGGCGCGTATGGATGCTGACGATATCTGTAAACCGAATAGGTTAGAGATGGAGTATAATTGGCTAAAGGCACATGAAGACTATGACGTGATAGGCTCTTGGGTGGATGAATTTACAGACAATAAGACGCGGGTAAAGTCGATAAGAAAGGTTCCTGAAGCGTATGATGAGATAAAGAACTATGCGCAGTATAGATGTCCTATAAACCATCCGACAGCTATGTATAGAAAAGCAGCTGTGTTGGCAGTAGGCGGTTATCTCACAGAATATTTCCCTGAAGACTATTTCCTTTGGTTGCGAATGTTGAAGAATGGGAGTAAGTTTTATAATATTCAGGAGTCTTTGTTGTGGTTTCGTTATTCGGAAGAAACGGTGGCAAGAAGAGGTGGCTGGGCTTATGCTTGTGATGAGGTGCGTATCTTGGTACGGATGCTGAAGATGGGCTACATACCTTTCCATGTTTTTTGCCAAAGTGTTGTAATCCGTTTTACCACTCGTGTTATGCCTTTACCTATCCGTCAGCGGTTGTATAATCTGATAAGAAAAACATAGCTTCGCTGGGTTGGATAAGCTAAGAAATATCATATTTATCTACAAAGAGATGATACAATAAATTAGCAAACATTACGTTTCTATTTTTATATCGTAGTTAATTATTAAAGATAAATACAGAATTAAATACAGTTTCAATGGAAGACAATAAGAAAGAGAATGTTGCAGTAGTTTCCTTTCTCAAAAAACTTAAGCATGACTTATTACGATATGTTATCGTTTTTGTTGTTGCGTTGGTGGGATCAATCTTAGTGATTCTACCTGTTCCACGCTATTATAAGTGCGATATATCACTTGCTCCGGAGATGGATAATACCGAGAACGGTGGTAAGTTGAGTTCCATTGCGTCTTCCTTTGGTGTGGATCTTGGCGATGTTGCTTCTGCCAATGCCTTGCAACCAAGTCTTTATCCAGACCTGATGAAGTCTAATGAGTTTGTTAAGAGTCTGCTACAGATCCCTGTAGAGACAAAAGATGGTTCGGTAAAAACCAGTTACTACGATTATCTTTCTAATCATCAGAAAGAGTCGCCATACGCAAAAGCGATTGGATGGATTGCAAAGAAGTTTAGCGATAAAGACAGTCTTACAAGCAAAACAGACTCTATTAATCCGTTTATGCTTAATAAAAAGCAAGACGAAATCTTCACGAGTATAAAGAATAGTATTGCATGTGACATTGATATTAAGACTGGATTGATAACGATTTCAGTGGAAGATCAAGACCCATTGATTAGTGCTACGATTGCTGATTCGGTACGAGCTAAACTACAGAACTTCATCACCAACTATAAAACAAACAAGATGAAGAACGACGTGAAGTATTATACAAAGTTGGTAGCAGAGGCGAAGACGAAGTATGAGAACGCACGTCAGAAGTATGCGACCTTCTCTGATGCTAACCAAGATGTTATCTTACAAGAGCTTCAGTCACAACGTGACGACTTGGAGAATGATATGCAGTTGAAGTTTAATGCTTATAGTGCATTGAGTACACAGCTACAAAATGCGCAGGCAAAGTTGCAGGAACACACACCTTCTTTTACAATAGTTCAGAGTGCATCTGTACCTGTCAAGCCTGCAGGACCAAAGCGAATGGCATTTGTTTTCATTGTTGTTTTCCTGAGTATGATGGTTACATTCGTTATTTGTAACTTCTCGTTATTGTTTGGTGGAGCAAAGGGCGAATAGTTGATGATTAGAGTTAAGGATATCATAACGCGTATAAACTCATCTTCTATATCACGAAGAATGGGGCAAGGACTGGTGTGGTCGTTCACAGGAACGGCTTTAGCGAAGTTCCTTACCTTACTCGTTGGTATCATCTGTGCCCATATTTTGCAGAAAGAAGCATACGGAGAGTTCTCTATGGTGCGCTCTACTATTAATATGTTTATTGTGCTTGGCTCTGCAGGATTAGGTGTTACGTCAACTAAGTATATTGCAGAATATAGGGAGAAGCAGGCTGATAAGATTCCTGCTGTCTATGCTGCGACAAACTACTTCGGACTTTTAATGGCTATCATAACGGCAATCCTGATACTGTTAGGCGCACCGTTCATTGCTAATAACATCCTTCACCATCCAAGTATCGTATTACCAGTAAGGGTAGGAGCAGTCTTATTGTTCTTTTCTATCATCAATGGTGTACAGAATGGAGCCTTGATGGGCTTTGAAAACTTCAAAGCAATCGCTATCAATACATTGTTGGGAAGTGTCTTAGAATCGGTTTTAACGATTTTTGGAGCATATTATTTTGGTGTCAATGGAGCTATTCTTGGTTTCGGAATGGGATTCATCTTGATATTTGTTACGAATCATCTTTCTATCAATAAGAACTTTTCAGCTATTCATATAAAGAAGTTAAGCATAAAGAAACTTCATCTAAAGGACTTCTCTATCTTATATACTTATAGCCTTCCAGCAGCTTTGTCGGCACTGCTTATTACCCCTTCGTTCTGGTTGATACGCTCAATACTTGTGCGTGCAGAGGGCTTTCAGGAACTTGCAGTCTTCGAAGCAGCTGACCAGTGGAAAGTTATTATCTTGTTTGTTCCCACAGCCTTCAGTCAGATAGTTCTGCCAATCCTATCCAGTTTGCATAAGGAAAAGACCTCCTTCGTCTCTACTTTGAAGTATAATATGCTGATAGTAGGTGTTACGGCACTGTTACTATCTATCGGAGTGATGCTCTTTGGCGGTTTTATTATGAGACTATACGGAGCAACTTATGACAATTCCGTACCTGTACAGATACTTGCAATCTCAACAATATTCTCCGCTTTAGCTAATGTTCTTGAGATGGCAGTATACAGTCTTGGTAAGATGTGGCAATGTTTTGCTATTAATATTGTCTGGGCTTTACTGATGGTAGGATGCTCTTACTATCTTTGTATGAGAGGCGAAGGGGCTAATGGCTTGTCAATGGCTGTATTGATCTCATACGTTGTGTCCTTCCTTATGTTCTTGGTGTACACAATTATCGTTGTTAGAAAGGAGGTAAAGTGATGTCAGAGAAGGTTCGTTATATCTTATTTGCACTCTTTCTTTTCCTTACACAGATACTGGGTACAGGCATTGTTCCAATGGGATTGTTCGCCCTTTCGCTGTTAATGATATTCTCACCTACCACCTTTCTACGTAGTCTGAGATATACCCCAATCTTCTTTTTATTCATCTGTCTCTCCTTGGGAGTCGGCTTTTACTTTGCGTTATGCAATGGTCTGAAACCTTGGAATATAGCTTATTGGGGACAATTCTATTTCCTTTGTATTCTCCTCTTGGGTGTTAAGGATAAGAAGTCGTGCTTGGAAGCGTTGCGTGTCTTCGTTTTTATCATCTTTATTCTTGACTTTGGAACGAATCTCTTGTTCCTTGTCGGTGTGAATGTACCCTGGACAGAGCTGCCACCAGTGCGTCCTGGCGAAGCACTTGCACGTTTCCCAGGCTTTAAGGGTAATGCCTTATATTCAGGAAGTATCACCTTTGTGAGTGCTTGTTATATGCTCAACCAGAAGAAGGTGAATAAACTTGTCTTCTACATAGGACTTGCGTCGATGGTAGGCAACCTTATCTTGTCTGGTTCGTATCGCTATCTTATCATCGGAGCGGTCGTTGCAACGATGTATTATCTGCGTCTGTATAGAAGTAAGATTATGATGGTTGGAATGTATGTTTCAAGTATTGTCATCGTGTTTATGGCAACACTTGTCACGATGTTCTCTAATCTAAGTAACTTCTATCGAGCGTTTATTTGGTTCCATTTCTTAAAAGAGATAGCAAAAGACCCATGGATAGGACATGGCTTCTTTAATATCCATTTGGACGAAAACCAAGACTTTAGTACGCCTTCTCATTTGATAGCCAATGGCGTGACGGAGTCTTGTATCTTGACACTTGGCTATAGCTTTGGTGTCATCGTCTTGTTATTCTTCCTCGTAAGTATTGTCAAAACATTGTTGAGATATAAAGCATACCGACGTTATTCAGTAGAGTTAGGATTGTTTATCGGTTTAACTTTGGACCTCTTTTGGGGTGGAAGCTTCGACAATACCTATACCTTTGCGTTATTGTTATTAAGTTGGTATCTGATTAATGAGACTGCTTGTAAAAGAGAACTGAATGAAGACATTCACGATAGTAATACCGACGTATAATAATCTCGACCTTTTTAAGAGTGCATACAGTTCTGTCTGTAAGCAGGATTTTAAGGACTATGAGATTGTTGTAGTAGATGATTCCACTGATTCGTCTATAGAGGATTACGTGTCTTCGCTTAATAATCCGGTTCTTGTTTATCGGCATCATGTTCCCTCAGCAGGCGCAGTGAATAATTGGAATCATGGTTTACAGTTGGCAAGTGGTAAGTATGTTATTGTATTACACCATGATGAGGCTTTCGAAGAAGACAATTATCTGACTTCTCTAAACGTACAATTCCAAAAGGGATATGAGGTGCTTGTGACGCGTGTGAAGGTTTTTAATGGTGGAATTTTAAAGCCAAATGTCTTTTCACAGGCTGTGATGAAATTCTTCATAGGCTGCCCTTCCCTTCTTTTCCTTTGTAATGTTATTGGACCTTGCTCCTGTATTGCTTTTAAGCGAGAGCATATCACAGACTTTGACAACCGCCTTAACTGGCTTGTTGATGTTGATTGGTATTATCGTCTACTAAAGGGAAGGCGCAGAAAGTTCTTAGATTATCTTCATATCAACTCTTTTAACGACCATGAGGATAAGATTACAAATCAGATAGATGTGAAGCAATCGGAGGTGAAAGACATAGCTATTCTCAACATAAAGTATAAGTATCATCTTCTATTAAGATGTTGCTTATTCATCAATAAAATGGTTATGCTCTATGATTTAAAGGGTATAATAAAGAAACTCATCCGCAAATGAAGATAGTAAAGATATTAGGTGGCTTGGGCAATCAGATGTTCCAGTATGCTTTATACCTCTCTCTGCAGGAGTCTTTCCCCAAGGAGCGTGTGGCACTCGACCTTTCCAGCTTCCACGGCTACCACCTGCATAATGGTTTCGAACTGGAGAACATCTTTTCAGTAACGGCTCAAAAGGCTTCAGCTGCTGACATTATGCGCATAGCCTATTACTATCCTAATTATCTTTTATGGCGTATTGGCAAGCGTTTTCTGCCACGTCGTAAGGGAATGTGTTTGGAAAGCTCTTCCCTTCGTTTTGACGAATCGGTGTTGAGGCAAGAAGGGAATAGATACTTTGATGGCTATTGGCAGGATGAAAGATACTTTGCCGCATATCGGGAGAAGGTGTTGAAAGCCTTTACTTTTCCTGCTTTTAAGCGTGCTGAAAACCTATCTTTGTTAGAGAAATTAGATGAAAACAGCATTGCATTACACGTAAGGCGAGGAGATTATGTTGGTAATAATCTTTATCAAGGTATCTGCGACCTCGACTATTATCGCACTGCCATTGAGAAGATGTGCGCTCATGTTACACCCTCACTGTTTTGTATCTTTAGTAATGACATCACATGGTGTCAGCAGCATCTTCAGCCATATCTGAAAGCTCCAGTAGTCTATGTGACATGGAATACAGGTGTTGAGAGTTACCGAGATATGCAGTTGATGTCGTGTTGTGCACATAATATCATCGCAAATTCTTCCTTTTCGTGGTGGGGGGCATGGCTCAATCAGAATCGTGAAAAGGTGGTTATTGCACCTAAGAAATGGTTGAATATGGAAGAATGTCATTTCACTTTGCCAGCGTCATGGATTAAAATCTAATTCCTTTTACTTGCTGTCTGATACAAATAAAATGGCATACTCTCTTCTGCTAACACTCTTTTAGACTAAGGGATTGGGTAGTGTAACGCTTTCCCAACCACCAATTCATTCCCTTTTTATACTCTATTGTGAGGCTATAAGTGCTCCACACCAATGGTGCGAAGCCTGAACACGACATGTGCGGGGCACCAACACGGGTCTAATAGGTGGCATAAAACGACTTTATACAGGTGATATTCACTGTATGATATTAGTAAAAAAGAAGTTAGGTCAGCATTATTTGTATTGACTTAACTTCTTTTTTATTGACTGAAAAACACTGTCTATAGTCTTGTTGATAGAGATAATTTCTTACTTAAGCAAGTTTGCAATTGTTGCAATGACGGCTGCGATGCTGGCAGCACTTGAACCGACACTGAGGGTTTCAGCAAGGCTCATCTTACTTTGTACCTTTGTTGGGACAATGATTTCGCAGCCTGGACGTACCTTGGCATTATGTCCTACCTTCGCTAACATACCGTTCATGTAGAGAATATAGGTGTTGCTCTTCTTCGCATCACTGGCGAAACCGCCTGCCTGATCGATATAATAAGCAACGCTCTTGCCCTCAACATAACCGACAGAGTTAGGGAACATAACCGCACCATTGATCTTAACGGTTCCATTATATTGTGGGATGACGATGCGGTCGCCCTCGCGAAGAACGATGTCAGCATCACTTCCTGGATTAGCAATCGCCTTATCTAACTCGATACCAACTGGGTATACGTCAGGAACTTTGAACTTTTCTTCTACTTTCTTGTTGTTCTGCTCTATCGCTTGAAGCACACCAGCATCCTTTGTTCTGATAGCTAAGTCCATCATGTTCTTGCGTTGCTGGTCTAATTGCATCTTATAAGCGTTCTCCATTCGTATGCGTTCGGATGGAGTAGGGCGACGCTCTAAGCGTGCACCTTTGATATATCCTAATTCTGTTGCACCACCTGCTGCCTTATAGATGTCGCTTAGGCGCATCTTTCTTGATGTTAGTGTGTAGTTTCCTGCAAATACAACCTCACCATCAATACTAACATTCTGCTGATTGGTTGTACCTGGACTCTTACGTACATACACCTCATCGTAAGGCTCAAGAACGAAGCCCGGAGCACCATCTATTACAAATCCGTCACGCAGTGAGAAAGAGTAAGTACGTGCTATAATAGAGTCTGGTGTAAGTGCTTGTGGATTTGTAACACGACGAGACACATCTACTCTCACCGTAGAGGCACTCTGTTTCAGACCTCCAGCTTGTAGGATGAAGTCTTCTAACGACTCATTATCAGCATATTGATAGATACCCGGATAGAGTACTTCACCATGAATGGTTATGGTTCGTTGCTCCTGTGCATCCGTACGTGTAGGGATGAAGAGTACATCTTCGTTTTGTATAGGGATGTCAGCCACACGACCTGTAAGGATTCCGTCCACATCTACCGAGATAACCTCCAGTGTACGGTCAGCCTTCTTGCGGTGTAAAACGGCGTGAGGAGCAAATGCCACCTCTGTCAATCCGTCTGCTGCTTCAATCAATCCACGTACGCTGTTGATACGTCCACCAACCTCATACATACCCGGACGGAACACGGCTCCCTTGATCTCAACCATGTTTTCGTATCTTGGAATAACCGAGTCAACACTGATTGAGTCTTCGTCAGCAACACGGAAGTTGCGCATGTCAAACTCATTAACATTGAAGATAGAATACTGGCGACCCGTCTTTCTGCGTACACGTACTGAACGTGTATAGGCATCACCAGCAAATCCACCCGCATAACCGATGAGTGTTCCAAGGCTTTCGCCGCGTTTCATCTCATAGAACATTGGGCGTTTTACTTTGCCGCTAATCTGTGCAAGCATCTCGTAAGGACCAACAACGATGACGTCGTTATCAGCCAAGCGTACATTACCACTCAGATGACCGCGACGAAGGAAGTCGTATACGTCAACCGTAGTGATGAGTGTTCCTCCTCTATATACCTTGATATTACGCAGTGTTCCTAAGTCACCGATACCGCCAGCCATGTAAAGTGCGTTGAAGACAGTGGCAAAAGCCGATAGTGTATAGGTTCCTGGGGTCTTCACTTCACCCACAACATTTACCATAATGGTATGTGTCTGACCCACAGAGAGGCGTATGTTCGAACTACTAAAACGCTTTCCAATCTTCTCACGGATGCGGTTGTTCGCTTGATCTACAGTCAAACCACTCACCTGAACAGGACCGAAACCCTCCAAGGTGACGTAACCATCAGGGGCAACCGTTGTCTGGTAAGACTTCTGTGAAGCACCATATACATCGATAAACACAGCATCACCGGGGCCAATACGGTAGTTGCGGGGCAGTGCCATGTTCATGTTTGGTTCAAAAGAAAGACTCTTATTATTAAAGATGTCACGTCCCCAGACCTTCTTACGGTTACGACTCAGCTGCTTCAGTAGGTTTTCATACATCGCAGCAGTGTCCTGTGGCATCCAATCATTCATCTCAGCCTGCATCTTCAGGTACTCACCATCGTTCTCATCGTAGGTGTTTGTCCACGAACGATTAGCCGAGATACGTCCCTCAGAGTATCTGTTTATCTCCTGCTCGTTGTTGTTGTAATCATCGAGTGTCGCATCAGCGATTTGTCGTTTGCTCTTTCCAGGGGCAGAAGTAGGACTTGTCTGTCCGTTATTTGTACGACTACGATCCGTTGTCGTACCCTCTTTTGCAGCTCCGAAAGCAGCATTTCCCTTCTGCATCTTCTCGTATATGTTTCTCACACGGCGTATCTGCGAGATGTCTACACCACTCTGCATGAGCTTGGTGACAATCTGCGCCTGTGGAGTACCTTTCTTATGCTCCTTCTGCACGAAGTCCATTACCTGCGTATCCGTCATAGACGACTGTGCAAAACCGTTCAAAGAACATAATGCGAGTAATACAAATAGAATATATTTCTTCATCTTTCTGTTTAGAATTTCTTTCCAGTAACAATTTTTAGAACCGTCTTAATGACGATGATAAAGTCTAACCACAAGGTTCGATGTTCCAAGTAATGGATGTCCATCTCCATTCGTCGAAGCATTTTCTCCATTGTATCGGTATAACCATTGTAGAGTGTTGCCTCAGAGGTAAGCCCCGGTCGCATCTGATAGATGAGCTGATAGCGGTCGGTCTGTTCGATAATCTTGTCGATAAAGAACTTACGTTCAGGGCGCGGACCCACGAACGACATGTCGCCTCTGAGCACATTCCATAGTTGTGGTAGTTCGTCTAAGTGATGCCCACGCAGGAACTGTTCCAATCGAGTAGAGTTCGAACTGTCACATTTTGCAACAAGTTGCGGACCCTCTTCCTCCACAACACTGCTCATTGTACGAAACTTAAAGATAGCAAACGGACGTCCTTTATATCCGATACGTATCTGTCGGAAGATGATGGGTCCATTGCTTTGATAAGTAATAAGAATACTGATGAGGAGAAATAGAGGAGAGCAGATGGTTAGCCCTACGAGAGCTCCAACAATGTCAAAAGCACGCTTCAAACAGCGTTGAAGCTTTCCCATGCCATCATGACTCTCGTTTTCTCTCATTTGGTTATTCGTACTTTGGTCCGTATAGTTATTATAACTCTATTTTCGTTATTTTGTTGCAAAGATACGCTTTTTTATTTATTTATTAATCAGAAATCCTTATCTTTCCACTTCTTAGCCGTATCTTTGCATAGAGAACAGGGTACTATCATGCGTAAAATTATTCACATTGACATGGATGCTTTCTTTGCTTCAGTTGAGCAAAGGGACAATCCTGAACTGAAGGGGAAGCCTATCGCTGTTGGTTTCGATGGTCCACGTGGCGTGGTGTCGACTGCCAGCTACGAGGCTCGTCCTTTTGGTGTTCATTCTGCCATGTCAATGGCGCAGGCGAAAAGGCGTTGTCCGCAGCTGATCGTTGTCTCTTCACATTTCGATAGATACAAAGAAGTGTCACGACAGATTCATGCTGTCTTTCATGAATACACCGATTTGGTTGAGCCAATCTCACTGGATGAGGCTTTTCTTGATGTTTCAGAGAATAAAAAAGGAATAGAATTAGCTGTCGACATAGCAAAAGAAATCAAGCAAAAGATATTCGAGCGCACTTCGCTAACTGCCTCTGCAGGAATAAGCTACAATAAACTGTTGGCTAAGATAGCCTCTGATATGCGCAAACCAAATGGAATCTTCACGGTACATCCCGACCGTGCGCTTGATTTTATCGGTAAGCTCCCCATTGAGAAGCTATGGGGCGTTGGTCCAAAGACGGCTGAGCGAATGCACAGTATGGGCGTCTTTACGGGTGAACAACTACGAGAAATATCGCGAGAACACCTTGTGCAGGTGTTTGGTAAGATGGGTAATGTCTATTATGATTTCTCACGTGGCATTGACAATCGTCCTGTCATCGTTGCCTATGAGCGTAAGTCTGTGGGCTGTGAGCGCACTTTTCTTGAAGATTTACATGTCGAATCGAAGATTATCATCGAACTCTATCACATCACTTTGGAGTTAGTTGAACGAATCAAGACGAAAGATTTTAAGGGTAGAACCCTCACACTAAAACTGAAGTGGGATGCTACAACGCAGATAACACGCAGTCTTACGCAGGATAAAATCCTCCGAACGAAAGATGATATCCTCCCTCTTGCCAAGCAATTATTAAAAGATACGGACTATCACAACCGTCCTATCCGCTTGATGGGACTCTCTGTTTCTTCGCCCGAAACGAACGAAAAAGAAGGACAAATACGCCCTCAATGGATAGAAGGATTGCTTCCTTTTGAAGAAAATGACTTTGCTACGTAATCGTCTTGTACTATCTTCTATTTACAATGGTGAACTTAACGCCCCTTATTTTTTAACTTTAAGTAGGGTAGAGGTACTGCGCACATCGTGTGCTGATGCTCCGCACATCGTGTGCTAAGGCTAAACACCAATGGTGCTAAGCCCTAAATGCAGTGTAGATAGCAGTTTCTTATTGTAGAATCTTATATTAGAAGTTTCGCATTTGTTTGTAAAATTGACCTTATATTATTGCTTAAAACATTTCCAAATATGGAAGAAAATTATTAATTTTGCACAAGATAAACCGTGTTAGACTATTAGGGATGTTGTTAACCCTTTGTCCTCACTAATCATTGTTCTTAAGAAGTGGTAGCATATGCAGTATAATGTAACTTGTAATAAATGCAATCGCACGTTTATGATTACGGCCGATGGCAATGATAAAATACATTGCAATTGTCCTTATTGTGGACAGTCGTTGCTTGTTAACTTGCCCACATTGGCAAGTCCTGTTACCCCTTCTGTACAGCAACCTATTATGGGTCAAGGTGAACAGAAAGGCTCTGGCTCTACGCTGAAAGTCTTGCTTACTATCTTGATAGTCCTCATCTTAGGAGGCTTGGCAGTCTTTGGTTACATCTATTGGAACAACCAGAAGGAAGCTGCTCAGCAAGAACTCCAAGCACAACGCAAGGCACAAGCCGACTCTATGATGCAGGTTCGTGCGCAGATAGAGGCGCAGGAAGCTGAGGCACAGCGACAAGATGAGAAGCGAAAGGGTATCTGCAGATTCTTAGAGTCATTCTATAAGAAAGCTGTTCTTACGGAGGATGCGGATGCAGACTTCTACAGTCGTTACCTCACAGACTACTGTCATCGAATGGTCTTTGGCACGCAAGGCTCTTATGACTATGATGCTGATGAGGCGACTGTGTGGTGGGGTGCCTTTGGAAATACGGCTACAGAGCCAGACTTTAATCAACTTCAACGCAACCTAAAGGTTGATGCTATTGATGATAATTGGTATAAAGTGAGACTGTCGCAAGATGGTGAAACGGAATATCGTCAGGTGAAGGTGCTATCGCAAGATGGGCATATTCTCATTGACGACGTAAGATAATAACAGACGAAAGGAGTTTTAAATGCAATTTCAGATAGCCTGTAAACATTGTCATCGTCCCTTTGTAATAGAGTCGGAGGGTGGTAATACGCTAAGATGTAATTGCCCCTATTGTGGTGAGAGTATGACGGTTGCAACCCCGCAGATGGGTGCGCCAAGTGGTAGTGCTGCTGAGACAACTGCCACTGTGAACCATGTACAAGTGGAAAGGGATAACACGCAAGGACAAGTCAGACCTGCGATGGATAAAAAAACATCGAAGGGCGGACTGGGAAAGAAAGTAACCATCATCTTTGTTGGCTTCTTATTGTTCGTTATTCTCATGTCATCACTCTTATATATTATTTTCTCAGCAATGTCAAATTAAACAATAACACACTCAATTTTATGAAACAGACAAAGATAGTATGTTCTATTAGCGACCGTCGCTGTGATGTTGACTTCCTAAGAAAGCTTTTCTTCTCAGGTATGAATGTCGTACGTATGAATACGGCACATGCAAGTCCTGAAGGTATTAAGGAGATTATTCGCAATACACGTACTGTGTCTCAGCATGTAGCTTTGCTGATTGATACCAAGGGACCAGAGGTGAGAACCACTGCAGTGGATGAGCCTATTCATTACAAGGTGGGCGATATGGTTAAGATATTCGGTCGTCCTGATGTTGATTCAACAAAGGATATTGTCAATGTTTCTTACCCTGACTTTGCTCGTGATGTGAAGGTTGGCGACCACGTTCTCTTTGATGACGGTGCATTGGATATGGTAATCGTTGAGAGTGCAGGTCCAATGTTAGTCGCACAGGTGCAGAATGAAGGTGATCTTGGCTCACGAAAGAGTGTGAATGTACCTGGTGAACATATTGAACTTCCTGCCTTAACAGAGAAGGATAAGGCTAATATTTTATTGGCAATAGAGGAGGATATCGACTTTATCGCTCACTCTTTCGTTCGTTCAGCAGCTGATGTTCTTGCTGTTCAGAAGATTCTTGACGAGCATAACTCTGATATTAAGATTATCTCAAAGATTGAGAATCAAGAGGGTGTAGACAATATCGACGAGATTATCGATGCTTCATACGGTATCATGATTGCACGTGGTGACTTGGGTATCGAGGTGCCTATCGAGCAGATTCCTGGTATTCAGCGTAGCATTATCAATAAGTGTATCTTGAAGAAGAAGCCTGTTATCGTGGCTACTCAGATGTTACACACGATGATTAACAATCCTCGTCCTACGCGTGCTGAGGTTACTGACATTGCGAATGCTATCTATAGCCACACCGATGCGTTGATGTTGAGTGGTGAGACAGCAAGCGGTAAGTATCCTGTTGAGGCTGTACAGACAATGGCTCGTATTGCTGAAGCAGCGGAGCAGGATGCACATAAGCGTGGACATGTAACTGTTCCGATGGTCAACCAGAATGATCAGCGTGAGTTCTTGTCAAGAAGTGCTATCGAGGCTACTGAACAGTTGGGTGTAAAGGGTATTATCACCGATAGCGAGACAGGTCAGACAGCGCGTAATCTTGCTGCTTTCCGTGGTCCACACCCAGTGTTGGCTATCTGCTACAAGGATAAGGTACAGCGTTGGTTGAACCTTAGCTACGGTGTTATTGCAGTTTATCAGCATCGTTATAAGTCAAATGAGGAGATGTTTACAGCAGCCTTGCGCATGCTTCGTCAGAAGGGTTACATTGAGTTAGAGGATAAGATCGCTTATCTTTCTGGTACGTTTGGCGTAGGTGGTGGCACTACCTTCCTTGAGATTAACAAGGTGGGTGATGTCTTTGCACGCAAGTATCGCTTCCATCTCCCTGAAGAAGTGGACATGGGTGAGGACGGGGAATAACCCTGTTTTCTCACAGTGTGAATGTCACATGAAGTAAAATTAAAGGAGTGGAGTTTATTTAAGCCAAACTTGGTTAGTAGATTACAATACGCATTATTGCTACTATGTGTGGTATGGTCTCCCAACTTCTATCATCTTCTTATTGGCACTTTATCTCGCTTTTTAGCTTGATATAGTCTGCTACATCTTTGTTATTGAGACAAATAAGGTTCCTCCAGGGTATGGAGTGATAAGCTAAAGCTATCATATAATACAGCACACAGAGCAATTCTAAGTTTACAATCAGAAACTTAGAGTTGCTCTGTTTTTTATCTCTTAAACTGAAATTGGTCTATTGTGGTCTAATAAACGAGTGGGATTAAAGTGCTAAACGTAAAGACAAAGCCTATTCATTCAAAATCCGGATGAATCCTCTTTTGTCCGAATTTTTCACATACTGATTTTTAAAAGATCACCAAATGGCTTGCAAATAACGCCTAATTGGCTTGCAAAAGGTGCTCTTTTGAAGTCTTACTAACGCCCTTTTGGAGTCCAGTTAAGCACCTTTTGAAACTCTACTTTACAACTACTTGATAACAAAAGAGTTACAGCAGCGTTGAAAGAACTTGTTTTTAAGCTATTTCCTTACCTTTTCTTAGAAGGGTTTGTAAATATATTTCTTAGCCGTTGAGGGGTAAATTTCACACAGAGGAACGGAGTTGACGGAGGTTTTAGTTGCCTTAATATAAACTGATATGCCTGTTGTAAGGGCAAATAATATGCTCGATAATAAAACAAAGGCGGTTAGGAGCTAATGAGTAATATAAATGAATGTGACTTCGTGTCGGTTTCATTCAGTAGAGTTGACATTCATGACGATAAAAAAGAAAGGTGTCCAGAAACCTCTGAACACCTTAATTATTTATCTTCTGTTTGTCTTATTCAATCAGACAAAGCTATGATTAGCCCTGTTGAACAGGAATCTTCTTAACACGACGCTCGTGTCTGCCACCCTCGAAGCTTGCTTTGAAGAACGCATCGAGAATCTTTTCTGCTGTCTTATTATCGATAAATCTGCCAGGAAGTACAGCAACATTTGCATCATTATGTTGACGAGTCAACTCTGCAACGTCCTTGTTCCATACCAAACCTGCGCGTACACCTTGGTGCTTGTTAAGTGCAATTGCCATACCCTCACCACTACCACAGATAGCGATACCAGGATAAACTTCACCACTCTCAATGGCTTCAGCCAATGGGTGAGCATAGTCAGGATAGTCGCAACTTAAATCGCTATTACAGCCAAAGTCCTTATATGCATACTTGTGCTCTTCCAAATACTGGATAACGAACTGCTTTAATGGATAGCCCGCGTGGTCGCAGGCAACTCCTACTGTCTTAATTTCCATAAGCTGTTTAGGTTTTTATGAGCCTCTGCCTTCGGTGATGAACTTAGAGACTCAGGTTAAACGTTTATGCTAAAAACTCTTTTACTTGCTTATATACATTCTCTGGAGTGAAGCCTAACTTCTCATCCAAGACTGTGTAAGGTGCTGAGAAACCGAAGCTGTTAAGGCCGAATACCTTTCCATTGGCACCAACCAAGCCCTCGATAGTCACTGGCAAACCTGCTGTAAGACCGAAGATCTTAGCGTCTCTTGGCAGAATCTGCTCCTGATACTCCTTACTCTGACGGCGGAAAAGACCCTCTGATGGTGCGCTTACGACACGTACCTTCACTCCGTCCTTGCGCAACAACTCAGCTCCAGCAACGCAGGTAGAAACCTCAGAACCACTTGCAACGAGGATAACATCAAACTGCTCGTCAGAGCCTGTTACGATGTATGCACCCTTGCGAGTCTGCTGATAGTCTGTTCCCTCTGGCAAACTCTTCACATTCTGACGGGAGAAGATGAGTGCTGTTGGCGTATCCATGTTCTCCATAGCCATCTGCCAGCAAACGGTTGCAGCATCACTATCGGCAGGACGAAGCACACGAACAGAGTCTTGTCCAGCGTGGTTTTGCAACTTCTCCATCAAACGAATCTGTGCTTCTTGTTCTACTGGCTCGTGTGTAGGACCATCCTCACCAACGCGGAAAGCGTCATGACTCCATACAAACTTAACTGGAGTCTGCATGAGAGCAGCCATGCGAATAGCCGGTTTCATATAGTCTGAGAACACGAAGAAGGTTCCCATAGCAGTGATGACACCACCATGAAGCATCATACCGATACACATACATGCCATTGCCAACTCGCTAACACCAGCCTGGAAGAAGGCTCCGCTGAAGTCATCACGTGTGAGCGCGTGTGTCTTGTTAAGGAATCCATCTGTCTTATCAGAGTTGCTGAGGTCGGCTGATGATACAATCATGTTAGGAACTTGCTCTGCGATAACACCGAGACAAGCTGCAGAACCATTACGTGTAGGAATGTCGCGCTTCTGTACAAGGCCACTCCAGTCAATCTTTGGAGCCTTGCCTGAGAACCACTCACGCATCTGTGCTGCCTTCTCAGGGTTCTCTTTCTCCCATTGTGCTTCAGCTGCATGACGCTCAGCAACAATCTTTCTGAGTTCTGCTGCACGGTCATCATAAAGCTTCTGAACCTCTGGGAAAATCTTGAATGGGTCTTCTAAGTCACCACCAAGATTCTTTACTGTATTTCTATAGGCATCACCACCCAATGGTGCGCCATGTGTTTTAATGCTGTTTTCGTAGCTACTACCGTCAGCCTGCAATGCTCCTTTTGCCATAATAGTCCTACCGATGATAAGCGTAGGGCGGCTTTCTTCCTTGTTAGCAGCTACAAGTGCTTCACGAATAGCGTCTGGATTATTGCCATCAATCTCCAACACATTCCATCCCCAAGCACGATATTTCATGCCAGTATCTTCGTCCATAACCGCTCCACACTCCGTAGAAAGCTGAATGTTATTGGCGTCATAGAACATAATAAGATTGTTGAGTCCTAAGTTTCCTGCCAATCGTCCTACCTCTGCACTAATACCTTCTTGGACACCACCGTCAGAGATAAAGGCATAAATCTTGTGTTGCATCATGGTATGACCAAGTCGTGCTTCAAGGAATTTCTCAGCAACTGCTGCACCAGCAGCGTAGGCATGGCCTTGTCCAAGTGGACCAGAAGAGTTCTCTATGCCATGTGCGATATCTCTTTCTGGATGACCAGGTGTGATTGAACCCCACTGACGGAATTGCTTTATATCGTCAATTGTGAACTTTCTCTGGAGTGTTAACGCTGCATAGAGCATTGGTGACATGTGACCTGGGTCGAGATAGAATCGGTCACGTCCAGTCCACTCAGGCTGATCTGGGTCAAAGACGAGAAATTCAGAGAAGAGAACGTTGATAAAGTCGGCACCGCCCATAGCGCCACCAGGGTGTCCTGATTTAGCTTTTTCAACCATTGACACTGCGAGAATTCTGATGTTATCCGCTGCTTGGTCCATCAAATGCTTGTCATTCATAAATAGATAGGATTTTTGAAATTATAATGCAAATATAAAGATAAATATGGAGACATCAAAATAATAAACTTACTATTTTCCCCAAAATATTCAAAAATGCCTAAAGCATAGTATTTGCTTTGCTCCGATTGGTTGATGAGTGGTTGTTTTATGACTGTTTTATCGTAATTCATCATCCTTTTTCAGTCGCTTGTTTCAGCGTTGGATGATGTCGTTATCGTCACCTTTTATAGTTGTGCTAAGGCTTCGCACATAGTGTGCGGAGGCTTCGCACAACTGGTGCGGGGCGTTAATACGAGTCATCTTGTGGGTAATCAGGTATACGGTCAGGCGTAAGAGAGACTGCAAAGGATGGATAGGAACACGATAAAAGGGTATATCAGAATGTTTGTCAGTGACCTTTTAACATTTGATATACCCTTTTTATGTGTTATCTTAGCTAAACGCTTCTATCGTTAGACTTCCTATGAAGGATTATAGTGAGGCATCTGAATAGGCTTGTTTGTTGATGCGATACAATGCGGCACCACGCTTGCTGGTTATCTTATCAATATACTTTGTCTTCTCAATGAAGTCGATTTGCTTGATACGCTTACGGAAGTTGCGTTTGTCAATCTCAACACCCATAATCGCTTCGTGGACATTCTGAAGCTGTGTGAGCGTGAAGAGTTCTGGGAGAAGATTGAAACCGAGTGGGTCTTTATTGATGAGTTTGCGGAGTTGACTCAATGCTATCTGTACCATTTCGATGTGGTCACCAAATAGCTCTGGTAATTTGTTGATGTCAACCCACTGTAGGTCGTTCTCTTCCAACAATTTATTATCGTAGTCAGACACATTGATGAGTGCACAATAAGCGATTGAGATAACGCGATCACCAGGGTCACGGTCGGTTTCACCGAAGGCTCCTACCTGACGCATATAGATGTCATTGATACCTGTGCATTGGAAAAGAACTCTGTTGGCAGCCTCTTTCAAACTCTCGTTTTCTCTAACGAATCCGCCGTAGAGAGATAGTTTTCCGCTGTACGGTTCAACCTTACGCTTACCAACGAGTAACTGTAGCTTCTTGTTTTCGAACCCGAGTACGATGCAGTCGACCGAAACTAATAGTTTGGGTTCACCTTTGTAGTATTTATTCATGTTGTAGGTTTTGATATGAGATGTAAACTTGTAAATATCTCTTGGTTAGGTAGTAATATCTTTTTTGTTGTGTATTGGGATTTAAAGGTCTTCATCCGTTGGATTACTCCATGTGTTAATGGCGCTTATTTTTAGCTAAGGGCTGAACTTCCTATGTTGAATCCAGCCCTTATACTAATTAAATATCGATGAAAATGACACCTCGTTAGATGCCATTATGCTCTTAGCAAACCTTGTGAGAACCTTCACTGATAACCACAGGATAGACTTCTGGGGCATGACCATACTTGGCTGTGAACTTCTCTGTTACGTCAGCAATGAACTTGTCATACAACTCATCCTTAACGAGGTTGATAGTACAACCACCGAAGCCACCACCCATGATGCGGGAACCAGTTACGCCATTCTCTTTAGCAACGTCATTGAGGAAGTCGAGTTCTTCGCAGCTTACCTCATATTCCTTGCTAAGTCCGTGATGTGTTTCATACATCTTCTGACCAACTGTCTCATAGTCACCAGCAACAAGTGCGTCACAAACAGCGAGTACACGCTCTTTCTCACCGAGAACGAAGTGTGCACGCTGGTAGTCTTCAGCACTAACCTTGTCCTTAACAGCCTCTAACTCGTCCCAGTTAGCATCACGCAATGTCTCATACTTCTTCTCTGGGAACTGCTTAGCAATAGCTGCAACAACGTTCTCACAGCTTCTGCGACGATCGTTATATGGGCTACCAACAAGTTCGTGCTTAACCTTTGAGTTGACAAGAACGAGCTTATAACCCTGTGGATTGAATGGGAAATACTCGAATTCACGGCTGCGGCAGTCAAGGCGCATCAGCTTACCTTTCTGACCGAAGACGCTTGCAAACTGGTCCATGATACCACAGTTCACACCGATATACTTGTGTTCTGTAGCCTGACCAGCGAGTGCGATGTCCCACTTTGATATCTTATTATCAGCAAACAAGTCGTTCAATGCGCATCCGAAACAGCTCTCCATAGCAGCAGATGAACTCATACCTGCACCGAGAGGAACGTCACCAGCAAAGGCAATGTTGAAACCCTTTACGTCAACACCAAGTGCCTTGAACTCCTGTACCATACCATAAATGAAGCGTGCCCATGTAGCGCGTGGACCCTCTGGGTCGTCAACTTTGAACTCTACACGGTCCTTGAGGTCGATAGAATAGCACATAACAGTGTTTGTACCATTAGGACGAACCTCTGCCATAATACCCTTGTCTACTGCACCTGGGAATACGAAACCACCATTATAATCAGTGTGTTCGCCAATAAGGTTAATACGTCCTGGTGAGAAATAAATGTTTCCAGTCTTGCCGTCGAAATGCTTAATAAAACGGCTTCTTACGAATTCTATGTCCATGTTAGTAATGTTTTGAATGATTGTTAGGGTTTTATGTATATATCTCTTTATAATGGCAAGCGTAGTGCCTGCCATTATAAAGATGTATGTTTTAAGCCTTCTTTGAAGGATGTGAGCCTACTAATGCGTAGAAGAGCATGTAAGCCAACATACCAACGATGAGCCAGTAGCTCTGGATGTCGCCTACCTTTGTTGCCATAAGGTTCTGAATCAATGGCATTACACCACCACCAACAACCATAGTCATGAAGAGACCAGAAGCTGTCGCTGTGTATTTACCAAGGCCTTCGGTAGCGAGGTTGAAGATAACACCCCACATAACTGATGTACAGATACCACAAAGGATGATGAACAATACCTTTGTTGGGACCTCTACTTGGTCGAGTGTGCTCTCTGCAAGGTTAGGAATTGAAAGACTCATCTTTACATCCTCTGGCATGAAGATAGCCACGAGCAAGAGGAGAAGGGCTACTGCTGAGGTTACGGTCAACTGCATACGAGATGATACCTTACCGCTGATGAAGGCACTAACGAAGCGACCTACGAGCATCAACATCCAATAAACACCTGCAATCAGACCTGCTGTTGCTGCACTACCAAGTACACCGCCGTTTGCAACTGGCTCACTGAGGTAGAACAAGAGCTGACCAGGAATACCAACCTCAACACCTACGTAGAAGAAGATAGCAATGATACCGAGCAACAACTGACGATAACGCAGAGCCTCCTTGACACCACCAACGACGTCTGTCTTCTCTGTTTCTGGCTCTGTCAACTGTGTAAACCAAACGATAACGAATGAAGCTGCAAAGATAACTAACGCAATCAACAACAATGGAGTTACTGCCTTGAGTGATGTTTCCTTTGTAATCTCACCAATCATAGAACCTGCGAGCATTGGAGTCAGCGTCGCTGCGAGTGAGTTCAACGAACCACCTGTCTGGATCAGCTGGTTACCACGGTTACCACCACCGCCAAGAAGGTTCAACATTGGGTTTACAACGGTGTTCAAGATACAAACGCAGAAACCACAAACGAAGGCTCCGAGCAAGTAAACTACGTATGTGCTGATGGCATTTCCGTCCATTGTACTTGAGAAATACTGGATGCCAATACCGAAGAAACCAAGTGCCAAAGCAACAAGAGCAGTTTTCTTATATCCGTATTTTGTAATCATCATACCTGCAGGAATACCCATGAAAAGGTAAGCTGCAAAGTTCATCATGTTACCCATCATACCAGCCCACTCATAGTGCTGCTTCCAAATTGTACCAAATGGTGCCGCCATATTGGTTACGAAAGAGATCATCGCAAATAAGAACATCATGGTGATAATAGCCACCAAGGTTCCTTTCTTGTTAGTTTGATTTTCCATTTTGATATTTCAATTTTTATTTATTATTTCCTTTTTAGATGCTTATTTCTCTACACCGAACTTATAAATCGTTCTCTGTGTGTACTCCTTACATGGCTCTAAGATGACTGAAGGGAAATAAGGGTGGTTTGGACTGTCTGGGAAGTGCTGTGCTTCGAAGCAGATAGCACTGCGACGTGGGAAGGTTGCACCATGCTGTCCCTTATAGCCGTCAGCCCAGTTATGGGTATATACTTGAACACCTGGCTCTGTTGTATACACCTCCATTGTTCTGCCACTCTTTGGTTCTTTGATGCGTGCAGCGAATGATAGCTCGCCTTCTTCCTTCTTATTCAGTACGAAACAGTGGTCGTAACCTGCGCCATTCGTAATCTGTTCGTGGTCAGCGTCGATATCCTGACCTACTGCCTTTGGCTCACGGAAGTCGAATGGAGTACCAGCTACCTTCAAAATCTCACCTGTTGGGATGGATGTTTCGTCAATAGGAAGATAGAAGTCTGCGTTTATCTGGCATTCTAAGTCGTCAATTGTTGGTGTAGGATTAGCAATACCTGCCAAAGAGAAGAATCCATGACTGGTAAGATTGATAATCGTCTTCTTGTTTGTCTTGGCAGAATACTTGATAATGAGTTCGTCGTTATCAGAGAATGAATAGGCTACCCAGACTTCAACTTCGCCTGTATAGCCTTCCTCTCCATAAGAAGAAATGTACTTCAAAACAACGGCGTGGTCGTTAACTTGTACTGCATCCCATACCTTTGCGTTAAAGCCCTCCTTACCTCCATGCAGAGAGTTAGGACCATTATTAATAGCAAGTTTATACTCCTTTCCGTTCAACTGGAAACGACCTTTAGCAATACGGTTGCCATAACGGCCAATAAGTGTTGAAAGATAAGGCTCTGGTGAGGCGATAACCTCTTGTATATTGTCATGTCCTTGAATGACATTTGCTAATTTACCTTCTTTGTCAGGAACCATAATAGCAACAATCGCACCACCGTAATTAGTGACTGCAACCTCATTGCCCTTGGCATTTCTGAGTACATAAAGATCGGTTTTCTTACCGCCTATTGTCGTCTGGAAGTCTTCTTTTTTCAGTCCACACGCGTAGTGTGTCTCTTCGGTATTTACCATGATGTTCTGTTTTTAGTTACTGTTTCAAGACCTGCAAAGTAAATAAAAATAAACGATAACTGCAAACTTAACTTTGAAAATAATAGGGTATGGTGTGTTAAAAACAATTAACATAACAGCTATTTAATCCAAATCGACCATTATGATTTTATGGAGATTTAATCTCTTATGATCGATTTGGATTAAAAATGTCTTTATTCTTTAAGATTAATCTAAGTCTTTTAAACGAAGATAACACCTCTTTTTATAAGGATTCGTGTGCAAATATTGGATTAAATAACCTCTATGTATCCTCTATTTCTTAGCGGGACAAGCCTTAAGCAAAGGATAGTTTGACGTCTCCTGAAACTTTGTTAGCTTATCATACATGTGTTCTAAATCGTCGAATTTCTTTTGCTGAAGCATTTCTTTGGCAAAAGGTGTTGTCGGGCTGTTAGGATATGTCTTTATAAATCGTTCCCATTCTTTCTTCACATCATTGTCTAAATGTACGTCATCGTAAGATATAGGGGTGTTATCAAGGCCAAACAAAAAGGCATACTGGAGAAATTTATAGTCATCTTGTAGTCTACAGAATAATTCTTTCTGCGTTGGATTTGCCTTTACATAAGCCTCATATCGAGCAAGCAGATTACCCAACTCTCGCCAAGTTATTATCAGTCCAGCATCTGGGGCAATGTTCTCACTATCCTTCAATAGGTGCCAAAAGTCTTGGTAGTATTTCGGTAAGAGCTTGACATACTTAGTATAGAACTTGGCTGGAGGTGCAAGTTCTACTATTCCCTCTCCCAAATCTTCTACATCTATGCCGTACTTCTTATAATATTGTTCCTTCTGTATTATGGAATCATGTGGCTCTTTCTCATTACCTTCATCATCCATCCTAAATTCGTAATAGTGGTCAAGGAAATAGCTTTCATGCTCGTTGATTTTAAGTAACTCTTTTTCCACTTGTGTATTAAAATCATCAAAGATTCTACAACGCTCCTCTGGTGTTGCAGCTTCAATTGTAAGGTCAATAACTTGCTCATGAAGTTGAATACGTTTCAGAGGGTCAGTAGTCTTTGCAAGAACCTGTTTTATGCTGTCGATATTAGCTGTTTGTTTTATACTGTCAGCCTTTGTTTCCTGCTTTATGCTGTCAATATTTTGTATGTCTTTATCTGATTGCTTAGAGGGATTGTTTTGACACGCTGTCAATAGTGCAATTCCAGATAAGAGTAAATAAAGAAATCGTTTCATAAGATGATAAATAAGAGTTTTAATAATGATTCTATTTTGTTCTCATAACTTTATTATGATTCGCAAAGATAGATAAAAAAGGAGGAAGTTCCAAAAAATTGTGTTTTATTTCTTTTCGTGCGATTTCTGTATGATGAAACTCTCCTTTCTATGGATGTGTACGCTCATAGATACTCCGTTTTAGCTTTTTCATAACTTTTTATCTAAGCTTTCTTTAATGAATAGTATAATTCACTGTAGATATATAGCACATAAATAAGCGCTATCTCTGTATGAAATATTATGACAAAACAATGCGTTTGATGTCTTACTTTTAGGTTAAAAATGGCGTTTTCGATTACTCTTGTAACTATCAAGTAATCAGGTAGTTGAAGAATAGCGTTGTGAAAGGTGCTTAATTGGACTTCAAAAGGGCGTTAGTTAGACCTCAAAAGGGCACCTTTTGCAAGCCAATTAAGCCTTAATTCAAGCGCAATTAAGCACCAATAAAATTTTGGGTTGTGATTTTTCTTTACAATATGGGTGTGGGGTTGGTTTCTTTCTTGGTTCTTCCGAGGTATGGAATGATCAACTAAAGCTCGTATGTAAAAAGTCACACGGAGTTACGGAGTGGACGGAGTCATAAACTATAAGCAGAGGTGCGAATGGCACAAGGAGGGACAGAGGTGTAGTGTACGGCTTCCTGATAACTCTTGGGGTAAACGCTTTACATATAAATTGCTAATAGAATTGGCAAACTATCTCGGTTACTCCACGCTCTAACGGTGTCTTCGTAGCTTCCATTGCTTTGTATTTAATAATCCTCCGTACCCTCTATCCCTCTGTGTGAGACTTCGTCTGAGTCATAAATTAAGGCTGCCTCCTTATCTCTCTAAACTTTTGAAGCGTAATCATAAAGGTAAATGCCATGTGCATTGTGAGGCAACAAGGTTTACGCCTTACTTCTTTCTTGCCACATACCTATCATATAATGGTTTGAAAATAGGGGGAACGGGGTGCGTTTTATATAGCTCTGTAAGATAATCCTTAGCTGTGTCGCTGTAGCTGTAATCTCCTTTCTGAGTGAGCAGTTTTTTAAGTATTTGGTAGCTCCAAGGGGCAGGGTAGGCACAAAGAAGTTGGAGGACCTCATCAGCATCATAGTATTCTTGTTTGATGGTAGCTTGACAAGCAGCCTTAGCATACCACTCGAAGGCAGGGTCGTTCCAGTTGCTGATGGCTTCACATGCCTCATAGGAGCATTCACCTGCTTTCTTTAGATTGTCTTTCAACAACTTGTTGATACGCTGTCGGTCATTGGGATTCTTGTATTGAGCGAGGAGAGGGAGGATAGCATCATTCCCCTTGTCGGCTTCTTCGATGACTGTGGCATAATAAATCTTATGGGGTTTGAAGTCTATGGGCAGTCCATCTTCAAAGCCATAGTGCTTCATATAATCGAAGAAGATGAGGCTATCAAGGGAGAAACGCAGCTGGTTGGATAGTTTAAGTTCGTAGCCATCGTACCTATAGACAGAGAGGGCAGCGCGATAATAAGGCTCTTCAAATCCACTACATCCAGACTCCAACTCTACGTGTGTCGTATCTTTTAATGCCTGTTTCAATACATCAAATACTTGATTGTCAGCCTTCTTCAGTAGAATTCTGTATGCCCAGAGCCTTGCTATGCGTGAAGTATCGGTATTAGCAATCTCCGCTAACTGTTCTACCGTTGTGTGACGGCTGAGCTGATCGGCATAATCTAATTGTTCAGACCGCCTTCCTGCGTAACCGATACCCCTTGAAAGTGCCATATACTGACAGTGGTGGAAGGAATCGAGTGCCACCATAGCACTATCAGATAACCTGTCTGAAAACTTTGTGCAAGAGCCATAGCCACTGCCTAAAACTATCAGTGTGAGGACTGATATGACAAGATAAATACGTTGTTTAAGCACTAAGTAGTTCATTATTATATCTTTTTCGTTATTTATTTAGTCAGTGTATAGCCGAGTCGGACGTTAAGTCGGTGGGCAAGTTGTTCTATCTTCTTCCTCCGTTCAGAATCTATTTCGTAGTCGCGGAGTTGTTCGATGACACGGACAGGGGGAATGGTGTCGGTGAGCCATGGGTCTCCCACTATCCTTGTAGGGCAATAGAAAGCGATGACATTCAATGAATCATAAACCTTGATAGAGTCGGGACTGCCGTAACTATAGAATGATATTCTCTTTTCTGTTAGTCCGTTAACTTTATAAACACCTATCAAGTCGCTGTTAAAGAAGTCGTACTCTCGTCTTACGAGGTAATCACCGTCTTTGCAAAAGCAGGTGGAGGGGAGAAAAATGTCGCCCCCAATGACTTGAAGGAAAATAGCAAGTAGCCAAAGCCCTATGCCTATCACCCCACTGTAAAGGCGTATCACCAACTTTCTTTTGCTTTTTCGTGCTGCAATCATCAGTGCAATCGGTGACAGAAGAGCAGTCCAAATTGGTATGTAAGTCAGTCCCCAACGCAGGTGTACGTCTTCGGGTAGCAGGATATAAATTAGTCCACAGAGGAATATTGCACCAAGGTGTAAGCCCATTGCAAGCGATAGTTCTTTGCGTTGAACAAAGTCCTTTATTCTATTCCATTGCGGTTTTTGCATATTGTTAAAGTTAGTTATGGGACAAATTTACGTTTTTCTACATTAATAAGCAAGTATTTCTTATGTTTTTTGTGGTTCTCACTATCTATTCTTTTCTCATCCTCCGATATAGAAGAGCCTTTTCTCATACTCCTTCGAAGTGGTGGATAACGCTTTGAAAAATCATTACATAAATTCAAGTAAAACCCTTATAAATAAGGATAAAAACACATATAAAAAGTGTGTTTGTAACCAACAGGAAATCAGTTAGTTATAAAGTAGCATCAGAAAAGGTGCCTAATTGGACTTCAAAAGAGCGTTAACAAGACTTCAAAAGGGCACCTCTTGCAAGTCAATTAGGCATCTTTTAGAAGCCAAAAGAGCATGTATTGGTTTTGAGTTGTATGAAAATAGTTTACAAATAACGATGTGTGAGAATCAGTTGTTTGCAGAAGACGGATAGGTTGAATATCTATTTGCATTTTATCTTGTAGTTTATCCTCCTTTGTAAGACCAAGTCATTTGAGATACTAATACCCTACAAGCGTATAAATCTTTACCCTATCTCTACTCTATGAATTTAACAAACGAACCCCTCTTGTTTATAAAGTGATTGCAGAATAACTACTAAGTAGTTTTTGTGTTAACTATGTTTAAAATCGCAAAAAATAAATAGGTTGTGGAGAAATACCTGCTGTTTTTTTCGTAATTTTACCCCCAAAATTCATTTAAGGCATGAGTAACAACTCAGTTACATGCCGCATATTGGAAAAAGATGAAGCAAAAGACAACGATAAAACTTATCTATGCGTGGACACTTCTTTTTGTGTTCACTTCTATGCTTTTGCTCAAAGATTTCCACTATCATAACACTTCTTATCACGGTTCAGACAAGGCTTCTGTAAGCCATAATGCTTCGTTGAAGCAGGTTTGTAGCACTTGTGACTTCACAATGCACGAGTCTGTCGAAGCTAAAGCAACAGTTTTCCAGCCTGTTGTAGCGATAAGTTGGGTCCCAAAACGTATATTTACAGAACAAACTGTCTATCAGGCTGTTGTCTCAATCAATAGCCATTCGCCTCCGACAGTGGGCTAATCATCACCTTATTTATATGGGATTGGTGCGCACTAAGGTGTGCATACATGTCCGTAAGACAAACTTTTCGTAGGTTCTTTGCCCATTTGCTGAGGCGAAAGAGCCGTCTATTGACATTTAATATTTAGTCTATGATGCTTAAATTAAAATTAGACAGGCATCAGTGGGCTGGTGTTTTATTCGCATTGCTGTGTTGGTGTATGCCGTTAGCTGCACAGCATGAGAATACCACTAAGCCTACTCATGATTCCATTTGCCTAAGTGAAGTTGTGGTTTCTACTCGTCGCCAGATGATGAGTGTAAACCAAATAGGCAGTCAAATCAATCAAACCGCCATTACAAATGCTATGGGACGCTCCTTAGGTTCATTGCTTGAGGGGGTCAGTGGTATAAGTTCTATCCAGACAGGAACAATTGTTTCAAAGCCTGTGATACACGGAATGTATGGCAATCGCATACTCTTGGTGAGCAATGGTGCACGTCTGACGGGTCAGCAATGGGGTGCAGATCATGCCCCAGAAGTAGATAAAAACAGTTATAGTAACATCGAAGTGGTGAAAGGAGCAGATGCTGTAAGATATGGTTCTGAGGCACTTGGCGGTATTGTGCTTATGCAACCTTCCCCCTTACCTTATGATGTCAGTGGTCTTCATGGTATGGTAGCGGGACTTTATGGCACCAATGGCAGACGCTTCGGAGCCTCAGGTTATGTTGAAAATAGCTTTAAGTGGCATGGCGACTGGGCGTGGCGTTTACATCTGAATACCGAGAATGGAGGCGACAGAAGTACGGCTCATTACCTGCTAAACAATACTGGAATGCGTGAAAACGACCTCTCCCTCGCCTTAGGTTATAGGCGTGGAGCGTGGCGATTAGAGACAGGTTATAGTCTGTTTGCACAGAAATTAGGTGTTATGCAGAGTGCACAGATGGGTAACGAACAGCTGTTACAAGAGCGTATCCGCCTCGGTCAGCCTGTCGACTTCACACCTTTCAGTCGGCATATAGACTATCCTTTTCAGCAGATAACTCATCATAATGTCTATTTCAAGGCGTTTTTTGATCACGAAAAGATAGGACATTTCGCTTTTCAATCAACCTTCCAGCAGGACAATCGACGCGAAAACCGCATCCGACGTCTGAACCATTCGGACATTCCTACCGTCAGTTTGCACTTGAATTCGTTGCAGAACTCACTCGTATGGAACAAGGGTTATCAGCATTGGAAGAGTGAAGCAGGAGCGCAACTGCTGATAACTGATAACACGAACGAGCGTGGAACGGGTGTTGTTCCTATCATTCCGAATTACACGGAGGTAGCTTTCGGACTCTATGCGCTGCAGAAATTCACTGCTGATCGATGGGGAATGGAGGCTGGAGTGCGCTTTGATGGACAGCAAACAAAGGCTGACGGCTATGATTGGACAGGACGAAGATATGGCGGAAAGCGTGACTTTGCGAACTTTACTTATAGTCTTGGTGGTCATTATCACATCAATAAACAACTGAAACTGACCTCCCATTTTGGTGTAGCTTGGCGTGCCCCACACGTCTATGAGCTGTATAGTAATGGCAACGAACTTAGTTCTGGTATCTTCGTTAAGGGCGATTCAACCCTCCTTTCAGAGCAGAGTTACAAGTGGATTAGCTCTTTGAAGTATACAAGTAAGTACTTTGATGTTCAGCTCGATGGCTACCTTCAGTGGATTAATAACTACATCTTCGACCAGCCAACAGGGCGGAATATCACGGTTGTATCAGGTGCTTACCCTGTATTCCAGTACAGACAGACACGTGCTTTCTTCCAAGGTGTCGACTTAGATGCCCACGTTCGCCCCGTATCGTCGCTCGATTATCATCTTGTTACGGCAATGATTTGGGCACGTGAGATGCCTTCTCACGCCTATCTACCTTATATTCCGAGCTTCCGTCTGACCCATTCACTGACGTGGTCGCTGCCTTTCTTCAAGGCATTCTCACCTAAGTTAGGACTCACTCATCGCTTTGTGGCTAAGCAAACACGCTTCAACCCTGCCACAGACCTCATCGCCAACAGTCCTGAAGCCTATCATCTTATGGGCTTTGATGTTAGCTTCTCGGTGCCAATGCGTGAAGGTCAGTCACTTCGAGTAGGACTGATGGGAGACAATATCCTTAACCGTGAGTACAAGGAATACACTAACCGCAGCCGCTACTATGCCCATGATATGGGGCGTGATGTGCGCTGTATGATTACATGGAACTTCTAATTAAAAAGATAAAAACGATGAAAACAAAAAGATTTATAAATGGTCTTGTGCTTGCTTTCAGTGCAGTAATGACCATGCTGTTCGTGGCTTGTAACCCTGAACAGCCTGAGAATGAGAAAGAAAACAAACTACATGAAGACCCTGTTCGGGCTGTCTTTACACTGCAGGAAGGAACACTCGACAATGCTTCTGCCTTCGACAATACGCCAAAGATGGCTAACTTCAAAGCGGCTTCAGTTCCTGCTCAAGTGATAGAGTGGGAGACAACGGCTGGTCAAGGCTGGCATGTGACGAGTGCAACGAAGTCGTTCAGCGTAAAGAATAGCGTGGACAATCCTTCTGTCGTTTACCTTTTGAAGATGGAGTATTATAATGCAAAGGGCGAAATGATGAACAGTCAGTTCTATAACCTTGGTCAGGATAAGATTCATCAGCACTTCTTCTCAATGTTCAAGCAGGTGATGTATGAAGGACAGATGAGCTCTGTGCGTGTCACCAACAAAGCAGAACTGCCTTACGACTACCGCTATATCGACGAGTTGAACGGCACTTTCATTGGCGATACGAACCCTATGGGCTTCCAAGGTCTTATTAAGTTCGTGAAGCCTGGACGTGAGTTTACACTCTCTGTCGACCTGCTTCACGCTGCAGGAAGTAAGTTTGGTGACGACGGAAAGGCCTCTCCTTTCTACAATCCAGCTGGAAAGTTGCTTAGCATTGGACTTTGGGATATCAACGTTAAACTGCCTATCGTGATTGATGGGCAGTCAACTGAGGAGAGTACTACCGACCCTTCACTTATCAATCCTGCAAAGGCGGTGATCGAAATCTATAATGGTCACCTCCATGGTCCACATGCTTTTCATCAGAACCCAACACCAAAAGAATTGAAGTATATCGGTCGTAACTATAAACTTACCTATACTTTGGAGAATGGAAAATGGGTGGCTGACCCACAGAATGGTAAGAGTGTGAACCTTATGGGAAGCAGTGAGGAACATTATGTGTCGGCTTTTGTCATCCACTATTACGACAAGGCAGGCAACGAAATTACCTCTCAAATCGTCAATAATGGCGAAGACAGCCACTATCAGCACTTCTTTATGGTAGATGATATTCGCCCTTCTTATGGCGGAAAGAAGGAGGCAACCGATGTTAACTCTACTGAATTCTTCGATTATGTCTACTGTGATACGGACCCATGGAATAAGACTAACAAGTTTGATGGTGCTAAATTCACTGGTCAGTCGAACCCTATCGGACACAAAGGCTACTTTAAGTTCTTGCGTACGCATAAGCAGTTTAACCTCGAAATTCGCCTGATGCGCGCTCGTAACTCTAAGTTGACAAATGGCAAAGCAAGTTCTTTCTGTGCGCCAACCGCCCGTCAGTTGAAGGAGGAAGCATGGCTGCCAACCATCGTCGTACCGATGAATATCTATATGGACAGCGATGAGCGCGAACTGGATGAAAAGGTTTACGACACTGATTACGATAAGTTAAGCGACAATGCAAAGGATTATTCCGAGAGTAACTTGGTGTCAATCCGTTCACTGATGGATGCCTTTGGAATAACCGATATCAAGACTGCTGTCCTCGATTTCTGGTGGAATTTCCACGGAGATAGCAAGCACAGCGATGCTGGTTTCTGGTTCTAAACGAGAAAGTTAATGGCTTATCCCTACCGCTCTTGATGCGATAGAGGAGGAAATAATATGGGAGACAGAAAGTATTTACGCCCTTTCTGTCTTCTGTATTTCTGTATTATTGTAAAAACCTTTCATATCCTCGATTTAAAAACATCATCTTTTGCCTTTGAAAAGATGCCCAATTGGCTTGCAAAAGATGCCCTTTAAGCCCCTTACTAACGCCCTTTTGGACCCTTACTAAGCACCTTTTGAAACTCTGTTTTGCAACTGCTTGATAATAAAAAATTTACAGGGATGCTGAAAAGATACGTTTTAACCATCTTTTCTGCCTTTTTATGCAATAATATGTAAGGATATTTCATGAGAAGGACCTCCCCCAACCCCTCCGAAGGAGGGGAGTTGCCTAACGGAGAAAGATTCCATGAGTAATTTATTGTTATGTCTGTTGCTCCACACATCGATAGTGCCTTCATGGTTTTTGTGTCCCTTCAGAAATTTGGTTTGAACTTTGTCTCTGTCCCTCCTCTCTACCTTTGCCTTATTGTTACATATTGTGGACTAATGAACGATTAGGGTTTAATAATATTCCCTGTTCTCCTTTTCTTTGTGTGACATTTTAAAGTTCATAGATAAGTAGTGAAAATTCGCTGATATAAGATATTTTTTTTAAGATGTAGGTAACTTTTCTGGTTGTACTTTGCTTTTGTGCCATTTATTTGTTATCTTTGCGCTTGGATTTAATTAAAAAAGAGTTCTAAGACTATATATGGGCAAAATAAAGACAATAGGTATTCTGACCTCTGGCGGTGACGCCCCTGGAATGAACGCAGCAATACGTGCTGTGACCAGAGCCGGCATCTATAATGGTTTTGAAATCAAAGGTGTCTATCGTGGTTATGAGGGATTGATTACGGATGACATTAAGCCTTTTACCACTGAGAATGTTAGCGGTATTATCGGTCAGGGCGGTACGATACTCAAGACGGCACGCTCAAAAGGTTTTAAAACGATGGAAGGACGTCAGCAGGCATACGATAACCTTGTCAAGGAGGGTATTGATGCGTTGGTTGTCATTGGTGGTAATGGCTCGTTGACGGGTGCGATGATGTTTGCACAGGAGTTTGATTTCTGTTGCATCGGTCTGCCGGGTACGATAGATAATGACCTCTATGGTACGGACAGCACCATCGGTTATGACACGACGATGAACACAATTATGGAGTGTGTCGACCGTATTCGTGATACCGCTCAGAGCCATGAACGCATCTTCTTTGTAGAAGTAATGGGACGTGATGCTGGTTTCCTTGCACAGAACTCGGCTATTGCGAGTGGTGCAGAGGCAGCGATTATTCCAGAAGACTCTACTAACGTCGACCAGTTGGGTCGCTTCATGGAACGTGGTATTCGTAAGTCTAAGAGAAGTTGTATCGTTATCGTCTCTGAGAGCCCTAAGTGTGGAGCGATGTATTATGCTGACCGTGTACGCAAGGAGTTCCCTGACTATGACGTACGTGTGTCAATTCTTGGCCACTTGCAGCGTGGTGGTCGCCCTTCAGCACGCGACCGTATCCTTGCAAGTAGTACGGGTGTTGGTGCTATTGAGGCCATTATGCAGGGACAACGTAATATTATGGTAGGTGTAAGAAACAATGAGGTGGTTTATGTTCCTTTGTCTGAGGCAATCCGTTCAGATAAGCCTTTCGACAAGAAACTTATTAAGGTTCTCGACGAGTTGAGTATTTAAAGAGATTTTTACACCTTATTTATATATAGAGGAAATAATAATAAAAAACAACAAAGATATTTATGTCACAGATTAATGGGCGCATCTCCCAGATTATCGGTCCAGTTATCGATGTCTACTTTGATACCAAGGGAGAGAATCCTGAGAAGGTTCTGCCAAAGATTCATGATGCCCTACGCGTAAAACGTGCGAATGGGCAGGATTTGATTATCGAGGTACAGCAGCATATTGGTGAAGACACCGTGCGCTGTGTGGCTATGGATAATACGGATGGTCTGCAGCGTAACCTTGAGGTTGTGCCAACAGGCAGTCCTATCGTTATGCCAGCTGGTGACCAGATTAAGGGTCGTATGATGAACGTTATCGGTCAGCCTATCGACGGTATGGAGGCACTGAGTATGGAAGGTGCTTATCCTATCCACCGCGAGGCGCCAAAGTTTGAAGACCTCTCTACGCATAAAGAGATGCTTCAGACCGGTATTAAGGTCATCGACTTACTTGAGCCTTACATGAAGGGTGGTAAGATTGGTCTTTTTGGTGGTGCCGGTGTAGGTAAGACGGTACTTATCATGGAGTTGATTAACAACATCGCTAAGGGTCACAATGGTTACTCAGTATTTGCCGGTGTAGGTGAGCGTACACGTGAGGGTAACGACTTGATTCGCGATATGTTGGAGTCAGGTGTTATCCGTTATGGTGAGAAGTTCCGCAAGGCAATGGATGAAGGCAAGTGGGATCTCTCGCTTGTTGATCAGGAAGAATTGCAGAAGTCGCAGGCAACACTTGTCTATGGACAGATGAATGAGCCACCAGGGGCACGTGCATCAGTGGCACTCTCTGGTCTGACCGTTGCTGAGGAGTTCCGTGATCACGGAGGTAAGAATGGTGAGGCAGCAGATATCATGTTCTTCATCGATAATATCTTCCGTTTCACGCAGGCTGGTTCTGAGGTATCAGCGTTGTTGGGTCGTATGCCATCAGCCGTAGGTTATCAGCCTACTTTGGCAAGTGAGATGGGTACGATGCAGGAGCGTATTACTTCTACAAAGCATGGTTCAATTACTTCAGTACAGGCGGTTTACGTGCCTGCTGATGACTTGACCGACCCTGCTCCAGCTACTACCTTTACCCACTTGGATGCAACAACAGAGTTGAGCCGTAAGATTACCGAGCTTGGTATCTATCCTGCGGTAGACCCATTGGGTAGTACCTCACGTATTCTTGACCCACTGATTGTTGGTAAGGACCACTATGAGTGTGCGCAAAGAGTAAAGCAGTTGCTTCAGCACTATAATGAATTGCAGGATATCATTGCCATCTTGGGTATGGACGAGTTGTCAGACGAGGATAAGTTGGTTGTGAACCGCGCTCGTCGTGTACAGCGTTTCCTCTCTCAGCCATTTACTGTTGCTGAGCAGTTCACTGGTGTTAAGGGTGTTATGGTACCAATCGAGGAAACCATCAAGGGCTTCAATGCTATCTTGAATGGTGAGGTTGACGATCTCCCAGAGCAGGCGTTCTTGAACGTTGGTACGATAGAGGATGTCAAGGAGAAGGCTAAGCGTCTTTTGGAGGCTACTAAGTAATCATCTTCTTGCACAAACTGAATAATAATTGAATTGTCTATGTTGACACTTAGAATAGTTTCTCCCGAAAGGATTGTCTTTACAGGCGAGGTGGATAGTGTGCTGGTTCCTGGTACAGTGGGACCATTTGAGATTCTCAATAATCACGCGCCTATCATCTCTACACTCGTTGAAGGCAAGGTAGCTTACAGCGTAAAAGGTGATACTAAGGAACTTCATATCGTTGGCGGATTCGTTGAGGTGAAGAAGAACTTGGTCAGTCTTTGCGTAGAAATCTAAAAGATATAACCGACAGACAGCTGAATACGGATGATGGATGTTAACAAAGTGTATAAGAAGTACTATAAGAATAACTTGCTGATTATCGCAGGTCTCTATCTTATTGGCTTACTCGTTGTGCAGCTAACGCAGCAAACGGCTTATATCAATTTGCTGACTATCAGTGCTGTTTACTCACTTATCACCTCTTCTATCTATGGAGGAGCATGGAAAGCGATAGCCAGTCAGTCGCCCACGGTTATGAATAACTTCTATCTTGCGGGCTCTGGTTTTCGTATGCTGTTGGCATTCTTGACTGTTGTCGTTTATGCAATGGTGGTGAAAGAACGCGCAATGGTAATCGGCTTTGTCGTTATCTTTATGATATTCTATCTTGTGCTGTTGGCATTCGATACCGTCTATTTTTACAAAGTGGAAAAGAACAATAAAATTAATAATTAACGAATGAAATATCTCAAGCATCTGATTTGTATGGTGATGATGCTCTTCCTGCTTCTGCCTGGTGCTGCCGCATCAGAGAGTAAAGGGGAGGGTGTTAACCTGCAGGAGATATTGTGGGGACATATTAAGGACTCATACGAGTGGCATGTAACCAATATCGGTGATAAGCCAATCATCATCAACCTGCCAGTCATTGTGAAGACATCAAATGGTTGGTACACGGGTTGTGCTGAGGACTTTGCTGAAGAGCCGTTAGAAGAAGGTCCACATGCGGGCTATCGTCCTTGTAAGAACAACCCAGACCTATTCATTGCAACGAAGGGGAACTACGAAGGTCGTATCGTTGAGTTGCAGAAGGGCGGCACAGAAATGCGCCCTCTCGACCTCTCTATCACGAAGTCGGTGTGTGTACTCTTCATTGATGCCATCATTCTCTTGCTGTGTATCTTGATTCCAGCACGCTGGTGTCGTCGCCATAAGGTTACGGATAAGGCACCAAAAGGCTTCACTGGTTTGATGCATATGTTTGTGATGTATGTCTATGATGAGGTGATTAAGCCTACGTTGGGTAAGGATGCAGACAGGTTTGCACCTTATCTTCTGACGTGTTTCTTCTTCATCTTTGTGGCTAATGTCATGGGTATTGTGCCATTCCCACCAGGAGGTGGTAACCTTACGGGTAATATAACCATAACCTTCTTCTTAGCCGTGTGTACGTTCCTCGTGACAAACCTCTCGGGAACAAAGCATTATTGGAAGGATATCTTCTGGCCTGATGTGCCAACTTGGTTGAAGGTACCGGTGCCTTTGATGCCAGTTATTGAGATTTTTGGTATCTTCACAAAGCCCTTCGCATTGATGGTGCGTCTCTTTGCCAACATGATGGCAGGACATGCTATTGCGTTGGCTTTAACCTGTATCATCTTCATCATGGCAACGATGGGTGTTGTCCTAAGTTCATCCATGACGATTGTGAGTGTAGGTATGAGTATCTTCATGATGCTTTTGGAGGTTCTGGTTAGCTTTATTCAAGCTTTAGTATTCACGATGCTGAGTGCTGTATTTATCTCTTTAGCACGTGTTCATGAGGCAGAAGGATAAAAAGGAGTGAAGGAGAGAAACGCTTCTCATCTCCCGAGAGAATAGATAAGAAATAAAAAATAATTAATAATTAAAAGAAAGAAACTATGTTGACATCATTGTTATTAGCAGCAGAAACTGCAAAGTTAGGCGCCGCTATCGGTGCAGGTATCGCAGCCGTAGGCGCAGGTCTTGGTATTGGTCGTATCGGTGGTCAGGCTATGGACGCTATGGCTCGCCAGCCAGAGAAGATCGGTGAGCTTCGTTCTGCTATGATTATTGCAGCCGCATTGGTTGAGGGTGTTGCCTTCTTCGCTGCAATTATCGCTCTCCTCTGTGTATTCTAAACTACTCAGAGAATTATTAAACAAATTGGTAAGAAAAGTAATTTAGCAGCTTATGTCATTATTATTGCCAGATAGTGGCTTACTCTTTTGGATGACCCTTGTCTTCTTAGTGGTCTTCTTCATCTTATGGAAGTGGGGATTCCCTTCTATCATCAAGATGGTGAACGAGCGCAAGGAGTACATTGACGAGAGTCTTGCAAAGGCAGAAGAAGCCAACTTGAGGCTTGCCAACATTCAGAAACAAGGTGAGGAGCTGCTTATGGAGGCACGTGAGAAACAGGCGCAAATCCTTAGAGAGGCGTCTGAGACACGTGAAACCATAGTCGGTCAGGCACAAGAGAAGGCACGCGACGAGAGTGCTCGTATCCTTTCTGAAGCCAAGGCAGAGATTGAAAGTCAGAAGCAGGCTGCCATCCGCGACATCCGTTCGCAGGTTGCAGAGCTTTCTGTGCAGATTGCTGAGAAGATTCTGCATAAGGAACTGTCTGGTTCAGCCGAGCAAACTCAGCTTATCAACAGCTTATTGGATGAAGTTGCTTCTTCTAACGGAACAGAAAGTAAATAATCGCTTATGAATACAGGTGTAATATCGGTTCGCTATGCTCGTGCGCTGTTGAAGGCTGCCTGTGAGCAAGGTATCGAGGACAAGGTGTATGCTATTATGCAAACACTTGCCCAGAATTACCTTCAGGTGCCCGAACTCCGCATGACGATTGAAAGCCCGATGCTTCCGAAGGACAAGAAGCGCAAGCTATTGGAAGTAGCCTGTGGCGACGATTGTCCTGAGCTTGTTGGTAACTTCCTTTCCCTTGTATTGAAGGGAGATAGAGAGGAGTTGCTACAGCTTATGGCGAATGACTATGTCGCTCTGTATCGTAAGCAGAAGAACATCATTCGCGGAAAGGTCATCACAGCCTCGCCTGTCTCTTCCCAGACGGAAGACAAGATGAAAGCACTGGTACAATCCAGAGCACAGGGAACCGTTGAGTTCAACACTGAGGTTGACCCTTCACTCATAGGTGGCTTTATTCTTGAGTACGATACTTACAGAATGGACGCCAGCGTGAAGAGCAAACTGAATGCTATCCTCACACAATTAAAAAAGTAATTAGATTAATAACATGTCAGATAAAATTAAACCAAGTGAGGTGTCTGAGATTCTTTTGAAAGAACTTCAAGGCATCAACTCTGAGGAGAAGTTTGATGAAGTCGGTAGCGTACTGACCGTCGGCGACGGTGTAGCACGTGTCTATGGTCTTCGCAATGCTGAAGCCAACGAGTTGCTTGAATTTGAGAATGGCACCATGGCTATTGTCATGAACTTGGAGGAAGACAATGTAGGTTGTGTCCTTCTTGGTCCTACTGAAGGTATCAAGGAGGGACAGAGCGTGAAGCGTACACACCGTATTGCCTCTATCCGTGTCAATGACAACTTCTTGGGACGTGTAGTCAATCCGCTTGGAGAGGCTATCGATGGTAAGGGTGAAATCGACTTGACTGACTCTTTTGAAATGCCATTGGACCGTAAGGCGCCAGGTGTTATCTATCGTCAGCCAGTGAAGGAACCACTCCAGACGGGTCTGAAGGCTGTTGACTCAATGATTCCTATCGGTCGTGGTCAGCGTGAGCTTATCATTGGTGACCGCCAGACAGGTAAGACAGCCATTGCCGTTGATGCTATCATCAATCAGAAGAGCTTCTACGAGCAGGGTAATCCTGTTTATTGTATCTATGTTGCCATCGGTCAGAAAGCTTCTACCGTTGCTACATTGGTGCAGAACCTCAAGGAGCGTGGCGCATTACCTTATACAATTATCGTAAGTGCTACAGCGGCTGATCCTGCTGCTATGCAGTATTATGCTCCATTTGCCGGTGCTGCCATTGGTGAGTACTTCCGCGATCGTGGCTACTCAGCCCTCGTTATCTACGATGACTTGTCAAAGCAGGCTGTTGCCTATCGTGAGGTATCATTGATTCTCCGTCGTCCTTCAGGTCGTGAGGCTTACCCTGGTGACGTCTTCTATCTTCACTCTCGTCTGCTTGAGCGTGCTGCACGTATCAACAACCAGCAGGAGATTGCAGAGAAGATGAACGACCTCCCAGAGTGTATGAAGGGTCATGTACGTGGTGGTGGCTCACTCACCGCACTGCCTATTATTGAGACGCAGGCAGGTGACGTGTCAGCCTACATTCCTACTAACGTGATTTCCATTACTGACGGTCAGATTTATCTTGAGTCCGACCTCTTCAATCAGGGCTTCCGTCCAGCTATTAACGTAGGTATCTCCGTATCTCGTGTAGGTGGTTCAGCACAGGTTAAGAGTATGAAGAAGGTAGCTGGTACGTTGAAGATTGATATGGCACAGTATCGTGAGTTGGAGGCATTCTCTAAGTTCTCATCAGATATGGACAAGGTCACAGCGATGACCCTCGACCGTGGACGTAAGAACAACCAGTTACTTATCCAGCCACAGTACAGTCCAATGCCTGTGGGTGAGCAGATTGCTATCCTCTACTGCGGTGTACACGGCTTGATGCGCGACGTACCTGTTGAGCAGGTTCGCCAGTGCCAGGACCAGTTCCTTGAGACCATGCGCACTACTCATGCCGACGTCATCAGCGATTTGGCTGCTGGTAACCTTGAAGAAACTTCTATCAAGGTAATCGAAGAAGTCATGGGCAATATTGCCGGACAATATAAATAAAGACAATACAGAATGGCATCCTTAAAGGAAATCAAGACTCGTATAGCCAGTGTTCAGAGTACTCGTAAGATTACGAGTGCGATGAAGATGGTTGCGTCGAGTAAGTTACACCATGCCCAGAATGCCATCGAGAGTATGCTTCCATACGCGGCTATGCTCGAACACATTCTCAAGGCTTTCCTTGTCTCTACGCCCGATACGGATACTCCGTTCGACGAGCAGAGACCAGTGAAACGTGTTGCCTTACTCGTGTTCTCCTCAAACAGTTCTCTCTGTGGTGGATTCAATGCGAATGTCATCAAGCTGATGCAGCATACGATAGACGAATATCATGCGCAGGGCTTGACCGACAAGGATATTGTCATCTATCCTGTAGGACGAAAGGTGTATGAAGCAGCAAATAAGCGTGGATATACCTGTGTATATCCTTATCCGTTGCTTGCTGATAAACCAAATTTTGAGGAGTGCCGCAGTATTGCCATGGAGTTAAGCCAGAAATGGTTGAAGGGCGAGTTTGATAAGGTGGAGATTATCTACCATCATTTCAAGAGTGCAGGAAGCCAGATTCTCCAACGTAAGAATTTCCTTCCAATTGACCTTGAGGAAGAAGTCAATGCCGACTCTACGCGCGATCTTTCATCAAATATCGCAACGAAGGCTGCACAGGAATATCTCAAGAGGAAAGGACAGTCTGGAACACAGAAGTCTAATAATGAGGCTGTTGTTCCTCTGAATGATAACTTCATCATTGAGCCAGACCTGCGCACAGTCTTGAAAGCATTGGTACCGAAACTGCTGAATAACATGGTTTACACTGCTCTTCTTGACAGTAATGCCTCTGAGCATGCAGCACGAATGGTTGCCATGCAGACCGCAACAGATAATGCTGACGACCTGCTTCGTGAACTCAACTTGCAGTATAACAAGTCGCGTCAGGCAGCCATTACGTCTGAGTTGCTCGATATTGTTGGCGGTACGGTAAATAACTAACTTCCTGTTTGCCCTCGGGGGAGGCAGTGAAAAGAATCTAATAGACAGGGATAAGCTCTTTGCTTGTCCCTGTTTTTTTTGATTAATTGGGCTAATAAGGCTTATTAGCCCAATTAGCCTAATAATTAATTACCCCAATAATTAATTAGCCTTATCAGCCCAATTAGCCTCATAAGCCCAATAATTATACTATCCACAGTAATCACGCCCCTCCCTTTGGGGGAGGGGATGGGGGAGGGGCTGCTTCCCTTTTGTCCTAACTTTTCAATCTCTCCCTTCCCAATTGATGCCCAATTAGCTTCTAAAAGACGCCCAATAGGCTTGTAAAAGGTGCTCTTTAAGGCTTCAATAGACGCCCTTTTGAAGGCTTAAAGGGCACCTATTGAAATGCTGTTTTGTAATAACTTGATAAACAGATTGTTGTAAAGATGCTAAAAGGATGAATTTTCCTTTCTTTTAAAGTGCAATAGTTTGTTTATTTTGTAATGTTTTTTCGAAATCTATTGCGTGTTTTAAGATAAGTTGTTGAGTCTTTTTAATAATGGAATTTACGCAGAACTATCTTTGACCTTTCTTCTATGATTTACCATGCGAAGCCAATATAGCGTTTAGCTAATACGTGTTTACTCTATATTGTTATCTCCAAAGTAATAATTTGGCAAGCATGGTTTAGGTAGTAACCTTGTAAGAAGTTTTATACGCTTGTGCTATAAGGAAATGTAATCTTGTTTTTGTTTGGATTTTTAGGTAAAATTTCTTACCTTTGTGTTAGACATTAATTTTAAAGCTTATGGGCATTATTGCATCACTTATTATTGGAGCCATTGCAGGATGGTTAGGTGGACTTATCTATAAAGGTAGCGGTTTGGGACTTTTTGGAAATATCATTGTTGGTATTCTTGGAAGTGGCGTAGGATCTTGGCTTTTAGGAAGTGTGCTTCATATTTCACTTGGTGACGGGTGGATAGGTTCTATCATCACGGGTGCTATAGGTGCTGTTGTGGTTTTATTCTTATTAAACATTGTGTTTGGAAAGAAAAAATAAGGATGCTAAAGTGGGTGTTTTAAACCAAGTAAGTCATTAGAGCCTAAATAATATATATTGTTTTATCATTGAGTAGATGTTTTGCTTTGTAGCGCAGGTGTAGCAGCAGACTATGATAAGTTATAAAGACAGACAAGGAACTGATAAGAAAATAAAAGATGGTAGGAACACTACTATAGTTAAATAATTAATAAACGTAAAGCCCCGAAATGTATGACATTTCGGGGCTTTACTCTTATGTTTTCTCTCTACTATCTCTTTCCGTTAGCAGTCCATATTTTACCATCTTTAGTGTATAGAATATTCAATGATGAAGCATTGATTCTAATTATTTTTACGCCTTCTTTCAAGTCGATGTTTACTAAAGTGTGGTCACCTTCCTTCTTAAAGGTTATGCCTTTAAGGTCAGGGATTCCATCTGAAAATCTAAAATAGTAGCTACCAGCCGCTTTAATGACGGTTATAGAACCATTATCGGCACTTTTCTTTATTTTATCACCTGAATAAGTGATTCTTCCTTTGTATGTTCCTACAAAGATGTCATTGTCTGCAGGGTCATCTGTCTTGCTACAAGAGATTGAAGTAAGAGCTACTATGAATAAACAAATCAAAGTAGCTAAACTGAAGATTCTTTTCATAAATAATTTGATTTTAAGGGTTACTAATCAGCTAAGTTATTTCTTAACTTTTTCTTTCAATGATGCTAATTTCTTTTCTAATAGCTTAACAAGGTCTTCAGGTTTACTGTTTGTATCTGATAAAAGATTGTCAACCTTTTCTTCTAAAGTGCCTTTTAACTCCATAGATTTATCACGCATTTTTCTTGTAAGACTATCTATTTGGTCTTTTAGTTCATCAACTTTATCGCCTATAGAATTCTTTTTACATAAGGTTTTATCCTTGTCAAGTACAAAAAGTACACCTATACCTGCAACTGTTCCAGCTGCTACTCCTAATAAAATGCTTCCAATTTTCGACATAGTCTTAGATATGTTTTAATTAGTTTAAAAATATACTGTCGTTGTAAATATAACAAATAAATTTGAGATAAGCAATATTGATGTGAGAATTGTGTGGTAATTTTATAAAGAATAACATTTTCCATGGTTGTTGTGATAATATTTTATATATTAATAAAAATCACTATCAGCGCCTTTTAAAAACAATGTTTACTTGATAGCAATACAATTTTTACAAAAAAAAGTCAAGTCTATATAACTATCTTCTACATTTAATTTTAGAGTTTTTGTTTATGTATGTAAGTATAAAAAAAATACCAAACCCGTGGTGGTTTGGTACTTCTTACTCTTGTATAGTACTATTATTATGGTAAAATAATTAGTTCAAGGCTGTCAGATTTGACTTTCACTTTGAGCCAGTCATAAAGCTGTTTTCTGTTGTCTTTGGCAAGTGTCTTGTTTGTTTTGACTATAGCCACGATATGATTTTTTATTGAAGCAGAATCAACGAAAGACTCAGATGCTTTTGAAAGTATAATACTCTTTGCTGAGGGGCATACGACTTTAAGTTCTTCTCGCATGTCGTTAGCAAGTACTGGATAACGTGTATAAGAAGTTAGTTCCTTCTTTAGCACATCGTTGTTATATGCAAGTTCTTGCCATTCAGCCGTATTTTTTTCTCCTACCATCAACTGACCTTTATTCTTGTGCTGTAGGAGTAATAAGCTATCAGAGTTAGATCCTTGTATCACCTTTAGTGCGTAGCCATCAAGCTGATAATTAGTCATCATTTTTTGTGCTTTAGCTATCGAATCAGTTGATATTGGATTGCCCACCGCTACCACATGGAGGGTTTTGGTTTTTAGGTCGTATTGGTGTGAGAGAATGTTTGTTCCGCTATAATTAAGTTCCTTTGTAACGAAATTCTCTATGTTATTTTCAAATACACTTTGCTTAATGATGTTCCATGTCATGTAGCTTGCAGGGATAATTGTGATAATGATAATGCTGACGATGTAAAAATTTACTCGTCTCATTTTTTCACGATTGATAAACTGCTTTCTATGAAAATGCAGAAAGCGTACACCAAGACAGGTTGTAAAAGCAATGAAAACAGTATTGATGAAATAAAGGTAAAATGCTCCAAAGAAGTAGGATGTGTTTTGTACGGCCAGTCCATAACCTGCTGTACAAAGTGGTGGCATTAAGGCTGTGGCAATGGCAACACCCGGCACCACGTTGTTTCTTCCTTTTGTTGACATAGCTAAGAATCCAGCAGCACCACCAAAAAGAGCTATCAATACGTCATAAAGGGTAGGCGATGTGCGTGCTAAGAGTTCGGATTGAGCATCCGTGATAGGTGAAAGTGTAAAGTAGATTGTTGCAGTAATAACGCTAATGAATGTACTTACCAAATAGTTTTTTATGGACTGTTTGAACAAGTCCAAGTCAGCAATTCCAAGAGCTAATCCCATACCGATGATTGGTCCCATCAGTGGAGAGATGAGCATAGCACCAATAATTACTGCTGTTGAATTGACATTTAAGCCTAAGGATGCAATAAATACGGCAAAGATAAGTATCCAGAGATTAGAACCTTGAAAGTTGATACCATTAGTTATTTGTTTAATAACATATTTTTCGCCGTCTTTGTCAGGTAAGACATTGAAATAACTCTTAATTATCTGCCATAAAGTTTGATTGTTATTTTCCTGCATTCCGTTTTTTTTGCAAAGATACTAAATTTAATGGAAAGTTTCAAGCAGTTTCTTGATTAACTATTAGGGAGTGGGCTGGTGTTTGTGTGCGTACATTCTTTTCGTTTCACATAAGAACAAGATTGGTAAAGATAGGCTCCGTTGTAGTGTACAGCCGATATGCAATTACGATAGTCCTATATATGAATAGGTGTTCTGATCAACAAAGAGCTAAGAGAATAAAAAAAGAGTACCAAGAAAACTTGATACTCTTTTTATTTATGTTAGATTTTAGAGTGCAAATTACTTGCCACCCTCCATCTTCTTCTTCAAGTCAGCGAGAACACCGAGGTCACCGAGAGATGTACCTGCTGCAACGTTGTTGATAGCAGCTGCATCATTCTTTGGCTTGCTCTGAGCTGCTGGACGCTGGCGACGTGGCTCTTCCTTAACCTCCTCGAATGTACGAGAGTGAGAAAGGATGATACGCTTAGTGTCCTTAACGAACTCGATTACCATGAATGGGAGAACCTCACCAAGCTGTGCCTGTGTGCCGTCCTGCTTAACAAGGTGCTTTGGAGTAGCGAAGCCCTCACCACCCTCGTTGAGAGTGATAACAGCACCCTTGTCCATAGACTCGGTAATCTTACCCTCGTGGATTGAACCTGGAGTGTAGATTGCCTCGTACTCATCCCAAGGATTAGACTCGAGCTGCTTGTGACCGAGGCTTAAGCGACGATTCTCCTTATCGATTTCGAGAACAACAACCTCAATCTCAGAACCCTGTGAAGTGAACTCAGATGGGTGCTTAACCTTCTTAGTCCAAGAGAGGTCGCTGATGTGGATAAGACCGTCAACACCTTCCTCAAGCTCTACGAAGATACCGAAGTTAGTGAAGTTGCGAACCTTTGCAGTGTGCTTAGAGCCTACTGGATACTTAACCTCGATAGCCTCCCATGGGTCTTCCTTGAGCTGCTTGATACCGAGAGACATCTTACGCTCGTCGCGGTCGAGTGTGAGGATAACTGCCTCAACCTCGTCACCAACCTTCATGAACTCCTGTGCAGAACGCAAGTGCTGGCTCCAGCTCATCTCTGAAACGTGGATCAAGCCCTCAACGCCTGGCTGAATCTCTACGAATGCACCGTAGTCAGCCATAACAACTACCTTACCCTTAACGTGGTCGCCAACCTTGAGGTTAGGATCCAAAGAATCCCAAGGGTGCTGAGTGAGCTGCTTGAGACCGAGAGCGATACGCTTCTTCTCCTCATCGAAGTCGAGGATAACAACGTTAATCTTCTGGTCGAGAGCAACAACCTCATGTGGATCGCTTACGCGGCCCCAAGAGAGGTCAGTGATATGTACGAGTCCGTCAACACCACCGAGGTCAACGAATACACCGTAAGATGTGATGTTTTTAACAGTACCCTCGAGGATCTGACCCTTCTCAAGGTGAGAGATAATCTCCTTACGCTGTGCCTCGAGCTCAGCCTCGATGAGTGCCTTGTGTGAAACGACTACGTTACGGAACTCCTGGTTGATCTTAACAACCTTGAACTCCATTGTCTTACCAACGAATACGTCGTAGTCGCGTATAGGGTGAACGTCAATCTGGCTGCCTGGAAGGAATGCCTCGATACCGAATACGTCAACAATCATACCACCCTTAGTGCGGCTCTTGATGTAACCCTGGATAACCTCGTCGTTCTCCAGTGCCTTGTTGATATTCTCCCAGCTCTTCTGGAGGCGAGCCTTCTTGTGAGAAAGAACGAGCTGACCGCGCTTGTCCTCCTGGTTCTCAACATAAACCTCTACCTTGTCACCAGCCTTGAGCTCTGGGTTGTAACGGAATTCAGAAGCAGGGATGATACCATCGCTCTTGTAGCCGATGTTAACAACTACTTCCTTCTTGTCAACTGAAATAACAGTACCTTCAACTACCTGGTGCTCCTGGATCTTGTTAAGAGTTTCGTCATAAGCCTTAGTAAGATCGCTCTTACTTGCCTCAGCGTGTGCGCCGTTCTCGAACTCATCCCAGTTGAAGTCAGCTAAAGGCTGTACATTCTGGACGTCTTTGAAATTTGTCATAAAGTGTTTAAAAAATAATTTAATTAATAAAGTTCGACTTTATATTATCTGTAATATGGGCGTAGTTCGCCCAAATCGGGTGCAAAGTTACGAATAATATTCTGTATATTAGTGCTTTTGCTTCTGTTTTTTTGTTTTTTTCTTTCTACTTCCGAAAATATCACTCAATCTGTTGAAGTCTTTCTTCAGAATCAAACCTATACCCTGAGTTGTCAGAGAGTTACGTGTGAAGTAACGGTCGTTGGTTTGGTTATAGACACGGAAGGCTACGTTACCGCTTGGGAAGAGGAGGTAACGGATGTCGAAGTCGCCTATGAAAGACGATTTATCCTTGGCTACATTGTCTCGATAACCAAACTGTCCGTTGAAGAGCAGACGATTGTTAAGCATGCTTCCTGAGAGTAGTCCTTCGTATTCTGCATTGTCGAAACCTTCATTACCTGTCGCAATATTGGCACCGAAGTTCCAGTTGTTATCCTTCACAACATTGGACAATACGGTGTTGATTTGTTGTGAAATTGTACCAGAGAGTAGACTCTGCATAGCAAGAGATGCACGACTTGGCGATTCACTGTCGCGTGCTGGATTGTTATTCTTGCTCTGTGGGTAAAAGCGTCCGACTGCTAAAAGGTAGAGAACTTGCTGGTTAAGCTCTTGCTCAGAGTTGAGGATAGAGCGTATCATCTGTTGCGCATCAGGCGAGAGCGTTGGGAGGTCGAGACCGAAAGAGACAGTCGGTGCACCTGGTGTTCCTTCGATATTCAGCAAGCAGTTAACCTTTGTGTTATTGGATGTGAAGGACTTACCCATTCCAAGGTCGCCCAAAGGAACAGAATTGATGATATAGTTAGCTTTTAGATTTAACGCAGCATTGAACGGATCACCACCGAAGGCAATCGTTGAACCCGGCTGGAAGATAAATTGCTTCTTGATAATATTCTGAATCGTGAGGTTATACTGTCCGTAGTCTACGTTATAGTTTCCAAAGAGTTGGAAGGCTCCCTTATTATAATAAGACGCACGAATCATACCCGAACCATTCAGACGGATATTGTCGCCAGTGGCATCATCAAGTAAGACGCCAAGCGTAAGATTCGGATTTGAATGTACGAGGAAGTTGATGTGTAGGTCGCTCGGTATGTCTCTGAATTTGACGATATCCGATGCCTTCTTAGGAGCTGGTTTTGCCGCAAAACTGAGTGTGTCCGCAGCCTCAGGGATTAAAACTCCAGTGCTATCCTTTGGTACGTTAATCCAGCGAATGAAGTTACTTGTACTTGCATCATTGGTTGAAGAGGCATCATAAGTTATATAGGTGTTCTTTTCCGGTTCCATATCAATGTTCATTGTTGTTGAACCCGGTTCACCTTTTATATTACATTTACCCGTTCCATATACCACACCCCAGAACGAGTCTTTCCCTTGTTTCTTAGGGAAGTTATAAGCCAAGAGGTTTCGTGCGAGGATATTGATGTCGAAAGTGAGGTGGCTAAGATTCTTGTGATGTAATCCACCTGTAACGATACCGATATGTCCTTGTGGGTCAGTAATAGTGTCGTTTCCAAAGATAATTTCGTTTGGAATGATGCGAACACGTGCATCGCGCATCTTATAGGTAACACCTGTTGGCTTTACATATACGCTTCCATGCACTTGCATGTCACCTTCAAGATTGATGGCACTAAGGGGTCCGACGACTTTACACCAGCCGTTTCCTTGCACTTGAATCTTGTCCATGAAAGAGCCACAGAAGCTCTTTAGGAAGTAGAGATGTGTGTTATTGGCAAAGATAGGAAGGTTGATATAGCTTTTCTTAATGTCTACATAGCCTTGGATGTCTGTTCGTGTGCCATCACCAGGGTCAGCATAGGCGTCGATATTAATCTTACCTTCTTTGTCATTATAGTTTGCCTCTGCAAAGAGCGTACCCATATCTCCATCTTCAAATTTGAAGTTTTGCACCTCAAGTTTCGCTTGCATCTGTGGATGATGGAAGAACGATTTGATAGAAGCTGTACCAGAAGCCGTACCAGCAAACTTAACGCTGTGGAAGTCAACAAGGTTAAGAATATATGGAACGTTGACATCCTTGAATCTTACAAGGATGGAATCGCTTTGATTTCCAGACGTCTGACCATTAGCAATGATATGCTGGTCGTGGTTGGAAAGCTCAAAGTGGTCGATGGTCAGATTGTTCCGATGATAAGAGATATCGGAAGGTTGCACTTGTAACGCAATGGAATCAAAGTTGATTTCTGATGGGTTGAGGTGCAAGCGAGTCTCTAAGTCGCCATGACGGCGAGAGAAAGAGGCAATGCTGTTGACATTTCCGTATATAGGAGAAAGTCCCGGTATGCGGAAAGAAATGTTGGAAGTAACGGTATTGTTTGCAATCAATCCCTGTGCGTTGATAAGGATATGTGGTCCGGCTTCTCCCTTTCGTTCACCTGAAATAGTAGTCTGCAAGCCTTGTGGCTCACTCTTAATGTTCAAGATAAGATTCTTAATCTGCTGTCCTGAGTAGGTTACGTCGGGCGCGTTGACGTGTAAGTCAATTTCGTTCTGGCGTTCTCTTACAAGTCCTGCGAGCCTTATAGCATGTGAAGAAACAATATTAGTATTCAGCAGACTATTGATAAACTTCGTACCATTTAGGCGCAAAGTGAAGGCGTAGTTTGCCTTGCCAATGCCCATGTTAAAGCGTGGAGTTGGTGAGAAAAGACTTGGGATATAATGTCCTAAGATACGTCTTATGCTTTGTGGCAATTGATTATAATCATACTGTCCAGCAAGGTGTAGCTCACCAAAGTCAGTCTCTGCGTCAAGCGACTTACCTAAGATTCCGTTGTTGGTCTTGATACTTACCTGGTTAAGGATAATGTTCTGACCTTCCCCAATCATAGCAAAGTTACTGACATCGAGGTTTCCTATGATATCATTCAAGCTCGCACCCTGTCCTTTAATCTTAGAAGTAAAGGAGATTGTTCTGTTACCCAACGCCTCTGTTAACTGAAGTTTGTGTAAGTTAACGGCATCAGCAATGATTGAGATGTCGGTAGACAGTTTTCCTTTGTGTTGCATGAAAGCCATTATGTTGGCAGCTTTTCCGTCGATATTCAGCTTTCCATTAGGGTCGTTTATCGCTGCCTTACCTATGAAAATATCGTTCTTATAGATTCCGTCAAGGTGAATATTCTTATAGGTATAGCCCTTATAATAGAAGGAGGAAACGTCACCCTTTGCGGCAATATAGGATAGGTCAGTGTTGCCTTCCACCTTGATATTCGTGCTTAACCTACCAAAGTCGTTGTTGTCAAGTACTTTCGCAAGATTCAATTCGGTAGTACTGACCGTTCCTTGGATGTTCTTTCCGTGAATAACAGTAGCCAACTGAACGTTACCAGCATCTGTGTTTAGCAGTCCCTTTGCTGTATATTTCCCCATGTTATGGGCGAAAGTACCACGATAGTAGATACTACCAATGTTACTCAATGGTTTAGGGAGGGGTTTATGCGTAACTTTTGTGATGGATTGAAGGGTGTTCTTGCTAACCTTCAGTGGGCTGAAAGTGAAGTCCCAAATAGGACTCTTTTGGATGTTTCTTACCCATCCTTTCGCCTTAATTTGAGTCGAAAGAGTCTGGTCAGAAACGTTAAGATGTTTTACCAATACCGACTGACTTGTACCTTCTGCATCAACTGTAGCTGTATAGCTGGTCGTCAATGGCTTTAAATCGGGTAGGATAGGGGCAAAATCGGAAGGCTTTATTGCAGCTTTGAAGTCCTTGATGGTGTAACGTAAAGTGTTGAAATCCAACTTCTTGTTATTGAATGTGTAGGTTGTAAGTAACTCCTTTAGCACGATCTTACTGTTAGTTCCATCGAAGATAAAGTCACGTAATGTGGCTTGCTGTTGATTAGCTTTTAATTCAAAAGCCAACTGTTTAACCTCTAAGCCTGATGCTTCTTTGAAAGCCAATGCCCTGAGATCAGCCCACACACTCGTGTCATCCAACTTGTTAAGAATGAGGTAAGACGAGATGTCACTTACGTTGATATGGTTCAGATTCAGTCTGTTAGGCGTGGTAGGTGCATCTAAACAATCATATTTAATGTTGCCATGTCGAATCACAAGACTATTAATGGACAAGTGTAAAGGAGTGTGACTTGTCGTGTCCTTAGAAGCTAATGAATCCAATACAAATTGGAAGTTAGGTTTGGCATCCTTACTCGTTTTGTATAGTTCTGCCTGTAAACCAAAAAGCTGTGCAGAGGAAATATTAATCTCACCTGTACGTAAGAGATGCCAGATATCGACCCTTGCTCCTACTCGTGATGCCGATAACATCTTCTTGTGACTTTGGTCATAGATGAGAATATCGTCTAATACGAAACGATTGATAAAGCCTAAATCAATACGTCCTACGTGCACTTCTGTACCCAATTTATTGCCCGCTACGTCACCTACTTTTTGGGCAAGAAAACCCTGTACTGCTGGTATGTGCAGCAGTACGATTGTGGTTATGTAAAGACCCGCTATGGTCCATATAACCCATCGTATAATTGTTCTAAGTTTCTTCAATGCGTCTACAAAACTACAAAAAAACCATTTTATACTGAAATTATTATATCTAAATGTGCCAAATCTGCTTAAAATTTGCTACATTTGCAGAAAATAAGCTACGCTCGGCAAATGGAAAGTCACCTTTCTTTGCTCTCGCTTGCATTATTTTTGGCAGAAAATAAGCTACGCTCGGCAAGCAAAGGATTGTTTACCTTATGTTTTGTGAAGCTTATTTAGGGTTGAAAATATTAAGATGAAATAATATAAAAATCGCTTTATCATTGTTATGGCAAATGTAATTAAGTTACGAAAGGGCTTAGACATTAACCTTACAGGACGCGCGCAGGAACAGATGTTACCTGTGAAATCATCTACGGAATACGCTTTGGTTCCAGATGACTTCCCAGGATTGACACCTAAGGTAACCGTTCGTGAAGGTGATCATGTCCGAGCTGGTGACCCATTGTTTGTTGACAAAGGGTGCACTGAAGTTAGCTTCGCTTCTCCTGTGAGCGGTACCGTCACAGCTGTTGAGCGCGGAGAAAGACGTAAAGTGTTGCGTGTGAAGATTGCTGCCGATGCGCAGCAGGAATATGCTGACTTCGGCGTGAAGGACGTGGCGGGCTTATCCGCTGATGATGTCAAGGCTTCATTGCTGCAGGCGGGATTGTTTGGTTATATCAACCAGCTGCCTTATGCTGTTGCTACACGTCCAGACACAGAACCAAAGGCAATTTTCGTGTCTGCACTTCGTGATAAACCTTTGCAGGGTGACTTCGAGTTTGAGTTGAGGGGGCAGGAGAAAGACTTCCAGACTGGTTTGACAGCTCTCGCTAAGATTGCAAAGGTTTATTTGGGTATTGGTGCTAAGCAGTCGGCTTCAGCGTTGACTGGTGCAAAGGATGCGGAAGTAACTGTTTTCGATGGTCCTTGTCCAGCAGGTAATGTTGGTGTACAGGTAAATCATATCGACCCAGTCAATAAGAGCGAAGTGGTATGGACTGTTGACCCAACAGCTGTTATCTTCTTTGGTCGCTTGTTTAACACCGGTAAGGTAAACCTCACTCGTCGTGTAGCCATTGCAGGTAGTATGGTAAAGCAGACTGGTTATGTTGATGCCCTCGTTGGTACTCCATTGAAGCAGATTCTTGCAGACAACATCGCTGACGGTTGCAACGTTCGCATCCTCAATGGTAATCCTCTTACAGGTGTCATCGCTAATGACGAGTCAGTGCTTGGTGCACATACTTCAGAGATAACATTGATTCCAGAGGGTGATGATGTACACGAAATCTTCGGTTGGATGCTCCCTCGTTTCAATGACTTCTCTACTTCTCACAGCTACTTCACTTGGCTGCAGGGCAAGAAGGCGTACAATCTCGATGCACGTCTCAAGGGTGGAGAGCGTCACATGATTATGAGTGGCGAGTACGACAGAGTGTTACCAATGGATATCTACAGTGAGTACCTCATCAAGTCTATTATCTCTGGCAATATTGACAGCCAAGAGCAGTTGGGTATCTATGAGGTAAGTCCAGAAGACTTTGCACTCGCTGAGTTCGTTGATAGTTCTAAGTTACCTTTGCAGAAGATTGTGCGTGAGGGCTTGGATATCCTTAGAAAAGAGAATGCATAGGGGTCTTATGAGCCCACAATAACTTTAACTACGGTTTCAAATAAAGTTTCTCAGAATGTCATCAGCAGTCAGTCAACAATCGGTTATGGACCTGCAAGAATGTTGCCAATGCCTTTTCGACGTATTACAAACGCTTTGTAATAGTTGTACAAAGGGCTTGTAATAACATTACAAAGCCTTTGTAACCATTCTGGAAACAGAAACTTTGGACTTTAAGAACCCTATAATAAAAGTAATATGAGTTTAAGAAATTATCTCGATAAGATACGCCCAAATTTTGAAGAGGGCGGAAAGCTTCACGCTTTCAAGAGTGTCTACGATGGTTTCGAGACGTTCCTTTATGTTCCTAACGAGACATCAAAGAGCGGAACTTCTATCCACGACGCAATTGATTCGAAGCGAATTATGAGTATAGTCGTACTGGCAGTAGTACCTGCTATGCTCTTCGGTATGTATAATATCGGTTATCAGAATGCCTTAGCAGCTGGCAAGTTGGCTGATGCTACTTGCTGGGGTATGTTCCTTTATGGTCTGCTTGCGCTGTTGCCAAATATCCTCGTGTCCTACATTGTCGGCTTAGGTATTGAGTTTGCTTGGGCACAGTGGAAGGGTGAGGAGATTCAGGAAGGTTATCTTGTATCAGGTATTCTAATTCCATTGATTATTCCTGTGACCACACCACTTTGGATTCTTGTGCTTGCAGTAGCCTTTGCTGTCATCTTCACGAAGGAAATCTTCGGTGGAACAGGTATGAATATCTTTAACGTTGCCTTGGCTGCACGTGCCTTCCTCTTCTTCTCTTATCCAAGTAAGATGACGGGTGATAGCATCTGGGTAGCAAAGGATTCTATCTTAGGTTTCGGCTATACCTTGCCAGACGGTTTCACTATGGCAACCCCATTGGGTGAGATTGCACAGGGAACAAGTGTGAACGCATCTGTATGTGATATGGTATTAGGTCTTATCCCAGGCTCTGTTGGTGAGACATCTGTTATCGCTATCGCTATCGGTGCTGTAATCCTTCTTTGGACAAACATTGCCAGCTGGAAGACAATGTTGAGCGTATTCCTCGGTGGTACTGTGATGGGACTTATCTTCCATTCAACTGGTGCAACACCAATTCAGTGGTATGAACACCTTGTTTTAGGTGGTTTCTGCTTCGGTGCAGTATTCATGGCAACCGACCCGGTGACCTCAGCACGTACAGAGACAGGTAAGTGGGTATATGGTTTCTTCATTGGTGCGATGGCTATCATCATCCGTGTATTGAACCCAGGTTATCCAGAGGGTATGATGCTTGCTATCCTCTTTGGTAATATGTTCGCCCCACTCATCGACTACTGTGTAGTTCAGTCAAACATCAGCAAGCGCGCAAAGCGTGCTAAATAAATAAGGAGGACGAAGAAATGAAAACAAATAGTAATTCTTATACAATTATCTATTCTGCCATCCTCGTGCTGATTGTAGCCTTTTTGCTTGCTTTTGTGTTCCAAGCATTGAAGCCAATGCAGGATGCTAATGTACAGCTTGATCAGCAGAAGCAGATTCTCTTTGCACTCAATCAGAATCGTGATATGAGCAATGAGGAGGCTGTTAAACTTTGGAAGCAGATTATCATAGCAGATGATATCATCAATGCAGATGGTAAGGTCGTTGAGGCTGGAAAGCAGGGTGGCGTTGATGCCGGCTTTAAGTTGAATAGTAAGGATGCCAAGGAAGGAAAACTCGCTTTGTTCCGTTGCAAGGTGAACGGTGAGGATAAGTATGTTATCCCTGTTTATGGTAACGGTCTTTGGGGACCTATCAATGGTTTCATCGCTATCAATGGTGATAAGAGAACCGTCTTTGGTGCTTACTTCAACCACGAGAGTGAGACAGCTGGTCTTGGTGCTGAAATCAAAGACAACAAGGCATGGCAGGATTTGTTCAAGGGTAAGCATCTCTTTAGCGGAAACGATACTCAGAAGATAGCACTTGCTGTTGAAAAGAAGATCGAAGACCCATCTACACAGGTAGATGCCGTAACAGGTGCAACGCTTACCAGTAATGGTGTAACAGAGATGTTCCATGCAGACAAGGGTGGACTTCAGCCTTACGTTAAATTCCTGAACAGCAAATAATATTCTAATCTTTAGAACAATAAGAATATGGATTTATTCTCAAAACAAAATAGAGAGGTGTTCAGCAATCCGCTGAATCTGGACAACCCAATTATGGTCCAGGTGCTCGGTATCTGTTCTGCCCTTGCCGTAACTTCACAGCTGAAGCCGGCGATTGTTATGGGACTTGCCGTTACCATTATCACGGCATTCTCTAATGTTATTATTTCACTTATCCGTAACACAATCCCTAACCGTATTCGTATTATCGTACAGTTGGTGGTTGTTGCTGCTCTGGTAACAGTTGTTAGTCAGATTCTCAAGGCTGTAGCTTACGACGTGAGTGTAGAGCTTTCTGTTTACGTAGGACTTATCATTACCAACTGTATCCTTATGGGACGTCTTGAGGCTTTTGCTATGACAAACAAGCCTTGGCCAAGTTTCCTTGATGGTGTCGGCAACGGTTTGGGTTACGCTATGATACTTGTTGTTGTAGGTGCTGTTCGTGAGTTCTTTGGTCGTGGCTCATTGCTCGGTTTCAAGATTCTCCCACAAAGCCTCTATGATGCAGGTTATATGGACAACGGAATGATGTCAATGCCAGCAATGGCACTCATCCTTCTCGGTTGTGTTATTTGGGTTCATCGTGCATATTTCTATAAAGAAGACAAGAAGTAATTATGGAACATCTTATTAGTTTATTCTTCCGGTCCATCTTTGTGGACAATATGATATTTGCGTTCTTCCTCGGTATGTGTTCATACCTTGCGGTGTCTAAGAGCGTAAAGACTTCATTGGGTCTTGGTGTGGCCGTAACATTCGTGTTGCTTGTTACCACACCAATCAACTATCTTTTGCTGACTAAGGTCCTCGGTCCAGACTGTCTTGCAGAGGGTGTTGACCTTACTTATCTTAGTTTCATTCTCTTTATCGCTGTCATCGCTGGTATCGTACAGATTGTGGAGATGGCTGTTGAGAAGTTCTCACCTTCACTTTATGGTGCGTTGGGTATCTTCCTTCCACTGATTGCCGTTAACTGTGCTATCATGGGTGCTTCACTCTTTATGCAGCAGCGTATCGGTCTTGACCCAGCAAGCACACAGTATATTGGTACTGTATGGGATGCACTTGTCTATGGTACAGGTTCTGGTCTTGGCTGGACATTGGCTATCGTGGCAATGGGTGCTATTCGTGAGAAGATGGAATATTCTGATGTACCAAAGCCTTTGCAGGGTCTTGGCATCACATTTATTACAGTAGGACTGATGGCAATGGCAATGATGTGCTTCTCAGGTCTTAAAATCTAAGTAAACAATGGGACAATTCATAACAATAAGTATTGTGGTATTCCTTATCACCATCCTTGTGTTGGTGATTCTCCTGCTTGTGTCTAAGAAGTATCTCAGTCCAAGCGGAAAGGTAAAGATAACAATTAACGGTGATAAGGAGATGACCGTTGATCAGGGTAGCTCAGTTCTGTCTACGCTGAATGAGAACGGTGTGTTCCTCCCTTCTGCTTGTGGTGGTAAGGGTAGCTGTGGCCAGTGTAAGTTGCAGGTAGTAGAAGGTGGCGGTGAGATTCTCGATTCAGAGCGTCCTCACTTTAGCCGTAAGGATGTTAAAGATCATTGGCGTCTCGGATGTCAATGTAAGGTGAAGGGTGATATGTCACTCAAGGTTCCTGAGTCTGTCATGGGCGTTAAGGAGTGGGAGTGTACTGTTATCTCTAATAAGAATGTGTCAAGCTTTATCAAGGAGTTCAAAGTTGCCTTGCCTCCTGGTGAGCATATGGACTTCATTCCAGGTTCTTACGCACAGATTTCTATTCCAGCTTACGACTGCATTGACTATGATAAGGACTTCGATAAGAACGATATCGGTGAGGAATACCTCGGTCCTTGGAAGCAGTTTAACCTCCTTTCTCTGAAGGGAAAGAATCCAGAGCCAACTGTTCGTGCTTACTCTATGGCGAACTATCCAGCTGAGGGTGACATCATCACACTGACTGTTCGTATTGCAACACCTCCATTCTTGCCACGTCCGCAGGTTGGTTTCCAGAACGTACCAACTGGTATTGGTTCTACTTACATCTTCTCTCTTAAGGAGGGTGATAAGGTGATGATGAGCGGTCCTTATGGCGACTTCCATCCTAACTTCACTTCTGGTAAGGAGATGATTTGGATTGGTGGTGGTGCTGGTATGGCTCCTTTGCGTGCGCAGATTATGCACATGACAAAGACCCTTCACACTCGCGACCGTGAGATGCACTTCTTCTATGGTGCGCGTTCACTCAGTGAGGCATTCTTCCTTGAAGACTTCTGGGAGCTTGAGAAGGAATATCCTAACTTCCATTTCCACCTTTCTCTCGACCGTCAAGACCCTAAGGCTGATGAGGCTGGTGTGAAGTATTACACTGGTTTTGCAGTAAACTGCATCCGTGATGAGTATCTAAAGGATCACGAGGCACCAGAGGATTGTGAGTATTATCTCTGTGGACCTCCAATGCTTATCAAGACAGTTACAGATTATCTTGACAGCATCGGTGTTGATCAGGATGCAATCATGTACGATAACTTCGGATAATTCAATATCCTATTCATATAAAGCGAGGAACCTTATTGGGCTCCTCGCTTTTTTGTTTTGAGTAGACTGAAAAAGTAAAAGGACTTTTGTAAGAATAAAAGGGTACAAGTGTAAAGTGATTATTAGAATACATGAAACTAAAAAAGTTGACAAATCTTTTTAACAGAATATTTTGTATTTTAAAATATAATTAGTACTTTTGCAGTGACAGACGGTTACCGGCTTGTTCAGACATATTGGAATTGAGCATGAGACTTCATACTATGTATAGTAAATAGTCCACAGCTCGAAAAGGACGTTTACAGACGTTATCTTTTGGTCCTCAAACTTCGCAAATTTGACCAAAACCCAAAAGAGATACGGCAACGGAAACGTTCACGTTAGTTGTATTATTTCTATGTCGTTTATGGCATTGATTATAATATCGTATTGACGTGGGCTTCTTGCGTTGCCTATCCTTTGGGTTAGGCAATGCGAAGGCCTGAGGACTGGGATAGGTAAGTGAAGACTCCCACGTCTTTTTTTAATTCACCTAAATTTCGGACCTTGCTGCAGGAGAGAGGCATAAGAATATTTCACTTCCATATTCTCGTGTCCTTTAAACAACTTGCCTATACTTGGGAGTGGTAAGGCTAATAAAAACTTACATATATGAAGCGAATTTTATTTTTTATTGTGATGACTTTGTGTGCTATGACTACATTTGCACAGGAGACAAAAGAACAAATCCAGAAAAGCGAAGAACGCGCCAAGAACCTACAAATCTTACTGGACAAGTATTCTGACACAAATTGTGGAGACGGAATCATTGATGGCTTTGGTAATTCCGTTCGCGATGCAGCGGTATTGGCGATTGCAAACAGTGTGAAGCTAGAGGGTCTTTATTATCGCCAGATTGGGCAGACAAAGGATGGAGTAACAGACGTTACTATCGTAAAGCCAAAATTGGAAGATTGGACAGAGCTACTGACAACGGTTACAGGTGAAGCTGCATCTGTTAAAAATGCTGTAGATAATGCAAAAGCTGCAGGTGAGCAGATGAAGCAAATAGCAGAAAATGCAAAAAACAATAAGAATCCAATGAAGATGGCCAAACTTGCAAAGATGGCTAAGGGAGCTGGTGTTGTTATGGAATTTGGCAATGCAGCAACCCCTATTCTTTTAGAAGAAAGTGCTGAGCAGGTAAAAGCCGTTCAGAAAATCATAGAAACGATAAAGTCTGGTAAGAATTTATAATGAGGTGTTTTATACTCTCAGTCATCTTTCTGCTCGTGTATGGCACAAACTGTCATGCACAGGCAGAAAGCAGACCTGTCGTTGGTGTAGCAGAGTTTACTTGCGACGAAAAAAGTCCTTATACGAGGTTAGTGACCGAAAAAGTTGTGGAAATGCTAACTAACACTCATCGATTTATTGTTGTTGACAGGACCAGTCGTGATAAAGTAGAAGAAGAACTTGAGCTACAGAAAAGTGAAGCTTTTTTGGATAGTAAGAATCTTGTGCAGCAAGACGCAGCACTTGGTGCTAGCATGCTAGTAACAGGGCATATTGTTAAGATACCTGTTTATCGCGTTCTTAATGGTGATGGAACTGTAAGAGGTTACAAAGCAAGTGTTGCCTTTCAGTTGAAAGTTGTAGAAGTGTCTACTGGTATTAGCAATGAGGCGCAGAGTTTTCAAGGAAAAACTAGCAAAGAAATGCTTTCTCCAGAAAGTGCTGTCACTGCTGCAATGCAATCAATTAAAGATGACATTTATGAGTATTTCCGAATCAACTTCCCCCTCACAGCAAAGGTTGTTAAGGTTCTAGACAAGAAGACGCTTGTCATTAATGCTGGTAAAGAGACTGGCGTGAAAGTTGGGGATAAATTCATGGTCCAAATAATAGAACTACTTGACGGCAAACCATACCCGTCTGATATAGGAACGATAACTGTAAAGAAACAATCTGGAGCCTCTTTCTCCGAATGTGACGCTACATCCAAAATAATATCAGCAATCAACTCTGCACAGCAAGGTGCGGTTATTCAATGTAGTTTAATCATAAAGAAGTAGCTATGGAAAAAAGACTTATACTCTTACTGACTATCTTGTCTCTCTGTCTTCCATATACGTATGCGCAAGAATTGACATCAAAAGTAGAGAACATCGCAACCGCAAAACCAAAAATAATGGTAATTCCCTACACACATCAAGGGGAAGATATACGCATGGTGCTGGAAAGTGATGTCAACAAACGCATTGCTCTAACGAAGATAAAAGAGGCATTTGACCTGCGAGGATATACAACCGTTGATTTCTTCGGACGCGTGAAGGCTCTGTCTAAAGCTAACGCATTAGGAAGCAATCAACAACAAGACGCAAAGTCGCTTATCATACAACAATCTGGAGCTGATATATACGTTGAAGCTGAAATCAGTATTCTCGACTCGCCAACGGGCAATTCCGTAAAGATTATCATGTCGGGATATGATATTTCAACAGGAAACTCACTAGCAAATGCCGTGTGCGAAAGTGGAAAATTTTATACTGATGATTACGGTAAACTGGCTTCAAGAGCGACTGACACAGGTATCGATGTTTTCCTTAACTCTATGCAGAACAAACTTATGGATATGGCAGAGAACGGACAATCAATCAGTCTTACAATCGGATTTGCTCAGAACTCTATGCTGTCCATGTCTACAGAAGTAGGGGATGAAAGACTTCCATTATCTGATGATATTGAAATGTTCGTTGCAGGAAATAGTTATAAGGAAAATTATCACATACAGGGAACAAGCGACAAGCAAATGATTTTTGATGACATACGTATCCCACTCACGGACGTCGAAGGCAGAACTTTTAACGCTAATAAATTCGGATTAAAACTCCTACAATACTTCCGCTCAAGGAATATTAAGATTGAAAGATCCATTAGCAACAACATGATTGTAATCACTATAAAATAAAACTCCATGAATATCCGTAAATTATATGTCATCACAGCACTATTTATTGCTGTTATTAGCAGTGCTCATGCGCAAGGAATCGAGATTGGTTTTGTCATACCAACAAATCAAGATGAAATAAGCGTGAATACGGCAAGGATACTTCGCAGTAGAATACTTCCTGCATTTACAGCAGAAGGTATCGAGACATCAGAAGTTAGTTCCATCGCCATTAAGCCCGAGCTTAGTTTCACAAACTACCAAGAGGCCGAAGGAGGAATGAGGAATATTCATACCTCAGAAGTACAAATAAACCTTATCTGTCAGAATCTGATTACAGGAACAGTGTTTGCCAGTCGAACATTCAGCCTACAAGGGCAGGGTTACTCCGCTGATGATCTCGTTAAAAGTGCGTTCTCACAAATAAAGCTGGACGACGAGAATGTAAGATTATTCCTACATACGGCAAAGAGGCAGATATTAAGTTACTATTCAAGGAATCTGCGAGCAGTACTTGATAGGGCACACACCTATGCCCAGCTTCACCAGTACGAAGAAGCGTTATCTCTGCTCTTCTCTTGTCCATCCACATTAGCCAATTACAATAGTGTAAATACTGCTATCAGCAACATCTACAAACAATACCAAAGAAATGAGTGTGGCAACCTTTTACTACAAGCACAAACTGAATATTCTAATGGCAATTACGAAGCGTGCGCTGAAATGCTCAAACAAATAGATACAACAAGTCCCTGTGCAACAGAGGCAAAGACTTTATGTCAGCGCATTAAGCAATCGCGAGATACAGAAGCGAAACAAATTATTGCATTAATCGAGAATCAGGCAAAAAGGGAAGCTGACTTAGAGAAACAAAGAATAAAAGCGGCTAGAGATATTGCTGTTGCATATTACAAACAACACACTAACTTAGTTCTAATATTCTAATCTATTGGTGTCCGATAAAACTTTTTGGGTTATCTGTGTTAGATAAAATAGACTTAAGCCTATGATTTCATTAATTTATCTGGTTATTATAGGGATTTCCATGTCAATATAGGCACATTTTATAATGCTTATAGTTTGAAACTGAAAACCAAGCCCCTGGATGAGTAAAACGGCTGCAATACCGATGGATAAGGAGATACAGAGTTTTCTGTTTATTTTTACCGGACAGCAATAATAAAATATAAAACAACTTTCCCAAAGCAATGAAGAAACAGCGATGATGAATAATCGTTGATACGGATTCGCTAACAGTCTATATTGGCGAATCTATATATAATAGTGAAGTCTGCTAATTGTGATTGATGCTACAAATAGCAGACTTTGACTATATTATGGTTGTCTCCAAAGTGGTTCGTTTTCCCATTCTTGTGGGAAGCCAAGTGCATTCAAATCTATCTCTGGATAATTCGCAAAAAGCGTTTTTATTTTTTGGAACATTTCATTGTTTGGAGAGATGATATTCAAGAAATACTTGATGATACATATATTATAGTATACACGAAGTGAATCTGTTTGAAGTGTAATCCATGGATGAGTCATCTTTTTAGGGGACATTGGACGGATTGTATTTTGCTTGTTCCACACACGTGAGTGGTGGCAACATGTATTTCTTGTCAGAGTTACAATGGTCAACCAAGATTCGAAAGGTGCTATTTGTAGTCCAAATGATTGGGAGATCTTTTTCTTGATTTTCTTGTCCTTGATGTTGTTGTATATGTTTGTGATGATTCCAAATGGAAGTACTTCTGAAACAATCCATGCTGGTGGGTATGGGTCTGAATATGTTTTCTTAAAATGGATGATGAAGTCCTCTTTTGATTTGTAAAGCTCCTGATTTATTAAGTTCATTGTTTTTTGAAACTTGGACGAGTTGACAAAGTTTGCAGAATCTGTCATCCAGAAAGGATTTCCTGTAATAAAACTGCCTATGTTGACAATTACACTGCGAACAGCAACTTCTATCTTTTCAAGTTCGTTGAATAGCAAAAGACGTAACTTCTTGTCAAACCGATATAGCATCATTACTTTGCTAAATGTTGCACCTCGTTTGTACAAATGATGTTCTTTTGGTATCTCAAGCAATGGATGCATATAAGCAGACAGACGATAATAACCGATATGCTCTAAGTAGTGTTCTGCCTTCAAAGTATCGGGAATATAAAGACCTCTTAATTGTAGTAAAGAAACAAGGTCGTGGGGTGATGTATAGCTTTTGCCGAAAGGTATTGTGTTTGTCATATAATATTAAAAACGACCCGCACATTTGAGCATCGTTGAGAGGCTTGGCGGGTTCTAGCATCGCAAATGTACAAATATTAGTTGGATAATACAAGCTTTTTGTAGAAAAAAAGGTGTTTGTTTAGTCGTATTTAAATACGTTATGGATGCAAAGAACAAATAATAAAGAATGTATATGTATAACAAAGTGTAAACATATTTCTTCCCTTAAAATTTTATTGATGCTCTTTTGGCTTCGAAAAGACGCCCTTTTGGCTTGCAAAAGATGCCCTTTAAGGCCCTTACTAACGCCCTTTTGAAGGCTAATTAAGCACCTTTTGAAAAGCATCTCAGTAACACGCTGATATCAAATAACTTATGAAGGTATAAAGATCACAGGCTTTCTGGCTCTTTACCTGACTTTTATTTGACTATTTTGTAATTATATTTCAAGATAGCAAACATTAAGATTTAAAGTTTAGACATCAATGGTTAATATAAAAAAACTCACACAGAGGAGTGTACTCTGTGTGAGGTTTAATTCAATTCATAATTCTTAATTGATAATTCTGATTACCGATGTGGGAAAGTTCAAAGCAATAAACTCTAATTATCAAGTTCAATGTCCAAACTTCAAATTCAAAGGGACTACGAATTACGCAAATTGCACGAATCATTTAGTAATAAGCATTCGTGTCATTAGTGCTATCGTAGTTGTTCAAAGTTCAAATCATAATATTCAAAGTTCAAACTTCAAATTCAATGGGACTACGAATTACGCAAATTGCACGAATCACTTAGCAATAAGCATTCGTGTCATTAGTGCTATTCGTAGTTGTTCAATGTTCGTAGTTCTAATCATCAAGTTCAATGTCCAAACCTCAAATTCAAAGGGACTACAAATTACACGTATTGCACGAATAAGTAGGCAACAAGCATTCGTGTCATTAGTGCTATTCGTAGTTGTTCGAAATTCAAATCATAATATTCAAAGTTCAAACCTCAATGTTCAAAGGACAAGAGATTCTAATCATAAAGTTCAAAGTTCAAACTTCAATGTTCAAAGGACAAGAGGTTCTAATCATAAAGTTCAAAGTTCAAACCTCAATGTTCAAAGGACAAGAGGTTCTAATCATAAAGTTCAAACCTCAATGTTCAAAGGTCAGTGTTTAGACCTTTGGTGGAGTCTTACGTTCATGCTCGGTGAGGAAGCCACAGCGGTAAGCATAAAGGAGTTCTTTGAGTGCTTCAATCTGTAGACGGAGTTCTGTACCCTTGTCGGTGTCTTCCACGCGTAGGCGCTGTTGGTTCATCTCAACAATCTGAATGGTTGAAACGATGTCTGTTCCTCGCTTGATGGCATCTTCTGTTGATGTGAAAGGCTCGTGTTGTACGAGCTGGAAACCACGTGAGTGATAGACGAGGGTGTAACCAGCGATACCCGTTTCCTTGTGGTAGGCTTGTGAGAAACCACCATCAATCACCATCAGTTTGCCGTTTGCCTTGATAGGATTCTCACCCTTGACAACATGAACAGGGACGTGACCATTGATGATGTGACGGTTAGGCTGTGGCACATCAAATTCATCTAAAATCATATCGGCAATCTCCTCATTGTCGCGCATACCAAAGTAGTAGCCCTTCTCCTCATGATGAGTTTCCTTCTCAGCAATGAAGTAGCGTTCGAAAGTAGCCATCTTTGCCTTGTCGAAGAGCGGACTATCAGGTCCACACCATAGGAAGAGGAAGAAGTCGATAGCATCTTGACGTTCTTCATCTGTCTGCATTTCATTGTTTGTCTGGAAGGCAGAACGAATCTTCATACCTGTCTGATAAAGCAATTCCTTACCCTTCAACTTCACACCTGGACCAATCTCAACCTCTTTTAGTTTGCCCTCTTTCGTGAGTGGGATAGAGGCATGATAAAGGAGATTGTGGTTGAAGACGTTATACATACAGCCGTGGCGGAGCAGAGAACGAATATGGCTACGCAACTTCTCACTGCCAGTAAACGACTGATGCAGGCGGTCGATGAGTGCCTGTTCAGCCTCAGTAAGCTGTTCTGGATTCTTCGGGTCGATGGTTGGGAAGTTGCATGAACACATCTTATATTCCTTACCATCAAGGGTAATTGTACCCTTCTTATAGTCGATAGCTTTGAGCAAACGACGGTCGTCCATCTTCCAAAGCGGATGACGGCTAATCATCTGTGACTCAATTTTAAATTGAAGGACGCTGATAGCCTTGTGCATCTGTGCTGTCAGTGCCTTGCTACGCTCATCGAGTGGGTTGTCTTTCGATATCTTTGGCATGAACTCCTCGCATGGATCATCACCATATACGTCCATTGCAAAGGTAGCTAATTGAATAAGGTTGATACCATATCCATCCTCAATGGTAGCCATGTTCGCATAACGCAGGGCTATGCGAATAACATTACAGATACAAGCATCGTTACCAGCACATGCTCCCATCCACAAGATATCATGGTTTCCCCATGTGATATCCCAGTTGTGATAGTTCTTCAAGGTGTCCATAACGATGTGAGCACCCGGTCCACGATCGTACACATCACCTAAGATATGCAGCTGGTCGATGACTAATCGTTGGATAACCTCACAGATAGCAATGATGAAGTCATCAGCTCGTCCAGTAGAGATAATCGTCTTGATGATAGCACTCACATAGTCGGTCTTATCCTTATCGTCAGCATGCTCGTGTAGTAACTCTTGGATGATATAAGAGAAGTCGGCAGGTAACGACTTCCGAACCTTTGAGCGTGTATATTTGCTGGATACATCACGACAAACCTCGATCAAGCGGTGTATGGTGATATGATACCAGTCTTTGATATCCTTTTCCTCTTTCTTAACGAGCTCCAGTTTCTGTTCTGGATAATAAATCAGAGTACAAAGTTCTTGCTTTTCTATGTTTCTTAGTCTTTCACCAAAGAGCTCATTAACCTTTCTCTTAATGTTACCAGAGGCATTTTTAAGCACGTGTTGGAACGCTTGATACTCGCCATGAATGTCGGCAAGGAAGTGTTCAGTACCTTTTGGTAGGTGTGCGATAGCCTCAAGGTTGATAATCTCAGTTGCAGCGTCAGCAATATTTGGGAACGACTTTGCTAATAGTCGTAAGTAGCGTTCATCCTTTTTTAAATCGTATTTCTTCTGTGTCATGCGTTAATGTCTTTGTACGAAATTATTTCTTTTGATGCCCTTTGTTTTCCTATCATCACGTGGAGGGACAGGCATGAATCCCTCTTTAAGAAGCACCTTCTCGGCAAGGAGCTGTATCATACGACATGAATAGCGATAGAGACGAAGGTGGCGGAGTGCGTCTGCAAGTCGGTCTTCGTCATAGTCATTATACTTTATAACTGTGTATAAATCAGCCAACAGACGTAGGGAAAGTTTCTTCTTTCGCTCTATCTGTCGTGTGTTTGCAATGATGGTTGCTATCTTCTTGATGATAGCATCTTCCTCATTGGAGTAGTCACTGAGTCGCTGTCGCGTCATGGGCTGGTTTCCTATCAGCTTGTCTGTGTCAACCGAGGTTGTTTCTTTTGGTGACAAGAGTGGGAATCGCTGTATGGCAGCAGTGTCAATCGTGGGTGCATTGAGTTGTAGTCGGCTGATACAGTTGTCCACAATCTCTCTTATTCCCTCGTCATCAGCATAGAGGAAGATTCTTCGCCATTGTTCTGGATTCAGACTTCGGAGGTTCAGAAGTTGGTCGCTGGGCAAGAGATTGTGGGTTGTCTCTTGTGCTAAGCCAACGTGTAACAGACTTGGAATTGCATCTTTCTCCATTGCTGTCATGGCGAATTGATAGCGTGTGTCAAGTACTTTACGATAGAAAGAAATCGTTTGCAGTGCCATGTCGTCGTCGCTCAACGAACTATTAAGAACGCTATCTTGTACGATGTCAATGCGTTGTGTCCATCCTAACTTTAGTATGTCCTGCCTTTCCTGCTCGTTAGTCACAAGGAGAGCATCCATACCTCGCACCATCTTCGCTTGATAGAGTAGCGTCTTTATCTTCTTAGTAGACTTCTGCTCTGTCGTCCTTGCTCTCTCATCAAGTGCCCAATGTGGTGAGAACACTACCGCACACTGCTTTTTAGCAGCCCAATTGGCATGTGTGGCAGCTTTGCGTTCCCAACAGGTATGAATATGAACGATGTCAGGTTGGAAGTCAGCAAGGAGCTTTTTGAAATCCCCTTGTTGTGTAACCGTCTTGACATCAGCATATTCTTTCTGTGCTATGGTGAGTCGAAGAAGGTAATCAGATAGCAGATTGCCTGCTTTTATGCTGTCTATGTAATGGAGGATGCGCATTTATAGTTTGTGAGATATGAAGTCATACTTATCTGCACGATGGTATTTTAATTTATAACCAAGGTGCTTCCATGCGATAGCAAGCTCGTATGGGATAATTTTCCAGGCTGGAATATCAATGTCGAAACGTCTTAAGGCTTTCTTCGCCATGACTAAACGCAGGATGATAGTGAGGATAAGCGACAGTCCAGCCGCAACAGCGATAGTCCACATACCGAGGAGGAGCGAGCCAGCAAGTGCAACACATTGTAGGAGGTAGTTACCATGCAGAGCCGTTTGGTCGATATATGGGAGAAGACGATGTTGTGGTGTTCGTTGCAAGTGTTGGCGATTCTCCATATAGAAAAGGTGGGTGCTGAGCCAGACTTTCTCTGTTGGCGTCTCTTCTATGAGTGTTCCTTCAGGCGAATTTTCAAAGGCCAAGTTGCTACCTTTGGCGTATTTGTTCACCATGAAATCGTACTCTCCACGTATATACTTCAAGTTCCCACGGAATCCCTCTTCACGTAAGAAAGTGGCTTTACGGAATGCTAAAGCGTTAAACGGGCACGCGTATGCCTTATTATGCTGATATTCACACATAAAATAGCGTGCCAAATAATGTCTTTCGAAGTGTCGATAAGCGGGTGTTTCATCCTCATAACGAGTATAGCCCACAACGAGTTCTTTGTCTTCTTGGCAGTTTCTGGCTATAGCTTGCAGCCAGTTATCACCCGTTGGATAGCAACAGATGTCAGCCATTATCACCCAATCATACTTCGCAGCCTTCACTCCTAATGTTATAGCAAGCTTCTTCTTGCTCATATAACGTGATGATTCAGGGATGAAAGTGGTGTATAGATGCGAGTTAGATGCAAAGCGTTTCAGTACATCACTCGTCTCATGATCATTCTGTGGAGCCACAACAATCACCTGAAAGTCTGCTGGATAGTTCTGATTCAGATAGAGTGGGAGGTTCTTTGCAAGTTCCTGTGCATTGTCATGGGGTGTAAAGATAATCGAGATAGGAGGTAAAGTTGGGAGTTGTTCTTCAATGACAATTGGCTCCGTTATCGTTTCATTCTCCTCCTCTATACGCTCATCTTCCTTACTTATTTCTTCACTTTCGGCTGTGGAAGTTGGCAGACCATACTCTGCAATCCTTACTTTTCGGAAGAAAGGATTGAGAAAAGAAGTCAGCAATGCTACTAAAAGCAACACTACTGAGATGATGATGGTCGTATTATCAAAAGTGAACATTTATTCGTTTCGTTATGGATTATAGTTCGTCTGAGGTATAACCTATGGGCAGTTTCCTACAATTATATTGCGAAGCCATGATTTCTCCGTATGCTCCGGCAGAGCGCATCGCAATCAAGTCGCCTCGATGAACGGTGTTAAGTTCGATTTCTTTTGCGAAGACATCACTCGATTCGCAAATCGGTCCTACCACATCATAAGCGTGTAAAGCGCCATCGTTCGACAGGTTTTCTATCTTATGGCTTGCCTGATAGAGAGCGGGACGAATCAAGTCAGTCATTCCTGCATCGACAATCGCAAACTGTTTTGCTGTTCCTTGCTTCACATAAAGGGTGCGAGTGATGAGACTTCCCATCTGTCCTACGACTGCACGACCCAATTCGAAGTGGAGTTTCTGTCCTTCTCTTAGTTTCAGATAGCGTGCGAAGGTATAGAAATAAGACTTGAAATCAGGGATTGGATGGTTGTCAGGATTGTCGTAATCGATACCCAATCCACCACCAACATTGATATTCTTAATCTTTATATTCTCCTGCTCTAAACCGTCTTGTATCTCGTTGATACGGCTGCAAAGATGACGGAAATCAGTCATTTCGAGCAGCTGTGAACCGATGTGGAAGTGCAAACCGATAAAGTGAATGTTCGACATCCTGCTTGCTTCAAGGATGGTAGGTAGCATGTCTTGCATGGCAATACCAAACTTATTCTCAGCTAATCCAGTGGTAATCTTCTCATGTGTATGTGCTCCCACGTCAGGGTTGATACGGAAACATACGTTTGCCGTCTTACCCTTTTTCGCTGCCAACTCATTGATAACTTCTAACTCAGCCACACTCTCTACGTTGAAACAGAAGATGTCATGGTCTAATCCGAGGTTGATTTCCCAGTCTGACTTACCCACACCTGCATAGACAATCTTGTCTGCTGGGAAGCCACAGTCTAAGCAACGCTGTATCTCACCACCACTCACACAGTCAGCTCCCATACCTGTCTGCTGGATAACATTCAGCACCTTTGCGTTCGCATTGGCTTTAATAGCATAGTGGACGATGAAGTTTTCATATTTTTTTAACTCTTTATTAATCGCCTGTAGTGTCTCTCTCAAGAGGTCACAGTCATAATAATAAAATGGAGTTTCAATTTTCTTGAACTTATCTATAGGGAATTTCTGTACCATGTGTTTTGTCTCCTGAAGTGGTGTTTATCTGAGTTGTAGAGGAAATCTACGCCCTCGCATGTCCAATTGTCTGCTCCCAGTGATGACCAGGCGAGGGCGTTTGTGCCTACAATAAATACTTATTGTTAATTTATCAGTTCTTTCTTTAGTTAAAGAGGACGGTTGACAATGACTGTAAGGCACGCTTCTTATCCTCCTCGCGAATCAAGAAAGAAATGTTAAAGTTGCTTCCACCATAGCTAATCATACGTACAGGGATATCCTTCATTGCGTCAGTTGCCAATGTCTCAAAGCCAACATTACTCCAATCAAGGTCGCCAACAACACAGACAATACACATCTCTGTGTCAACGGTTACGGTGCCATACTTTTTCAACTCATCAACAATCTCAGCCAAATGGCTATTGTTCTCGATGGTCATTGATACACCCACCTCACTGGTAGTAATCATGTCGATAGAAGTCTGATAGCTCTCGAAGATTTCAAATACCTTACGTAAGAAGCCCGATGCACCTAACATACGACTTGACTTAATCTTGATAGCAGTGATATTGTCTTTGGCTGCAACAGCCTTAATCTTTCTTCTCACCAATGTGTTGTCGATGATAGTACCCTCTGCATCTGGGTCCATCGTGTTCTTTAGACGAACAGGAATACCAGCATACTTAGCTGGCTGAACGCAAGTAGGGTGGAGAATCTTCGCACCGAAGTAAGCCAACTCCGATGCTTCTTCGAAGTTCAGCTGGCGTACAGCCTCTGTCTTCTCCACGACACGTGGATCATTGTTGTGCATTCCGTCGATATCTGTCCATATCTGAATCTCCTCTGCGTTGATAGCAGCACCTACAAGTGAAGCGGTATAGTCAGAACCACCACGCTGCAAGTTGTCTACCTCACCATAGGCATTACGGCAGATGAAGCCCTGTGTGATATAGATCTGATAGCCCTGATTCTCATCCATAATCGCTGTCAGATGCTCTTTGATATACTGTCCGTCAGGCTCTGCATTCTTGTCAGTGCGCATAAAGTCGAGTGCAGAAAGTAATGTTGCTTTGATGCCCTGCTCCTGCAGATAGTTTACAACCATGTTGGTTGAGAGTACCTCACCCTGTGCAACGATGCTCTTTTCCTCAAACGAAGTGAACAAATCCTTTGTGAAGGTGCGCAAGTAGTTAAACTCTTCTGTCAAGAACTGACGTGTCTTCTGCTTGTATTCCTCAGTAGAGTAAAGTTCCTCAACGTGGCCAAGATATTTCTGTTCGAGGTTGTTGATAAGTTCGTTTGCTCCCTCTGGATTCTTGCGATAGAGGTAATCAGATATTTCTATCAGTGTGTTTGTCGTTCCACTCATTGCGGAGAGCACGATAAATGTTGGTTCTCCTGACTTTGTTATCAAGGAAGCTACACCCTTCATACGTTCTGGTGAACCAACGGATGTACCTCCAAATTTCATTACTTTCATCATCTTCAATCTTTCTAAATGTGGATTTATGCTGAGTTCTATGCGCTTAATCGTTTTGTTATGGCTCGTCAATCGTCTCTACTGGAGCCGTCTCTTCTGCTAATTCGCAAACTTCTTTCTTGTCGGTGAGTTGGTGAAGTTCGCCCTCATGACAGCGATAAACCTTACCGGGGAACTGGTCAATGAGGTTGATGTTATGGGTAGACATGATAACCGTTGTGCCTGCTTGGCATGAGTCTTTGAGAATACTAACAATGTTCGCAGCCGTCTCTGGGTCAAGATTACCCGTAGGCTCATCGGCAATAATAATCTTAGGAGTGTTCAGCAAGGCGCGTGCAATGGCAATACGCTGCTGCTCACCGCCAGAGAGTTCACTTGGCATCTTGTTCTTCTTGTCGGTCATACCCACCTGTGCCAACACTTCTTCAATGCGTCGTTCAATCTTCTGTTTGCTGGTCCAACCTGTTGCCTGCAAGACAAACTTGAGGTTCTTTGATACAGAGCGGTCATGCAAGAGTTGGAAATCTTGGAAGATAATACCCATCTGTTTGCGGAGTGCAGGGATACGACTACGCTTAATGTTAGGCATACTCTCGTCGAGAACAACAGCCTTCTCAGCATCTTCGCTGTCAATATCCAATTCGCCATAGATGGTTTTCAATAGCGAACTCTTGCCCGAACCAACACGGCCGATGAGATAGATAAACTCTCCTGTTTCTGCCTGAAAGTCAACATCTTTCAGAATTAAGCGTTCATCTTGATATATGTTTACCTTCTTGTAGTCTATTAACATGATTATCTCTGTATGATTTATTATTGTCAATTGATACTTATGTCCATTGCCTATTGGCAAGGATTTATTCTGCAAAGATACTAAAAAACACTGTAATAGATGCAGGAAATAAGAGGTTTAACGCATTTACACTTTATTATGATTGTACAAGGACAACTTTCACAAACCATTATGGCTGTGAAAGCTGATAGAACCCCTACTGTTAGAGGCTCTAAATCGCTGAATACTTTCTCATCAGAGAGTTTTAGGTAACGGCGTTACTTGCCTTTGGTTGGTTGACGATATGCGGCTTTCAACTTATTAGGGAAGTCAACCGACAGGGCTGAATCTTTGAAGTTAATGTAGATGTCTTCGTTATTCTTTGTCTTGATATGCGTCACATTCGTATCGTCTGAATGTAAGTATAATAGCACATCCTGCCCTTCTTCGGTCTTGAAATGACCCACATTAATTTCGCCAAGTGACATTCCGTTTGTTCTCATCTCTATGTCTGGCACCGTTGCGTTGCCGTCTACTTGTGTAATACTTGCTATCGGTATTTCCTTAGCGTATAACCCTTCAATAAACAACGTGTCATTTCTAATCGTCGTATTATTATCGCTGCCTGTGATTGGAAGGGTCCCGATGAGGGGAATCATACCTAAAATCACAATGATAGAGAGCATGAGTACGAGTATGCCCTTCCCCTTCTTCTCTATCTTGTACAGCTGTAACAGCATGTAAACGATAGCTACTATTTCGGGGACGAGTATAACGACAAGTTGATAATCTTCCCAATGAAAGGCAAGACAAGCGAAACCACCGACAAGGATGAAGCTACCTGCCAATATTAGTGCTATCTTAATTCTCCTCAATCGTTTAAGTCCTTCCTCGCTTTTAAGTTTCGCTTTCGGTATTCTTGACCCAAAATTGATAGAAGAATCTGGTCCGATAGTACTTCCGAGAATAATCAGCGGTAAGCTCATCAGTAGTGTTATAATGATGTCTATCATATCTCAACTTGTTTTAATTTTATTTATGCAATATCAATCAACTTTGTTATCAAGGTTTATAATAGAAACTAAGCATTAGCTCTCTACCTCTAATGTCTTGATTACTAAAGCTACTTGAAAGCGTATTATTAATTCCATAGCTATAGGTTGTCAATACCCTTGTATGGGTGTTCACTGATACTCTTATATGACTAATATCACGAGGCTTTATGTTACCTTTTAATTGGAGTGGTATAAAGGTCTTCATCTATTTTTCTTCCCCTCTCATCAAACAGTGAGTATATCCTCTTTAACTCTGATATAAGCATTTGCTCGAACGTTTCCCATTGGAATAGGGAGGTTGCATCGTCTCTATCACAATAGTGCACGGTGCTTGTTCTTTTATCTATATAAAGATAAGAACCGTCCCAGTCATAACCGCCTATAAAGAAATGGTCGTCTGTGGCATTTCGAGGTCTTTCCCGAATGTTTGCCGTAATAATCGAAAACGGTTGGCGGCTTTCATCAGTGCTTCTTTTATAGTTTCTTCTTAATCCGTCTAAACAAAAGGTTCCAACCAATATGTCCAAGCCATTGCTTACATCTAACAAGAATTTTTTATAATCGATGGGAATTTCCATGCCCAATTCTTTCTCCAATGCTTGGACATCGTTCTTACTTAGCGGAGGATATAGGGTGTTTAGCCAAGCCTCGGGGGCTATATGGGGCGCTTTTCCTATAAGGATTGCACCGGAGGATTGGGATTCTTCAATACCCTGGTTCTGAAATCTATAAATTAAATCCCTATATGTTTTATTCATATTCGATTTTTCTATATACGTTATACTATTTATGGTAAAGGCTCATCATTAAAAATGAAGAATTTGACAATAGTTGATTTAATCTCTATTGATTTTCTTCCCACTTGATGGATTCCTGTAATTACCATTATGCCTACTAAGATGTTCTTCACAAATTCAATAAGATATCGCAAATATATAATAATATTCAATACGGCGCAACTATTTGGCTCAATAATTTGCTGCGTATTATGTGAGGGGGATAGTAGTTGTGTTTATAGCTTTTGTGGTTAATGTAAAATAAATTCACAACGTGCTTTTTAAAAGATGCTCTTTTGGCTTCTTAAAGACGCCTAATTGGCTTGCAAAAGGTGCCCTTTTGAGGTCTTACTAACGCCCTTTTGGAATCCATTTAAGCACCTTTTGCTTTCACGTTTTGCAAGTGTTTGGTTCTCTGTTAGTTACAGAGGTATCGAAAAGAAGCTTTTTGGGGCTTTTTTAGGGAGTTTTTTAAGGCTTTTGTGTCAATATTTTTCGTAACCAACGAGCCTTTTTTAGTTCTTCCGAAATCTGGAGTGCTCAACTAAAAGTCTTATATAATAGGCACACGGAGTCACGGAGGGGACGGAGGTAAACGCAATGTCACGGAGGTGCCGACGGCACAAAGAGCAACGGAGGTGTAGCGTACAGATTTTTGATAACTTTTGGGATAAATGCTTTGGGTATAAAGTTGCTAAAAAAGTGTGCAAACAAGCTCCGTTGCTCTATGCACCGACGGTGCCTCCGTGACTTTCATTGCTTGGGTTTAATAATCCTCCGTCCTCTCCGTGCCTCCGTGTGACATTACTTCAAACTCTAAGCACAAGTGGCAAACCTTATCACTCCAAAATCCTGAAGAGCCACCTTTTAATAAAAAAGCAAACGAAAAAAGCGGTATAAAGACGTTGTAAAAGTTCGTCTTATACCGCTTTGTAAGATGAGGCTATACCTATGTTTCGTTAGGGAAAGGGATATCCTTTCCTGCGATTTACGCTTGATAGCATCGTTGGTATAGCTGATTTATGTGCTGTGTGGATTACTTCTCGCAGCTGCAGCCTGTCCAAGGCTTCAGCTCTTTGAAGAAGTCGTGACCCTTATCGTCAACAAGGATGAAGGCAGGGAAGTCCTCAACGGTAATCTTCCAAACAGCTTCCATACCCAATTCAGGATACTCTACGCACTCGATACTCTTGATGCTGCTCTGTGAGAGAACGGCAGCCACACCACCGATAGTACCGAGGTAGAAACCACCATGCTTCTGGCAAGCATCTGTCACAGCCTGTGTACGGTTACCCTTAGCAATCATCACGAGTGAACCACCATGCTCCTGGAACTCGTCAACGTATGGGTCCATACGGTTGGCAGTGGTAGGTCCCATTGAACCACATGGGTAGCCCTCTGGTGTCTTGGCTGGTCCTGCATAGAGGACAGGGTAATTCTTGATGTAATCAGGCAATTCCTCGCCAGCATCCAAACGTGCCTTGAGCTTAGCGTGAGCAATGTCACGTGCCACGATGATAGTACCCTTGAGGTTAACACGTGTTGAAACAGGATACTTTGTCAGCTCAGCACGAACGGCATCCATACCCTTGTCGAGGTCGATTTCTATGCCCTTCGCACCTTCTCCTGGCTTGCGATACTCCTCTGGAATCAACTCGCTTGGGTTGGTGTCCATCTTCTCCAACCAAATACCGTCCTTATTGATCTTCGCTTTGATGTTACGGTCAGCAGAACAGCTAACACCCATGCCGATAGGGCAGCTTGCACCGTGACGTGGCAGACGGATGATGCGGATGTCGTGAGCAAGGTACTTACCACCGAACTGTGCACCAAGACCAATCTTATGAGCCTCTTTGAGGAGCTTCTCCTCAAGGTCGATGTCGCGGAAAGCACGTCCTGTCTCGTCGCCAGTAGTAGGAAGATTGTCGTAATACTTGATACTTCCGAGCTTAACGGTGAGGAGGTTCTTCTCAGCAGAAGTACCACCAATCACGAAACAGATGTGATAAGGAGGACAAGCAGCAGTACCGAGGCTCTTCATCTTCTCAACGAGGAAAGGAATGAGCGTACCCTCATTCTGGATAGTAGCTTTGGTCATTGGGTAGAAGTAGGTCTTGTTAGCAGAGCCACCACCCTTTGCTACCATTACGAAACGATATTCAGCGCCCTCAACAGCCTCAATATCAATCTGTGCAGGGAGGTTACACTTGGTATTTACCTCATCGTACATATTGAGCGGAGCGTTCTGTGAGTAGCGGAGATTCTCTTGTGTAAAGGTGTTGAAGACACCACGAGAGAGTGCCTCCTCGTCCTCGAAACCAGTCCATACCTGCTGACCCTTCTCACCGTGAATGATAGCAGTACCCGTGTCCTGGCAGAAAGGCAGTACACCCTTCACAGCTGTCTCAGCATTGCGGAGGAACTGGAGTGCCACGTACTTGTCGTTTTCTGATGCCTCTGGGTCGGTCAGAATCTTTGCAACTTGCTCATTGTGTGCACGACGGAGCATGAACTCACAATCGTGGAAAGCCTCCTGTGCTAATAAAGTAAGTGCTTCTTTGCTTACCTTCAGAATCTCTTTACCTTCAAACTCACCAACGCTGATACCTTCCTTTGATACCAGACGATACTCGGTGTCATCTTTGCCCAATTGGAACATTGGTGCATACTTGAATTCTGCCATAATGTTTTGTTTACCTGTCTGCCCTTAATCGGTAGGGCAGACAGGGTTTTTTCTATTTGTTTATAATATGTTTTTGTATTCTTTTCTTACTGTTTATTAATAGCCGAAGATTTCTTCTGTTGTCACTCTCTTGATAGGTGCAATCTTTTCTAATGCCTTGAGGTCAAGTTCTTTCTCGTTACCAAGGATGATATACTTGAATGGCTTGTTGGCAATATACTCCTTCTCGAAGTTAATAACATCCTGCAGTTGCAGACTTGGAAGGGCGTTGTAAATCTTTTCACTCAATGAGCAGTCAAGACCTAAACGCTGTGCTGCAAGATAAGAGGTGAGGATAGAGTACTTAGTTGTACGAGCAGAAGCAAGGCTCTTCATCAAGCTTTGCTTGGCGAGGTCAAAGCCACTCTGGCGTACAGGTACGTTGTTGAGAAGCTTGTTGAACTCTCTCACACAGTCCATCATCTTGTCATTCTGTGTGATGATGTAGGTGTAGAAACTCTCATTACCTCCTAAACGATAAGGAGATGCATAGACAGCTGAAGCTGAATAAGCCAAACCACGTGCCTCACGTAACTCTTGGAAGACGATGGCATTCATACCACCTCCGAAGTATTCATTGAAGAGGGCAATGATAGGGGCACGGTCGGCAGACCACTTCTGGTTCTGATTGTGGAGCTGAACCATGTAGATATTCTTTGCATCGTAAGGTGCAATAAGAACCTCGTTCTTAGGTGTTGTCTCCTCAGTATAACGCTTGATAGTAGGCACTGCAGCGAACTTCTTTGGTGTCTGGATAGTCTTGCTGACAAGCTGGTCAACCTCTTTCAGGCTTGAAGGACCGTAGTAAAGCACTGTCAACTTATAGTTCTTCAAGTTCTTCAAAAGGTTAAGCAGTACCTGTGGGTTGATTGACTTCAACTCCTGTTCACTTGGAATGTTGCGAGTAGGGTTGTACTTTCCGTAGGTAGCATAGTTTCTGAGGGCAGCGAAGTTAGCCTTCTGGTTGGCTTTGTTATCGCTGCGTGACTTTAGAATCTGCTCTACATAGAGGTCGTAAGCCTCCTTGTCAACCTTTGCATTACTGAGTAAGTTGTTCAACAGAGCAAGTGCCTGAGGCAGGTTAGAGTTGAGACCACTTAACGTAATGTATGAAACTTCGTTTCTTTCAGAGATGCTATAGTCGCAAGCTAACTTATAGAACTGCTGCTTAATCTGCTCGTTGCTGAGCTTATTGGTACCTAAGTAATCAAGATAACCAGCTGCATAGCTGAGCATTGGGTTATGTTCGTCACCGTAAGGAACTACGAAGCAAAGTGTAAAGAGGTCGTTTGTTTTGTCCTGCTTATAGAGAACAGGAAGACCCTTTTGTGTTGTTGCCTTGGTAAGGTCGCGCTTGTAGTTAACAAACTGTGGCTGGATAGGAGTTGTCTTGGTGTTTACAATCTCCTTGAGGAAGTCACTCTGCTTGTCGTTGTTGGTTGGGATTGGAGTGATAGTAGGCTTCTCAACCTTCTTAATAGTAGTATCGTTACCTTGCTCCTTGTAGACACAAGCGAAGTCGTTACGGAAGAATTGATTAGCAAACTTTACTATCTCAGCCTTTGTTAACTTTGAAATACGATTGAGTTTATCCACCTCCTGCTTCCAGTCTTTGTGGTTAATGAAGGCATCCACATACTGCTTTGCACGGAACTGGTTGTTATCTAACTGCGTATAATAGTAACGCTTGTAGTTGTTAACGATAGATGGCAAGAGATCATCAGAGAAGTTACCCTTCTTGAGTTTCTCAATTTCAGACAAAGCAAGGCTGCGCACCTCCTGCAAAGTCTGTCCACTCTTTGGCTGTCCATAGACATAGAATACCGAATATTCGTCCATATCTGCGATACCTGCGCTAACCTCCTGTACCTTCAGCTTCTGGCTGAGGTCGAGGTCGAAGAGTCCTGCTTGTCCGTTAGACAAGAGTTGTGCTATAACCTCTAATGTATCTAACTGCAAAGACTTACTTGCGTCTGCACGCCAACCCATGAAGAGCATAGGAGCTTCCTTACCAACAACAGTCGTATCAACGGGTGCTGTGAGGGCTGGTTGAGCTGGGAACTGTGGTACGTCGATGTGGGCGCTTGGCTTCCAATTGCCAAAATACTTCTCAATCGAAGCTACTGTCTTGTCTGGGTCGAGGTCGCCTGAAAGACAGATAGCGATGTTGTTTGGGACGTAGTATTTGTTAAAATAGTTCTTGATGTTGGTGATTGAAGGATTCTTCAGGTGCTCACCAAGTCCGATAGTGGTCTGTGTACCGTATGGGTGGGTAGGGAAGAGCTTTGCAAAGAGGGCTGCATAGACTTTACGCCAGTCGCTTGAAAGACCGATGTTATACTCTTCATACACCGCCTCCAACTCTGTATGGAAGCCACGGATAACCATATTCTGGAAACGATCGCCCTGAACTCTTGCCCAAGTGTCAATCTCATTAGATGGAATATTCTCTACATAGCAAGTTACATCATTAGAAGTATAAGCGTTTGTACCCTCACTACCGATGGCTGTCATCATCTTGTCATACTCGTTTGGAATGTTATAACGAGCTGCAAGTTGTGAGATAGAGTCAATCTGGTGGTACCATTGCTTGCGTGCAGCTGGGTCAGTGATATGGCGATACTGCTCGAAACGAGCCTCGATAGAGTCGAGGTAAGGGCGTTCAGCCTCCACATTAGACGAACCAAAGTGGGTAGTACCCTTAAACATAAGGTGCTCTAAGTAGTGTGCAAGACCTGTTGTCTCCTTTGGGTCATTGCGAGAACCTGTGCGCACAGCGATATATGTCTGTACACGTGGCTTCTCTTTGTTGACAGAAAGATAGATTTTCAGGCCGTTTTTCAGTGTGTAGATACGTGTCTGCATCGGGTCATTCGGTATGCTCTCATAGCTGTAACGCTGCGCATAAGCCGTCACAGATGCAAATAGGAACAATAGTCCTAAGCTTAGCCCCTGCATGAGGGTACTGTTAAGGAAATGTTTTTTCATACAATCAGTATTTGTTTATTGTTATAATTGGGTAGAGAATGTAATGATTAATTCTCAAAATCAACCTCATGATCAAGGCTATTAACGAACGATTCAAAGACCTCTCTGTCTACATCGCCCATCTCAAACTCCTTCTCGGCATCCTTTTTAATCTCTGCAATCCATGCACGCCGTGCCTCGATATAATCCTGTTTGATGCGTGCATCGTCCTCGGGAGAAATCTCATTAATGCCGTAGTATTCCAGAATCATGCGATAGGTCCACGCCCATTGATAGATACGATAGTTCTCGTTAATCTCTCGGAAGCGGTTAACCACCTCTTCTATCGTTTCAAGACTACCGCTCTTGATATCTTCGATGAGGCGTCGCTCTTCTGATACAGGGAGCAGAAGACCAGAGAGGTCGTCCCATCGTCCAAGTCCTACTTCGGTCTGTGGCTTACCAAAGAAGCCCCATTTGTGTGCACGTTTCAGTACCGCTCCCATGTAGATGCGCAGTGCGATGTCATAATATTTGATACCTTTTCGCAGACTGGTAGCATTGATAACGTATTCATGATAGTTATAAGACGAAACATTGTCACCACTTGCCTGTCGCAGATTCTCAAGTATCTTCTTTCCCTGCAGAATCTCTCCAACAGAGTAAGGTGATAGCCAATCGAAGTTGACAATACTCTTCTGTGTCTGCTGTGGACGCATATCACGCTTTGGCCACTTGCGTATGTCGCGATAAAGACCAACCGTTGTGATGTTACGACCGGGCACGAGATACATCTTATCAGCCTCTGCAATGAGGTAAGAGAAGGGGAGGGCAGTCGTGTTAGGGTGGTGCATCAGCTTACCGAAACATACGGAGAACGTACCGATCGTTGCTGGCATGAGCAGATAACTACCACTGGCAGTCTTCGTTCCACGCTCCAAGATACCCCAGTGCATTGGTCCCATCTTATAGGCATGGTTAGAGAAGTTGGTACCAGAACCTGCGTTATAGAAAGAGAACATACCACCAATGAGCAGTGAACTCTTATGATGTGAGGCACAGAACGGACCGCAGAAAGCTGCGCACGCCTCACCGTTTGACATAAAGGAATTGGCAAAGAAGACACTCTGTGAGGCTGTGAAGCCATTGCTTATCTGACAGGCTTCACCCACGAAGCAGTCTTGCATTTTCACACTGTTCACAATGCTGGAGCCATCTGATATGATAGAGTTCTCACAGATGACACCTGTACCGATGTAAACGCTGGCATATTCAGAGCTGAGAATGGTACAATCGCTCAAACGACTTGCACCAGAAATCTCGCAATCGTCCTGAATAACCGTGTTGGTAATCTCCCTTGTGTTGACAATCTTCACATTGTTGCCAATCGTTCCACGTTCTGGATTGGTGCGAGCAATCTCCTCTTTCACTAATCTTCGGATAGCATTCTTGAGGTCTTTGTCGTTGAAATGCTTCACCATAAAGGCTGCAAACTGGCTATTGAGGTCGTGGAAGAAAATCACATTGCCGTCGCCCACCTCGTTCAGCACCGAGATAAGATTACCTTCTCCATAGGTAGCTCCTTCCGTAGTCTCCATGACAGAGATGTTAGAGATGAGGCAGTCGTCACCGATGGTATAGTTATTAATATAATTCCCCACCTTCTCAATAAGGCAGTCGTTACCAACGGTCACATTACGTAGGGTTGCATCATTGATACCAGAATGTTTGACGAAGCCCTTTGTTATCTCGACTTCTTTCTGGACACTTCCCAACTGTACGTCACCATAGAACATGACACGGTGGAAGAATTTCGCTTGAAATCCGTCCTCCGCAACCTCTACTCGACTCCAATCTTCTGCCCAGCAGCTATTGCTCTCGAGTATCTCAATCTCTTCAAAGGTAAGGGAACGATATTGCATAAACTTTTCTTTTAGTTGTTGTTATTAGCCTTATTAGGCTTATTGGGTTTATTAGGCTTATTAGCCCCATTAGCCTTATTAGCCTAATAAGCCCAATAAGGCAAATATGCCCAATAGTCTTTATTCCTCTTCGATATTGTAAAGGAAGTCATTGTAAGGATACTTCTGCACGTGGAGTTCGCGTACTTTCTTGTAAAGCACCTCTCTGAACTCGTCGATATTCTCCTTTTCCTTGGCTGAAATAAAGAGACAGTTGTCATGCTCCTTAGCCATCCATGTCTTCTTTAGTTCGTCCAAGGTGATATTCTCTTTGGTTGCTGGCGTGAGGTCGTCTTCCTCTTTCTCCACCCAATGATAGTTGTCAATCTTGTTGAAGATAATCATTGATGGCTTGTCAGCACAACCAAGTTCAGACAAAGTCTGGTTGACTACCTGTATTTGTTCCTCAAAGTCAGGATGTGATATGTCCACAACGTGCAAGAGAAGGTCGGCTTCGCGCACCTCATCGAGTGTTGACTTAAACGAATCAACCAAGTCGGTTGGCAACTTACGGATAAATCCAACGGTGTCAGCTAACAGGAACGGAAGATTGTCTACAACGACCTTGCGCACAGTTGTGTCGAGTGTTGCGAAGAGTTTGTTCTCTGCAAATACCTCGCTCTTAGCCAAGAGGTTCATGGTGGTTGACTTACCCACGTTCGTGTAACCCACCAAGGCAACACGAATCATACGGCCACGGTTCTTACGCTGTGTTACCTTCTGCTTGTCAATCTCAGCAAGTCTTTGCTTTAAGAGGGTCATACGCTGCAAGATGATACGGCGGTCCATCTCCAACTGGGTCTCACCCGGACCACGCAAACCTACCGAACCTTTACCGCCACCAGAGCCTGAACCGCCACCCTGACGCTCCAAGTGAGTCCACAGACGTTGCAGACGTGGGAGCATATAGCGATACTGTGCCAACTCAACCTGTGTCTTTGCGTTGGCTGTCTGGGCACGCATAGCAAAGATGTCGAGGATGAGAGAGGTACGGTCTAATATCTTCACACCGAGTTCCTGTTCGATATTACGCATCTGCTTTGCCGACAACTCGTCGTCGAAGATGACCATACCGATAGGCTCCTCCTCGTCTTCTTTCATCTTGATGTAATCTCTTATTTCTTCAAGTTTACCCTTGCCGACGTATGTAACAGAGCTTGGACCTGTCACTCTCTGTGTGAATCGCTTCACTGTGATAGCACCAGCAGTATCAGCGAGGAACTCTAATTCGTCAAGATATTCCTTCGTCTTGTCCTCGTTCTGGTCCTTTGTAATAAGACCCACAAGGATGGCTGTTTCCGCCTTGACGTCAGATATGATAAATTCTTTCATTCAATTGTCTCTTTTTACTTGATGTTTAGCGCACAAATTCTTTGTTAGAATAAGTACACAATGCACAGGGCAAAGGTACTCAAAAAAAATGAAAGATACTAATGAGATATGTTGTTTTTATTATCTTTAAACCCAATTCGGTCATTAGAGTCTAAACATATTTTGTTTTATTATCGAGTAGATTGCTTGACTTTGCAACGCAGGCGTAGCGGGCTACGTCAAGTTACAAAGCCAAGCAAGATGCCGATAAGAAAATAAAAGATGTTAGGAAACAATACCATCGTAAGAAGAACTATACATATTGTGGTCTAATGCCGATTTGGGTTAAGTTCACTCTCTTAGATACTTTTTTCTTTCTTTCCTCTTTTTCTTATAATTTATCATCCCTTCTTTCCTTATAGATTCCTTTATAAATGGGGACTATTAGATAGCGGATGATTAATAGAAATGATACGTGCGAAGGCTTAGCACATATGGTGCGGAGGCTTAACACGTGTGGTGCGGGTGCTTAATATGAAAGATTATTATGGAATGCCTGTACGCCAATCACTTACATTTATCGTCACGTATGATAGCTTTCTTTTATCGTCTGATGCCTATATTTCCCTATGTTCTACTTGCTTTTCTCGTCGAATTTGTTGTATGCGCGATGCAATTTGACTTTATATTTTTCGATAATAATTGTTAAAATGTATTTTTGTTATAGGATTATATTGTAACTTTGCATCCGAAATCAATTTAGGGTAAGTAAATAACTCTCTGCCACTTACAGAGTTCTCTATGACGAATAACGGATAACTTGTAGTATAGAAGAACTAACGATGGATAACTTATAGAAGGCAGCTGAAAGATAGCTGGCAATAATTCACACTTAACACAAAACAAATATATATAATTAAATTAACGGTAGTTTTTAAACGTATGAAAAGAGTAAAGTATGAGATTCCACAAATTCGGGTATTTCTGGTTGTGGAAACAGAGGGTATTTTAGCAGGTTCTGATCCTGAAACAACATTTGAACCTTCCGTAAGTCCTTGGATAAATGGGGATACAGAAGAGTTAGACGGTGATACACATACCGCATCAGGTGGTGACACAAGTACTCCACAACCATAAAAAAAGAGCTAATAACCAACGTAATTAAACGTAAAAGGACTAAATCAAAAATGAATTCAAGATTCTTATTTTCACGTGTGATGTTAGGCTTGACAGCTGCAACATCTGCTTTCTTTATCGCATGTAGCGATATTGATACAGCTCAGGATCCACAGAAACCAACTGAGAGTATCATGTTTAGTACGAGTGATGTGCAGGACAGACCTGATGCTTCTTTGCCAAAGACAAAGGCACCAGAGGTTTACGAGTCGCACACTATTAATTTGACAGGTGCTAATGCTAAAGGCTTTGTACTTGAGGAGAGCACCATTGAGGGTGTTAATCCAGTACAGCAAACACCTGCTACACGTGGTACGATGAAGACAGCTATCGACGCTCAGTTTACTGTTTTCGCATGTAAGAACGGTGGAGTGTCACCTGACTATATGTATAATGAGAAGGTGAATGCCAACGGAACGATGGTAACACCTAAGAAGTGGAAGAAGTCTGAGGCTTCAACGCTGAAGTTCTATGCCGTTTATCCAGCTGCACAGGATGCTGACCAGCAGATCAGCCCAGCTGCTTACAGTGCATCGCAGAAGCCTGTTATCAAGTTCAGTCCTAAGAGTGACGTGAAGCAACAGGCTGACCTCATGGTGGCAAAGACGGCTGATATGGCTTACGACAACTATGTTAGCACACCTGTCCCATTGCTGTTCACTCACGCCACAACGGCTATCCAGTTTAAGATAGGTAATGACCTCTCTTATAATCAGGAGGTAAAGAAGATTGAAATCCAGAATGTTTATGGTGAAGGAACATACGATCTCGCTACCAAGACATGGACAGTTGGTACAACAAAGAAGAACTATACATTAACGTTGAACCCTACTTTCTCTACTGCACAGAACCCTGGAACAGTGATGAACGGCGGTGATGGTACGTTCTTCATGATTCCTCAGACCCTTCCAGACGATGCTAAGGTGAAGATTACCTTTGCAAGTGGTAAGTATTGGGAAGGTAAAATCGGTGGAACGGGTAAGGTTTGGGCTGAAGGAACGACAAAGACTTACACCATTTCAAACTCTAAGGACCTCTCTGATCGTGACTTCACACTGTCCATTACACCAACAAACGGAACAGAAAGAGAGTACAATCAGTTTGATCTTCCATTCACTGTAACCAGCTATAGTCGCTTGAAAGGCTTCTCAGGAAATAGTCGTGACAAGGCTGAAGCATGGCAGGTTGCAAGCTATGAGGTAAGCACGGATGGTACAAACTGGTCTGCTCCAACAACAACAAAGCCAGAGATGGTAACAGCAATGACTGAGAGTGGTAATGGTGGTACATCTGGTGAAGTAGGTAATCTCAAGCTGACGAACGATTATAAGGACTATGCGCAGATTCGTAATCAGGAGTTAAAGGCTGCAACAGAGGTTACAACTCGCAAGGACTTGTCTATGATAAATGGCAAGCAATATACTGCAAACTGCTATATTGTTTCTGCTCCTGGTAAGTATAAGTTCCCATTGTACTATGGAAATAGTCGCGAGAATTCTACTGATAATACGCTTTCTTTCCAGAACAATACAAGCAGTGCAAATGCTTTGAAGTATTTCCATGGAGGTATAGAACAGGCTACAAATAACTACATGATGCCTTATCATGACATTCACCAGTGGGTAAGCAATGCTGCTGTTTTGTGGCAGAGTAAGGCGAACATGGTGAAGGTAACAGGTATAGACCGTAATGGACATACGTCTGGACATTTAGGTGGTAGAGATATTTATGTGGAGTTTGAGGTTGATAAAAACAACATAGAGACAGGTAATGCCATCATTGCTGTATACTATAATGGCAAGGTTGCATGGTCATGGCATATCTGGATTACAGGTAAAGAGGTTGCTGACGTACAGTCAGGTCACTTCCTTAGCGAGCCTATCGGCTTTGTTCCAACAAAGTGGATGCGTACTACTTACAGACAGGACCGCTACGTGAAAGTAACTGTTAAGCAGCCACGTTCTGGTAAGACAGCGTCTGTTGTGTTTAAGCAGAAGCCACATGAGGAGACTCCAGAAGGTCAAGCAATGCACTATCAGTGGGGACGTAAGGATCCATTCTGGCCTGGTATGGATGGTTTGACAGCATCACCAAACATATATGATGGTGGTATCTCTCTTGCAGAGTCTGTACAGGAACCAAGACTGATGGGCCGTCCACGCCACTTAGAGTATGTATTTACTTCAAAAGCAACATACTTTGGTGGTACTTGGGATTGGAATAATAACCCTGGTTATACCAATTCTTATCTTAATCTTTGGGATGCTAACAATGAAACAGGTTATGGATATACAGGTCCATTCGTGAAGACTATCTACGATCCAAGTCCTGCTGGCTTCCATGTTCCACGTACCAGTCAGTTGAGCAAGGTTGGTAATGATAAGTATGTTGTGAGTCCTAAGATGGGATATATGGATCCTGAATATGTGTCTGATGGGGCAAAGACTCCAGATATTGGCTACTATTGGACGAGTGAAAAGAGTTTTATTAATAACAATGGTACAGACGCTGCATTCTCAATCTTTGGTATTACGGATGCAAATAGTAAGATCCAAGTAGACGGAAAGAATAAAATTGTTAACCCATCAATGGCTTACTGTGTCCTTCCAATCAAGGAATAGCCTTTTAACTAAATAATTATAGTAACTTGTTTTACTATATTTCATAAAAAAGCTGCAGTCGTAATGGCTGCAGCTTTTTTGGTTTAAAGTGAGAAAGTTATTACTATTTACTTTTCCTGTCACTGTTGTCACTCTTTTTAGATACTTAACAGGCTATCATACAATGATATAACCTTAAATGTTAAAAGTGACAGGAAACTAAAAACAAACTTGTTTTGTAGTTATAGGTTCATTAATACGACTAAGATTAAACGTGAATCTTCAAACCATCGTAGGCAAAGAAAACATCATTTGGAAGGAGTTTTTGTGCCTCTTCATGTAAGCCAATCTTATGGGTGAGATGGGTTAAATAAGTGCGTTTTGCTCCTATCTTTCGGCTGAAATCAATGGCTTCAGATATCAACTGATGGGAGTGGTGTTCACGTTCCCAGCGTAAAGCGTTTACAACCAGTGTCTCAACACCTTCAAGATAAGGGAGTTCCTCTTCCTTAATAGTTTTCATATCTGTTATATAAGCGAGTTTCCCAAAGCGATAACCGAGGATGGGTAGTCCGCCATGCATCACAGAGATAGGCATCACTTCGATGTCACCAATCGTAAACTTTACATGCGGTTGAATACTATGAAGGTTCAGTTTTGGAACTCCTGGATAGGGATTGTCTGTGAAACAATAAGGGAAGTTATGATGTAAGCCGTCACAAGTGTTCTCGTTGGCATACACTTCTATATCCCCCAATGCACAATAAGGGCGTACATCATCAATCCCTCCTACATGATCATAGTGGATATGCGTAATCAATAAGCCATCAATCTTACGGAAAGGTTGTGGCAACATCTGTTGGCGAAAGTCAGGACCGCTGTCAATGACAATACGCGTCTTTGCCGTTTCCAATAAAGCAGAGGTGCGCAATCGGTTGTCGCGTGGGTCCTTACTCTTACAAACATCACAGCTACAGCCAAGTACTGGAACACCATTGGAGGTGCCAGTGCCGAGGAAGGTGAAGACCTCCCCCAACCCCTCCAAAGGAGGGGAGTGCCTAACGGAATGCTCGTTGTTTATGAGTTCTTCTTGCTTCAAAGGGAATGTTCTTAAAAGTTGGTTTGATGCTTTATAATCATTTCTTAATTAAAAGCTTATTTATAACGAGTGTTTATGGTTGGATATCGCAGTTGTTAGGATTAAGTATTAATATTAAACCATACCACAACCTAAAGAAGTAGTTACTTTTGTTTAGCACTCCCCTCTCTTCGGAGGGGTTGGGGGAGGCTTTAATTTGGAAAAGTATTCACCTCTGGATGTATCTCAATTCCAAACTTCTCCTTCACATCATGCTGAATTGTCTGGTAGAGTCTGACTACGTCAGCACCTGTTGCACCACCAAGGTTCACCAATACCAAAGCCTGCTTATCGTAAACGCCTGCAGGACCTAATGCCTTACCCTTCCAACCGCATTGTTCAATCATCCAACCAGCTGGAATCTTCTCATGGTCAGCATCAATAGTATAGTGGGGCATCTGTTCATATTGCGCTGCCAACTCCTCATATTTAGCTTTTGGAACGATAGGATTCATAAAGAAACTACCCGCATTACCAATCTTCTTTGGGTCAGGAAGTTTCGCATTACGGATGTCAGTAATCGTCTGACGAAGTTCTGCTACGGTAGGATTTTCTATACCTTGTTCAGCCAATGCTGCACGAATATTACCATAATCGAGTTTAGGTTGATAAGTCTTAGAAAGACGATAGGTCACCGATGTGATAAGATACTTATTGCGCCATTCATGCTTAAACTTACTCTGTCGATAGCTGTATTCACAATCAGCATTCTTGAAATGATGCACTTCACCAGTGGCAATCTCCACCGCCTCAACCTCATCAATCAGGTCTTTAGCTTCCACACCATAGGCTCCGATATTTTGTACAGCACTTGCACCGCACTCTCCCGGTATGATAGAAAGGTTTTCTGCACCATAGAGATCATGAGAAACACAATAGTCTACAAAATCATCCCATACGTAAGCTGAGCCACAACGTACACGTTCCTCGTCGATTTGCTCGATAAAGGAGATGCCAGAGTGGAGTACGGTTCCCTTGAAATCACCAGTGAGTAGAAGGTTACTACCCCCACCGAGAATCAGTAGTGGATAATCCTCTTCCTTTAAAGAGCGCACAAGTTCCTGTGCTTCCTCTACTGATTCGTATTCAACAAAACGCTGACATTTGGCGTCAATGCCGAAGGTATTATGCTTTAGTAGACTATAGTTATGTTCTATTTTCATGTTTCTGATATTGTTTTTGCGTTTCCCTTTGTTCCTATTTATAGAAAGGTGTTATTCTTTATGAATCAAATCATCCACAATGATAACATGAATAGCAGGTGTTTCTTAATAAAGAAAGACCCACTACCAAGGTAGGCAGGGGTCTGTTCGTTAATAAGCTACAACCTTCTCTAAGCGCCAACTCTTACCATTCTGCTTAAAGATGAGCTGCGTTTCAGCGCCATTAGACAACCCACGGAAGGTAACAATCCTGCGATCTGTGTCTGAATACTTCTGACCATAAAGGATGTTATAAATCATTTCGTGTGGAAGTTCTGGTAAGAATGATGACCATTCTTCAGCAGGGATAGTCGTGTTGACCACATTCGTCTCCTCACCATTAGGGTCTGGACCTGAATAAGCTAATGAACTCTTCACAGCCCCTTTACCACCATTTGCGAAGAAGTGTGACAGGAAGGTATAGAAAGATGCGTTATAACTATCCTTGAATGTGATGTTACGAATCTGATTCAACTTCCAGCTACCATCCTGATGATCGAACCAATACTGCTCTATCGTACCTCTCTTTAAATGTATCTTCTCAACGATGACACTATCCAAGTCGGTAGACTTAGAGAACTTCATCTGTTTCTCATTATCAAAGATAAGCGTGTAATAGCCCTGTTTGCGGAAGAAATAATCCATCTTCCAGTTTCCACGAGTCAGCTCCGTAGTCTTTGTACCATTGACTACAGGCAGTGGGAACTTAATACGATTCATCTGCAACTTCTTATTAGCAATAAAGTTAAAGAAGAAGTCATCAAACAATTGGTCTGCTGCCTTTGGCATAGGAGTAGCAGCAATCACCTCCGTGGCAGAGTCAACGCTATCTACAGTGTCAGTGTCTTCTGCTGCTGTAGAATCAGTAGTTGTACTGTCATCGCCATCAACCTTCTTGCTTGTGCAACCTGTAGTAACAGCTACCATAGCTACACAAACACACACAATAAGTAAAAAAGCTTTTTTCATACTCTCTTTTTATTCATCTCAAATTTCCTGCAAATGTACAATATTTATTTCTAATAAGACAGTATTTTTATAAATTTATATTAGGGTAATTTCTCCGTTACGATTATAAATTGTACCTTTGCAGGAAAATAATCAAGAACTATGTTATTAGACAAGATAGAAGAACTTCTCAAGGAAGTGAGTGCACTCACGGCTAAGAGTGCTGATGATGTGGAGCAACTCCGTCTGAAATACCTCAGTAAGAAAGGCGAAATCAATGCGTTGATGGGCGAGTTCCGTAATGTGGCAGCCGACCAGAAGAAGGTTGTCGGCATGAAGATTAATGAACTTAAGCAGAGTGCACAGGACAAGATTAACGAACTCAAGGACCAGCTTGAAACAAGTGAGGCACAGAGTGATGATATCGACTTGACACGTACTGCTTATCCTATTAACCTCGGTACACGTCATCCGTTGACACTTGTAAAGAACGAGATTATTGATATCTTTGCTCGTATGGGTTTCACTCTCTATCAGGGTCCAGAGATTGATGACGACCAGCATGTGTTTACTATGTTGAACTTTGCTGCTGATCATCCTGCACGTGATATGCAAGATACCTTCTTTATTGAGCGCAGCAGTACGATGGACGTTACGAAGAACGTTCTTCTCCGTAGCCACACTTCTAATGATGAGGCACACTATATGTCTACACACGAACCTCCAATCCGTGTTCTTTGCCCAGGTCGTGTATATCGTAATGAGGCTATCTCGGCTCGTGCACACTGCTTCTTCCATCAGGTAGAGGGTCTTTATGTTGATAAGAATGTTAGCTTTACCGACCTAAAGCAGGTGCTTCTCACCTTTGCTCGTGAGATGTTTGGTGCAGATACAAAGATCCGTCTTCGTCCAAGCTATTTCCCATTCACTGAGCCAAGCGCAGAGATGGATATCAGCTGTAACATCTGTGGCGGTGAGGGCTGCGGCTTCTGTAAGCACACTGGATGGGTTGAGATTCTTGGTTGTGGTATGGTTGACCCACACGACCTCGAGGCTTGTGGCATTGATTCAAGCGTATATACAGGTTATGCCTTCGGTATGGGTGTTGAGCGTATAGCCAACCTCAAGTATCGTGTAAGCGACCTCCGCCTCTTCTCTGAGAACGATACCCGCTTCCTTCGCGAGTTTGAGGGAGCGTAGTGTTGGGTGAAAGGTGTTAAGTGTTAGGTGTTGATGGGCACTTAGGTGTTGGGTGTTTGATGATGGGTGTTGATGATTTGCCCTTTCTATACTTAACATCTTTGAAATATACGCTGTAAAAGATAAAAAACTTTATAGATTTTGATAATAAGTAATGGGTGTTGATGAAGTTTTAAACAATTCATCAACACCCATTTTCGTTTCTATATATTCTGCTTAATGGTCCGTCTTTTATAACGGATAACCCCAAATCTATCAGATGTTTCTCACTCCCTAAGGCTATTCTAACTTCTTTCTAACAGCATATACCATTCGTATCAACAATGTTCTTTTATGTAGTCATTGTCTAATAAGATTACTATTAAGCCTTAACACTATATGTGCGGAGCCTTAACACAACACGTGCGGGGGCTCTGTACGTTCGTTGAAGAGGGGTGCGAGCCTTATTCTTGACATCCTCTTTATATAAAGACGATGATGACTTTATTAAATATAATGGTGACTTTATATAAAGACTATGAAGACAAACCCTCTCGAAAAAGCCCATCATAGTTATCACCAACACCTCTTACGTAGCATATCATCACCACCTAATATCCACCACCTACCACCCAAGTGATCATCATCACCTAACATCCAACACCTATCACCCACCACCCTATAATATTTCACGTGCTATCCACGCACAAGCTTCCGCATCAGCGAGGGCGTGATGGTGGTCGGTTAGTTCATAGCCACAGGCAGAAGAAACCGTTTGTAACTGATGGTCGGGGAGGTGAGGGAAGTGGCGTCGTGCAGCCTTCAGTGTATCAAGAAACTCATAATCAGGGTAATCCATTTGGTAGGTATAGAAGGAAGCCTTCAGACAAGATTTGTCGAAAGATGCGTTATGGGCCACAAGTGGTAAGCCTTCAATCATAGGCTCTATCTGCTTCCATACCTCACAGAATACGGGTGCGCCGTCAGTATCTGCACACGTAAGCCCATGCACCTGCGTACATCGCCAATGATAGTAATTCGGTTCGGGCTGTATAAGCGAATAGAAACTGTCAACAATCTCTCCTCCTCTTACTATCACCACGCCCACCGAGCATACACTACATCGTTCAAAGTTAGCTGTCTCAAAGTCAATCGCTGCAAAATCCTGCATAGTTTCTTTATGAATTTGTTAGTTGTTTGCTACATCTTAGATCTATAGATGAGGCTCTATGTTTGTTTAGACAAAGTCTTTTTGTTCATTCTTGACAACCATAATAGTCATAATACATATCCCATAAGGTATCGGAAAAACCCCAACCACATTGTGTTGAATTAAGCATACTTTCAATTCTCTGTCTGAAATGTTCCTCAAGGTTATGGTCGGAAATATGCTTCAAGGCTTTCTCAAAATTCGTTTCTAATGTAGTATAATACTGTTCCCACATATCACCGAAGGTCATTGTGTATTCACATCCCAACTCTATATAGTAAAGCATTAGATCTCCAAGACTGATGGCATTAGCTTTCAACTTCTTGAAGTCGGAGATTGCCTTGCGGCAAGTTGCAAATGAAGGCTTATCAGAAAAGCCTCGATCAGGGAAGAATTCGTTGCGAATAATCTTTTTATACTTTTCCAATGCAGCGCTATAATCAGGTGTAAGATACATTTCCAGATACATCTTCGCTTCTGCACTTGCATCATACAGACTCAACACAAGGTTTATTACGTCTTCCTTAGGTAGTACTGCCAGATGCTTCTTTAGTTTTAATTTGGTCATATCAGAGTCCTCTCCACATTAGTGTTTGTTGTTAACATAAAGTTGCTACGCACAAAGTTACAACTTTATTTCTATTCTTTTAACTTGATAACGAGTTATTTCCAATCTTTTTCTTACTTTTGCAGGAGAAGCATCTACTGCTATAAAAATACTTTCTATGGAGGCAAATAATTACACACCAAGTTTAGATAAATATCAAGTTCCTGTTGTTGAGGCAAGTCAGGGATATCATCTTGTGCTGGCATCACCGGGATGTGGTAAGACACATATCCTCGCAGAGAGGATAAGATACGCACGAGAAAGGGGTGTGAAGTATGAGGATATGCTCTGTCTTACATTCACCAACCGTGCTGCAAGAGAGATGACCAACCGTATTCAGAAGGTGGTGGGAGGTGATTTCTCTGAACTAATGGTGGGTAATGTGCATCGTTTTTGTTCTAAGTTCCTTTTTGAGCAGGGTAGGATCCCAGCTGATTCTGCCATTATTGACGACGAAGAGGCGGTGAGTATTATCGCTGATTATCGCAATGAAGATGAAGAAGGAGTAACAAGAGACTTCAACCGATACAAAGGTTATCAGACGATTATCTTCTTTCAGCATTTCATCTATCAGATGGAACACCAGCATCCATGGAAGTATTACCTCCATCCAGAGAGTTTCACGGATGATGATCGAGAAGCTGTAAAGCATATCTGTGCCTCACAAAAGATAGAATATGACGAGCAGGCAGTAGTGAATATCTATCATCATGCACAGGAATATATGGACGAAGCGAATGCACCCGGGCTTGACGGAAAGACAGCAGATAGGATTCGTGTACTTCTTTGGAAGATGTATTACGCTAATTGTTATGCCCGATACAAGGAGGAGAATCACCTCTTTGACTTTGAAGACTTGCTCCTCTATACATACGATATCTATCGTTCTGACCCTACCTGCAAGCGTTATCCATGGATACAGGTCGATGAAGTGCAGGATCTTAATGGTATGCAGCTTGCTATTATCGACTTACTGACAGCAGAAGACAACCCGATGGTGATGTACTTAGGCGACGAACAGCAGGCTATCTTCTCTTTTATGGGGGCGAAAGTGGAGACACTAACCCTCTTGAAGATGCGCTGTAAGGGTAATATTCATCATCTGCAGCGTAACCACCGTTCACCAAAATATCTACTTGACGTCTTTAATGACTACGCAGAAAAGCAACTGAAGATAGACCGCGAACTACTCCCTCTTTCCGATAATGACACTAAGGCTACGTCGGGAGACTTGAGAATCATACATAGTAGTACGATAGAAGCCGAACACAAGGATATTACCACTGAGGCACTCTCCCTTTACGAGCAGAATAAGGAGGAGCGTACAGCCGTCATCGTTAGTGCTAATTCGGATGCTGATCGTATCAGTGAAGCTATGACGGAAGCAGGGCTGACCCACTTTAAGGTGTCTGGTCGCGACCTCTTCGATACACCAGATGTCAAGCTATTGTTGGCTCATTTGAGTGTACTCTCTAATGAACATAATTCTATTGCGTGGACACGTATCATGAAAGGGGTGCGTGCCTTCCCTTCTCATGCCCTTGCTCGCCGATTTAATTGGAAGCTAAAGCAGTTGGCACTGTCGCCATCCGACTTTCTTCTTTACCCCGAAAGCTGTTACACAGCAGAGTTTCTTCGTGCCTACAACGAGGAAGAAATTGTTGTATTCGATACTGAAACAACAGGCTTGAATGTCTTTCAAGATGATATTATAGAGATTGCTGCCATCCGAATCAAGGGTGGGGAAGTGGTTGGCGAACCGCTTGACCTCTACATAGAGACCGATAAACCGATTCTACCAATGCTCGGTGATAAGGAGAATCCGATGTATGCTATCTATCATGAGAAGATGTCTACTGGCGAATTACTCTCTCCCTCTGATGCCTTACGACGTTTCCTTGCCTACGTTGGGACCAGTCCTATCCTTGGTCATAACGCCAACTATGATTACAACATATTGGACAATAATCTGCAACGTTACTGCAATGACACGATGCAGGCACATGATATTCGTTGCTTCGACTCGCTCAAACTGATAAGACTATTGGCTCCGAGCCTTCATTCTTATAAGTTGGAAAGCCTGCTCGAGACCTTCCAGTTGGCGGGTGTTAATAGTCATCAGGCAATTGATGATGTGAAGGCAACAGTCAGTCTTGTACGCCTCTGTGCTGAGAAAGCACGTGAGAAGCAAGCACAACAAGAGGCTTTCATCCACCATCCGAAGGTGAAACCATTTGCCAATGTGCTGCGTAGCAATTATGGCGAACGCTATCGAGAGGCTGTTAACCGACTTTATCAGCTATCAACCGACCATGAGCCAGCCCTTGTCAGCGAGCTCTCCGCTGCTTATAACGCCTTTCATTCCGATGGTTTAATCAATGATATTCCCCGATTAGACTATATCCTCCGTTATCTCCGCATAGACATGCTGACGGATGAACCAGTAGCTAATGCCCTTGCACCACAACTCTCGCAGTACATAATGGATATTAATACGCTGAAGGAAGCCGACTTCTGTAACAGTAAGAGTATTCTTGAGCGTATCTATGTGACGACTGTTCATAAGGCAAAGGGACTGGAGTTTGATAATGTTATCATCTTTGATGCAGCCGATGGACGCTACCCGAACGCCTATAACAAGACGAAACAGCAGGACGAGGAAGACGCTCGTAAGTTCTATGTTGCCATGTCACGCGCTAAGCGTAGGCTGTTCATCGCCTATGCCCTGCAGATGGTCGATCGCCACGGAAGGGTTTTCAATCGTGAATTAACGCCCCTAATGGATAGTATTCAAAAGTATTTTAATTAGGATTGAGCTATATCAAATGACTGATATAAAATAAGAAAGTAACAGATGAAACGATACATTTTGTCTATCATTTGTTTTAAAAAAGAAATAATTTGTATCTTTGTAGCGTTAGAATGAAATGTTAGATAGGTAAAGAAAAGATATAAACTAAATCTTTCTTGTATTCATAAACAAATAAAATCAGAATAATATGACAAAAGAAAAGTTCTTCACCTCTATGGGTTGGATTGGTATGGTAACATCAGTTTTAATGTATGTATTCTACATTCCTCAGATAGAGAACAACTTAGCAGGGCAGAAGGGAACCTTCATTCAGCCATTTATGGCAGGTGTTAACTGTACCTTGTGGGTTGCTTACGGATTGTTTAAGGAGAAGCGTGATTGGCCTTTGGCGATTGCTAACACACCGGGTATCATCTTTGGTTTTGTAGCTGCTTTCACTGCATTGTAAGTCAAAACAATATAAAATAAGCTTCCTCTTCATTCTTTCGAATGAAGGGGATTTTTGTTTTATGGCTGAAAATCAGTAGAATTACATTGTCGTTTGGGAAACATTTACTATCTTTGAAGCAGGTAACAGAAGTTATTTGTGAACATAGTAAACTAACAGTAATTATGCGTATGAAAAGATATCAATCAATTCTGACGTTGCTTTTCCTTTCTTTTTTAGTGGCTGCCTGTAAGATAAAAGTCGCTGATAAGGAGGAAACTACAAACGAAACAGGAACAGCAGTTGTAGTGAATCAATATCGTTTTCCTGACCAAAGAGAGCATCTAAAGGCTTTTAAGGACGACATAGTCATCATGAAATGTGAAGATTACGACTTCAACACGGCTCCAATAGGTATCGGAAATAAGTTCTTTACGCTATTGCGTGGGTGGGTATATACCGATGGTGTCCTCTCTCATACCATAACAAGTGAGGGACTGACAGAGGGTATTTTGGTGCAAGACTTCCCCAATTATGAGGATTTGAAAGAATATGGTGGCTATTATGTTTCAGATAAACCTTATATCAAGATGAAGCTTTATCGCACGAAGGATGCCGTTTGGTTTATGAATAAGCGGTACCCTATCGCACGAGAAAATGGTGACAGTATCTTCTCACCTTTGATGAAAAGTGAGAACGGAAGGAGTCAATCTGTATGGATTTTTGTAGGGGATATTCCGTTGAAAAACAATTAATCGAAGCGTATGAAGACTATACTACTTATCTTTTCTTGTCTCCTTCTTCTCAGTTGCACAACAGAGAAGCGAAAAGTAACAACCGTTCATTCTCCATATGATACTGTGTATGTCTACGCAAAGGATGAGACGGGACAAAAGATATACAATGTTATTTCCGAGAAGGCGGTAACAGCTAATGGAGACTCGTTATTTGGTAAGATTAGAAAAGAAGTTCCAAAGCAACTGAATGATAAAGAGTTTGAAGCCGCTAAGAGTGTCGTAAGGAAGTATATTCATAGGCATCAAGATGAGTTTCTTCCCTTTGAGTTCTATTTTCAGCAATACTTAGGTTATAAGAAAGAGGGTGTTTTAATGGCGGATGTTGCTTTATTCTCATATTATAATGTCATCTATCAAAAGGGTGTTGCTGGGATTACTCGTGAAGACTATAGGGTGAAATTCAGGTTTCTGAAAGACCTTGGGAAGGAGCGTAAGATGCTTACAATAAACTTGGATAAAGGAGTTGTTGTAAATGAATAGGACAATTTTAGAGTCGCCACTTATCTTTTTTGCCGCACAAAGCTAACTTCTTTGTCCTCGTACCATAACAAGCCTTTGATAGTCAGTATGCTATCGTGTAACTCCATGACTTTACAGCGGTTAGTGTCATTCTCATCATAGACTAAAAAAAGCGAGTCGTTCACAAAGTGGTAACTATTAAACCACTTGCAAGTGTCGCCTATGCCCGGGTCGTATGCAATGGTAGAATCCGTCACGTCGAGTGTTGGACGCATACCAATGTTTGTCTTTTCCACACCAACCCAATTCCCTATAAATTCTTTAGGGTAAACGGGTCCATCGTTTCTGCCGCAAGCAGCGAGCAAAACAGACAAGAGAATAGAAAGTAAGTAGTATCTCATACCTCACGAATTTACCAATATCAACAATCACGAATAAGTGCATATGTCCTAAAAGGCTGACCAAAACAGAATTATAGTCTTTAGCCCTTTTATGTAATAAACGCCATTACCACCATAAAATTGCTTAGTAGAATGTTTTTTTTTTGATGATTACAAAAGTCGTAAAATACTTCTTTGATATTTGAATTTTATTTACAAAGCATACGTACTTTCAGGCTTTAAAAGTCGAAAAAACGAGCTAAAAGGCAGCCTTTGTAAGTTGCATAGAATCAGATAGTTGCATAATAACGTTTTTAAAGGTGCTTAGTAAGACTTCAAAAGGGCGTTACTTGGACTTCAAAAGGGCATCTTTTGCAAGCCAAAAGGGCGTTAATAGGAAGCCAATTTACGCCCTTCTTGTTTGTCGCCTTAGAATTTTATTTACAAAAACCATTCTTCTTGTAAACGGGAAAGAGAATTTAAAAGGCATAATTGTGTGAAAAGCAATTGTTCTTCTGTTCTCCTATCTTAATCTAATTCAACTTTTGTTCTTAGGGTATGCTGACTTTCATTTCCCCTGCTTACAAGTAACTTGTTATCTTGTCTACTCGTTACCTTGTCAACAAAAGAAACGTTTTTCTGTTACTCTGTCTTTATATTCCGCCCTTCTTTTGTTTCTCTGTTACTTTGTCTTTATTTTATCCTGTCTTAATCTTACTTTGTCTCAAAGTGGTTTAGTTATCTTGTCTATAGTAATAGTAGTAATCATAATTATGAATTATGAATTATGAATTCTGAATTAGATAAATTATGGTTCTGATTACCTCATGTCTATAAACGAAAAAAACCGCAGGACAATGTCCTGCGGCCAATTTCTCTCTTTTTCTGTTCGTTCTCTGATTACTTAACAGAGTCAGCAGCTACTGAATCAGCAGCAACAGAGTCAGCAGCAGCTGAGTCAGAGCTGAGTGAATCAACAGTTGAATCTGCTGTAGTGTCAGGGTTCTGAGCTGGCTTAGAGTTACCACCACAAGATGCGAAAGAGATAGCTGCGATAGCTACGAACATTAAAACTAATTTCTTCATTTTCTTTGCTTTTTAAATCTGTAAAACAATCATTTGTTTGTTAAAACGATGCAAAGGTAAGTATTTTTTTTATACGGCAATAATTTTTTTAGAACTTTTTTTGTTCTTCTTTTGTAACAAATTCGTAAGCTGTTGATAATCAGTATGATATGAATATTAAATAAATGTTAAAGGTTTTAATGTGTGCCTACACAATTTAAAAAACCTTTGTTTTTAGCGCCTTTAGAGCTTTGTTTTTGCGTGTAAAATCTTATTTTCTGGCTCTTTCTTGTTTTTTCTGATGAGCAAACGGGCTTATTTCTTTGGTTTTGTCTTCATTTTACTGTAACTTTGCAAGTTATATGATAGATACAGCAGCATTTCAAGGCAAGACAGCCAAGTTCTATACGTTGGGTTGTAAGCTCAACTTCTCAGAGACAAGTACCTTCGCGCGTACCTTATATAATATGGGCGTGCGTGAAGCGAAGAAGACTGAGCAGGCAGACATATGTCTGATTAACACCTGTTCGGTTACTGAGGTTGCTGACCATAAGTGCCGTCAGATCATCCATCGTATGGTTCGCCAGAACCCAGGTGCTTTCGTAATCGTGACAGGTTGCTATGCTCAGCTTGAGAGTGCAACGGTAGCGAAGATAGAAGGTGTTGACCTTGTGTTGGGTAGTAATGAGAAAGCCGACCTCGTACAGTATCTTAGTGATGCTTGGAACAAGGTCGATACAGCTAAAGAAGAGACGTCAGAGGGAGAGTATCACTCTGTAAAGACGAAGGATATTAAAAGTTTCCAAGCAAGTTGCTCACGTGGTAATCGTACACGCTACTTCCTAAAGGTGCAAGACGGATGTAATTACTTCTGTACTTATTGTACGATTCCTTTTGCTCGTGGATTCTCACGTAACCCGACTATTCAGTCACTTGTTGCGCAGGCAGAAGAGGCTGCAAGAGAGGGTGGAAAGGAGATTGTTTTGACGGGAGTGAATATAGGTGACTTCGGTAAGACCACAGGTGAGAGTTTCTTAGACCTCGTTAAGGCATTAGATAAGGTAGAGGGCATACAGCGATTCCGTATTAGTTCGTTGGAACCCGACTTGATTGATGATGAGTTGATAGCGTATTGTGCAGAGTCACGAGCGTTTATGCCACATTTCCACCTCCCACTTCAGAGTGGTTCTGACGAGGTGTTGGAGTTGATGCACCGTCGTTATGACACGGCACTCTTTGCTCGTAAGATAAAACTTATTAAGGAAAAGATGCCCGATGCATTTATCGGAGTGGATGTGATGGTAGGTTCTCGTGGCGAGCGTCCAGAGTATTTTGAGGATTGTTATAACTTCCTCGACTCTCTTCCAGTCACCCAACTCCATGTCTTCCCTTATTCGGAACGTCCAGGAACAGCGGCATTGTCAATCCCTTATGTGGTAGATGACCGTGAGAAGAAGCACCGTGCGCATAAGCTTTTGAAACTCTCTGACGAGAAGACACGTACCTTCTATGCGGAGCATATAGGGCAGGAGGCAGACGTCCTCTTTGAGAAAGCGGCACGAGGAAAGGCTATGCATGGCTTTACAGATAACTATATTCGTGTAGAACTATCGCCCGATCAGGCAAAGGAAGAATATGACAACCAGATTCTCCGAGTACGATTGGGAGAGTTTAATTTCGATCAAAGTTCATTAAAGGCAGAACTCTTATGAAAGTAGCGATAGTCATATTGAACTGGAATGGACGAAGCATGATGGAGCAATATCTCCCTTCCGTGCTGAAATTCTCACGAGATGAAGCAGAGGTTATCATAGCCGACAATGCTTCAACAGATGACTCTGTCGCATGGTTGAAAGAAACTTATCCACATGTTCGCGTGATAGAATTAGCTGAGAACTACGGCTTTGCGGAAGGCTATAATCGTGCGTTAAAGCAGGTAGACAGTGAATATTACGTGTTGTTAAACAGTGATGTTGAGGTCACACACCACTGGCTTACGCCCCTCATCGAGGAGATGGACGCCCATGAGGATATAGCAGCTTGCCAGCCAAAATTGCTCTCTGTTGCTAATCCTGACGCTTTTGAGTATGCCGGTGCATCGGGAGGTTTCATTGATCGTTATGGCTATCCATTCTGCCGTGGACGTATCTTTGACACGGTAGAGGATGATAATGGGCAGTATGATAATAGTGAAGAGGTACTTTGGGCAACAGGAGCTTGCTTGATGATACGTGCCAAAGACTATTGGGCAGCAGGTGGATTGGACGGCAGATTCTTTGCTCATAATGAAGAAATCGACCTCTGTTGGCGTCTGCATCAGATGGGTAAGCGCATCTTCTGTTTCCCTGAAAGCTATGTTTATCACGTTGGAGGCGGTACATTGCCTAAGTCAAATCCACGTAAAACCTTCCTGAACTTCCGTAATAACTTGACCATGTTATGGAAGAACTTACCAGAAGATGAATTGAAACATGTCATGCGCGTAAGATGGTTTTTAGACTATTTAGCTGCATTTCAAACGCTGATTCTGAATCATAATTGGGGTGAATTTAAGGCGATTTTCTCAGCTCGTAGGGCTTTTAAAAAGTGGCGACATGAGTTTGAGAGATTACCTATTCGTCTTGATGGAGTAGTGAAACATCGAGAAAATATCCCTTCTTGCACGAATGATGGACGTAAGAAATATGCCCTCCTTTGGCAATATTACGTGAAGGGTCGTAAGTTTTTTAGCTCCTTATCTGAATGAAAATGGGATATAGTTGCATGTTATTTTAATATTTTTAGCAGAACGCTTGCGTTTTAAAATATATTTTAGTAATTTTGCAATCAATACTCAAATATTGTAAAAAGTAACCAGAAAGTAACCAGTGAGATATCTCTATTGCATATTATTAGTTGTTCTGTTCACCTGTGTAGGCTGTCAGTTCAAACTTTCATCTGATGACGTGAATGAAAATTCACTGTTATTAGAGATAGATCGCTATGACCGTTTGGAATATCGTTACTTGACAACAGGTGATTTCTCTGCGCTCCAGCAGATGAATACAGAGTATCCGATAGAGACCCGTACACTGATAGAGGATGTCGTAAAGATTGGTGAGATAACCGATCCAGACATCAATACAAAGTTCTTGAAGTTCTATCAAGACACGACCTTACAGTCTGTTATTGCAGCTGTAGAGTCGGAGTTTGCCAATACAGAAGACCTTGATCATCAGTTTAATGGAGCTTTCAGACGACTGAAACAGGCTTTGCCGAACATTACAATCCCAAGAGTCTATGCACAGATATCAGCTTTAGACCAGAGTGTTGTCGTGGGTAATGGTACTATCGGTATCTCGCTTGACAAGTATCTCGGTCCTAATTATCCTTTGTATGCTAAGTTTTATTCGCCAACACAGCGTAAACAGATGTCACGTGAATACATCCTTCCAGATTGTATGACATTCTATTTGATGAGTATCTATCCTTTACAGCATTTCGAATCGCGTCCGCAAGTGGAGCGTGACTTGCAGATTGGAAAGATACAATGGATTGTCAATCAGATAATGACAAAGCGAACCTATCACAGTCGGTATGAGGAGGCTGTAGACAACTATATGAAGAAGAACCCTAAGACTTCTTATGAGGAACTGCTTCGTATGACAGACTTCTCCAAATTTACTGTTGTGGAGAGTTAATGAACATTGCTTGACGAAATTAAAAGAAAGATACTATCCCCTCTCAGAACCAACGGCATCGACCATATGAAAGGTTTTGCAGAGGGGATAATTGTATCACCAAGTTATCAGAGTTTAACCTCTAATCAGTCGTTGGAAGATAAATTGCTCGTATCTCAGTGATATATTATAAGGCAATATGCCCTCAGCACAAATGGTGCTAAGCCTTCGCACCACATGTGCGGAGCCTCCGCACGAGGCTTGAACAGGGCTGGGGAACTTTATAAGTATCATCTTATTTGAGGCAAGATACAAATAGTAGACATACAAGGTGTGTTTTTAAGTAAGCGGTGTAAATAGTTTGTCATCTGTTGATAAGCTAATACTTTTCATGTGTATTTTATAGTGAACGATTAAATTTATCGTCATCTAATAACAAAAATGTCAGTTTGTTTTTGTTTATCTTCTTTTTTTTATATTTTTGTAGCAAGGTCTTTTATTTACTAACGCTTAAATAATTATTTATGGAAAAGGGGAGAGCCATTTGCAAAGTCTTGAAGGATGTCCGTCAGAAAATAGCAAATGAGAACGGAATAAGCTATCATCCAGAAGAGTGTCACCATAAGGGTGAATGTACAGGTACGTGTCCTGGCTGTGAGAAAGAAATCCGTTACCTTGAAGAACAACTGAAGAATAAACAGCATAGCGGTTTAGGTTTGAAGGTGGCAGGTATCGCAGCAGGCGTCTGTGTGACAGTATTGCCAATGGCTGCTATGGTACAGACAGAGAGTAAGATTAGTCTGGAGGCGAATCCCCAGCTCATAAAGCAGGATAGTATAAAAGTGGTAGACCTGACGAATGGTAATCCTGATGCTGTGCTTTTACGTGGACAGGTGCTTGATAAGGAAACAAAAGAGTCATTAATTGGGGCAGTTGTTATGTTGAAAGGTTCAATAGCTCCAAATGGATTGGGAACGTGTACCAATGTGGATGGCTGGTATGCAGTGAAAGCTTTACCAACTGACACCTTAGAAGCTGGCTTTGTAGGCTATCATAAGACTTTCGTGACGGTTAAAGAGCTGTTAGCGACAAAGGATAAGACGATTTATCTTGAGCAGGATACTACCAATTGGCATAAGATTATCACCGTTGGGGGCATAAAAGGAATATCAGGGAAGCATCATCCTAAGAAAGGACCTAAGTCGCATAAGGAGAAGAATAAAAAGAAGTGTAAGTAAGGATAAGGATTATGGTAAAAGGAAAGAGTACTTGTAAGCTATTGAAGGATATTCGGCAGCAGATAGCGGATGCGAATGGTATCAGTTATCAGCCTAAGGAGTGTCATCACAAGGGGGATTGTGCAGGTACCTGCCCTGCTTGTGAGGAGGAGATACGCTACCTTGAACGTGAGTTAAAGGCACGTAAGGGTAATGACTTCGGTATGAAGGTGGCTGGTATTGCTGCTGGTATCTGCGCTACGGTAATGCCGATGACTACTGCTGCGCAAACTGTTAAGCCTGATAGTACGGCTAATCGTCCTGTACATACAGCTAAGAAAGGCGATGTAAAGGTAGTAGACCTTTCTGATGGTTGTGCATCACCTGTGGTTGTACGTGGAATGGTCATAGGTGGTGATGATAAGGAACCTTTGATAGGTGCTTCTGTTGTAATAGACGGAACAAACAAGGGCGTTGCAACAAACGTGGATGGACAGTTTGCCTTGAAGTTACCACCAGACACTTCGTTGGTTATTTCATATATCGGATACAAGACAAAGAAGGTTCATGTAAGCTCTCTTTTGCATTCTGATAATAATGTTATAGTGCTTGAGGATAGTAGAGAGCCAATGTTAGATGGCATTGTAACAACAGCTACACTACCTACCAGTAAAGATGACGTGTATGGTCATAGGACTTATAAACCGAAGTCGCATAAGGAAAAGAATAAAAAGAAGTGTAAGTAAGGATAAGGATTATGGTAAAAGGAAAGAGTACTTGTAAGCTATTAAAGGATATTCGGCAGCAGATAGCGGATGCGAATGGTATTAGCTATCAGCCTAAGGAGTGTCATCACAAGGGAGATTGTGCAGGTACTTGCCCTGCTTGTGAGGAGGAGATACGTTATCTTGAACATGAGTTAAAGGCACGTAAGGGTAATGGCTTCGGTATGAAGGTGGCTGGTATTGCTGCAGGTATCTGCGCTACGGTAATGCCGATAACTGCTGCTGCGCAAGCTGTTAAGCCTGATAGTACGGCTAATTGTCCTGTACATACAGCTAAGAAAGGCGATGTAAAGGTAGTAGACCTTTCTGATGGTTGTGCATCACCTGTGGTTGTACGTGGAATGGTCATTGGTAGTGATGATAAAGAACCAGTTATAGGTGCTTCTGTTGTAATAGATGGAACAAACAAGGGCGTTGCTACAAACGTAGATGGACAGTTTGCTTTGAAGTTACCACCAGACACTTCGTTGGTTATTTCATATATAGGTTGTAAGGATAAGAAAGTTCGTGTAAGTTCTCTTTTGCATTCTGATAATAATGTTATTGTACTGGAAGTCTCTGAATTATCGGGTTTATCGGGCATAGCAGGAGGGCTTGTAACCGTCTTGAACTACGATGACGTGTATGGTCATAGGACTTATAAACCGAAGACGCATAAGGAAAAGAATAAAAAGAAATGTAAGTAAGGATTAATATTATGACAAAAGGAAAGAGTACTTGTAAGCTATTAAAGGATATTCGACAGCAGATAGCGGATGCGAATGGTATCAGCTATCAGCCTAAGGAGTGTCATTACGAAGGGGATTGTGCAGGCACTTGCCCTGCTTGTGAGGCGGAGATACGCTATTTAGAGACGCAATTAAGAGAACGGAAACGCAAGGGATGGGGCATGAAAGTGGCTGGTTTGGCTGCTGGTCTTTGTGTTGCTACGGTTCCGCTTACATCATGTCAGAACACTCCCAAAGCTTGCAACGTTGAGAATAAAGCTCAGGATTCTACTGATACGCCAGTTATGGGTAAAGTAGTGATACCAAAAGCACTCACTGCAGATTCGAAGAATGCTATTGTTATTATTGGACGCGTGCTCGACTCATCTACTGGTAAGGCTGCTCCGGAGGTTAATGTTATGCTATTAGGAGGTAAGAAGAGGCTGCCTTTGGGCGAAGATGGAAGATTTGTATTGCAGGTTAATCGTAATGACACCCTCGTGTTTTCATCTTATGGATTTGAAGATAAGGTGATAGCAGTGAAGTCTATTCGTAATCCTGATAATATGGTTGTCCGTTTAGAACCTTCTCTTGACTTAGTAGGGGAGATAGACAGGGAGTATTTAGAGAAAGAATTAGCCGATAGCACTGCTCCTCAATCACATAAAGAGAAATGCAATCAGAAATAACAGCACCGTTTATTGCCATTAATCGGCACAGGCTCACCACGGATGGCGAAGGCGTAACGACATTGGTAGGCTTTCATGGTTGTCCGCTTCATTGCGAGTACTGCTTAAATGCTCAGTGCTTGCAGGCTGATGGTGTATGGTGCAGGCTGACACCCGGTGAGTTGTATAGTGAGGTAGAGATAGACGATCTTTACTTTGTGGCAACGGGTGGCGGTATCTGTTTTGGCGGTGGTGAACCCCTTTTACGTTCAGACTTCATCAAGGCCTTTGCCGAGATAATGAATCCCGAATGGAAGTTGACAATAGAGACATCGCTCAACGTACCGCTTGAGAATGTTAAAGCTATTGCCTCGTTGGTGCAGATGTGGTATGTAGATATTAAGGATATGAACCCTGATATCTACAAAGCATATGGATGTAAAGAGAATAAGCAGGTAATCAGTAATCTTCAATGGTTAGCAGCGAATGGATATGCTGATAAGGTAATCATACGTCTACCCTTGATACCTGAATATAATACAGACGAAGACCGCCAGCAGAGTCAGCAACAGTTAGAAAAGATGGGCTTTACAAACTTTGATAAGTTTAATTATATTGTGCGGTAGTAGTATTCATCTTATACAATATACATAGCTCATCTTTGTATTTTTACTTGAAAAGCATTATCTTTGCAATTAATAAAAGAAAGAGAGTATGAAGAAACCACTTGTCATTTTATCAATTATATTTCTGTTGTTGCCAATTACAGTAACAGCACAGAGCTTTGACGCTTTATGGCAACAAGTAAATCAAGCTGAGCAAAAGGACTTACCAAAGACACAAATCAGCTTGTTAAAGAAGATTGAACAGAAAGCACAGAACGAGAAAGCCTATGGGCAAATCTTGGCTGCAAGTCTGTTAGCATCAAGGTTACAGACAGAGATTACACCCGACTCTGCTGAGGTAGAGTTAAAGCGGTTGAAGGCAAAGGCAAAAATGGTAGAAGGGAAGGATGAAGTCTTGTCGGCTGTCTACAACTGTATCTTGGGTGTGATAGGACGGAATGAAGAAAGTGGAAATGCTGACGACTACTTTAAGAAGGCTCTGGCAAACCCTTCTCTGTTAGCAAGTCAGAAAGCAGCCGACTTTAAGCCTTTGATAAAGATAGGTAAAAACGATGATATCTTCAAGGGTGACCTGTTGCATGTTATTGGTATGCAAGTGGGTAACTACGACAAACTGCATAGCTATTATAAAAGCGTTGGAAACCGTGAGGCAGCTTGCTACACGGCATTGATGGGAATAAAGGAGGAGAAAGAGAGTATTCCAAAGCTCGACTCACTCATGCAAGTGTATAGCGACTTACCGATATGTGGGGAAGTTGCGTTGAAGCGTTATGCTTGTATGGGAGAAGATACTCCGGTTGAGGAGAAGATAGCATATATTGATAACGCACTTGTCCGTTGGGCATCATGGAATAGAATTGTATCATTACGTAATGCTCGTGCAGAACTGACAAGACCGATGTTTGAAGTGAGTTTCGATAAGCGTAATGTTAGTTCGACGGAGAAGAATAACTGGGTTAAGCTGAATACGCGCAATGTGTCAGATGTAGTCATAACGGTTACGCGTACGAAACTATTAGGAAATCATTCTATCAGTTTTGTAGATAAAGACGACATGGCTAAGTTGAAGGCAAGTCTGTTGCCTGCAACAACGCAGACGATAACCCGTACTTTCACTGGTCATAAGGATTATGAAGCGGTGAAAGACTCTTTCTTAATGCCTACATTACCTTTGGGTGTTTACCTTATTAAAGTAGAGACGCCTAAAAAGAATTTTACACCAGAATATGCTTTCTACTATGTTAGTGACCTCTATGTCATGAGCGAACTACAGCCAAAGAAGAAAGCACGGTATGTTGTTGTCAATGTTGTGGATGGGCAACCAGTAGCAAATGCAACGGTTCAGGCTACCTATCCAAATTATAATGATAAACCTTCTATCGTCAAGAAACTGGTTACGAACAAGAATGGAGAGGTTGTTTTTGATTCGGAAAGAACTACCCCTGACATCTATGTCTTTACGAATAAGGATAAAGCCTTTGAAGAAACTCAACTGGAGGGGTCGTATGACTACGATAAGGAGAACTATAACAAGATGGTAACTCAGGTCTTCACGGATAGAGGTATCTATCGTCCTGGGCAGACGGTGCACGCATCTGTCATCGCTTATCAGAACACAAAGCAAGACTATAAGACTAAGGCTGCAGGCGGACAAACCTTCGATATGGTTTTGAAAGATGCCAATTATAAGGAGATAGGACGTAAGTCAGTAACCACAGACCGTTTCGGTACTGCTGCAGCAGACTTTAATCTTCCAACAAGTGGACTGACAGGTAGTTTCTCTATTTATGCTGATTTTGGAACAAAAGGATCTAAGCGTTTCCAAGTAGATGAGTATAAGCGTCCAACGTTTGATGTAAACTTTGACGAGTATAAGGAGAAGTATGCTGTCGGTGATTCTATCAAGTTGATTGGTTGTGCCAAGAGTTTTGCTGGTGTACCCGTACAAGGTGCAAAGGTGCATTATGTCGTTACACGTAATATAAGCTATTGGAGTCGCTTCTATGAAGATAGTGAGGAAGTGAACGAGCAAGATGTTGTCACAGACGACAAGGGAGAGTTTGTTGTTACCGTACCTTTTGTCTTATCTGACAAAGCCAAGAAAGAACTGAAGTCTGGTAAGGGTTATCGTTCACTTTTCTATAACTTCAGCGTTGAGGCTTCGGTGACCGATGCTGCAGGTGAGACACATGACGGTTTTGCATCCTTACCATTAGGAACAAAGGAGGCAAGTCTTTCTTGCAATATTCCTGACAGGAATCTGCGTGACAGTCTTAAAACGATTAAGTTTAATTATCTGAATGCTGCAGGATCTCCTGTTGATGGAACAGTGAAGTATGTAATTGTGCCACAGCAGAAGGATAAGAATAATTATGTTTATAGCGATTATAAGACAGCGAAGGCAAATGAGAATGTTGCTATAAAGGGTTTGTCTTCTGGTGCTTATCGCCTACATGCTATTTGTGGAACAGATACGATAGATGAGGATTTTGTTGTCTTCTCTTTTGATGATAAGCGTCCTGTTATTGCGACACATGACTGGTTCTATCTGAGTGGAATCCAATTCCCTCGCGATGGTGGTCCTATCTATATGCAGGTGGGTTCAAGTGATGAGAATCAATATGTTGTTTATTCTATCTTCTCAGATAATAAAGTGATTGAAACAGGTTCTTTCAATCAAAGCAATAGTATACAGACACGCAAGTTTGTATATAAGGAAGAGTATGGTGATGAGATACTTCTTAATTATGCTTGGGTAAAGAATGGCGTTCTGTATGCTCATTCAGAGAGGATTATGCGTCCGTTACCAGATAAGAGCTTAATTGTGAAATGGAAGACCTTCCGTAATAAACTTATCCCTGGTCAGCAGGAGGAATGGACAGTAACGATTAATCGTCCTGATGGCAAGGCTGCCAATGCTCAACTGATGGCAACACTTTATGACAAGAGTCTTGATCAGTTCTTGTCTAATTCATGGAACTTAGGCAACTTCTTCTCGCTTAATTATACATCTGTTAATTGGGAGAGTCCTGACTATTCTGGTTTGGGTCTTTCATGGGAAGCTAATATCAAACCTTTTGATGTAGACTGGTTGTCGTTCTCGAGATTTGATAGTCGCTTCTTAGAAGATTATGATACGCCAGATGCTTATATTTATTCAGTAACATCAGATCGAATGGTAAGCATGACGCGTGCCGTTAAGTCAATGGCTTTGGCAAAGGAGTCTTCTATGAATGAGGTCGTTAAGGTTGGCTTCGGATCTACAAAGGAAACGAAAGAGGAATTTACTGCTCCTGTTGTCAAGAAAGATGAGGAGATCAAACAAGAGAAGGACGAACCGAAGAATGTAAAGCCTTCTATGCGTGAGAATCTTAATGAGACAGCCTTCTTCTATCCTCAGTTGCAGACAGATGGGAAGGGTAATGTAAGTATTAAGTTTACGCTTCCAGAGAGTCTTACTACTTGGCGTTTCATGGGATTGGCACATGATGAGGATATGAACAATGGCTTCCTTTCTGATGATATCGTTGCTCAGAAGACCTTGATGGTGCAGCCTAATATGCCTCGCTTTGTACGTATGGGTGACGAAGCAATGGTTTCTGCTCGCTTGTTTAATCAGTCTGAGAAGGATATCAAGGCAAAAGCAAAGGTTGAAATCCTTGACCCTGCAACAGAGAAGGTGCTCTTTACGGATAGTAAAGCTGTTGTTTTGAAGGCGCAGGGGAGTGGTTCTGCAACTTATAGCTTAGCTTCTTTATTAGCACAGAATGCAAATAAGCTTACAGCTGACCAGTCCTTGCTTGTTGTTCGCTTCACGGTTGAGGGCGATGGCTTCTCTGATGGTGAGCAACATTACCTCTCAGTACTTCAGAATAAGGAGTATGTAACAAACACCTATCCATTCACACAGAATGATGCTGGGGTGAAGACGATTAATGTTGGTAAGCTTTTCCCAAAGAAGAGTACGGATCAGAAGCTGACAGTAGAGTACACCAATAACCCTAATTGGCTGATGATTCAGGCATTGCCTTATGTGTCAGATGCAAATGAAAAGAATGCTATCAGTCTTGTTTCGTCTTATTATGCAAACCGTTTGGGTAAGCAGATCATGAGTACTTCCCCATCGATTAAGCAGACTATTGAGCAATGGAAGAAGGAGACTGGTAAAGAAACGTCAATGATGTCGGCTTTGGAGAAGAACCAAGAACTCAAGTCTTTGACACTTGATGAGACTCCTTGGGTGATGGATGCTAAGAATGAAAGCGAACAAAAACAGCAACTCGTGCGTTTCTTCGATGAGAATCAGTTGCAGAACAAATTGACATCAACATTCTCAAGTCTAAAGAAACTGCAAAACTCTGATGGCTCGTTCTCTTGGTGGCCAGGAATGAAAGGAAGTCTGTATATGACAGTTGCGGTGACGAAGACGCTTGCTCGTTTGCAGAACCTTACAAGTCCAAGCCCAGAGGTAACAAACATGATTAACGCTTCTTTCCGTTTTATGGATAAGAAGGTAGCTAAGTGTGTGGCTGAAATGAAGCGTGATGAGAAGAGGTATAATACGATACTCTTCCCATCTGATGACCTTTGTGATTATCTTTACACCAATGCTTTGTTCTATCATGACCGAGCTACAAATGACATAAAGTACCTCATCGACCGCCTGACCAAGAAGCCTACGGACTTGACTATCTATGGTAAAGCGAATACTGCAGTAATCCTTCAGCAGTATGGTAAGGTTGAAAAGGCACGTGAATACCTGCAGAGTATTAAGGAATATACGGTTTATACGGAGGAGAAGGGGCGTTACTTCGATTCTAAAAACGCTTATTACAGTTGGCGTGATTATAAGATTCCAACAGAGGTGGCTGCTATCGAGGCGATAAAGACGATTACTCCTACTGATGGTAAGACGCTTGTTGAGATGCAGCGTTGGCTCTTGCAGGAGAAGCGTACGCAGGCTTGGGATACACCATTGAACTCAGTGAATGCTATTTGGGCATTTATGAACAATGGCAATTGGTTGATGCAGAATGGAGAGCATGCTACGTTGATGCTTGATAACAAACCATTGCAGACAACACAGCCTACGGCAGGTTTGGGTTATGTGAAGGCTACACAGCCAGTTGATTTCCAATCGTCTGAAAGTCATGATTTGGTTATCAGCAAGACAAGCGCTGGCACAAGCTGGGGTGCTGTCTATGCACAGTTCTTCCAGACGTCAACAGATATCTCTGATACTTCATCTGGCTTGAAGATTAAGCGTGAGGTCTTGGTTGATAGCGTACTGTTGAAGAGAGGAAAAAGCCTTAAAGTTGGTGACAAGGTGCGTATCCGTTTGACGATCATTGCTGACCGTGATTACGACTTTGTGCAGGTTGTTGATAAGCGTGCTGCCTGCCTTGAGCCTGTTAGTCAGTTGAGTGGATATCATTGGGGATACTACATTGCTCCAAAGGATTACACCACTAATTACTACTTCGACCAAATGGCAAAGGGTAAGCATGTCGTTGAGACAGAATATTATATTGACCGAGCAGGTGTTTATCAGACAGGAACCTGCACTGCGCAATGTGCATATGCACCAGAGTATAGTGGACGTACTGGCGCGGAGGTTATACGAGTAAATGAGTAGACGAGTTGACAAGTGAACAAGTTATTTAAGTTGACAAGTAAACGAGTTGACGAGTAAACAAGTTATATGATAGAGTTGTGGAGTAGGGGGATGTTATCTTAACTCCCCTAACTTCTCAACTCCTTAATTCCTTAAAAAGAAATGCTTCAAATAGAGATAGATAACGGTAGTGGTTTTTGCTTCGGTGTGACCACTGCCATTAAGAAAGCCGAAGAAGAATTGGCAAAGGGTACAAAGCTCTATTGCTTAGGTGATATCGTACATAACAGTATGGAGGTGGAACGCCTCACAAAGAAAGGACTCATCACGATTAATCATGAGCAGATGCGCGAGCTTCATAACGTGAAGGTTTTGCTGCGTGCACATGGCGAACCACCTGAGACTTACGAACTTGCAAGACGTAATAACATTGAGATTATCGATGCTACTTGCCCTGTGGTTCTTGCCCTTCAGCGTCGTATTAAGACACAGTATGAGAAAGGTCGTCAACCTTCTTATATGATATCTTCAAAGGGCGGAGCTGCTGTTGATGAACCTTCAAGCCTCAAGCCAGTAACGAATGAAGCGGTGGAAACCTCTATTTCCTCTGTTTCTCTTCCTCCTGCAGTAGGCGAGGGACAAGAACTTAGTGCCTCCTCTTCCATTGTTATCTTTGGAAAGAATGGTCATGCTGAGGTGCTTGGACTTGTTGGTCAGACCCATAGTCAGGCGATTGTGATAGAGAAGTTTGAAGATGTTAAGGCGTTAGACTTTAATAATGACATCTATCTCTACTCACAGACGACAAAGAGTTTGGATGAGTTTCATAAGATTATAGAATACATTCAAAGTCATATCTCACCCAAAGCAAAGTTCCAAAGCTTTGATACCATCTGCCGACAGGTTGCTAATCGTATGCCAAACATTTCTACCTTTGCTGCTCGTCACGACTTGATTCTCTTTGTAGCAGGCCGTAAGAGTTCAAATGGTAAGGTTCTTTTCCACGAATGTTTGAGTGTAAACCCAAACTCCCATCAAGTTGAGAGTGCAGACGAAATTGACATGAGTTGGTTTGATGGAGTCGAGACAGTAGGAATCTGTGGGGCTACGAGTACGCCAAAATGGCTGATGGAAGAATGCCGTGATGAGATACTCAGGCGTACGAAATAATAGCTTTATAATCCTCAAACAAAGAGATTAAACGCGAAAAACTATCAAATTTTGATAGTTTTTCGCGTTTTTTTTATACCTTTGCATCGTCAATCAAGATTTAATGTGACTTTTATTGCAACACTTGGGTTAGGTTTTATCTTGAAATAGCAGAATACAGGATAAAATTTGTTGGGTCTTCCAACAGTTTTATATGATGGAGTATGTCAGTTGTTGATGATAGGTTTTAGGGATTTGTTCGTGGACATAACATTACTCTAATCAACAAAAGAAGATGTCATGTTGTCCCATATTATTTAAGTGAAGTATTCATCAATAGTGTTGCATAGTAGACTTATGAAAGAACAAAAGAGTTTCCTTGTCCCTATGGCATTCTTAGGGCTTATGTTTTTCACTTGTGGATTTGCCTTGGGTATAAATTCATTGTTGGTTCCAGTATTGAAGGTGTCGTTAAGTGTTTCTTCAATGGAAGCATATATGCTCATTGGTGCAACATTCTTGCCTTTCCTTATCTTTGGCTATCCTGCGGGAATGTTAATTAGCAAGATAGGATATAAGCGTACGATGGCTATTGCGTTCGGAATGTTTGCTGTAGGTTTTGGAGTGTTTATCTTCTCGGCAGATGCAAAGAGTTTTCCTTTGTTTCTTGCAGCTTCCTTTTTCTGTGGAACGGCTAACACCTTCTTACAGGCAGCTATAAATCCTTATGTGACAATATTGGGACCAACGGAGAGTGCTGCAAAGCGTATCTCTATTATGGGTATGATCAACAAGTTAGCTTGGCCAGTGTCACCCCTCTTTATTGCTCTTTTCGCAGGTGCTTCAGGTAGTGTTGCTATAGATGATTTAGGTAAACCTTTTGCTGTGATTATTTGTCTGTTCGTTGCTTTAGGTGTAGTGGCTCTTTTGTCACCATTGCCAGAGGTGAAGGCAGCAGGTGAGGATAGCAGTGAGACTGATGAGGTTGACCAAGAAGTATCTGCTTATGCAAACAGTAAGAAGTCTGTTTTCCAGTTCCCACACTTGGTTCTGGGTGCTATTGCCATCTTCTTTTATGTTGGTGCAGAGACTATCGTGTTGGGAACGCTCATTGACTATGCGAATGAGTTAGGACTTGCTCATCCAGAAAACTATTCTTGGATAACTCCGATTAGTATTAGTATTGGATATATTGCAGGAATCATTCTGATTCCTAAGTATCTTTCTCAGACACGTGCTTTGCAGATTTGTTCATTCGTAGCCTTGTTGGGAACGACTCTTGTTGTTCTTCTTCCTGGAGTTTACAGTATATATAGTGTCGGTGTCATGGCTTTAGGATGTTCACTGATGTGGCCAGCGTTTTGGCCTTTGGCATTGATGGATTTGGGTAAGTTTACCAAGAAGGGTTCATCACTCTTGACGATGGGACTTATCGGTGGAGCAGCAATTACAGTACTGTTTGGTCTTTTAAAGGATGTTTCAGATGCTCGATATGCCTATGGTCTTTGCTTTGTATGCTTTGGTTATATCTTGTTCTATGCGTTCAAGGGCTATAAGTTACGTTAATAGATTCATATCTAAAGACGTTATAAGTCTCTGTATAATAACCTTTCTTTAGGTTGGAAGCAGTATTTTTATTACATTAAATAATCCTAAGTTACAATAGTTTTACGGGGTTGCCTTTACGAAGGTAATCCCGTTTTTGTATACTATCTTTTAAACGTATGATGTTGGCTCCTCCCGTAAGATAGACTGATAAACTAAGACGCTCAAATAATATGGCACACAGAGTCACGGAGTGGACGGAGGTAAATGCAATGTCATGGAGGTGACGATGCACAAAGAGCAACAGAGACGAAGCGTACAGATATCTAATAACTTTTGGGATAAATGTTTTGAGCATAAAATCTCTAATAAGACTTGCTAATAAACCTCCGTAACTCTATGCACCGACGATGCCTCCGTGCCTTCCATTGTTTTGTTTTATTAATCCTCCGTTCTCTCCGTGCCTCCGTGTGACATTTCTTCAAACTCTAAACGCAAGTGGCAAACCTTATCACCCCAATATCCTGAAGACCCTAAAATATGTTTAGGCTCTAATGACCGCATGGGTTAATTTTGATTTCGTATTAGGTATTTTAATCTACCCACTTTTTTATTATTGTGAAATATATTTACATAACTTCGAACTAAATCTCCTTTTCATGCGTATAAAATAGCATTTCTAAAGACGTCTGTAACTATCAGATATACAGTATGTTATCAACTTGTGTTTTAAAAGGTGCTTACTAAGGGCTCAAAAGGGCGTTAGTAAGACTTCAAAAGGGCACCTTTTAGAAGCCTATTAAGCCCCTTTTCGAAGGCTAAAGACCATATATAAAATTCAAGGTGTACAAAAAATATTTACATACATTTGTCGGTTGTGGCTAAGTGAAGGCATAAATGGCAGAAAGACAATGTAAAGAATAGGCAAAGAAATAATATTTTAGGTTTCAATCAAATATTTGTGATAGATGTTATGAAATGATATGTTTTTAATATATAAACTTAAAAAATATTTGCAAGGTTTTTGTTTTTTGTGTACTTTTGTAGATTCGCTGTTTAAAAAGCGGCTTTAATAAAAAGAATATCAGTATAATTTGTATTCTACTTTTTTAATTTATAAAAATAGTTCTAAACATTAAAGTACCAGAGGGGAAATGAGAAAAGAAATGCAAAAAAGTAATCTCGTATTACGAATTTGGGCAGTACTGGCTCTGATGTTAATGCTTAGTATAGGGTCAACCGTATCGGCACAAACACAAGATGTCGATAAGATGGTGGTGACGCTGTCTATGAAGCAAACAGACATGAAGACCTTCTTAGATGAAGTGTCAAAGCAAACAGGATTACAATTTGATGTGACTCCCGAACTACTATCTCAAGCGGAGAAAGTTAACATTGACGCACAAGCGCAGCCTGTTCGTGCCGTGTTAGGACAAGTCTTTAATAAGACTGGTTTTAGCTATAGTATTGATGGCAACAGCGTGAAACTTGTTCGTAAACCAACACAAGAGAAACGGAAGGGAGTATATGGACAGGTAACCGATAAAGACGGTTTGCCTCTGCCTGGTGTAACTATTCGAATGAAAGGCTTTAATGGCGGTTATATTACGAATTTAGATGGTCAGTATGAGATTAATACCGACTTGCCAGAGGTTACGCTCACCTTTAATTATATAGGATATAAGCCTTTAGAAAAAAAGGTAAAGAATGGTACGGCTGGTAACTTCACGATGCAGGAAGACGTTGGTGAGTTGGGTGAAGTTGTCGTAACAGGTTTTGCAACAAAGAATAGAAACAGTTTTACAGGTTCGCAAGTATCTATAAAGAAAGACGAATTATTGTCTGTTGGTACAAAAAATGTACTTACGAGTTTGGCTAACTTTGTGCCAGGTCTTAGCGTGTTAGAAGATAACCTTGGCGGATCTGACCCAAATAAGATTGCTGATATCAATATTCGTGGACGCGCTACCTTCTCAGGTCAAGCTAACTTGCCAGTATTCGTTGTTGACGGTTCGCAGGTAAAGGTAGACTATGTCAATGATATGGATATGAACGATATCGAGTCAATCACTGTACTCAAAGATGCATCGGCATCAGCACTCTATGGTGCGAAGGCTTCTGCAGGTGTTATCGTCATCACAACGAAGGCACTCAAGGGTGGTAAGTTGAGATTTAATTATAACGGAACATTACGTTTGTCAACTCCAGATTTGAGCGATTACAAATTGCTTTCAGCATCACAAAAGCTTGAGTACGAGCGCTTGGCAGGTCTTTACACAGCGACCAACTTAGCGGACCAATATGCGCTGCAAAACAAGTATGCATACTATTACAACCAGATTCAAGACGGTGTAACAACCGATTGGATTAAGAAGCCATTGCGTAATGCGCTTTCTTCACAGCATAGTGTAAGTATCGACGGAGGTGATGAGCACGCACGATATAACTTAGGTGTGCGTTATGGAGATGAGGAAGGTGTAATGAAGGGTTCGAGTCGTGAGCGTTTGTCAACAAACTTCAAGCTCTCATATAACCTTTCTGGTAAGTTCTTTATCAGTAATACGGCTACTATCTCATCTGTAAAATCAACTCAGTCGCCATATGGTGACTTCTCTGAGTGGGTGAAGCAGAACCCATATGAATATCCATATGATGAGTATGGCGCATTGAAACCAAAGTTGAATTATGACCTCTCTAACCCTTTGTATGAGGCATCGTTAGGTAGTTTCAACAGAGGAAATACGCTTGACGTATTAAACACAACAACACTTCAGTTATGGTTGGGTGAGAAGTTCAGAATTGATGGAGACTTCTCAATACAAAAGACGAAATATGAAGGACGTAACTTTGTGTCACCATTCTCGGCAGATCAGATTAAGAACGTAGCCGATGTGTCACGCAGAGGAAGCCTGACAGAGACTTTCACCAGTACAACTACTTATCAGGGTAAGTTGATGGTGTCATACAATAACTATATATTTAGTAAGCTGTTCCTTACCACGATGGCAGGTGCAACGATTGAGTCAAACTCTGTCGATGGTAGTAGGTATGGTTCTGTAGGTTATTATTCAGACAATGTAGCCCACCCATTGTTGGCAGGAAACTATCCAACAGGTAAACCAGGTGGTGTAGACAATAAGTATAATGGTGCAGGTTTCTTCGTAAACCTTAACACAATATGGGATAACCGTTACTTCTTAGATGTAATTTATCGTTATGAAGGTTCGTCTAAGTTTGGTAAGAACTCCCGTTTTGCACCTTTCTGGAGTGTGGGAACAGGATGGAATATTCATAATGAGAAGTTCCTTAAAGGTTCACCTTTCCAGTTGTTAAAGCTTCGTGCAAGTTTGGGTTATCTTGGAAACATCTCGTTTGAACCCTATCAGGCGTTGACAATGTATACCAGTTTGGCAGGTCTTAACTATATAAAAGGTATTGGTGCTGTACCAATGGGTATTGGAAACAAGAACCTTAAGTGGGAGAGAACACTCAGTGCCAACCTCGGTCTTGACCTCACAATGTTCAAGGGACGCTGGGACTTCTCGGCAGATGTTTATGTAAAGAATACAGACAACTTGTTGCTTGACATTACTAAGGCTCCGTCATTGGGTATTACCACGTCACGTGAGAATGTCGGAGAGGTAGAGAATCATGGATTCGAGTTCCAGACACGTGTTATTCCTATTAAGAATAAGGATTGGGAGTGGTCGTTGAGCCTTAACTATGCCTACAACAAGAATAAGATTAAGAAGATTAGTAATGCTCTTCGCGAACAAAACGAGAAGAACCAGGCAAAGGGTGGTGTGACACCGTTGCCTATCTATGAGGAAGGTCAGTCGTTGACAGCATTGAAGGTAGTTTCTTCAGCTGGTATCGACCCTATTACGGGTAATGAGGTATTTATTAAGCGTGACGGCAGCCTTACGTTCGTTTACGATCCTAATGACAAGGTCGTATATGGCGATACCACACCATTCGGTATGGGTTCAATAGGTTCTTACCTTACCTATAAGCAGTTCTCAATGGGTATGTCTATGCGTTATTCTTTCGGTGGAGCTGTCTATAACCAGACGTTAGCAAGTAAGGTGGAGGGTGCTGACCCACGCTATAATGCTGACGAACGCGTATTTAGCAGCAGATGGAAGGAAGTTGGTCAGCAAGCAAAGTACAAGCGAATTAGCGATTCAAGCGTACCTATGCAGACATCACGATTTGTTGAGACAAATAATTATATCACGCTGAGCAGTCTCTCGTTAGCATACGAAGTGCCATTGACATTCATTAAGCGATATGGCTTGAAGCGTTTACACTTGGAGATGTTGGCTAATGACCTCTTCTATCTCTCATCTGTAAAACGTGAGCGCGGATTAAGTTATCCTTATGAGCGAAGTGTAGAGTTCTCAGTAAGACTTGGATTTTAAACCGATGATGGCTGACACATTAATATAATGGTGAAAGACTATTTAGGTAACAATAAGAAAAAACGAATATGAAGAGAATATCATATTATACAAAACTATTGGTAGGTGCTGTCATGATGCTATCTGTGGTATCGTGTAACGACTTTATAAATGTTCAACCAGCAGGACAAGTTGATGAGGAAGAGCAGTTCTCATCTATCCGTGGTTTCCGTAATGCAATGTATGGTGCTTATGGTAGTATGGCAACATCAGACTTATATGGTGGCAACTTAGGCTTTGGTTTCGTAGACCAGTTAGGACAAATCTTTGGTTACGATAACTCATCAGAGACAAGCTACTTCGTAGGACAATACGATTATATGCGTAGTGATGTACGCTCAATCGTTGATGCTATTTGGACAAAGCAATATCAAGCAATAGCATACGTCAATAATATAATTGATCAAACAGAGAATGCTAAGTTTGAGCATGCGGAGCTACCTTTGATGCGTGGTGAGTGCTATGGCTTACGTGCCTTTATGCACTTCGACCTCGTTCGTCTTTTTGCTGAAGACTATGGTCAAAGCAATGCGTCAACACGTGGTATACCATACTCAACGTCTTTCGACCTCAATAATAAGAAGTTATTGACTTTGCATAAAACGTACGAGGCAATATTGTCGGATTTGGATAAAGCTGAAGAACTTTTGAAGAACGATAATGTAGTAAACGTTGAGACCACAGCTTCCAGTGACTATTTGAAAGGACGTGCTGTGTTCTTTAATAAGTATGCTGTGGCTGCTACAAAGGCAAGAGTTTACTATGCTATGGGTGACGAGGCGAATGCGGCTAAGTATGCTAAGCAGGTAATCGATGCAACCAATAACTTCTCATTGAAGAAGTATAGCTCATTGAGTGATGTAAAGCGTTTCCCTGCAGCAGGAGAATTGATCTTCGGCTTGTATAACAATACGCTTTCAAGCACTATCTCTACACTTTTCTTATCACAGACAGCACGTGGTACATTCACTGAAGGACGTAGAGATCTGGAGAATCTGTATGAAACATCAGCTTTCTCGGCTACAAGTACAGACTTGCGTTACACAGGCTATTACAGACAGAATACTACACCAGATGGTTTGAAGACCTATTCTTTTGTAAGATTCTTAGAAAGTGATGCACAGGTGAATAGCAATCCTTTACAGGGCTTGACACTAATCCGTTTGCCAGAGATGTATTATATCTTAAGTGAATGTACATACGATAGTAATAAGACAGAGGCTGTTAGATTACTCAATGAAGTAAGAAAAAGTCGTGGATTAGAGGATGTTGATAGCGCAAAGGTAGCAACACGCGAGGCTTTCAATAAGGAGATGTTGCGTGAGCGTATGCGTGAGATGCCTGGAGAAGGACAAACGTTCTATGCGTTAAAGCACTATAACAAAGCATTTACTGACTTTAGAGGTATTACCACACGTCAGCCATCTAATTCCATCTTCGTCTTGCCTTGGCCAGAAACGGAGAAAGAGTTCGGAGGACAGTAAGTTATTAAACACTTTATGAAAATGAAAAAAACAATAAGAAATATACTACTTGTTTGCGCTGGTGTAACCATATTTGCAGCATGCAGCAACGTCGACTTTGATGGTGAACATAGTTCTGACGGCATGTTTGAACCAACAAATCAAGTTAGCTTCTATTATGCACAACCAGGTGATACCGTTGTGAATTACTCATTCGGAGTAAAGCCTGTTGATACACTTACACACGTGGTTTATCTCCCCGTGCAGCTCGTAGGTAATCTTTCTACTGAGGCGCAGTCTTTCAGTGTAGAAGTTGGTAAGGGTACAACAGCTGTCGCTGGGAAGCATTACACACTTAATGCTGACACCTTGCGTTTCGCTCCTAATGCTTATCGTACCTATGTTCCTGTAACGTTGATACGTGCTAACTTGTCAGAAGATAAGGATGATTCAATACGATTGGTATTGAATTTAGTAGGGAAGGATAAGTTGGGAACAAGACTTACCAAGAACAATACGGTAAAAATAACCTTTAACAACGTACTCTCTAAGCCTGATTTCTGGGAAGTGATGGAGAGTTATTGGGGTTTAGGAGCCTTTACCAAAAACAAGTATCGTAAGTTACTTGCTTATTATGACAGTAATGAGTCTACTATCAGAGATATCATAGAAGGCTCTGATGTAACGGCACAAGGCTATCTGTATCAGCATGTACAAGAGGTAGTTGCTTACTTTGCAGCGCATCCAGATGAGTTGTAAAAAGTAGGATAAGTGTTGTTACTTGTCTTAAGGTATAATCGAGTGTACACTGAGTATCGTTTCAATAAGGAACTTTGGTTTACGATAAAACGATGATTATACCTTATGATAGAATGAATATTGGTAAACAGATAAATAAGAAATAAGATGATAAAGAAATATTTATATCTTCTCTTGGCACTCCCATTAGTGGCATTGTCATTTCAGTCATGTATAAAAGATGAGTCTTATGGTCCTTCTGGCAATTCGTCTAAGTTGTCATTGGCACAGGACTTACAGGAGAAATATACCCTCAATAGATGGGATACATTGAAGATTTCGCCTAATGTCGTACAGACAAATGAGCAAAAGAAGGTTGACTATGAGTGGGAAGTAAATGGTAAGGTTGTATCGACCGATGCTTCTCTTAAATATGTTTGTAAGGACTTCGGCTCTTTTCCATGTCGATTAAAGGTGAGCAATGGAGATAATATTCAATATTATGAGTTTGGACTAAATGTACAATACTCTTATGTTGATGGTCTTTACATATTAGCAAGTAATAGCGGAAAGACAATTGTTTCTTATCTGCCCGAGGAAGGAAGTACAAAGACTTTTGACTTAGATGTTCTGCAAAAGAATAACCCAAGCATTGATTTCACAGGAGAACCTAAGGGAATTGATTATGCGTTAGCACGTGATAACAAGACTCCACTCTTGTTTGTTGCCGTGGGAAGTCCAAGTACTATCTATGAGTTCGACGGTAATCTGATGAATATGCGCTTCACTACTAATAGTACAGGCGATGTTACATATCTTAGAAAGAGTGCCTTGACATATCCTAAGTCAATGCTGACAATGGTAAATCATGTACCAAACCGATTGACACTCTCAGAGACAACACCCTTCAACTTAGGTAAGTCAATAAAGGATGCTTTAGGTTCTGACATATCTTTAGCTGATGCTGCTACAGCTTGGAAGCAGCAAGACCTACGTTATGTACAAGGCTACGTAATGTTTGATAATGCTGAAGGACGATTGGTCGCACAAAAGGTACAGGCTACAGGTAAGGTGCCTGTTGAGTTATTGAAAGGTAAGTTTACGGGTGAAACACTGGTTGGTATGGGACCTGTTGACAACGAGCGTAACATCGTTTTACTCACATGGAATGCTACTTCATCAAAGTTTAAGTGCTATTATATCTTCCCAGGCTTCTATCCTTCTACAGCTACTAAGGTTGAGGCAGCAGTTGTAAAAGATGAGGCTGTTGTACCAGCTACTGCGGGTTTGACCACACAATCAGTTGTACGCGTATCTGCAGAGAAGAACTTAGTTTACTATTCTGCTGGTAATAAGCTGTATGCTTACAACGTATTGTCTGGTGGTAATTTCCCACAAAGCGCATTAACAACCTTTGGAGATGCCAGTGAGACTATCGCTGATATGCTCATCTTAGAAGGAAGCAATAAGCTTTATGTAGCTACAAACGCGGCTTCAGGTCAGCTTGTGGGAAGCATTTACTGTTTTGATATGAACGAAAACAAATTGCTTTGGGCGAAAAAGAATATTACTGGACGTATCAAGAGCATTACATACAGACAATAATGAACGTGGCATGTAAGGAGATTACATGCCACTTTCAAACCATAATTCCGACATGAAAACAAACAATATAATGGTAACACTGCGCACAATAGGAATAGGCTTATTACTATTGTGCGTTAATGTTAGGGCTTTTGCCGATGATAAAAAAGGCGACGAAGAGAAAAAAGCTAAGAAGGAAACAAAATACGATAAACTATTTAAGGACAAGAAGAAGGAAACGGCAAGTAGTAAGTTTATCACTGTACATAAGAGTGATGGGAAACTCTACTTGGAGGTCCCTGTTAAATACTTGCATAAAGAGATGTTGTTGGGTGGTGGTATCTCCTCAACAACAGACCCAACCTATCTGACCATTGGTACAAAGAGCTTCACTCCTTTGCATTTCTTTTTCGAAGTTCAAGACAGCAGCTTGGTGATGAAGACACCTAACAGTGTGGTTTATTCAGACGGTAGTGCAAGCGCTGAGATGCAAGAAGCTTTGAAGATTAGCTATCGTGACCCAGTCTTGATGGGCTTTAAGATTGCTGCTTACAACAATGATAGTTCGGCTATCGTGATAGATGCAACAGATCTCTTGGCACGTCCTAACAGTATGTTACCCATTATTCCAAAGAAGTCGGGTGATTTAGCATTGTCTGCTTCGCCTAAGAGCGAAATGTCTTATGTTAGAACGATTAAGAGTTTTGATCGTAATATAACGATAAACGTTGATTTCAACTATCTACTCACTGCCTCACTCATGTCTTTACCAGTTGCGAGTGAGATTCCAACGACTGTAGGTGTTACCTATAGTTTAGCATTATTGCCAGATAGCAAGATGCGCCAGCGCGTAACAGATTCGCGTGTTGGTATTGCATCTGTATCTAAACTCACCTTCGATAATAACATAGCAAAAAGCAAGCAAACATTCATAGCACAACGTTGGAACCTTGTTCCACAGAATCTAAAGGCTTACGAGCAAGGTAAGTTATCAAAGCCTGTTAAGCCAATATGCTTTTATATTGATGATGCCTTCCCTGTTGAATGGAAGAATGCGATAAAGCAAGGAGTAGAACTTTGGAATAAGGCTTTTGAACAAGCGGGTTATCAAAAGGCTATTGAAGCCTTAGACTTCCCAAAGAATGACCATAACTTCGATGCAGACGATATTGCCTATTCTTGCATTCGATACGTGCCAAGTACAGCTGAAAAGGTGACATCTTCTTTTTTGGCGAACCCACAAACAGGAGAAATCATCAATGCCTCTGTGTTTGTTCCTGCCAATGTCGGTGATCAGATTTACCGTTGGTTATTCTTAGGTTCAGCAGCATCAGATGCCACAATGCGTACTTCTCATCTTCCGCAAGACAAGTTCAATCAAGGATTGAAGTACATGGTAGCATGCGAAGTAGGGCGAAGCCTTGGTTTGCTTGATAATATAGGAGCTTCGTATTCCTATCCTGTTGACTCTCTTCGTAATAGCACATTCACACATGCCAACAATCTTGCTGCATCAATAATGGCTAATACACCTTTTAATTATGTTGCTCAGCCAAGTGATAAGGGTGTTGTTTATATGCCAGAGAATGTTGGACAGTATGACAAGCATGCTATCGAATGGGCTTATCGTTATTTCAACCCATCAAAGACAAGTTTAAGTGCTGAAACCGATGCACTTGAGAAGATGGTTGATAAGCGTGTACAGAATCCTCGTTATCGTTTCTTCCGAACTTCTTCATTGATTTGGGACCCACGTGTACAAGAAGGTGCATTGGGCAGTGATGCGATTAAGGCAAGCGAATATGGATTGCGTAATATGCAAATCGTTGAAAACAACCTTTATAACTGGGTGAAAGACGATGATGATAGTCGCATCAAAGAGAAGTTATATTTGGCAATCTCTCAGCAGAGATATGCTTTTTTCAAACGTGTGTTGAGCAATGTTGGTGGTATCTTCTTAAACGATATGAAAGTAACATCGGGTGTTCCTCGCTATGAGGTGGTACCTAAAGCGCGTCAGCGTCAGGCGATGTTATGGTGCTTAAATCAGGCAAAGCATTTTAAGCAATATGCTAACCCAAACTTTGAGCGTAAGGGATTCATGGCTATAAGCTATTACGACCAGCTCTTAGAGTTTATTGGATATGACCTCTTTGGTGTTCGTACACGCTTGGCAGTAGCATCACATCTGTCATCACAGAGTTATAGTCAGAAAGAATATTTCGACGACCTTTTCTCTTCACTCTTCCAAAGTGCACAATTGTGTAAGGCTCCATCTCAGGAGGAGCGAGTGTTACAACGTGCTTATCTAACGTATTCACGTGCGGTTATCGACAAGGCTAACAAGCAGGGTGGCAATGGTCCAGCAGCACTTCAGTCTACATCGGTTAACGGCAGTCAGACGAGTAGCACTGCCTATGGTAACCCTACAGCCTCACTCGCACCAACAGTTGATGCTGCTTTGTTAGACGGCTCGGCTATTTACTTCTACACTTCACTGTTGAAGCTTAAGCCAATGTTGGAGAAGTGTGTCAAAGCAAACCTCTCACCTGATGCGCACTCACATTATTCTATGTTGCTCTTTAAGGTGAACAAAGCTTTGGAGGATGGTCAATGAAATATTCATTAATAGCTAATCAGTTAATGCGTCGCATACTATTACTTCTGCTTCTCTTCTCTCTGGTCGCAACATCGGGAGCGGCTTTCCCATTTTCAAAACGTAAGAAGAAGGCGCAGAGCACACAAACAGAAAAGAAATCGGCTTACGAGCGTGCCCTCACCGAGCAATTAACGGAGTCGGTGCGTGGTAGCTTTGTCTCATTTCATAAGACTGACGGACGTATACTGATGGAGCTTCCGAAGCAGTCTTTGGGTCGCGACATGATTATTGGCGTAACCATTTCGTCAGTGTCAAATCCTAAGATGGGCGACTTAGGCTTTAAGAATTCCAACTTAGTGCATGTACGCTTCATTGAGAAAGATAGTTCTGTGGTGATGCAGGTGGTAAATACCGACTTGTTTGTACCAAAGAATCAGCCTTCAGCTACGCTTGCTGCAAGGCTGAATTATGATAATCTTGATTTCTTTTCATTCCCTATCAAGGCACATAACGACTCCACAGGAGCCGTGCTGTTCGATGCTTCGTCCTTTATTCTAAAGGAGAATCGCTTCTTCCCAGTGATTGCTAAGAATGTAGGGTCGTACACAGTAAACTCATCTTTGAAAGATAATCTTACAAGGGTGACGAAACTAAAAGTCTTCGATGAGAATGCCTGTGTCGGTATGGATAGGCATTACATTATTAGTCTCTCTGGTAAGAAGGGTTCGCCTATCACCAACTATCCCGTAACGATTGGCGTAAACTTTACGTTAGCTTTGTTGCCAAACGACTTGATGACACCTCGTTTGAGTGATACACGTGTGGGAATGTTTCTTATGAACAAGGATGTTCTTAAGAAGGATGGGTCAATTGATAAAGCAACATTCGTTAAGCGTTGGCGACTTGTACCGAAGGATACGGCTGCCTACTTTGCTGGCGAACTCTGCGAACCAACAAAGCCAATCGTCTATTATGTAGAGAATACATTTCCTCCACTTTGGAAACGAGCTATCAAAGCTGGTGTTCTATGGTGGAATAAGGCTTTCGAACGTATTGGGTTTAAGAATGTCATGCAGGTGGCAGACTTCCCTGCGAACGACCCTAATTTCGACCCTGATAACTTCAAGTATTCTTGTATCAGATACTTACCTACTGACGTTGAGAATGCTATGGGCCCTTCGTGGACTGACCCTCGCACAGGAGAAGTAATCAATGCTACCGTTCTTGTTTATAATGATGTTGTAAACACGATTAACAACTGGCGATTTGTTCAGACGGCACAGATTGATCCTCGTGCACGTGGAGCGCAGATGCCTGACAGTATTATAGAGGAGACACTCGAGTATATTATTGCGCACGAGATTGGTCATACGCTTGGATTTATGCACAATATGGCAGCATCTGCAGCACTTCCAACCGACTCGCTGCGTTCACCAGCCTTCACGCAAAAGTATGGTACAACGGCTTCCATCATGGATTATGCACGTTTTAATTATGTTGCACAACCTACTGACCACGGCGTTAAACTTACGCCACCGCGTCTTGGTGTCTATGACTACTATGCTATTGAGTGGGCTTACAAACTTTTCCCTGGTTCGAAGGGGTTTGAGGATGATGCTAAACAGCTGCGTTTGTTGGCTGATAAACATGAGGGCGATCCTTTCTATCGTTATGGCTTACAGCAAACGGGAACGAAATATGACCCTTCTGCTATTGAGGAAGACCTCGGTGACGACCCTGTAAAGTCGTCTACCTATGGTATGGACAATCTTCGAATGATTCTCAAGAACCTTGATCATTGGATTGGTGATGAGGATGGTGATAATCGTAAGGCTGAGTTATATAATGAGGTGTTGTCTCAAGCTATGCATTATGTACGTAATGTTAGTGTTAATGTTCCTGGCATCTACCTCTATCAAACAAGCGAGAAGTCGGGCTTACCACGCTATAAGGTTGTGCCTAAGGCTAAGCAAAAAGAGTCTGTGCAATGGCTTCTGAAGCAAGCACGCACGTTTGCGACGTTGGGTAACGATACGATTGAGAAGAAACTACCATTCGGAGCAAACAAGCCTTTTAAGATTTTAGCTCGTGATGTGCAGTCGCTTGCTATGATGGCAACGTCAAAACTTGCTATTTCTTATTATCTTGACTCTACCTCTTATTCGCCAATCGAGTATATGGAGGATGTTTATCAAGATGTCTTTGGCAAGACGATTGCCGGTAAAGAGAATCTTTCAGTGGCTGACCTCTCTATGCAACGACTCTATGTCGACTTATTGCAAGAGGGTGTCTCTGATATGAAGCAAGCACCTAATGTTCATAATCTTCAGATGCCTTCGACTTCTGTAAATAGTTTTATTACGAATATGCTACGAAGGAACGAGGCTGAAAAAGAGCATACGGAATGTTGTTATTTGGCAGACAGACAACGAAGTTTAGATGATGATACTCATTTTCTTAATTTCGGTAATGGCTATGGTGAGCCAGAACCTTTGTGGGGAACAACTGTCAATCGCACTTCAGAGTTCCAATTAGAGTATGCGCAGAAGTTACTTTCTTTATTGGAAACAACTATTCCACGTGTTTCTTCTCCTGATTTGAAAGCACATTATATGCTTCTTGAAAAGCGTTTGAAGAAGTATTTGAAATAATAGAATTCTTCAATTCGATAAACTTAAAGCTCTCTATAATTCTCATAATTATAGGGAGTTTTTTGTTCTTTCGAAATATGAAGTGATAAACTAAGCTCTAATATTATAAAGTACACAGAGTCTACTTATAGTTTGCAGTTAAATCTTACGTAGGGAATAAGAATGTTTATACTCGGAAAAAAGTTTACATAAATTCAAGGTCTGTGTAAGTAAAAGCTAAGAAAAGGGGCTTTTCTTCCGTCTTTGTAACTAAAAGATAATCAGATGGTTGTAAAACGATATTTGTAAAGGTGCTTTCTGAGGCTCTTAAAGGGCGTTAGTAAGACTTCAATTAACGCCCTTTAGAAGTGCTATAAGGCATCTTTTCATGTGCAAAAGAGCGTAGATTGAAAACGAAGATATGAAAAAACAGGACAAAGACGTCTTCATTGTCTCTGTTTTTGTATGAACGAGACTTTTATTATCGCTCGTAAAAGTTGCAGAAAACAAGTAATTTTAGAGGGTGAAAGACGTGCTTTCTCTCCTTTCAATAATTGTGATAATGCTTATTAGTGATAGAAATAATGCTTATCAGTAGGAAGTTTCCACAGCTTATTTAGCTGCCGCATAGCTTATTTCTTTTTCTTTTTGAATAAGCTGAACTTATTAAAAGGACTTGATGATTGCTTACCACCAAACATACGATAGAGCTTCCACGTAAGGATAAGTCCATCCAATACGCCCGCACCAACATTGAATGCACCAGAGAAGCGCTGAGTAGGCGTGTTCTTGTCTTTTGGCTTATGCATAAGCTCATTCCACAACCCCGCAATCTTGTTGCTATCCTTGGTCAAGTCTGTACGCAGCTGCGCCTTGCGCAAACGTATGTCGTTCAGCGACCTATAATTGGTTCCAAAGTGAGTGGTCTGTTCAGTCATAAGCTTATTTTGACATTAAGAGACTTCCCAAGAATCTTACCAATGGGCGTTCAATAAGACTGCGACGTAGTAAGATGAAGAAAAAGAGTAATAGCAAATAGCCACCACCCACAATGAGGAAAGCCCAAATAAGTGAACCCACCAATGTCTGCAATGCAAAGGCTGCAGCAAAGGAGAGATAAATTAGGGAAATTAATAAGATAGTGCAGAAGACAACCATGATTGTAATCACAGTCAGTAATCGCACGACCTTTTCAATTACATCGAGCTTCATGTACTCTGACTGAAGCCCGATATAATGCTTTAGCACCTCTACGAGTTGTGCTATTGTTTCTACGTTCTTATCGTTTGAGAACATCCTTTATAATTTAGATAGCGTCTGAAGCTGCATCCTTGATATCCTCAACGAAATCCTCAGCTTCCTTGCGACTGAGCTTGATGTCATGCTTCTTGCAGAAATCGTCTACTGCGTCAGAAATCTTTGAACGTGTGTCTGTACCCTTCTCTGGAGCCAAAAGAAGTCCGAGAGCTGCGCCTGTGATGCTACCACAGAGGAATGCGCAAACATAACCTAATGTCTTCATAATCTCTTATTTTTTATTGTTAATGAATAGTTCTTTCTTTATCAATGGCAAATATAGTCAAAGTTTCGCATATTAGCAATAGATAGGAAGTATTTTTGTGTTAAAAATCTTACAAATAGTTTATTTAACAAACTTTATTGACGCTGCTTTCTTACTTCTGCTTCTTATTTTGTAACTTCGCACGATAATTAGATAGTAAATTAATAGTATAATCAATAAAAACTAAGGGATTATGAAGAAATTTATGGTTTTGGGCGCAGCTATGTGTGTGGCAATGGCTTTCACTGGCTGTAAGTCAAGCGAGAGTGCATATAAGAAGGCTTACGAGAAGGCTAAGTCTCAGGAGCAGAATACTACTACGAATAATGATGACAACGCAACTCAGCAGGATGCTGTTGTAGCTCCAGTAGAGACTCAGCCAGTTACTCAGGCTCCTGTTGTTGATAATTACGACAATGAGCCAGTACGCCGCGAGACTGTTTCTGTTGTAAATGGTGCTGGTTTGAAGGCTTACAGCGTAGTTGTTGGTTCATTCGGCGTTAAGTCTAATGCTGAGGGCTTGCAGCAGCGTTTGAAGAATGCTGGCTATGATGCTCAGGTTGCTTACAATGCTGGTAACAACATGTATCGCGTTGTTGCTTCTACTTACGACAGCAAGGCTTCAGCTGTTCAGAGCCGCAATCAGCTCCGTGCTACTTACGCTGATGCTTGGTTGCTCTCTCGATAAATGAGTAGAATTTTAGCGATAGATTACGGTAAAAAACGTACAGGATTAGCAGTCACCGACCCATTGTGCATCATCGCCAATGGGTTGGCGACTGTTCCTACGTCTGAACTTTTTGAGTTTTTGAACCAGTATATCGCAAAGGAGGCGGTCAGCCAACTTGTCATTGGCAAACCCATACAGCCCAATGGTCAGCCAAGTGAGAACCTCGCTCGTGTGGAGCAATTTGTCAATCGTTGGCGCAAGGCACACCCAGAGTTGCCTATTGATTATTATGACGAGCGCTTTACATCGGTTATCGCTCATCAAGCAATGATTGCGGGTGGGGTTAAGAAGAAGACTCGCCGTGAAGATAAGGGGCTTGTTGACGAGATTTCGGCAACAATCATCCTACAAGATTATATGAGGTCCAAGGGGCTTTAATCCGTTTGGTGCTTATGTTTGTTAAGCTTCGAAACGTTTGGAAATCAGACTCGTAAAGCCTTGAGCCGTTTGATTGTTAAGCTGATAGAGCTTTACGCTATTTGATGATTAAACTTGTTGGACACCTATTAAGTTTAAAAGAAAGATAAGAATATGGTATTACCCATTTACACATATGGTCAGCCAGTGTTGCGAAAGGTAGCCGAGGATATCCCCCTCGATTATCCCGACCTCCAAGAGCTGATACAAAATATGTTTGAGACCAACACCGCCAGCGATGGCGTAGGTTTGGCAGCGCCACAGATTGGTAAGTCTATCCGTGTCGTTGTTGTCGACTTGGATGTGCTCTCAGACACCTTCCCTGAGTATAAAGACTATCGTCACGCATTCATCAATGGTCACATCCTTGAGTATGATGACTCTGAGACGGAGACCTTGGAAGAGGGATGTCTCTCTCTGCCAGGTGTTCACGAGAGTGTGACACGTGCAAAGCGCGTCTACGTAAAGTGGTATGACGAGAACCTCGTTGAGCATGAGGAGTGGATTGATGGCTATCTTGCTCGAGTTATCCAGCATGAGTTTGATCACCTCGAAGGTCGTGTCTTCACTGATCGTCTCTCGGCATTCCGCAAGCAGATGATTACCAGCAAGCTCAAAGCCCTTCTGCAGGGAAAAGTTCGCTGCCACTATCGTGTGAAGGCTCCACGTAAGTAAGCCTATGTTGCGTGGTATCGTAGTATCCTTGCTTTGCCTATTGGCATTACCGTCAGCAGCCCAATACAACGTCAAGAAGATGATGGAGGAGGGGAGGCGGACGCTTGATCAGGGATACTACGTTACTTCCATGCAGATTTTCTCCCGTATCGTTGCCCTCAAACCAAATCTATACGAGGCTTGGTATTTGATGGCATTGTCAAAGTATCACCTTGAAGACTATAAGGGTGCTGGTGATGATTGTCGCCGTGCTTTGACTTTACAGCCCTATATTGCTGATATCTACGAACTTTATGGTATGTCTAATATCCATGTGGAGCGTTACGACAGTGCTATCGTAGCCTTTTCTCATGCCCTTGATATAACCCCCGACAATCGCGACTATTGGTTTAATCGTGCTTATTGTCTCTATCAAGTGGGCGACAGCAAGGCTGCCCTTCAGCAACTTGATTATATCCTTAAGCGATGGAAGACCTTCGATGCAGCCTCCCAACTACGTTCCGACATCGTAGCGGGTAGGAAGCCAAAGCAACAGCCCATGAAACCTAATGCTTCGCAATTTTACAAGCTCCCCAGCTTAAAAGTAGAGAGTGATGACAAGCGTCCGTTGAAGCTTTGAACTTTGAACTTTGAGTTTTTCCCCTTTTCCCTTTTATTTTTCTACAGTTGTAACCATGATAACGGTACCGCTCTTTAGTTTATTCATAGCTAAGGTCAGTGTTCCTTATTTCAGTATTACTAAATGCTTACCTTGTCTACTTATTTATCAAATTGGTCACATATAGATTTGCTAATAAAAAAGAGGGTGTGTCAAAATGCAAATTAATAACTTGACAACTTTCAAACTATGAAGTCGTCTTGACTTTTTATTTTGTTAAAATCGAGAGGAATTCTTATCTTTGTATTAGCAAACCAAGCCTCAAATTCCTCTCATGTACAACGTACTGGACAAAGATACAATAAAAAATGAAATTCTACCTCATTTATCAGTTGCAAAAACGTGGATGTATTTGCCAAAGCAGCCTGTCAGAGGTAATTCAATGCATTCTTTATAAGCTTAAGACTGGTTGCCAATGGCATATGCTTCCAGTTTCATCGTTCTTCACAGCAAAGGTTCTGCATTACAAAACTGTGTACGGACATTTTCGCAAATGGTGTAAGAAAGGAGAATGGCAAAAAGTGTGGACAACACTTCTAAGCCGTTATAAATCTTTCTTGGATATGTCAAGTATAGATTTGGATGGCAGCCATACTACAGCATTACGTGGTGGAGAGTGTCAGAGCTATCAGGGACGCAAGAAGCGAAAGACTACAAATGCCATTTATGTAACTGACCGCCATGGAATACCACTCGCCATGTCCACTCTAATTGCAGATTCTCACAATGATTTGTACAATATTTCAGAAGTGGTTAAAGAAGTGTTCTCACAACTCACAAAGTCTGATATTTCTATTGATGGATTATTTCTCAATGCTGATGCGGGATTCGATGCAAAAGAGTTTAGGCACATGTGTCTAAGAATGGGTGTGTTTGCAAATGTAGCATTTAATTATAGAGCAGGGGGTGGGGAAGATTGCTATTTGTTTGACGATATACTGTATAAAGAAAGGTACAGCATAGAAAGAACAAATGCGTGGTTAGATTCATACAGAAGTCTGTTGAACAGATTTGATGTTACTTTGACAAGTTGGCAAGCATGGAATTATATAGCATTTATTGTTATTCTGATGAAGAAAGTGAAAAAGAAACAAAAGTCAAGATAAGTTCAATATGAGCAATATATTTCTCTACCCCATATTCACCAAAGATTTTCCCAAAATCCATTCCTAACAAGAATACATAGAATATTCTTGCAGGAATGGATCCCAATCTTTATATATGCTTATCTATTGGCTGTCTGCCACAGATAAGTATCTGCACAATGAACAGAGGCAGTTTGGTCGGCAATCATCAACTTGAAGTCGCCTTCCTCCAATCTCCATTTGCCATCCCAACCTACAAAAGCCAAGTCGTCTGCCTTTAATTCGAAGGTCACAGTCTTGGTTTCACCTGGCTGAAGTTCCACCTTGTCGAAGGCACGGAGACGACGACCATCTGGTACCATGCTGGCAACGAGATCGCTGCTGAACAGGAGAATGCTCTCCTTGCCTGCCACCTTACCCGTGTTCTTCACATCCACGCTCACCTTGATAATGTCTCCGTGGCGGAAGTCAGACTTGGAAACCTTCAGGTTGCTATATTGATAAGAGGTGTAGCTCAAACCATATCCGAAGCCCCACTGCTGGGTAATCTTCGCATTGTAGTCGTAAGCCCCTTCCATCGTACCCACCTCCTCACTTTTCTTGAAGTCGTAGTTAGCGAGCGAATTGATTTCCTTAGGATAGGTGTAAGGCATCTTGCCACTGAAGTTTGACTTGCCCGATACCAAGTTTACCAAGGCATCGCCGCCCATGTTGCCAGGGATAAGGATATCGATGATACCCTGTGCCAATGGTTCGATGTCGGCGATGAGACGTGGACGTCCTTCATTCAGTACCAAGATGACAGGCTTGCCTGTCTGAGCCAAAGCCTTGACCAGATTGCGCTGGTTTTCAGAAAGCCAGAGGTCTGTCAGGTTGCCCGGAGTCTCGGTATAGGAGTTCTCGCCAATGCAAGCCACAATGACGTCGGCATCCTTTGCTGCAGCCACTGCCCCCAGAATCTGAGGTTCGTTCTCCTCCCAATACTTGCCCTTTTCATTATAGGTAACACCCTGATTCAAGATAACATTCTCCTTGCCATACTCATTGCAGAATGCCTCATAGATGGTATTATACTTGCCGGCAAACTCATCGGTACGATGGCCCTGCCAGGTATAGCTCCATCCACCGTCCAGACAGCGCATCTGATTGGCATTAGGCCCCGTGAGGAGAATCTTCTTGCCATGCTGCAAAGGAAGGATATTACGCTCGTTCTTCAGGAGCACCATACTCTCGGTAGCACCCTCTAAGGCGAGTTTGGCAAACTCCTCGCCACCAAACTTAGGATAATTCTTCAGTTTCTGGGTTGGGTTCTTGAAGAGATCGAGACGGTACTTCATACGAAGCACACGGCGACAGGCATCATCAATGCGACTCATCGGAATCTTGCCTTCCTTCACCAATTCAATAAGGTAGCCACAAGCATCGCAAGAATAAGGTTCCATAATCATGTCGATACCAGCATTGATGGCGATGCGGAGTGCATCCTTCTTGTCCTTTGCCACCATTTCACGAGTATAGAGATTATTGATGTCTGCCCAGTCGGTGATAAGCACACCATCCCATCCTGTCTCTTCCTTCAGCCATCCTGTCAGGATTTCCTTGTTGGCGTGCATCGGCATACCGTTGACGGAAGCGGAATTCACCATCACGGTCAAGGCTCCAGCTTGCAGACCCGCCAGGAAAGGAGCAAAGTGCTTCTCTCGCAAGTTGGCAGGAGAGATATAGGCTGGTGTACGGTCTTTACCAGTCCAAGGCACGCCATAGCCCATGAAGTGCTTCATTGAAGTGGCGATGTGATACTGGTCGATGTTATTTGGGTCCTCGCCCTGGAAACCATAGACCATGGCCTTGCCCATCTCTGAACTGAGATAGCAATCCTCGCCAAAGTTCTCCCAGATGCGAGGCCAACGGGCATCACGACCGAGATCAACGGTAGGACTGAAAGTCCAAGGCACACTCACCGCACGAGTCTCATAAGCAGTAGCCTCAGCCGAATGGCGAGCAATCTCACGATTGAAGGTGGCAGCTACATTGATGTTCTGCGGGAAGAGGGTACCGTCTTGTGTATAAGTAGAACCGTGGTTCTGATCGAGACCGAAGACGCAAGGGATGCCGATGCGCTTCATCGAAATCTTCTGGATTTGCTCGATGTACTTCTCCCACTGCTTGGCGGTTGGCGCGCAAGTGTTAGGAGCGTTGAGGATAGAGCCAATCTTATAGCGAGAAAAGATAGAATCGGTCTTGTGCTCGTCGATATAGAACACACCGTTCTTGTCGTTGGCACCAAAGAGGGCGGTCACCAATTCCATCATCTGACCTATCTTTTCCTCCAAGGTGAGTTTCTTCAGGGTTTGTTCTACTTGAGCCTCTATCTTAGGGTTGCTTTTGATAACTGGAACATTAGCACTGGTTGTATAAGCAAATGCCAACATTGAAATAGATAATAATAATTTCTTCATAAGTTCAAAGGCTTGACGTTTTATGATAAAACGGAAATCTTTCTAATATTTTATTCGATAGTTACTTTCTTTACGGTGTAACCGTCACCCACGAGGAGGAAACCATCCTGCTCTGTCAAAAGTTGGATAGATAAGTCGGTCAGTTTAAACTCCCATTTAGCAGGTCCATCCACCATGATGTCGCCACGCTCTGGGTCGCCCTTACCAGTAAGGATGTTATTCCACCAAGCAGTGGCAGCAGTACCCTGACCATTTCCATTCACATAGACACGGAGGATGGTGCCAGCCTTCACCTTTGAGAGGAAGGTATCCTTCAAGGCATTGAATGGTGTACCCCATGTCACGGCAAACTCACCTTCCCAGATGGTGTTCTCCACAGATTGGCGAGCCTCGGTGGTTACCTTGATGGTACCGCCAGCAAACTGTACACCATTGCTATCTACCAATGTAATGTCGTAATCACCATTGGCGAGGTCGGAAGGAGCAGTAACTTTCAATGTCGTACCCTCATCGAGAACTTCGAAGGCAACCTCCTTATCAGCGATGAGAACTTTCTGAACGAGACCCAGGTTCTTGCACTCGTGGATGGTTGTAGTTTCTCCTGGAGCTACCCTAAGCTCGATGGCATTGGTACCCAAGGCTGGGTCATCGGCAGCAGGAGTCACGGTAACGTTCAAGGTGCGGGATGTGGTCTTGCCCTTGGTGGTGGTTGCCACAATCTTCAGTTCATGATTACCTAAAGGCAAAGTTTGGTCGATGGTAGTACCTTCGGCAATCTGAGTGCCGTCGAGCAACCATGTCACTGTGGTGTAGTGAACAGGAGTCACCTTGATTTCCAACTTATAATTTGTCTTGCGGTCTATCTTGGAATCAGCCAAGTCGGTGTTCAAAATACGTGGATCGTCATTTTCGCTGACAGTGAAGTATGGATCATCGTCAGAAGAGCAAGAAGACAAAGTAGATGTACCAGCCAGTGCGAAACTCATGGCGAAGAGCATCATCATAGCCTTCAAGACTTTTCCTTTATATTGTTTCATTGTCTTATTCATAATTAATTATTCTATCTATTGTCCTATAAAACTTAACATTTAATACTTTACATTAAACGCTTAACACTACTTGCTGTATCCCTTTCCGAATGGAGGATTGAAGTTTGGCTGAAGGTTTACATCAGCCTTGTCCCACCAGAGGCGCTTGTGCCAGTCGTCTGTACCACCCATGCGGTCGATGGCAGCCTTGTAGTTGGCACTGTTGTACTGACCTTCCAACTCAGGATACTGCAAACGGACAGGCATTGACCAGTTCGAATCTGTGTAAGTAAAACCATTCTTGGTCAAGAGATCACGATTCAAGATAGCAGGATAGTCAGAGCGGCGCATGTTTGCCCAACCCTCAGAAGGGTTCATCATGTGGAGAATCCAAGCCTGGGTGTTGATGGTCTCCTTAGGATTGTCACCCAACGGATTATTGGCAATGAACGCATCTATCTCTTCCTTGGAAATCTTGTTGGATGTAAGATAGTAGTTGTTGAGCAACTCCATGCTGGCACGAACACCAGCCTCGTAGTGGCTCTCTGCATCACCACCCCCAACATTCCATCCCTTGGTTGCAGCCTCAGCCTTGAGGAACTCCACCTCGGCATAGCTCATCAAGTCGCCAGGACAAGAAGGCATCTCAAAGTCGATGTTCAGGCAAGGACGACCTGCTCGGGCTATATAATCAGAGTTGGCATAAGTGTTCTTGTCTATCTCCGCATACTTCTTCAAAGTGGGAAGGTCATCAACCGTAGCTGGACTCATCCAGTCTGTGTACCAGGTAGCACCAGGGTTGCAAGGCTCTTCACCGAGATTCTTGCTCCGGAAGTAAGCCAGGAAATCATCGGTCAAGTCGATGTTCTGCTCTTTGTCTGGCTTCACCTGACTACGTTTGATATTGTAGTAGTGACGGCAGATGCGATAGAGACGAGGGTCGTTGGTATTCTGCAACTGATAGAACAAGGTAGAGCATACCATGGTAGGCGATGTGGCATCCTGACCATAGAGAATCTCTCCTAAGGCATTGGTGCGGAAATCGTAGTCGTTGGCTCCATCATAATAAGTATAGGGAGTATCGGCATATCTGATGTAAGCATCATCTGCTGCACTGGCGATAGCACCGGCAGCAACAGCCTTCTCAAACTCTTCCTTTGCCTTCTGTGGATTAACATCTGAAATGCGCATGGCATAGCGCATACGGAGCGCATTGGCATACTTCTTCCACTTGGCTACATCACCACCCATGCTGGTGACATCACCAGAAATGCGGTCGGTACCGGTGCCAAGTTGCTTCTCGCAAGCGTCAAGCTCCTCAAAGAACCAGCTGTAGAGTTCCTCTACGGTATCATACTTAGGGGTGGAGATGCCTGAGATGTAACCCAGACCTGCCTCCAAACAAGGTACGTCACCGTAGGTATCTGCCAAGACTGCCGTGAGATAGACACGATGGATACGAAGTGCCGCATTCAAGTTTGCCTTGTCTGCTGAATTGTGGATGGCATCCACAAGGTTCTTGATACTGACCTCATAGTAGCGGTCCCAGACGCGACGAGCGATGTCGTCCTCACGGAAGTTGGAACCTGCATAGTTGGTTACGTTCCAACCACCAGCGAAATACTGTGGAAAACCTGAGATATAGTTACGGTAGGTATCCATCAAACTGAAGTCACCATAAGTCTGCAACAAAGCAGTAGTCAACTGTGCGTTAGGGTCGAGCTCGCTCACCTTGGTCTTGTCGGTATTGATGTTGCTCAAGGTTTCATCTGAGCAAGAAGTCATCGCAGTGCCGGTTGTCATCAGGGCGAAAGCCATCATCAGGCTGCTCTTACCTATATATTTCTTGATTATATTGTTCATTTTCATACATTATTATATATTAGAACTCTTCTAAAGAAATTGATTTATTTTTTTGAGATTAGAACTTCACGTTCACGTTTAAACCATAGCTCTTGCGAGATGGTAGAGAGCCATATTCCAGACCGAGACCAGAGGTATTGTAACTGGAGTCTGGGTCGATGTTAGGAATATTCTTCCAAATAATGAATGGGTTACGAGCCACGAAGGATACGGTCAAGCCCTTGACATACTTGCCCAGGATGCTCTCTGGGAAGGTATAGCCGAAAGTAATCTCACGACACTTCACGTAAGAGTTGTCGTAAACGAAGGCACTCTGCACGCCATTTGCTACATGCTTCCAGTAATCCTCAGGGTTCACGGCGATGTCGTTCTTACGATAAGTACCATCGCCATTGTCGATGACACCCTCTACGACAAATCCCTTGCAGTTACCTGTTTCACGCCATGCGGCAAGGTCCATACCCGAAGCCTTACGAGCCTCCTCAGAAGTGTACCACTCCTCACGGCCTGCCAATGTTCCCTTTGCCTTACCTGTCTGGTATGCGGAACGCATGGACATAGAGTAGATGTCGGCACCTACCTTAACATCGAATGCAGCAGAGAGGCGGAAGTTCTTGTAGCTGAAGGTTGAGTAGAAACCACCTGTCCAGTCCCAAGTAGAGTTACCGATGGTCTTGATTTTCTGGTCAACCTTTGGAAGACCAGTAGCTGCATCGACAACCACCTGACCCTTGTCGTTGTAGAGGAAGTCGTGTCCACGGATGGCTCCATAATTCTCTCCTACCTTGGCACCAACAGAAACACCGCACCAGTATGCCTTCGCCAACTCGAAGTAGTCCATGCCATTGGTGAGCGACTTCACCTTGTTGGTATTCTTCGAGAAGTTGACACCCAAGTCCCAAGCGAAGTCCTTGATCTGCAAGGCACGGGCATTGAGGGCAATCTCGATACCCTGGTTCTGAATCTCACCGGCATTGATGAGGCGGTAAGCATAGCCAGAGGTGGTGGTTGAAGCCAAGCTCAAAATCTGGTCCTTGGAGTTCTGGTTGTAATAGGTGGCATCCAAACCCAAGCGTCCGTTGAAGAACTTCATCTCCAAGCCTACCTCGTAAGAATCTGTCATAGTAGGCTTCAAATCCTTGTTTGGCTGTGTTGAGTTGGCTATCATACCGATGGTATAACCCGAGTAGCTGTACTTGCCCGTGGTATAGTTGAGTGCCAACAGGTATGGATCGGTATCGCTACCTACCTTTGCCCAAGATGCGCGAATCTTACCGTAATTGATAAACTTCTTGTTCTTGATAAACTCGGAGAAAACCAAGCTACCAGATACAGAAGGATATACGTATGTATTGTTATTGGTAGGGAGCGTAGATGACCTATCGCCACGGAGAGTTCCCTCCAGATAGTAAGTATGTTTGTAGCCGAGGCTCGCACTGGCATAGAGGGAAGAAATCTGCTTCTTATACATGCTCTCACGAGTATTCTGCTCCTGATAGTTCATGATGTTCTGTATTCCATTCATCTGCTGGTTGAGACCAACGTTGGTAGTGGTCTTGTTGTTCACCTTGAAGATGTTACCACCAGCGGTAGCATTGACATCGAAGTCGCCCCATGAGTTGTTGTAGAGGGCGAGTATCTCGGCGTTGAATGTGCGGTTGTTGAAGATTTGGTCGGTAAGCTTTCCGGCAGGAGTACCTGGAGTTGTTTTGGCGATGAAGTCCTCGAAGTTCATGCTGTTGATGTCGGTACCGATGGTACCCTGCAACTTGAGGTGGTTGTCGATGTTCCAGATGGCCTTACCCGTAAAACGGAACACGTCCTTGTCGGATGTATTGCTGTTCTTATAGAGATCCCAGTATGGGTTCTTGTTATACTGGTCGTTACCATTCCAGTTGGAATAGTTGCCGTCGGCATCCTCATAGTGCTTCAACCAAGCCTGGTCGTAGGTACCCGCCAGAGTCATGAGGTTCTTACCCACGTTGCTCTGGGAATCGCCAAGGGCAGGACGATTCTTCACCTTCTCACGAGTATAGTTGGCGGTGAAGTCGAAGTCAACAGGACCTGCGGAGGTATTAACACGGAGGTTGAAGTTGTCACGACTCATATTGGTGTTAGGCAGGATGTCCTTGTTGCGCATATCGGTAACAGAGAAACGCATACCCGTCTTACCGGAATTAACAGAGAGGATGGCAGAGTTTTGGGTGGTGAAACCTGTGCGGAAGAAATCGGAGGCGTTGTTAGGGTGCATCAAGAATGGACGCTCCTCACCATCGAAATACTTGAACATGAAATCATCGGCCTTAGGTCCCCAACTGGTATTGGTACCAGAGGTGCTGGATGCAGGAAGCTCGCCATTGTAACCAGCGCCATATATCTCCTGGATGTCGTCCCACTTAGCCAACTGGGTATCGACAGTGTAAGAACCATTGTACTCCACGGAAATCTTATCCTTCTCCGCCTTCTTGGTCGTAATCAAGATAACACCGTGGGAAGCACGGCTACCATAGAGGGCAGAGGCAGCAGGACCTTTCAATACGGTCATCGTCTCAATATCATCAGGGTTGATGGCAGAGATTCCATCACCCAGATCATAACCGCCACTTTCACCAGCACTGCCAAAGTTTGTATTATCCAAAGGCACACCATCCACCACGTAGAGAGGCTGGTTGTTGCCTGCCATTTCTGTATTACCACGAAGGAGCACGCGGGTAGAACCAGAAGCACCGCCAGCCGTATTCTGCACGACGAGACCAGCCACCTTACCAGAAAGAGAGTTGATGACGTTGGTTTCCTTCGCCTTGCTGAGTTCCTCACCCTTCACTTCCTCCAAGCCATAGCCGAGAGCCTTGCGGTCTCGTTTGATACCGAGGGCGGTAACAACTACCTCATTCAAGGCTTTACTATCCACTTGCATCTTGATTTTCATACCATTAACAGCTTTCACGGTCATCGTCTTGTAACCGACGTAGCTCACTTCGAGTGTAGCTCCAGGCTTGCAATTCAGCGTAAAGTTACCATCCAGATCGGTAACGACACCGTTTGTTGTACCAGTCACCTTCACGCTTGCACCAATCAAGGTTTCGCCAGTAGCATCCACTACTGTACCCTTGATACCTTGGTTCTGCTGAACGCTCATAGCAGCATTGTTCATCTGAGCAGCGAGGATGGCAGAAGTAGGCATCCACATCAAACCTGCACCGAGCATGCCGAGAAACATGGTTTTCTTTCTCATAATAGATATTTTGTTTTTAGTTTAACATTATTCTTTCCCAAAGATTCCTTCGAGAATCCAAGGAGCATTCACCTTCATACTCTTGAAACGATCGAAGATGCCATACTTCTCAGAGCCGTTGCCAAAGTGGTTGTTGTCCCAAACGAAAGTAGAGAAGCCTCGTTTGCGAGCCTCCGTAGTCAAGAACTTACAGTAGTAGGTCATGTTTTCATGCACTTTCACTGAGTTTGACTTATAGTGGTCGGTTACTCCCCATTCTCCTATTACGATACCCAGTCCTTTGTTACTCCATGTATTCATTGCCTTATCGAAGAAATCCGTCATCGTCTTCTCGTTTTCAGCAGGTATCTTGCCAACATCCTTGTAGGCATCACCCCAGTAATCGTAGGCGCAATCGCCGGCATAGCTCCATGGCTGATAGTAGTGGAATTCCACACTCATATAGTTGTTGCCATTGCCTTCGGCATCCTTCGGAATGACGAATCCTCCATTCTCGATACCAAACCAAGGGTTGCAAACGTAAGTCTGTAAGATGAGGTGGCGCTTGGCATTGTTGCCGCCTGTGGCACGAACCATATCCACGAATATCTGATTGTAAGCATTCTGCACTTCGAGGTTCTCGGCAGTAGGCTTGCTCCAGTTGTCCCTGACGTGAACCTCATTGGTACCGGCGAAAGCCAAGCGGCTGTCATAATTGGCAAACTCAGAGGCGATATTCATCCAGAGGAGCGCAAGCTTTTGGCAGTTTTCATCCTTATATTGATAGGTCGGACGACCTTCGAGCCATTTTTCATGATGCGCATTGATGATAACCTTGAGGTCATTATCCAGACACCAACCCACTACCTCCTTGATACGAGCAATCCAAGCCTTGTCGATGCTCATCGCCTGAGCATTGGTAATGTGGCACTGCCAACGGATTGGAATCCGGATGGCATTGAAACCTGCCTTCTTCACGGCTTGTATCATCTTTTTGGTGACAACGGGATTGCCCCAAGCTGTCTCTGCATGGATGGAACCGTCAGGGTTGCCAATCTGCATCGACTCTCCATCCTGTCCAGGAGCTGAGCACTCGAATTCATTGCCGAGATTCCAACCTACTACATCCTTGTTCCATTGCTTGGCGGTAGGAATCGATTCGCTTGTATCAGGCGTATCCACCACCGAAGGACTAGCACTGCAAGAAAATACAGTAAACATACTTACAAATAGCAAGCAGATTTTCAAAAGGTTCCTTTTCATTATTAAGTTTATTGTTGTTTATGCTTAATTGTTTATTGATTGCGAGTTATTGTTTGAACTTGGCTGCAAAAGTATAGAAAAGAGGAAAAAACTAGGTTAGAATGCAAACAAAAAAGGTTTCAAATCTAACTTATCGTTAGGTTTGAAACCTTACATTTTATATATAACTAACTGAATATCAGTAGGGCGTAATGGACATTTGGTAGGCTGAAAAACTCTTGGAATTCTTTTATTTACTACCTTTGCAGCATTTGAAAATCTATGAATAAAAAACTGTATCTTCTGTAATAGCTCAAATGTTAAAAAGAATGGGTATCGACGTTCTGTTCAGATGTATTCCTGCAAGGATTGTGGTAGACAATTTCAAGGTGGTCTGCGTATAAATAATATTATTGCTGTCCGGTAAACCTTTTCCACATAATAAAAGTTAAGGGCTAAAATCCGTATTTGGATTTCAGCCCTTTTTGTTACTTTTGTTTCTGCGATAAAACTTCAATAACATGGGCAAAAGTACACATTTTATCGGACAGCCGGTCTATAATCAGGTAATAAAATTACTCGATAAGCAACAAATCAAGCAAATCAGCCTTGAAACACCCCGAAGTGAAGCTTATGTGAAGCGTCTTGATGGGTGGACTCACCTTGTCATAATGCTTTTCGTTGTTCTCAAACACTTTGATTCTCTTCGGGAAGTGGAGATAGGCATGAAGGCTGAAGTAAACAAATTTCATCATCTTGGCATCGACTATATCGTCCGTCGTAGTACGCTTGCTGATGCCAACAAGCGTCGCCCACAAGAGTTCTTTGCAAGCGTTTATGCGTACCTCTTAGAGCGTTATGGTTCTTTTTTATCGGACAGCCGCCCTAAAGGTGAACAGAAGACATGGGAAAAGCTTCTGTATATGATGGATTCAACTACGATTACCCTTTTTGACAACATACTCAAGGGTGTAGGCAGACACCCCAAGAGTGGTAAGAAGAAAGACGGTATGAAGGTTCATACGGTGATGAAGTATCATGTTGGCGTTCCCATGGTCGTACAGCTTACCTCTGCCGCCACGCATGATCATTATCTACTTAAAGAAGTGCATCTTCCTAAGGATGCTACCCTTACCATGGACAGAGCATACGTTGATTATGCACAGTTCCAGCGACTTACAGAGGAAGGGGTATGCTATGTGACCAAGATGAAGAAGAATCTCACCTATACGGAGTTGTCCTCAGTAACCTATGTAAGCCCTGATGGATTGGTTACACATACAGACAAGAAGATTGTCTTTGAGAAGGGGGAGATAAGACACCAGGCAAGACGAGTGGAACTGTGGAGTGACAACTCACATAAGTCAGTTGTCCTGTTGACCAATAACCTTGAGCTTGATGTAAAGGACCTTGAGGAGATTTACAAGCGAAGATGGGCTATAGAGTCCCTTTACAAGCAGCTCAAACAGAACTTCCCACTGCATTTCTTCTATGGTGACAGTGTAAATGCCATACAGATACAGACATGGGTAGTACTCATTGCCAATCTGCTTTGTACCGTTATCTCCAGAATGATAAAAAGACACGTATCCTTCTCGCAGCTAGTAACCATGCTGAGGCTCACACTGATGTATTACACTGATTTCATCTCATTTATGGAAAATCCACAAAATGATGAACTCATCATAATAGCTGAAAAGGCAAATTCACCACCAAAAGAACTTGACTTATTTGATTAGGGGGCTTGGATTTCAAAAAAGAATGAGGAATTACCTATATAAAGGCAATTCCGCAAGGATTTATATGTTATTTAAGTTTTACCGGACAGCAATAAAATAATATGGTTCTTCCGTTAAATGCGTAGATTGTTAATAGAATGAGATTAATCCACATAAACGGAATAATTACCCCCATTTAGATGGTTTTATAAAGGGGGATAAACTATATGATAAACGTAATTAGCTGCGATATCGATCTGTCTTCTACAAACAACTTATTCCCCCATTAGTTGAAATTTGTAAACTATTTTCATGTGTTTCAAAACCAACACATGCTCTTTGGGCTTCTAAAAGACGCCCAATTGACTTGCAAAAGGTGCCCTTTAAGACCCTTACTAACGCCCTTTTGAAGTCCAATTAAGCACCTTTTATTTTACTACTTAGTAACTACTTGATTATCTGTTGATTGCATACCTACTTCTTATATGTGTTTTTGGCGTTATTTATAGATATTTTCTTTGAAATTATGTAATAATTTTTCAAACTCTTGCCTACAAGTTTTCGAAGTCTTAAAATGAAAAGGTTTTCAATGAAAGAGGATGATAATAGGATAGAATGTTGACTGTCTTAGCCATATTTTTGTTTAATGAGCAACCTCGGCTGCTGATAGTAGTAACTTTACGTCCTTTACTAACAATTTACACTGTTCATTTTAGTCATACTTACTAGGTGACACCCCGAAATGCTTCTTGAAGACTGTACTAAAGTACTTTACGTTTACAAATCCTGTCTTCATAGAGACATCCAAGACGCTATCGCCTTGCTTCAGATACTGGGCTGCCTGCTCCAAACGGATGAGTCGTATGAAGTCTTGCGGTCCTTGCCCCGTCAGAGTCTTCAACCTGCCATAGAAGAGGGTGCGGCTCATCGCCATCTCCCGGCAAAGGCGGTCGATGGTGAAGTCGGTGTCGCTCAGGTTATCGAGGATGAGACGGGTTGCTTTCTCAACGAAAGCTTGGTCCATCGGATCCAATCCCAGTTCTTTTTCATCGGAAGATTTATTCTTTTCATCAGAAGCAGATGACATGGAAGGTTCGCTTGGCAACAGGCTCTTTTGAGACGATTGCCCAGAGTCTTCTCCTCTGACGATGGCGAGACTTCGCTCCATATAGTATTGACTCAGACGACAACGGTTCTTCAACATGCTCGTTATCTTGCTGGCAAGAATGGCAGAGTCGAATGGCTTCGCAATGTAATCGTCTGCTCCAAGGTCTAGACCTTCTATCATGAAATCGCGCCCTGCCTTCGCTGTTAGGAGGATGACAGGTAGCCAACTGGTCTCCTTGTTTTCCTTGATGCTACGGCAGAGTTCGTCGCCCTGCATACCCGGCATCATCACATCCGATACTACGATGTCACACTCACCATTCTCTGACAGATACTTCAAGGCAGCCTCACCACTCTCCACATCCACCACATGGTATTGGTCGGCGAAAGCCATACGGATGTATTGACGGAAGTCTTCGTTATCATCGACAAAAAGGAGCGTGTCCTTAAGTGATTCTTCTGATTTTATTTTTTCATCAGTAGACATGGAGTTATCGGAAGTTTCTGGCAAACTTGATGGCTTGGAAGAAACGGAAACATCAACATATCCGTTATCAGGCAATACAACCAAGAAAGTAGATCCCTTGCCTTCCTCACTCTCGAACGTTAACTTTCCTCCCAGTTTCTGCACAAGCTGGCGAGTGAGCATCAAGCCCAAGCCACTGCCCATCTCCTGAGAGTTGACAGCATTGGAGGCACGAAAGAAACTCTGGAAGATATGCTTGGCCTCGATTTTCGGGATACCAATGCCGGTATCGCTTACCTGGATGCTGACTTGCTTACCAATCTCATCAATCGAAGCTGAGATGGTGATGGTTCCACCCACCTTCGTATATTTTATAGCATTGGAGAGCAGATTCTCGAATATCAGATCCATCATAGAAAGATCGGTAGAGAAGGTATGCTGTCCACAGGTTGCCAACCGAAGATTGAGATGTTTCTCCTGGGCAGACATCTGGAACTTATCCACCTGCTGACGCAAGAGAACAGACAGTTCCACTTTCTGCATGTGGACTTGTGTCTTCACTACGGCTATTTTCTGGAAATCAAGCAACTCGGTCACCATCCTCAGAAGTTTGTCGCCATTACACAGTGCCATCTCCAAGAACTTTCGGCTCTTATCGCCCAGTGTAGTATCTTTCGCCAAGTCGGCAAGAGGAGCCAGCACAAGACTCAAAGGGGTACGGATGTTATGGGCGGTATTCACAAAGAAGTTGATCTTGTCATCGTAGTACTTGCGATGCAAACGCTCTCTGTAGTAATCCCAGCCGAAATAGACTATAACACCTAAGATACAGAGATAGGCAATCCATGCCCACCAAGAGTTCCACCATGGTTGGGCGATATGAATGCGCAAGGTGGATTCTCCCAATATGCGTCCGTTACTCCTACCCATTGCCTTGACATGCAGGGTGTAACTGCCAGGAGGCAAATTGGCGAAACGAGCCTGCTGGTAGGCAGAAGGCACACTCCACTGATGGTCATACCCCGCCAGGTAATACTGATATTGGATGTCGTGCTGATACGGATAGTTGATGCTCTCGAAATGCACGATGAGGGTTTTCTCATCATGAGAGAAACTCATCTTTCCTTCTTGCAACATCTCGAAGAGTTCTGCATGCCAATCTTCCAGTTGGTCAGCCTCATCGAAAGTCTTTCCTTCCACCTCAACACCCGTGATATGAAGAGGAGCCTTGTAGTTCAATCCCCTGGCAAACTTGGATGCTAAGACCACAGCTCCTTCACTGCTTCCGAATATCATTCGCCCGTCTTGCGTTCGGACCACAGCCATACGCTTGTACTCCCGCTCCAATCCCTTGAAGAAGTTGAGATTGATTACCTTTCCATGATCGATGAAAGCCAGTCCCTTGTCGGTACTCATCCATACCTGGCCAATGGGAGTCTTGACCAAGGCATAGACGGTGTTGGAAGGCAAAGACTGCGAGATGGTATAGTTCTTAACCTGGTGCTTCTGCCAATCGTAGAGGTACAAGCCTCCTCCATCGGTGGCTATCCAGATATGCCGTGCATCCTGAAAATCCATCGCATTGACAAAGAAATTATAATCGACTGACGGAAATTCCGACGGATAGAAGAATCGACTGACACGAAGGCTTCGCTTGTCGATACGATAACATCCATGGGTCGTTCCCACCGCAATAATCTTCTTATCAGGAGACTCCACGATACTCTGAACCTCATTGATTGGCAAGTAGTTAACGGAGTTATCCACATTTCCATTCTTTTCTAATGATGATGGGATATGTACCAAGTCTCCATCCAAACAACCTATCCACAAGCCTCCTTCGCTATCCTTGAAAATGCTATACACATAGTCGGTCTTTAACTTGCCATTCGACACAGAGTAAGCCCGACTACTGCTTCCATCGGCATGAACCTGAAAGATGCCATCACCATAGGTTCCCACCAAGACCTTGCCATCAGCAGTCTGACAAAGGGTTAGCGCCACCTTATTATATAGGGAATGATGCCACAGATGGGTTTGCTCGTCATAGATGCTCACCCCCTTGTCGGTAGCATACCATATTTTGCTATTGCGGCCCTGTGCATCCACGCTCTGCATAACATCGTTCACACCATTATTGATAAGCGACTGGCTGTTGAGATTCTCATGACGCACAAACTCCAAGGTATGCTCCATAGGAATAGCCATATCCACACCTCCTGAATAGGAGCCCATCCAAAGGTCGCCAAGATGGTCCTTGCAAAGGGCATAGACGCCATTGCCATGCAATACATTTTCCGGTCTGCCATCCGTATTCAAAAGTAGATTCGTCTTACAAGTCTTCTTGTCGTAGGCATAGACACCTGCTCCATCCACCGCCATCAAGATGGTGGCTGCATCGTAGGGGATAATGGAACGAACAGGAATGAGCGGAATATCTGATAAGGATGAGAATTGCGTGAGAGAAGACAATGGCTTCCATGTTCTGTCATCGAGCAAGAGAATGCCACGATGGAAAGTTCCCAACCATATCTGATGAGCCTTCACGTCGTGATAAGACGAAAGCACGGAATACCCTCGCAAGAGCAATCGAGGCTGGGCTGCATTTTGTGAATAGGCGAAGACTCCCGAAGGAGAACCTATCAATAATTGTTTGCCGAAGAATCGGATATGATTGACATATGTGTTCTTCAGAATGTATTTTCCTTTGTTCGACGAACTATACGCTGTTTTGTCTTTGCTACCAGCAATAGATAGAGGAGCCATCATATACACGCCCCTATCTAACGCCATCCAAAAGCATCCCTTGTCATCAACCAACAAGTCATTGAGCACCACACTTCCTCCAAGTACATTCATCAGATTGACCTGGAGTTGGAATGTGTCTTTCACCTTATTATATATATAGATCTTTCCTTTATTATCATAGGCATAGATATGCTGTTGGCTATTCTTAGTCAACTTGATGTTTCTACCACTGGCATCACTAAACTGCATATCCGTAGCCAAGGTATAGTTTCGTACCTGTTGACCATTGTACCTGTCAACGCCTCGCTTGGTACTGATCCACATAGCACCATCCTCAGCCTCAACTATCGAATACACACGGGCACTGGAGAGCCCATTGTCCGTATTGAGATTCGACAACATCAGCATATTGCGGGTCAAATATTCCTGAGCATGAAGCTGCAAACACAGCACCATGCACAAGAGCCACAGGAAACCAACCTGTAATCTTAGGAAATATGATAAGCCTTTATTTTTCATTTATCGGTCCAATATATTAATTTCTTCCAGTCCCTTGGTTTGCTTCTTCGGCGTTATGCCGAGTCCCTTCAAGCTCTCCACCCTGCGCATCACGTTGCCGCTTCCATCGTAAAGCTGCTACCTTGTCTTATCGAAGGTCCTGGAAAGACGAGTTATCAGATCATCGATACCCAGGAAGAAGCCGATGGCAAGCCCTATAACGATTCCTATTACTTTTTTATATTGAAGTTGTCTTGACTTTTTATTTTGTTAAAATTGAGAGGATTTCTTATCTTTGTATTAGCAAACCAAGCCTCAAATTCCTCTCATGTACAAAGTACTATACAAAGATACAATAAAAATGAAATTCTACCTCATTTATCAGTTGCAAAACGTGGATATATTTGCCAAAGTAGACTGTAAGAGGTAATTCCATACATTCTTTATAAGCTTAAGACTGGTTGTCAATGGTATATGCTTCCAGTTTTATCGTTCTTCACAGCAAAGGTTCTTCATTGCAAAACTGTGTATGGACATTTTCGCAAATGGTGTAAGAAAGGAGAATGGCAAAAAGTGTGGACAACACTTCTAAACCGTTATAAATCTTTCTTGGATATGTCAAGTATAGATTTGAAGTGTTCTTACAACTCACAATGCCTGATATCTCTATTGACGGATTATTTTTCAATGCCGATGCGGGATTCGATGGAAAAGAGTTTAGGCACATGTGCCTAAGAATGGGTGTGTTTGCAAATGTAGCATTTAATCATAGAGTAGGAGGTGTTTGACGATATTCTGTATAAAGAAAGGTACAGCATAGAAAGAACAAATGTGTGGTTGGATTCATACAGAAGTTTGTAGAACAGATTTGATGTTACTTTGACCAGTTGGCAAGCATGGGATTATATAGCATTTATGGTTATTCTGATGAAGAAAGTGAAAAAGAGCAAAAGTCAAGATAAGTTCTATAAGTAGTTTTTTCCTTAAAGCAAAAAAAAGACCATTTCTTTACTCAAAATCGAGTACAGAAATGGTCTTTTTTAATGAATTGTTTCAAACTGTAAGATTATCAAAATGGTATTTGCATTTTGACACACCCTTGTAAGAGATTCTCTCCTCTCGTAGTGAGAGGAGAAGACCATAAAGGTCATAATATGTTAGCCTCAAAAGCGAAGGACTTCTAACTTCTGTTCTTCCCCTACAAATAAGTTATTATGATACCACCACTTACCTAACATAATAGGGATATCGCGGTATTCACTCCCCTCCCTTCGGGGAGGTTGGGTGGGGCTTTCTTTATTAATCCAACCCCTTCAGCTGTTCAGCAACCTCGTTGTTGATACGCTCTGCGAAGGCTTCCATTGTCATAGTAGCCTGCTCGCCACCGCCCTGCTGACGCATTGAAACGAGACCCTCGGCAGCTTCTTTCTCGCCAACGATAACCATGTAAGGAACACGCTTGAGCTCGTTGTCGCGAATCTTGCGACCAATCTTCTCGTTGCGGTCGTCCATAATTGAACGTACGTCGTGCGCATCGAAGTAAGCCTTCACCTTGCGGGCATAGTCGTTATACTTCTCAGAGATTGGGAGGATAGCAACCTGATCAGGTGTCAACCAGAGTGGGAAGTGACCTGCTGTGTGCTCGATGAGAACGGCTGTGAAACGCTCGAGTGAACCGAATGGTGCACGGTGAACCATCACTGGTGTCTTCTTAGAGTTGTCTTCTGCTGTATATTCGAGTTTGAAGCGGTTAGGCAGGTTATAGTCTACCTGAATTGTACCGAGCTGCCAACGGCGACCGATAGCATCCTTCACCATGAAGTCGAGCTTAGGACCATAGAAGGCAGCCTCACCAAGCTCTACACGAGCGTTAAGACCCTTCTCTGCGCATGCTTCCTTAATGGCTGCTTCGCTCTCTTCCCATACCTCGTCAGAGCCGATATACTTCTCCTTGTCCTCTGGGTCGCGGAGGGAAATTTGTGCCTCGTAGTTATCGAAACCGAAGGTCTTGAACACCTTGAGGATGATATCGATATTGTTCTCAAACTCTGCCTTTACCTGATCAGGACGTACGAAGATATGCGCATCGTCCTGCGTGAAAGTACGAACACGTGTAAGTCCGTGAAGCTCACCGCTCTTCTCGTAGCGGAATACGGTTCCAAACTCTGCGATACGCAGTGGAAGATCCTTATAAGAACGTGGCTTATGAGCATAAATCTCACAGTGGTGAGGGCAGTTCATTGGTTTGAGCATATACTCCTCATCCTCCTCTGGTGTGTGGATTGGCTGGAACGCATCCTTGCCATAGTGGGCATAGTGACCAGAAGTTACGTAGAGGTTCTTACCACCAATACCCGGTGTGATTACCTCCTGATAGTTGTAAGGACGGAGGAGACGACGCAAGAGCTCCTGTAGGCGCAGGCGAAGCTGTGTTCCCTTTGGCAACCAGATAGGAAGACCCTTACCGACACGGTCAGAGAACATAAAGAGTTCCATTTCCTTACCAATCTTTCTATGGTCGCGCTTCTTAGCCTCCTCAAGCATCTCGAGGTATTCATCAAGCATCTTCTTCTTAGGGAAGGTGATACCATAGATACGTGTCATCTGCTCGCGCTTAGCATCGCCACGCCAGAAAGCTCCAGCAACGCTGGTTATCTTGACAGCCTTGATAGCACCCGTAGAAACGAGGTGCGGACCACGACAAAGGTCGGTGAAATTACCCTGCGAATATGTTGAGATAGTGCCATCCTCGAGATCCTCAACGATGTGCTCCACCTTATATTCCTGTCCATCGGCAGTAAACTCCTTAACAGCATCCGCCTTAGAGACATCACGACGAACGACCTGCTCGTTCTTCTTAGCAAGTTCGCGCATCTTCTCTTCAATCTTTGGGAAGTCATTCTCAGAGATTGTCTGACCCTCTGCAGGCATCACGTCATAGAAGAAGCCGTTCTCAACAGCTGGTCCGAATCCGAACTGAATGCCTGGGTAAAGCTCCTGCAAAGCCTCAGCGAGGAGGTGGGCAGAAGTGTGCCAGAAGGTGTGCTTACCTTCTTCGTCATCGAACTTGTAAAGTGCGATGGTAGCGTCCTCATTGATAGGACGATTGAGTTCTGTTGTTTCGCCATTTACACCGCAAGATACAACGTCACGGGCGAGAGCCGGCGAAATGCTCTCGGCGATTTGAAAACCAGTTACGCCCTGCTCGTATTCACGAACGGAACCGTCTGGGAAAGTGATTTTAACCATACTACAAATTAGTTTTATAAATCAAATATGTGGCAAAGGTAATACTTTTAATTCAGAATTCATAATTCATAATTCATAATTATGATTACTTTATTAAATTAATAAGATATAATCTAAACATTAAGGTAGAAGTTTTTCATTATTATGTTACAAATATGCTTACTAAATGTATGTTTCCTTAAAAGCTATACAGATAGGAATATTTTTAATAGTCTGCCTGTAAGTTATTGATGTACTTTTACTGTTAAAGGATAATAAATTGGAAAAGTACATGTTGTTTTTCAACGTTGGAGGAGAAAAATATTAGTAAAAACGCTTGGATAATCGGTTGGAAAATAGTAACTTTGCACGCGTTTAGCGAATTTAGACACTTTAAAATAGTTGAATGAAGAATGACAAAATGAAAATGAAGTACCGCGTGAACGAGCAGATTCGCGTTCGGGAAGTACGTGTGGTAAGTGATGATGGAGCTGAGGTTATGCCTACGCGAAAAGCGTTGGAATTAGCTCAGAAAGAGGGAGTTGACCTTGTGGAGATTTCTCCTAACGCACAGCCACCGGTTTGTCGTATCATCGACTATTCTAAGTTCCTCTACCAGCAGAAGAAGCATCAGAAGGAGATGAAGCAGAAGCAGGTTAAGCAGGAGGTGAAGGAGATTCGTTTCGGTCCTCAGACGGATGAGCACGACTATAAGTTTAAGCTCAAGCATGCGCAGGAGTTCCTCAATGCAGGTAATAAGGTACGCGCATACGTGTTCTTCCGTGGTCGTTCGATTCTGTTTAAGGAGCAGGGCGAGGTGTTATTGCTTCGTTTCGCCAACGATCTTGAGGAGCTTGCAAAGGTAGAGCAGCTTCCGAAACTCGAAGGCAAGAAGATGTTCCTCTATCTTGCACCTAAGAAGGCAGGTGTTGCCAAGAAGAGTCAGCAGAAGCGCGACCGTGAGGAGGCAGAGGCTGGTGCGAAGGCAGGTGCTGAGGGCGTCAGCGAGGAGCCAAAGACGGATGGCGGTTTGTTTGCCAACGCTAAGAATGGTGCTGACGCATTGAAGAAACTGAATATTGACTAACGCCCGTTGGGTGTCTCCTCGTTATGAGGGGCGACATGGGCAACCTGTGCGTAACGTCCTGGTATATACGTTGCCACAGATGAATATAAATAACAATTTTAAATTTTACAAAAATGCCAAAACAGAAGACAAATTCCGGCGCAAAGAAGAGATTCACGTTCACCGGTACTGGTAAGATTAAACGTCATCACGCTTACCACAGTCACATTCTGACTAAGAAGACAAAGAAACAGAAGAGAAATCTTGTTCACCAGACGCTCGTGGATGGTACAAACTTGAAGCAGGTACGCGACCTGCTCAGACTTCGTTAATTCATTAGTCAAACAAATTAAAAGGAAAGAAAACTATGCCAAGATCAGTCAATCATGTTGCTTCAAAAGCAAAGAGAACAAGAATTCTGAAGCAGACTAAGGGTTACTATGGTGCCCGTAAAAATGTTTGGACGGTAGCAAAGAATACCTATGAGAAGGGTTTGACTTATGCTTATCGTGACCGTCGTAACAAGAAGCGTAACTTCCGCGCATTGTGGATTCAGCGTATCAACGCTGCTGCTCGTCTTTATGATATGAGCTACAGCCAGTTGATGGGTGCATTGCACAAGGCTGGTATCGAGATCAACCGTAAGGTGCTCGCTGACCTCGCTGTTAACAATCAGGAAGCTTTTAAGGCTATTGTTGACAAAGTAAAGTAAATTAATGACGCTCACGAACGTGGGCACTCGTTATAACGGAATGGAAGCTGTCGCCTGAAAGGGTGGCAGCTTTTTTTTAGAAAGCCCCACCCGACCTCCCCGAAGGGGGAGGAGTAGCCTCACCCCAACCCCTCTCCGAACCAACGGTCACTGACTGAAGGGAAGTAAAGGAGAGGGGAGTGAACAGCGTGTTATCCCTATGGTAGTCCTTTCGCCTTCCTCGAACCAGCAGTGAGCGTCGGTTTAGAACGGGGGGGAGTGAACAGCGTGTTATCCCTATATAATTAGATGATTCTGTGGTTAAAATGAAAGAAGTAAAGAAGAAGTCCCTGAGCATAGGGGTGTCTCGCTATTTACTTGCCTCTCCTTTTGGAGAGGGGTTGGGGGTGAGGCTCTTGTTCAGATACATTGTGGCAATTCTGCTGCTCGTTGTAGGAGTGGGGCAGGAGGCACATGCGCAATATGTGATAACGAAAGAGACTGCGAGGTGTCTGACGAAGCAGGATTCTTTATTGTCGGATAATTTTGGGCAGAAGGTTGATGGGCAGCTTAAGGGTTCTTATCGTGCTGATACTGTAAGTCTTATTGATAAATACTTTCGTAGGGGTATGTCGAGAAAGGGCATACTGATGATTCCTAAGGGTAAACGACCTGCACCCGAAACCTATTTGAAACGAAGATATATAAGGCGACATCTGAAGAATTTTAAGGCAGGTGCATCGTGTATTGTTTCGAAAGAATTGTTAGAACGATATCATGGCGACTCTATCGGTAAGGCTGATAATAGTCAGTTTATCATGATGAAATCGGAGATGGATAGTGTATTGATGAGAAGTCATGGCGACTTGTCGCGTATCGAACATGAATTGGGAATCCCTGCAGGTGCGTGGAAACATCGGGTATTAGTAAGAATTGACATCCCCAAACCAAAGAAACTCAAGTTGAGGATGCCGTCGGGTAACGAAATCGGAGCGAATGTGTTATGGCTTCCAGGTGGACTTCTACCTACTGGATATAAAGAAGCGGTGATAGATAGGATTCCGAAAGGAAAATATAAAGCTTCGTTGATTGAGATTACCCAATGATTGTATAGAAAGAAACTTAAATAAGAGGCTATCGCTCATATTCACCTGATTTAAATGTAATGAATAATGAGGATTAGTATGATAAGGAAGCATAAACCTATGATACCATCAAGGACACGATTGGAAAAGTATTCGGGATTACGAGGGTAAATGTCAACATCTATTAGCTTTAATTCGCCAGTTTCAATCATACCTTGTATTATCTCTTTCTTACTTCTACCCTCTTTGAGAAACATTTCGAGTGTTTGTTGTTGTTCCTCATTCAGGTCTATATCATATGCTTGATTACGTTGAATTTGTCTCTGCTTCCATCTCTTGAATTGTTCTTTGTATGATTCTTTGAAGCAATCAAATACTGGTGATTCAGTTATCAAGGAATGATAACTATAATTATCTCTGATAATAAAGCGATGATAGACGAAGCGAAGTGCAGCACCTATATGAACCAATGTTAAGCCTATAAAGCCTCCAATAATGTCATGCATAGCTTAATACTCACCTCCAATCCCTCCCAAAGGGAGGAGGGCTTAAATAGGGTTATTTGTTATATTATTTATGTTTTGCCAAGTTCAGCTTGCAGAGCGTAAGTGCTTCTTCAGCTCGCCCATCCATCATATAGGCAGGGAAGGAGTAAAGGGCGTTGATAGTCTTGAGGTTATACTCCATAGTCTTGCGTTTTATCCACGAAGGTTCGTTTGCGATAACCTTTTCAGGGTTTTTCATCTGAATGGTTATCAACCTGTTACCTTTAAAACGTATTAGGGAGAAGTCGGCAATCTCGTTCCATAATATTTCCTCAGCTCCGCAGATAGAGATACCTCTATCGGTAAATTCTATTTCTTTCTTATGGTTTATGAGAAGTTTTACCTTTTTATAAGCCATAAACAAACCGCCGCCACCAAAGAAGATGATGGAGAGGATGCCAGTAACTCTTATTGTCCATAGTGGATAAGTTGTGGTGGGGTTTTCTATGGTAAGGAGCCATACGCCCAAGGCGGTAAACGCAATACAACCTAAGTAGGCAAGGATTTTCTTTGTCTGATTCATATATTTTTATTGTTTGATATTCTTCATACTCAATGCGATACGTTTGCGACGCATATCGACTTCGACGACACGGACGCGGACGTGCTGATGAAGGCGGATGACTTGTGTGGGGTCAGTGACGAAGCGGTCGGAGAGTTGAGAGATGTGGACGAGTCCGTCTTGATGAACACCGATGTCGACGAAGGCTCCGAAGTTGGTAATGTTCGTCACGATACCGGGGAGTTCCATTCCTATGATGAGGTCGGAGAGGGTATGGACATTCTTGTCGAATTCGAAGACTTCAACCTCTCCACGTGGATCGCGCCCAGGCTTCTCAAGCTCGGTGAGGATGTCGCGGAGGGTAGCCTCCCCCGACCCCTCCGAAAGGAGGGGAGGCAAACTTGTAGATACATTGCTGAGGTGTTGGGGAAGATTTAAAGCGCCCTTATCCTCTCGTGTGCGCATAGGCACTCCTCCCTTTTCGGGGAGGTTGGGTGGGGCTCCTCCCCTCCTTTCGGAGGGGTTGGGGGAGGCTTCACTCCCCCTCTCCCTTCGGAGAGGGGGCTGGGGGGTGAGGTACCTTTTGACATCAATTTCTGCCAAGAGTTTCTTATTGCCAATGAGATCCTTTATCGTACATTTCAAGTCCTTCGCCATCTGCTCAACGATGTGATAGCTCTCGGGGTGAACGGCAGAGTTATCGAGTGGGTTCTTGGCATCGGGAATACGGAGGAAGCCTGCGCATTGCTGGTAGGCAGTATCACCCAGACGCTTCACCTTCTTGAGCTGGGCACGTGAGGTGAAAGGACCGTGCTCACGTCGGTAATCAATGATGTTGCGGGCAAGGGCAGGGCCGAGTCCGCTGACGTAGGTGAGCAAGTGGAGGGAAGCCGTGTTGAGGTTGACACCCACCTGATTGACACAACTCATCACCGTTTGGTCGAGTGAATGCTTAAGCTTTGATTGGTCGACATCGTGCTGATATTGTCCAACACCGATGCTCTTCGGGTCAATCTTCACGAGTTCAGCGAGCGGGTCCATCAGTCGTCTACCGATAGATATGGCTCCACGTGTAGTCACATCCTCGTCGGGGAACTCCTCACGAGCCACGGGAGAAGCGGAATAGATGGAGGCACCGTCCTCGGAGACGAGGAAGATAAACAAGGATGAAGCGGACCCTACTGGCCCAACTGGCCTAACTGGCCCCTCCCCCGACCCCTCCCCCAAAGGGAGGGGAGTAGTATGTCCTGCTGATTGTGGTTTGCTATTAATTGGAGAAGTATTATCTGTAAATTGCTGTTTGCTTTTAGGCAAGTGACGGTAATCACTCCCCTCCCTATGGGGGAGGGGTGAGGGGGAGGGGCCAGTTGTAGTTTCGGTCGTTATGTTCTCAACAAACTCCTTACTCTCCCTGCTTGCCGTACCATTGCCAATGGCAATAGCCTCAATATTATAAGTGTTTATCATCCTTTGCAGGGCTTCCGTGGCTTGTCTTACCTGATTGCGTGGTGGATGCGGATAGATAATCTCATGATGAAGGAGGTTACCTTGTTCGTCAAGGCAAGCTATCTTGCATCCGTTGGCAAAACCGGGGTCGAGGGCGAGGACACGTTTCTGACCGAGTGGGGGAGAGAGGAGAAGCTGGCGGAGGTTCTCGGTAAAGACTTTGATGGCTTCTTCGTCGGCACGCCCCTTGCTCAAGGCAGCAAATTCATTTTCAATGCTCGGATTGATAAGACGTTTGAAGGAGTCTTCAACGGCTTGGCTAACGAGGGTCTGACAAACTCCGTGTCCACGCACGAATTGGCGGGTGAGGCGTGCAATACATTCTTCACCGTCAATCGTGATGCTTACGCGTAAGATGCCTTGGTCCTCACCACGGCGCATGGCAAGAAGTCGATGGCTATTGCATCGTCGGAGAGGTTCGGAGAAATCGAAGTAATCAGCGAACTTCTGTGCCTCGTCGGTATCCTTCATCTTCTTGATGACCTTCGACGTAATGACAGCCCCACGCTGGTAAGCCGTGCGGACGGTATTGCGTGCCTGCTGGTTCTCGGAGACAATCTCGGCAATGATGTCCAAAGCCAAAGCCCCACCCGACCTCCCCGAAAGGGGAGGAGTGCCTATGCGCACACGAGAGGATAAAGATTCTTTGGCTCTTCCTTGATATTTCTGCAGAATACTTGCAAGTTTGTCTCCTCCCCCTTCGGGGAGGTCGGGTGGGGCTGTAGGTTTTTGGGCTTCTCTCATTATCGCCAACGCTAACGGCTCCAATCCCTGTTCACGTGCAATCTGCGCGCGTGTACGGCGTTTGGGTTTATATGGTAGGTAGATATCTTCCAACTCTGTGGAATCCATACAAGCGAGAATCTTTGCTTCTAATTCTGGTGTGAGTTTCTCTTGCTCGCGGATTGTTCTGAGTATGGTCTCCTTACGTTTTCCGAGTTCCTTCAAACGGTCATAAAGTTCGCTGATATCAGTTATCTGAACCTCATCAAGCCCCCCTGTCCGCTCCTTACGATAGCGCGAGATGAAGGGAATCGTACAGCCCTCGTTTAGTAAGGTGAGAACAGCCGATACGCTTTGGAGGGGAAGGGAAAGCGAGTGGGAGATGAAGGAAGCACCAGAAGCCCCCTCCGGCTCCCCCGAACCAACGGTCACTGACCGAAGGGAAGTAAAGGGTGGGAGAGCCCTATTTGCTGAGGGTTCGCTATTGTTTTTAGGCTCGTTATTTTTGTTGTATGTTGGTTGTATATTCATTTTCAGATATAGGTTTATGTTTTTGGATAAAAGCCTTACATATTATTTGGTAGTCAGGCTTTTTGTCTTAATCACGATGGTTGGATGTTTTTCTTGTCGTGGATCGTTTATATAAGTAAGGATGTTGACAGAGCCTATGTCCGTGGGCTTAATACCCTTTGGCAAAGCCTCCGTTATACGTTGGGGTGAGAGTTTGTAATCAATGATAGTCAACTTCTTTCGTGGTTTCCTTAGTTTACCGTTTATTACCCATTGTAGTTCTGCAAGCGAGTTGGTTCGCATGATGATGATATCTTTGGGTGGTTTACAGAATATGATGTTCTTCCCTTGCCTTATCTGCTCTTCTACTGCGAATGTCTGAATGGATTCAATCGCTTGGGGCGGAATAAGTCCCAGTCTTTTTGCCACAATCTCTTTGGCCGAATCCGACCGCATCTCGTCGATGGTGACGTGCAGGAGGGAGTCGGGAAGGGGTGTGCCGTCAATGACGCATAAGGTCTGCGCATGTGTGCTGAGAGTGGTGAGCACAGTCAGGATTATACAAGTCAGGGTTCTTTTCAGGTTCAGTTCCATTATAATCTTTTTGTTCGTCAAGATTATTTATATGCATAAAGCAGGATAGGCTTCTTGCTCTTGTCACAAAGGGCTTCGATTTTCTTCAGCATAGCAGGGCTTGTGGTGAAGCATCCCCACGAAGCATCGGAGAGTGGGAGATAAGATGTGAGATGGTGCATAATGCCCACGTATCGAGAACTATGAATGAGGATATTTCTTCGTCTTGCATTGCTGTTTGATGCATCCAACCCATCAAGGGCAAAACGCAACCCGACAGTAGCGGAATAGCCTTTCTCTGCAATCTTGAAAGCTCCGAGACTTGAGCATCTGCTCCCCTCTTTGTTTGAGAAAACAGGTTTCCATGCACTGTTTCCCTTTCCTTTGCCATGTGCACAGGGACCAGTGTCGAGTACGGATAAAGTCTTCAGGTCGATGATAGCCATTCGGTCCTCACCCGATGGGCGCGAAAAGTCCACGAGGATGCAGTAGTCTTCGTTATACCCCTTTTCGTGACAGATTTCCCATACATCTTTGAAATAGCTTTGGAATGAATAGGACTTTATCTTCCAATAGCCTTTTACCCCAAAGTTGAGGGTTAGAAGAGAGAGAAGAATGAAAAAGAAGAGGCGGACCCAACTGGCCCCTCCCCCGCCCCCTCCCCCAAAGGGAGGGGAGTAGCATGTTCTGCTCATTGTGGTTTGCTATTAATTGGAGAAGTATTATCTGTAAATTACTGTTTACTTTCAGGCAAGTGACGGTAATCACTCCCCTCCCTTCGGGGGAGGGGTAAGGGGGAGGGGCCAGTTGGTTGGTTCAGCTGGTTGAGGCTTCTTACATCCCCCTCGCCTTCAGCAATCCCTTTGTATCAGGAGCTTTGAGGCCAGTGAAGTCAGAGAAAATCTGCATCAAGTCGCGTGTATTACCACGTGAGAGAATCTTCTGGCGGAAGTCATCACCCACCTTACGTGTCAGTGCACCGTGAGCCTCGAAGTAATCAGCAATGTTTGCGGCTAATACCTCACTCCACAGATAGCTGTAATAACCAGCTGCATATCCACCACCCCAAATGTGGTTGAAGTAAGAAGTAGAGTAGCGTGGAGGAATCTGATTGTTCAACAGACCCATATCCGCCAGCACCTTCTTCTCGAAGGCTGGAGCCTCTTCGACTGTCGGAACCTCAGATGGTGAGAGGCAATGCCAAGCCAAGTCTACGCTTGTAGCTGAAAGGTTCTCGCCTAATGCGTAAGCTGAAAGGAAGTTGAGCGAACCCAACATCTTCTCACGCAGGGCATCTGGCATCGGTTCGTTGGTCTTGTAATGGCGTGCATAGTTATTGAACACCTCTGGTATGCTTGCGAACGACTCATTAAACTGTGAAGGCATCTCCACGAAGTCACGTGATACGGCAGTACCACTCAACGTGTTATACTTACAGTTAGAAAGCATACCGTGCAGGGCGTGTCCAAATTCGTGGAACATCGTCTGAGTCTCATCCCAAGTAAGGAGCGTTGGCTGACCTTCAGGAGCCTTGGCATAGTTACATACGTTGTAGATGAGCGGTTTCTGGTGACGGTCACCACTCTGCTTGAGGAAGGCACTCATCCAAGCACCACCACGCTTTGTCGGACGGCGGAAGTAATCGCAATAGAAGAGCGCCAACTGCTTGCCGTTAGCATCTATCACGTCAAACACCTTCATATCCTTGTGATAAGTAGGGATATCCTTACGCTCGCGGAAGCTAAGTCCATAGACACGATGAGCCGCATAGAAGATACCGTTCACGAGTACGGAATCAAGATTGAAGTAAGGCTTCACGTCATCATCTGAGAAACTGTACTGATCCTTCTTCATCTTAGCCGAATAATAGAAGCGGTCGTAAGGCTGGAGGCGGAAGTCAGCACCCTCCGTCTTCTGAGCATACTCCTCTATAGCCTTTGTCTGAGCCTCCGACTTAGGTTTATAAGCCTCAATCATCTGATGCAAGAAGGCATAGACGTTATCCGTATTCTTTGCCATCGTCTTTGATAGCGAGTAAGAAGCATAGTTCTTGTAACCCATCAGCTGAGCCTTCTCCGCACGCAAGCGAGCTATCTTCACGATGACAGGGAAGGTATTGTAAGCACCAGTGCCGTCTGTACGATGAATAGAAGCGTTGTAGACACGCTCACGTAAGCCACGGTTTTCAAGACTTGCAAGGATAGGCTGCTGAGTGGTATTCGTAATTACGATGCAGTAAGGTGCCTTACCACCACGGCTCTCAGCATCTTTCTTGCACTGAGCGATATCCGTCTCGCTGAGTCCTGCTAATTCCTTCACGTCACTGACCCATACGGTAGCCTCATTGGCAGCCTTAGGAAGCATATCGCCAAACTCCTGCTGAAGCTTTGCCAACTCCTTGTTGATTTCCTGCATACGTGCCATCTTCTCTTTTGGAAGCAAGGCACCGGCATGAGTGAAGTCCTTGTAAACCACCTCTAATAACTTCTTGTCTTCACCCTTGAGCGTCTTGTACTCATGGTCATAGACATACTTGATGCGCTGGAAGAACTTCTGGTTGAACTTTATTTCATTCTCAAACTCCGTCATCAGTGGTACGATACTTCCCTGTGCCTTTTCAATCTCAGGTGTCTTGTCAGCAGATACCAGCGCATAGAAGATGTTTGAGATACGTTCCAAGTCCTTTCCGCTCCGCTCGTAAGCCAAGATAGTATTAGCGAAGGTAGGTTTCTGTTTATTGTCCGTAATCTTCTTTATCTCAGCTCTCTGCTCAGCGATAGCCGCTTTGATAGCAGGGAGATAGTCTTCACCCTTGATACGGCTGAAATCAGGGGCGTTGAAAGGTAGCGTACTCTGTTTCATAAGCGAATTGCTGACCGTCTGTGTGGTCTTAGGTCTTGCTTTCTGTGCCTGACCTGTAAGTGCTGTGCAGGCAAGTCCTGCGGCAAGCACAACATTTTTAAGATTCTGTTTCATGTTCATAATATTGTTGGGTGTTGGGTGTTGGGTGATGGGTGTTGATGGTGTGTAGATTTTAGTAATCATCAACACCTCTCACCTAACACCTCTCACCCCTTACCTATTTTACCGCAAACTTACATAAAAAAAACGAGATTATGAAATTAATGGGGTGGGAAATGATGGGTGATGGGTGATGGGTATTGGGTGATGGGTGATGGGTGTTGGGTGTTGATGATATGAGGGATTGAATGTTGGGGGATGGGTGTTGGGTGATGAATGTTGAGTGTTGATGATATGAGGGATTGAATGTTGGGTGTTGATGATGTGTGGATTTACAATGAACTTTATAGAAATCATTAACATCCACCACTCAACACCCACTACTCACCATCCACCACTCCTCAAAATATATTGACAAAATATGCAAAGTAAACGTGGGGGATGGGTGAAAAAACGAGTTGTTTAAGAGCCTGCGTAAGTTCTTTGTTATCAAATAGTTGTAAAGATGGGCTCCAAAAGGTACTTTGTAAGGGCTCAAAAAGGCGTTACTAAGGGGCTTAAAGGGCATCTTTTGCAAGTCAAAAGGGCGTTGTTTGTAAGCCGTTTGGTGGTCTTTACAAAATCAGTATGTGAAAAAATAAGACAAAAAAGTACTTTCAGAAGTTTGAAATTAATAAGTTTTACCTTTTGCATTTAGGATCTTAAAAATGTCGGTTGACAATTACCTACGCTGAATAATTACGTAAATGATAACGGGGGCACCGATGAGTGGGGTGACAGCATTAAGTGGGATTATACCTGATTCGCCAGGAAGATAACAAATAAAGTTGCAAAGTAAAGCGATTACAGCACCGCTCAACACTGTTCCTGGAAGAAGTATCTGATGATTCTCAGTACGGAATAAGAGGCGGGCTATATGTGGAATAGCTAACCCGATAAATGAAATAGGACCACAAAAAGCGGTTGTGATGGCTGTTAGCAGCCCTACGACTACTAATAGTATATTGCGAATCTGGCGTGTGCTAATCCCTAAACTCTCTGCATATTGTGGTCCTAAGAGTAGGATGTTCAGTGGCTTTACCAATAAAAAAGAAGCTATAATACCTATTAAACAGAGAATAGAAAAAGGAGGGATATGATTCATTGATACAGCTCCAAAATTACCCATTCCCCATACCATATAGCTTTTCACGCCTTCTTCCGATGCAAAGAAATTCAAAAGAGAAACAGCGGAAGAAGAAACATATCCCACCATGATACCCACTATCAGTAATAAAACACTGTTGCGCACTAAAGTGGAAAGGAACAAGATGAGTACTGTTACAGCGATTGCTCCAACGAAAGCTGCGGTAAGAATGGCAAGAAAGCCTGAAACAGTAAAGATAGAAGTAGAGACAGTTCCACCCAATAATAGCATCACCAAGGCAACACCTAAGCCTGCACCAGAACTGATACCAAATACATCTGGACCTGCTAAAGGATTGCGAAAGGCTGTTTGAAGCATTAAACCACAAACTGACAACGATGCTCCACAAAGTATGGCAGTGAGTGTTTGAGGGAGTCGGTTCTCTAAAATAATATATTCCCAGCTTTCTTTTCCTATGAAACGACCACACAGAATATCTAATATATCAGCAAAGGGTATCTGAACAGAACCAGTTGTAAGGTTCAGTCCAAATAGAAGTAGGATACTTGTTGCTAAGCATATAAAAAGAAGAATATTCCGTTTCATTATCTTATCGTTTCGGTTCTATCAATCTTCTAACTTCTGATAGTAACGCAGTGGGGCAATCTTCAAGTCGGGATGGAAAAGTTGAATCAAGTCTGAGAGCAACCAATCGGGACGCCAACTGACCTCCTCAAAGTAGGGTTTACTATCTATCTTACAGCCATATATTTCCTTTGTTTGATAAGGTTTTAGCTTTGCGTAACCTTGATATTCTGCCAATAAAACTCGGCGATTGAAATTACTATTATAACTTAATATCCAAAAATCACTTTGTGCGAACTTATCCAAGATCGTTTCAAAAGGCATTGCAAGACTTCCACTATGCTTATCATTTGAATAAGCATAGCGTCCATGTGCATCTTTATATAGTAAACCCACACTGCTCTCGCCACCCGGTAGATACCACACAGCACCCACTTTTCTGTCAGGTAAGACACTACGAGTAACCTTACTTTGACTTGCCTTTTGGCTTAAAGACTTATAGTTTTGTTTAACAACAGCAAATAAAGAGTCGGCTTCATGCTCCCGCCCAAAGAGAATACCATAAAACTTCATCCATTCAGCACGCCCTAAAGCAGAACGTTCCATGTAGTCGGCACATTCAATGATGGGTACTCCTATCTGTTCTAAACGACCATAACCACCATTGTTTTCAAAGGGAGAAAGTAGTATTGCATCTGCGTTTAGATCTATAATTCGCTCTACATCAGGCTTCATTGCATCACCACAGTCTACAATGCCACCCCTTTTTCTTGCGCGTTTCTGAATATCTGGGATAATCATATACTTCAAATCAGCAACACCTGCAATCGCTTTCTGTGCATGAAGCATCTCAACAAGGTTTGCATGGGCTGTCGTGAAGATAACACTCTTGCGAAGGGGAATGACCACTTTTGTTCCGTCGTCAGGAACGTTTACATCCTTTCCGCGTTCAACAAGGTAGTAAGTATGTAGAACGGTTCCCGCTTTCCAAGGATTCAACAAACGTACAACCACATAATCTTTCGTACGTTCGATTGTAATATTTCGAGCATACTGTAGTTCTGTTTTGTCTCCTTTCTCTTCTTTCTCGCTTTTATCAGCCACTTGCTTTTGATGATTACCACACGATAAAAACAATAAAACGGAGAGGGTAAATACTAATAATTGCCGCATAAACAAAGATTTATCATGCAAAAATACAAAAAAAGAAAGATTCTTTTGCTTGATAAGAATATTTTTTATACTTTAGCCCGCAAATCTATTAATCAACAATCTAAATTTATTAAACTAAACAACTAACACCATGGCAGAAGAAAAGACTAACGAACTTGGTAATCACATTGAGATGAAAAAAGTTTGGGAACTTTTAGCTATCCTCGTGGTTACAGCCATTATTTGGAATCTTCCCACAAGCAGTTTTGGCATTGATGGGTTGACCGTAGTACAGCAACGTATTATTGCAATCTTTGTGTTTGCCACCTTATCGTGGCTAACAGAGTGTATCCCTGCATGGGCAACGTCACTGAGTATTATGTCTATCATGTGCGTCACTGTATCCAAAAATGCTTTTGGAGTCTTCAAAGGCGACGGGATAGGTGAGTTACTTGACTCAAAGGAAATCATGGCATCCTTTGCTGACCCTATCATCATGCTCTTCCTTGCAGGCTTTATCTTAGCGATAGCGGCATCGAAGTCGGGACTTGATACGCTCTTGGCACGTAATCTTATTAAGCCTTTTGGTAATAAGAGTGAGAATGTTCTTTTGGGATTCCTGCTTATTACAGGACTCTTCTCAATGTTCATCTCAAATACTGCAACAGCGGCATTGATGCTTACTTTCCTTACTCCAGTCTTTGCTGCGCTACCTGCTAATGGTAAGGGACGTATTGCCTTGACAATGTCTATTCCTATTGCAGCCAACCTCGGTGGTATGGGAACACCGATTGGAACACCTCCGAACCTTATTGCTCTTAAATATCTCAATGACCCAGCTGGTCTTAATATGAATATTGACTTCATGCACTGGATGGCTTTCATGGCACCGCTTGTGATAGTTCTGCTTTTGTTGTCATGGAGAATTATTCTTTACTTCTTCCCATTCACACAGAAGACTATTCATTTGAAGATTGATGGTGAGGTACACCGTGGATGGCGTATGTGGGTTGTTATCATAACCTTTATCGTAACAATCCTTCTATGGGTCATTCCAAAGGATGTCACAGGTATTGATACCAATACCGTTTCAATGATTCCAATGGCAATCTTCGCTATCACTGGTGTTATCACTGCAAAGGATATGCAGGAGATTAACTGGAGTGTCATCTGGATGGTTGCAGGAGGTTTTGCTATTGGCTTGGGAATGAATGGTTCAGGTTTGGCAGATGCTGCTATCGAGAGTATTCCATTCGGCAATTGGAGTCCTATCGTTATCCTTGCTATCTCTGGTTTGATTTGTTACTTCCTCTCTAATTTTATTTCAAACACAGCAACTGCAGCGCTGTTGGTTCCAATCCTTGCTGTAGTATGTCGTGGTATGGGTGACAAACTCGGTGGTATTGGCGGTACAAGCACTGTCCTCATCGGTATTGCCATTGCTGCCTCTACTGCAATGTGTCTCCCTATCTCTACGCCACCGAATGCTATTGCTTACTCAACAGGACTTGTGAAGCAGAATGATATGCTTAAGGTGGGTCTGACCAGCGGTGTTGTTTCCCTTATCTTGGGTTACATCTTACTTTATTTCATTGGTCAGATACACTTCCTTGGATAAGGTCTTCGCTCCCTATAATCATATTTATATCAGAATATTATGAGCAAGTTGTTTAATTACTTAGCACTACTCTTGATGGTATTACCTTTCGCGAGTTGCCAAGAAAAGAAGGCGGAGGCAAATGTTCCGAAGTGGATTCTTTCTATGGTAAGTGATAGTAAGAATACAAGTGCTGAGACTGACTTCTCTAATATATTGTCTGACAAGAGCGTTCCTTACATTGGTTATATTGGAACAGACTATCAGAAGTTCTCGATAGACATTCAAAAAGTACAACGAATAGATGATAATCAATATGATGTCAGCGGTATTACCATTGTCAAGAACAATCGTTGTAACTTCCGTGGAACCATTGATATTGTTGAGAATAGGGAATTTACGCATCCCACGTATGGTGTGGACGACTCTATGAAGGGTCAGTTCAAACGACGTGGATGTAGTATTGCGAAGTATAACTTTGAAGAAGAAAACAGCCAAACGGGAAGCGGTGTCTTCACTGGTTATCTGCTGTTCTATTGGTACGAAACCAATGATGGTAAGTTCGTTTATGACGATATTGATAGTCATTCGGACTCCTATTGTAACAACCAATATGCAGGAACATGGAAAAGTAACAAGACAAAAAAGTCTAAACCATGTGCATGGGGGCAATACCGAGTGCCGAACAGCGGAGACCTTGACGTAGGGGCAGGGGAGTTCTCTGTCAACCCTAAGTATGCTAAGAATGGCTGGGGAAAGTAGTAAGGGATAAGTTTGCAAGACGGAATTTTATTCGCTTGAACTCTTCTACAACTAATAAAACTTGTCAGACGACGTCACACAAAGATAAGACGTCCTATCTGTAGATATCCTATCAAAAGGGGGTACACGCTCTGTGTACCCCTTTTTCATTTCTCAGATACACGTTATTTACAGGCTAATTCTTTGTTTTCAGAAAATAAATACGTATGTTTGCAGCAGTTTTCTATAACATTTAGTAAATCCAAGAACATGATAATAGCAGATTTAAGCGCATGCCATCGCTACTTTGGACTACATCCAAGAATGAAGGAAATGCTGGAGTATATCCTCCAACATGATTTCAGCCAACAAGAAGCAGGACGCATAATCCTCGATGCTGACGACCTCTTCATCAATTTAGACGAGGTAGAACTGAAGCGTAAAGAAGCGCAACGATTAGAGTTCCACAAGAACTATATTGATATTCAAGTACCCTTAGTGCAGGATGAGACAATGGGCTGGACAGCTTTATCTGACTTAGATGAGCCTGATATTGCCTATAATCCTGAGCGAGATTGCGGCTTTTATACACAAGGAGCAAAGGAGTACTTCCGTGTTAAGCCAGGACAATTCACCATCTTCTTCCCAGAGGATGCTCACGCACCCATCATTGGAGAAGGGAAACAAAGGAAGTTAGTGGGGAAGATTAGGATATAAGAAGAGCCTCCTCCCGACCCCTCCGAGCCAAAGGTCACTGACCGAAGGGAAGTAATAGGTGGTGATTTCAGTAGGATACACGCTGCGCACATGTGGTGCTAAGGCTCATCACACATGGTGTTAAGGCTTAACACGAGTAGTGTTGAGGCTTAATCACATTATTATATAATGTTTATAGAAAAGGATATTGGCGTTTGGAAGGGTTTATATCGCCAATAAATACAATTGACCTGCAACTAAAGTGCGAAGATTCATGCACTTTAATTGTAGGTCAATTACTTCTATACTGGTAGGATATATTTTATATTAAGACAAGTACTATAACTTTTTACGGTTTTATCTCGATTTAAACAATATAAACAAATTAGGATTATTAATTATATACGGATTGTCGGCATAAATAAATTTTATATTTTAAAGCTGTTGCGTTTATTATTTTTTAAAAGATACACAAAGTTTCGTATTAAATTAATTTCTATCTTTGTCGGAGAATGTGGACATTTTACTCGTACCCCGTTAAGTGAAAGGGGGATATATATACCATGATTTTAATAAGATTTATAACCGGTGTATTACTTGGCATATGTAAGCAGAATAACGACTAATAACTAATCCTATATATACCATTTATTAGAACTTGAATTGATAGATACCCATTCTGGCTGCAAATAGGCAGTCATTTATAATAAACCTAAACATAATAACCTAAAATTTAACAAAGAATGAAGAAGTATCTTTTCAAAGCAGTATTGCCTGTTTCGATGGCAGTTTGTGCCATTACGTTTGGTGCTTGCTCACAAGACGAGTTGTTGACGCCTGTTAAAGAGCAAAGTGAAGAAGGAGTTTTGAATAATCCGAAGGAGATTCGGAACTATCTAAAGACATTGCCTTTGGCTCCAATGATGACACGTGCCAATGGTCCAATAAACCCTGATGATGGTGCTCCGATACCTGTTGAGGAGGAAAATCCTATTGTAGAGACACAAGGTGTACTCGATGGTATACCTGGTAATTGGGTGAAAACAACACGGCATTACAAAATAAAACAGACTTTCGATGAGAATTTCCTATTCGATCCTACAAGCGATGTTGTGTATCCTGGTTGTGTTCTTAAGGGTGGAACGATTGCTAATGGTACCTACGCAATGATTACTTCGCATAAAACTGGCGATGTAACTTTCTCTATCAGTTTATCACCAGCTAATCCAAGAGAGGCACACGAAACCTCTGCTACGGTTCCAAATATTCGTAAGAGCGAGTATCAAGAAGTATGGAATAAGTGGGCTACAATGGATTGGAAGGAATCTCCTGTGACGACTATACAGAGTGTAGAGAAGATAAACTCTCAAGAAGAACTCGTTACGAAATTAGGAGTAGCTGTGACTGCACCTGTTGCTAATGGGTCGGTTAACCTTGGATTTAACTTCAATAAGAAGAAAAATCATATCTTAGCGCGACTCATACAGAAACATTTTACGGTCTCTACTGATGCTCCTAAGAAAGGTACAATCTTTGAATCAATTGACAAAGATGCTCTCGATGGTTATCAGCCCGTTTACATCTCAAGCATTAACTACGGTCGAATCATCTATCTCTCTATTGAGACTGATGAGAAAGAACGTAATATAAATGAGGCAATTGAGTTTGCTTTGAATAAAATCAAAGGTGTTGATGTAAATGTATCAGTCGATCAGGCTGTCAACTACCGCAAGATGTTAGCTAAGAGTGATGTACATATCACAGTCCTTGGTGGTGGAAAGACTATCCAGCAAGAGATTCTGAAGGGTGATATTGATTCTTTCCAGCGTTTCCTTGCAGCCGATATCCCAATGGAACAGATGTATCCTATCAGTTTCTCTTTGCGTTATGCTGTTGATAATTCGCAGGCTCGTGTTGTTACAAGCAACGAATTTACAGTTACACAACGTGATTTTGTTCCTGTGTTTAAGAAGGTACGTATGCAGTTGCAGGTGCTCGGTTTCTCTGGTCAACACAGTGGTCCGCTCCCTAACTTAGATAAGGATGCTAACATATGGGGAAAGGTTTTAGTCGGTGTCAACGGGCAAGAGCACGAGCTTGTAGGCATAGATAAGTCTAATCCGTTCTGGTTTGATTATCGAGAGAAGGAAGAAACATTACATCCAATAGGCTTTGGTGGTATCGTTAATGTTGAGTTTGATAAAGATAAGAACGAAAGTTTAGAAGATTTTGTCGACCATCAGAAGATATCATTCATCACAGATTTGCATACAGAAAACGGTATTTATAAGTATAACTATGGTCGAACACAGTTCAACCACACCCTTGGTACCGTCTTTTCTAAGTATAAGAGTGACAACCCTGTTGTCGTGTTAGAATGTAACTATAAGCATATTAAGATTCATACTTATGTGAAGATTCTTGACCTTAAGTTCTTTAACTAATAAACAACAATAGCAATTTTATCGGCGTCACCACTAAGACGTCAATAAAGTTGTAGTACATTTATTACCCTAAGTCAAATTCAAATCTATCAATATGAAAAGAGTATTTGCACTTTTTGCCTTATTATGTTTGTTGTGTCAGCTATCGTTGGCAGGACCTGTTGATCAGTCGCTGGCACTGAAGATAGCCTCAAACTTCTTTGGACAAGGCACTACAACACACCAACTCAGTATGGCGTATAAGGCTCCTTATAAGACTTCTCATGCCGGAAAGGCTGAGGAAAACTTATATTATATTATCAATCGAGGTAATGATCAGGGATTTGTAGTTATCGCAGCAGACAATCGAGTATCTCCGATCATCGCATTCTCAGAAAAGGGTAGCTTGACAGAGAATGACATTCAAGGGAATCCTTCTATTAAGTGGTTATATGGCGAGTATTGTAATCAGATAAAATGGGCTATCGAGAACACTCCAGACATTCCGTCACCAGAGTTTAAGCAAGTAGCCACCATGCATGCAAGCAACTATCAGATAGAGATTAGTCCGCTTCTCGAATATGCCTCTGACCGTAGAACAAAGCTCACAACACCTATTAGCTGGGGACAAAGTTGGCCTTTCAACCAGTATGCTCCTAACTATCGTTACAATGGTGAAACCTATGAAACAGTGTCAGGTTGCGTGGCTACAGCTATCTGTACCGTGCTACGTTGGCACAAATGGCCACGTAAGGCACATGGCTCAGTGAGCTACTATTGGAAACGTAACTACATGTCATTGAACTTTGATGGACGAGGTTCTGAGAATGCGGCTTATGATTGGAGCCAGATGCCAGCAGGTATTGACAGATATGGACGTGATAGAACAACTGGGCGTAACGTTACATCTGTACAAGCTGATAATGTAGGGCGCCTCTTGCGTGACATTGGTTACGCTGTTCAGATGGACTATAACCCTGCTGCCTTCGGCGGTTCTGGTGCATATGTTTACAATGCTCCAGAGGTTCTTACACGTAATTTTGGCTACAAGAATACCGTTAGATTTCTTCAGCGCAGCAACTACTACGAGCAAAGCTGGCTAAGAGAGATACACGATGAGTTGCGTGATTATGGTCCCGTTGTCTATGCAGGCTTCTCTGCTGGTGGTGGGCATTGCTTTGTTCTCGATGGTTTTGCTTCTAATGGCTTCGTACATGTTGACTGGGGATGGAACTACTCTTCAAATGGTTGGCATAAACTTAATGTACTACGCCCTGGACAAGAGGGTATTGGTGGTGGCAGTGGTGGATACAGCTCTAATCAACAGATGCTGCGTTACCTAAAACCTGATCGTAATGATGACCCTGATCCAGAACCTAATCCTAACCCAGAACCAAAGCCTAATCCACAACCCGACGTTGAAACAGGTTCGAGCCTCTACATTGCAGCTAAGTGTCAGCAGACTACTTTAGCGCAGCAAAACTCTGTTCCTGTTACAATCACTGTTGGTAATAAGAATAGAGAGTCTGCTTATTCAGGTAGATTGGCTCTTGCCCTTTATCAAGAGGAGAATGATTCTTATTCAACGATTATCTCTACAACAACGGCTTCTATTGGTGCAGAGTCTACGAAGAAGGTAACTTTCTACGCTAACCTTGCTAATGTTAAGTCTGGAACTTACAACCTTACAGTAAACTATGCCAAAGGAACAGGCTTTAAGGCTATTGATGCCGTAGCCGGAACAGTAACCATTGGTAAGTCTGATCCCGACCCTGACCCAGCTCCAAATCCTACTGTTAAGCAGCCTGAACTGTATGCTGTGCAGCGTATAACAGAGTATGCTAAGAAGGGACAGAACACGAAGATTGTGTCAACTCTTGCCAACGAAGGTAATACCGACTACAATGGTAGCTTGAAGCTTTACGCTCTTCCTGCTGAATCAAATGATGTTAAGTCAGCCACCCTCATCTCTGAAGGCAACGCAAAGATAGCCAGAGGCGAGCGTGTAACCTTTTCTTTCTATACGAACGATAACTTCGGACGCTTGGAGGTAGGCAAGTATAACTTGCTTGCAGGGTATGATGTTGATGGTGAAGAGGTAGCTGTAAAGGTGAAAGCTGATGCTAAAGTATGGAAAATAGGTGAACTAACGATTAATACAGCAGACGATAATGATAATAATTCACAAACTGTACACGATGTAAAGTTGCAGACTATCTATTTCTATCAGGGTAGTAGCTACCTTGGATCAGATAATGCTTACGTGTCAACTGCCCACAGCAAGTTTACAGCTCGTGTTTACTTGAAGTCTGTTAATGGTTTCGAAGGGCGTGTGAAGTTCTATGTTACTGATGCTCAATTGAGTTCTAAACCTCTCAATAGCAACATGACAGAGACAAGAACCATCACACTTAAGCCTAATGATAGTGGATATATTGAAGTATCACTCCCTACAAGATACCTAACGAAGGGACGTTATTACATGAATATTCTCTATAACAATGGTGGTGCAGCATGGCTTTATTATCCAACAGATGTAGTTCCATTCAATGTTTATACTGCCCTTAACGAGGCAGACTCATCTATCTTATTCAACAGCAAACTAAACCTCGGTCCAACCTTTGACTTTGACACTCCACCTACCTATGGAGAACACTTCCAATCAATTGGTAATAAAGTAGATAATGGCAATATTCCTTTAGGCATTGATGAGGTTATTTCTGGTGGGACAGAATTATCTGTTCATAATGATTTTGTAACTGATAACGTAACCCTTTCTGTTACAAAAGCAGGCACTGTACGTATTTACAGTGTTCAAGGAAATCTTATCAGTAAACATAATGTTAAAGTTGGCGACAACGTTATCAGCGTAACGGACTTACCTTCAGGAATTTATTTCCTAAACATAGGAAAAACTACTTGTAAGATTGTGAAGCGATAATACTAAACGATTATCACAATTTGGCGTATTATTTGAATCCACATTGAGAACGCTCTCAATGTGGATTCTCTATTCCTTATAGACAGCCATCATGTAATTTCTTTTACTATTCTACAATTTACTTAATGGTAACTATAAGCCTTAATTATCAACTATTGACGATGTCTTCACGCTGCACACATGTGGTGCCAAGCTCCAGCACACATGATGCGAATGCTCAGCACAAATGGTGTTGAGGCTAAATCACATTATTATATGTTGTTTGTATAAGAGCGTATTGCCGTTTGGAAGGGTTTATATTGCCAATAAAAACAATTGACCTGCAACTAAAGTGCGAAGATTCATGCACTTTAATTGTAGGTCAATTACTTTTATATAAATGGGTTACGAGCTATTAATTTATGTCTATAACCTTTCTATTTGATTTTACAAAAACATGGAGTGAAATCTTAATAGCCTATACCAAGCCTTATCCTATTTGCCTCCCCTCCTTTACTTCCCTTCGGTCAGTGACCTTCGGTTCGGAGGGGTTGGGGGAGGCTTTTTCTCATTAGAAATGCACCCTAAAATCTACACCCATTTGGAATGGATTACCCATCTGAGCAAAGGTGTAGCGTGTACCAGTGGCAGCACTCTGAACAGCAAAACTGTTGTATTTTGTATCTGTCAGATTACGCACCCAAAGGTTGACATGCAGTGGACCGAAGTCTGCATCGGCATGAGCACCTAAGACAGCATAGAAGTTCTGACCGATAGAGTTCTGCTCATCCCAGTAAGTCTTACCCTGTGCAGAGAGGTTGAGTCCCACCGTGACACTGCGTAAATGGAAACGATTTGATGGGTCGAGCAAGGCTGCAGGGTCAACGTCTATGCGGTAATCAGCATTGGCACCCAGTGTATGCTGTGGCACGAAAGGAACACGCTTATCCTTATAATTAACTGTTCCTACTCCAGCGATAGAGTCCTTATACTCATCAAACTGAGCACTTGTAAAGCCATAGCTAAGAGCATATGATAGTTTATTGTCCAAGGCTACACCACGGAGTGTTGCCTCCAAACCACAAGAATGACTGCGGCCAGCATTTGTCATCACACGTCCGAAACCATAGTTGCCAGCCATTACAGAGAGTTGCTGATTGCGAATCTGCATATAATAAGCAGCGAGGTCAAGATGAAGTTGGTTGTTTAAGAGATTGAGATGCGCTCCCACCTCATAGTTCCAGCTTGTCTCTGGCTTATATTCGATTGTCTTTGCAATGCGCTCATAGTAAGCCTCATTATGTGCAATATCCACATCAGCACGTGCCTTATTGGCTGCTTGTGAGGTCTCAGTCTGAAGTACATCAGAGAACATCTCGAAGTTATAACCGCCTGCACGATAGCCCTTTGACCATGTCGCATAAACATTGCTACCATCCTGAAGACGATAAGTCAAACCAAGTTTTGGAAGGAACTGTTTGAAATTATCATGCTCGCTATGCTTCAATGCTGAAGTGATAACAGGATTAATGGTTATGCCCATCACACTTTCCTGCAATGCTACACGTGCAGATGTCTCATAGTCAATGCTTACGCGCGAATAATCATAGCGCAACCCCAAAGTTGCCATCAAGCGATCAGAAAGTTCAACGTTACTCTCATGGTAAACACCTAAGTTGAGGGTTGGCGTACGGAAGATACCCGGAACAGGGTCCATTGTCATATTTATATTGACACCACCTGCCGCAGCAATAGCTGCAGCCGTGCTTGCACGTGCCGTTTTGTTGGCAAGCTCCTCTGACATTCCACCTGCAATCAATCTCTGTGCCATACCCCTTGCCATTGCATTGAGCATACCGTTATAAGCATAGTCGGTAATCTTCTTAGACAGGTAGCTGTTCATGTCTTGGTCGAAATAAACAGGAGCCGTCGTCTTCAACCACTGATAAGAACCAAAAGCACCGAAGGTCCAATGCCACTTGCTATTATTACGGCTCTTGATAGAAAGTTCCTCTGTCACCGTATTCCCTAATTGACGCTGTGTAAGGTGCATGAAGTCCTGCGGACGATAGTCTATATCCATGAGCATATAGTCACGGAGGAACTGCCAAGAAGTCATCGAATTGATATCAAATCCGTTTCCTGTATATTTAATACCCAGCCCTGTATTGATGATATTACGGCGGTAATTGCCTTGACGATTTTGGTTAGGCGATTGCGTACCAACCTTCAATCCATAAAGCGGTGAGGTGATTGTGGCAGAAGATAGTTCGTCTTCCGTCACCACCTGACCATATGGAAAGCCATTCTGACGAGTATATTGATAGTCAGCAATGAAGTCAAAGTTAAGTCTGTCTGTTGGACGCCAAAGGAAACGGCCCTTACCACCAAACTCATTGATAAGGTCGGCATGTGAGCCATCATACTGATTACGGAAGAATCCATTTTGTCCTCCATAGAAGCCAGCTACCGAGAATGCCATCTTATCATTCAGTTTCTCATAATGACTTGCCTCAATCTGACGATGCAGTTTCGTACCAATCGAGAGTTTTACATCCGTCCCTTGATATTGGAAAGGGTTACGACTATAGAGTCGAATCAGTCCACCTTCGGTATTCATACCATAAAGTGTACCCTGCGGACCATGTAGAACGTCGATGCGGTCGATATCATATGTGTGGAAATTAAACGCACTCTTGCTCAAGATTGGCATACCATCTACATAAATACCCACGGCTGGTGAGTAGACACGTGAGCCGATACCGCGCATATATATAGAAGATGTGTAACGGCTTCCGTACTCAGGCATAGAGAATGATGGGACAAACACAGAGAGATTACGAACATCCTGCACATTGAGGCTACGAATCAAATCACCATTGAAAGAAGTGCTGCTCAATGGTTGCTGGCGCAGACGGAAAGCCTCCTTTGGTTGGTCTATGACGACAACTTCGTCAATATCATAGACGCGAGAAGTATCTCCGCTTTCGATAATGTTGTTAGCTTGCATTCCTATCGGCAAAGATGACGCCATTAAAAGGGCAATACTAAGTTTAGACTTAATCATATAATCTTATTTCTAATGTTTTTATAAATCGTTAATGATGACAAAGGTAAGCATAAAAAATATAATAAACAATCCTAATTTATTAGGAATATTACAAATATTCTGTTGAGATACAGCCATATAAGTTGGACTGGATTAGAATGAAGAAAGGACTTATTCTATCAGCTACCACTTATAAATGTGTCAGGATTTTATCATTATGTAAAAACCAAAACATGATGAATTGGACTCGAATAGATGCCCTTTAGGATTCTATAAGACGTCCTTTTGAAGTCTTACTAACGCCCTTTTGAAGTCTAATTAGGCACCTTTTATTTTGCTGTTTGGTAACTGTCTGTTTTCGTGTTACTTATGTGGAAAATAAAAATAACCGTTTTTACCCTAAGAATAAGGTAAAAACGGCTATCGAAATGTAAATAAAATTCTAAACTAATGGAGGTCTATTTCCGATGTAAAGTCTGTTGAAAGTTCTATCTAACGCGTACTTTTTATTACTCATTTACGGCTCCACAGTGTGGACATCTTCCTTTTCTATGAAGGCGTACGCCACAGTTTCCGCAGTAATAAGTCTCGCTACTCTTGCGTAGATAAATGCGGAAGGCATAATAGATATAGGCAATGAGAAGCGGATAACCTATATAATATAAGGTGAGTACAGAAAAAACGATGTAATTCACGGCACATACTGCACCTAAACCGCTAAGATAGAGTAGGGCTTCTCCCGACTTCAATAGTCTTCGTACATCGTCAATCGTAGCAATACTGATGATGAGCATTGCCCAGACAAGAACTAAGAATATATTGAGTAATATGGGTTGGGAGAAGGGATTAAGAGAGGGGTGGAAGTAGAACTCACGCCATGTCTCGGGTGCAAAGAGTTGAATGCTTGCATAGAAGGCTGCAGAAAGTGCCACGATGACGGCTAACAGCGTGGGATAGAACGAACTAATATCATTAAAGTGTACGATATGTGCGTTCTTCTTCAATATCTTGCGTGCCAAATAACCTACACCCATGATTGAGATAACAATCAAGAATATGAGTAAGTGAATGTTCGAGAATGTAGAGATAAACTGAGAAATCGGGTCAGCGGGGTCAACTTGTTTTAACAGACGAGATTCATGAATCCAGCCAAAGGCATAGTCTTCCGTTGCAATCTGCACCCAAACTGAGTCCTGCTTGTCAATGGGAAGAATACGAATATCAGCCACAACAACTTCCTTTCCGTTCTTCACAGCGAAGGAATCTGTCTCCATCTTGTTTACAGCCTCTTCTGGTTGTTGACGAAGAAGCATCAATGAATCTGCCGTTACAATAAAGTTAAACCCTTGCGAATAATGGTGTTTTACGCGAAAAGCCAGGGAGTCTACCTTGCTTCGTGTGCCACTCCATTCTATGTCATCACTGTCATTATCCTTCAAAATAGAGTCGCCTTCTGCTTCTATTCGCCGAGAAATCTGTGCCTCTTGAATACTATCAGGCAAGCGGAAAGACGAAGGAGTCTTCTTATGATAACAGCCTGTAAATAAGAAGCTAAGTAGTAAGAGGAGGGTTCCTTCAACGATACCGCAGCGTAGCCCAGCACAGCTGTTAGTCTTCTTTGTTATTGAAGTCTGCGCAGGTTCTTTTCCCTCGGGATTCCATTTATTCGTAATCATGATGATAAACTATGGGTTATGATTTTCAATTACGTAACGTTGCACACATTCATCTGACAGTTCTTGCAGTCGAACTCTAAGCGGAAACGACGCTTATCAGGGAGTTCAAGGAAGAGCGGTTCACGCCAAGTTGGTTTCTGTCCACCACGTTTCACACAATAGCCGAGCGAATAACGAATGCAATGACGGCACTGCATTAACAAGTGAGAAACCGCTTCTTTATCTCCCTTGATGGAGAATGCCTTGTTTGATGAGTCAGAACCATTGGTGGCACCTGAAGGATATTGAATCTCAAAAGCAGGTTCTGTTTTGGTTAATCCTTGCTGTTCATAGAACTTGCGGGCAGCATCATTAGAGATGTTATACAGATAAGGTAACTGCTGATATTGGGCTGGATTTACCATCGATATATGTGGTTTATGGTCAGATACCTTATCCACCGACTTCCGATGAATCATCACACGCTGCATATTCAGTATCTGTTTGTCAAGTTCCTCTACCACCATACGACGAAGTTCGGCAAGAATACTGCTTGGGATGAAGTATTTATCAGCCCCGTCAACTATCTCTACTTTCGAGCATTCATATACCGTATTGCCCAACTTAGTGAGCTGACGTATGATGTTATCACGCTGAGGCTTTTGGGCAAGTTGGAGACCTCCCCCAGCCCCTCCAAGGGGAGGGGAGAGCCTAACGGGATGTTCGTTGGATATTCGTTCGTTAGATGCTTGATTTGGATTAGCCCTGCCTATCACCTCTGCTTGTGCCCATATCGTCCCACGACAATCCGTTAGGCACTCCCCTCCTTTGGAGGGGTTGGGGGAGGCTCCAAACCAAATCTTAATCGCAATCTTACGCTCAGCAGTCTTACCACTCAACTCCTTATCAAATGCTTGGTCCTGATTACGATACAGTCCCATACCTGGCTTTAATCCTCTTGGCATCTTAAAAGGATAGAGCCTATTCCCAACAGCACGGTTCACACGGAATCCTTCCAAACGTGTTGACTGACTGTCAGTGTCACGTGATAGGAAACACAGACCGTCACCATTGGCAAAGTTTGCAGTACTTGATACGTTAAAACTATCTCGTCTTATCTCCTTTACCCGACCAACAAACTCACCCAATGCCTTAGGGGTATCGGGTGAGAAGATATCTGCCTGTCTTCCCTTGAGGAAGTAATTAGTATAACCACGGTTGAAAGTCTTCTTCAAATCGGGTGTAAACGAATAGCGCACACGTCCCAAAGAAGCACGACGGAACTCGCCTGGATGCTTACTGATAATCTCATCAATGCGTTTACTATAAGCCGAAACGACATTCTTCACATAGTTGATATCCTTCAGTCTTCCCTCAATCTTAAAGGCACAAGCCCCTGAACGCATCAGTGTTTCAAGGTTATCTATCTGACTCATATCCTTCAATGAGAGAAGATGGCGCTGATGTTCGATGGTCTTTCCGTCTGAATCTTTCAAATCAAACGCCAATCGACAGAACTGTGCACACGCACCACGATTGGCAGATCGACCAAAACTATACTGTGAAACATAACATACACCACTATAACTTACGCACAATGCACCGTGTACGAAGGCTTCCAACTCAAGCTCTGGCAAACGCTTATGGATGTCATTTATCTCTTCAGCAGACAGCTCGCGAGCAAGTACGACACGGTCAAAACCCTGCTGACTCAGCCATTGAGCCTTCTCCCACGTACGTGTGTCACATTGTGTACTAGCGTGGAGGGCTACCGTATCAGACACAATCTCCCTTACCTTACTCATCAACCCCATATCCTGCAGGAGGAAGGCATCTACACCAACGTCCACCAATTCGCGCACCAAAGCGAGCGTCTCTTCAAACTCATCGTTATAGATAATCGTATTGATAGTTACGTGAACCGTGGCACCATAGCGGTGAGCATACTCGCATAGCTTACCAATATCCTCCACACTATTGCCTGCAGACTGACGTGCTCCGAATCGGGAAGCACCGATATATACGGCATCAGCTCCGTGTTCAATAGCGGCTATACCACATTCAAGGTTCTTGGCTGGAGCAAGGAGTTCGATTGTGATGGGGGTTGGGTGTTGAGTGTTGGGTGTTGATGATTGCATATTGTTGGGTGATGGGTGTTAATTGTTGGGTGATGATGAAGTGTTTATAGGATGTTGAGTGATGAGTGTTAATTGTTGGGTGATGATGAAGTGTTTATAGGATGTTGAGTGATGAGTGTTAATTGTTGGGTGATGATGAAGTGTTTATAGGATGTTGAGTGATGAGTGTTAATTGTTGGGTGATGATGAAGTGTTTATAGGATGTTGAGTGATGAGTGTTAATTGTTGGGTGATGATGAAGTGTTTATAGGATGTTGAGTGATGAGTGTTAATTGTTGGGTGATGATGAAGTGTTTATAGGATGTTGAGTGATGGGTGTTAATTGTTGGGTGATGATGATTACATTTTGTTTGAGTGATAGATGCTAAGCAAAATAACCATTCATCACCACCTATCATTCACCACCTAACACCCAACTCACCCAATTCATAAACAGTAAATTAGCGTGTGAACGCCAAGTGACAAGCGGACCTTTATCTGGATTGTCCTCACGGTAATAATACTTTGGCACTTCAACATCGTCACGCTTACCAAGGTCACGACGATACTCTGTGTCAAGTGTATCGGGAGCATACTCTAAATGGCCTGTTATAAAGAACTCACGTCTACTGCGTGACCTTACGATAGCTACCCCGCTCTTCTCCGATTCAGCAATGATTTCGAGGTCGTCAACCCGCTCAATGTCTTCACGTCTTACCTCTGTATGACGGCTCTGAGGCATACGGAAGACATCATCAAAGCCACGGAAGAGAGGCTGTTCGGGTTTTAAAGGAATCGTAGGGAAGATGCCAAACATCTTCTTAGGTAAAGGATATTTTGGAATATCATAGAAATGATAGAGTCCTGCCTGTGCCGCCCAACAGATGTAAAGCGTTGAACGCACATTATCACGTGCCCAATTGAATATCTCCTGTAGTTCTGTCCAATAGTCCACCTCCTCGAAAGCCATTCCTTCAACAGGTGCACCGGTGACTATCATTCCGTCAATCTTCTCCTTGCTAAGTTCCTCAAGCGTATGATAGAAACGGTCCATGTGTTCTGCAGGAGTATGCTTAGAAGCATGACTTTTGAGCTTCATAAAGTTGATATCCAACAATAGCGGACTATTAGAAAGAATACGTATGAAATCAGTTTCTGTCGTAGCCTTGAATGGCATAAGATTGAGTATGACAATGCGGAGTGGACGCTTATCATCCTCTTTAGCAAGCATATCTTCTATGTTGATATTCTCACGCTTCAGTATATCAATAGCGGGAAGTCCGTCGGGCAATCTTAATGGCATATCCTGTTTCCTTTATCTTTATAGGGTCATACAAGCATACGATCCTTCTTTTTCTCTCCTTTAAATAGGTTACAAAGATAGTAATTAATAACAGATTCTACAAGGCTTACCTGTATAAAAGTATGAATAGAAATAGGATAAGGCACACATATATCCTAACCGACACGATAACCCTATATCAAAACAAACACAAAAGACTCACTCTAAACATTTCTATCAGCATCGAATCTGAAAGAAATGCTTAGTCGTGAGCCTTTAATTTTATAGATTTAGTGGTATGGCAATGTTGAAGATAGGTGTAATAATCAGCTAAGAGTCAAGCCCTCAACACCTAACACCCAACACTCATCACCCAACACCCATCATTTACCAAAGCTTCAGACGCTCATTCTCTGGGATAAAGAGTTTATCACCCTCCTTTACACCGAATGCCTTATACCACGCATTAATATGAGGCAGAGCGCCATTCACACGCCACTCGCCAAGAGAGTGAGGATCGCTCTTCACACGACTGCGGATTTCAGCCTCAGTGATATTGTTTGCCCATACGCCTGCATAAGCGATGAAGAAACGCTGTTCTGGAGTAAAGCCCATAATGACCTTGCCCTTCTTTGCCTCTGGTGTCTTCTCAAAAGCATTGAAAGCCACCTCAAGGCCACCATGGTCAGCAAGGTTCTCACCCAATGTGAGGTTACCATTTGCATTGAGATCAGGCAATACCTTGATAGCACTGAAGAAGTCAGCATACTTACCCGTACGTGCCTCGAAATTCTTACCATCCTCTTCTGTCCACCAGTCTGTCATATTACCATCCTTGTCATAATGGCGTCCCTGGTCATCGAATCCATGTGTCATCTCATGACCAATTACCACACCGATGGCACCATAGTTAAAGGCATCATCAGCCTTAGGGTCGAAGAATGGATACTGAAGGATACCTGCAGGGAAGCAAATTTCATTCGTCGTAGGATTATAATAAGCATTCACCGTCTGAGGAGTCATCAGCCACTTATCCTTGTCTACTGGCTTACCAGCCTTCTCCTTGATAGCATCCTCTGCCCAGAACTTCTGGCAGGTCTGTACATTTTCATAATATGACTTTGATGGGTCAATCGTAAGCTGGCTCAAGTCCTTCCATTTGTTAGGATAACCCACCTTCACATAGAAGGTAGAGAGTTTCTCAAGTGCAGCCTTCTTAGTAGCCTCACTCATCCAGTCCTGTGCCTTAATACGCTCAGCAAGACTCACCTCAAGGTTCTTGATGAGGTCTTCCATACGCTTCTTGCTTGTGGCTGGGAAGTAACGTTCACAGTAGATTCTGCCGAGCGCCTCACCCATCTGCTTCTCCACCTGCTGTGTGGCACGCTTCCAACGAGGATAGTCCTCCTTTGTACCACGCATTGTCTTACTGAAGAAATTGAAGTATTCCGCACGCACATCATCACTCAGATAGTTAGCTGAAGCAAGGATTGCATTCCATTCCATACGTGCACGGAGTTCCTCAGCAGTCTCTGTAGATGTCAGTTTGTCAACACCTGCAAGGAAGGCTGGCTGACATACAACCATTGTTTGGATATACTCGCTCTTAATACCTTCAGCGTTTGCCAACTGCTCAAGTGGGATATTAGGATACTTCTCCTTAAACTCACCGAGCGTCATCTTATTATAGTTGGCCTCAACGTCACGCAATTCCGTACGGCTCTTTGATATCAGTGCCAGCATCGTCTCATAACGCATAACGGCATCACGCTTAGCCTCTGCCTGAGCATCAGAGAATCCGTAGAGGCGGAACATATTAGCAATGAACTGGCGGAAGGCGTTACGGATGTCTGTCGTAGCCTTATCATTATCAAGATAGTACTCCTTTTGTCCGAGGCTCAGTCCGTCCTGATAGATAAGGAGGATGTTCATCTTCGCATTCTTCTCATCAGCCTCAAAGGAATAGCCCATTGGCACACCATAGCCGAAGCTTGCATATTTCAGCTGAAGGCTACGAAGGTCAGACAGACTCTTTGCATTCTCCATCTCGTTGAGCAGAGGCTTAACAGGACTCACACCTTCCTTGTTACGGCGCACTGAGTCCATAGCGAGCTTATAGAAGTCGCCTAACTTTCTCTCTGTTGAGCCTTCCTTACCCTGCTTCTTTAGCAGATCAGTGAGGATAGTGTTGATACGCTTGTTGTTGTTCTCCTGTAGCTGGTCGAAAGATCCGAAGCGTGAGAAAGCACCAGGGAGTGGATTGAGTTTCTGCCATCCACCTGTGGCAAACGTGAAGAAATCGTCAGCCGGACGTACCGACTTGTCGAGGTTCTCTGCCTTGATACCTGCCTGACCCTGTGCCATAGCGGTAAAGGGAGCAGATGCAAGGAGCATCATTGGTAAAAGTTTTTTGATACGCATAGTAAAAAATATTTGGTTTAATTCAGAATTCAGAATTCACAATTCATAATTATGATTACCGATGTAGGCAATGTCCAATGTTCAAAGCAAATGTTCAAAACAAATGTTCAATGTTCAAAGCTCAAAGTTCAAAGTTCAATGTTCAAAGTTCAATGTTCAAAGGTCAATGTTCAAAGTTCAAAGTTCAAAGTTCAAAGTTCAAAGTTCAAAGTCTCCAACTCTTCCGACAGTATGAGCCATCGTTCGTTTTCCTCATCGAGTTCACGCTGAAGGTTGGTATATTCTGTCACGAGTTCCATATTTGAGGCATTCTCGGGAGCCATCAGGAGTTCATCGAGTTCGCTCTTATGTGCTTCCAACTTCGCTATCTTAGCCTCTGACTCGTCCACAGCACGCTGAGCCTTACGAATCTTCTTCTGTTGCTCTTTGCGTTCAGCGTAGGATAGGGCCTCACCAGAAGCCTCCCCCGACCCCTCCGAAGGGAGGGGAGTTGCATTTCTGCTATCATTAGGTTTTGATGATACCGGCGAGAGGTTCTCTGCACTCTCCCCCCTTCGGGGGAGTTGGAGGGGGCTTCTAAGCCAATCATAGATACCCCCTAAATGCTCTCTGACCTTACCACCACCGAACTCATACACCTTGCTTACTAATCCGTCGAGGAACTCACGGTCGTGACTCACGATGATTGCCGTACCGTCAAAGGCTTTGATAGCCTCTTTCAGCACTTCCTTTGAGGCGATGTCGAGGTGGTTCGTAGGCTCATCGAGGATTAGGAGGTTTACTGGCTCAAGCAGGAGTTTAATCATCGCTAAGCGTGAACGCTCGCCTCCCGAAAGTACTTTGACATACTTCTCCGACGTCTCTCCGCCGAACATAAAGGCACCGAGCAAGTCGTTTATCCTCAAGCGCATATCGCCTGTGGCTACCCTATCAATGGTTTCATATATCGTGAGGTTCTCATCTAACAGCTGTGCCTGATTCTGTGCGAAATAACCGATTTGTACGTTATGACCAATCTTCAGCGTACCATCAAAAGGAATCTCGCCCATAATACACTTCACGAAGGTAGACTTTCCCTCACCGTTCTTACCGACGAAAGCCACTTTCTCACCTCGCTTAATAATAAGGTCGACCCCCTCAAAGACCGTCTGACCCGGTCCGTCACTATGCAGTCTACTTGGATAAGTTTTTCCCAATCCCTCTGCTATGACTGGATAATCTCCACTGCGCAGGCATGGAGGAAACTTCAGACGCATAGCCGAATTGTCCACTTCATCCACCTCAATAGGCACAATCTTCTCCAACTGACGGATGCGCTGCTGCACCTGTACGGCTTTCGTAGCCTGATAACGGAACCGTTCAATGAACGCCTTTGTATCGGCAATCTCCTTCTGTTGGTTCTCATACGCACGGAGCTGCTGCTCACGGCGTTCCTTTCTGAGGACAAGATACTCGTCATACTTCACACGATAGTCCTCCACGTGTCCACAGGTTATCTCCAACGTACGGTTTGTGACGTTGTTGACGAACGCACGGTCGTGGCTCACAAGTACAACCGCCTTGGCGCTCTGTGAGAGGAACTGTTCCAGCCATTGGATTGACTCAATGTCAAGGTGGTTCGTTGGCTCATCCAGCAGAAGTACGTCAGGACGACGGAGAAGAATCTTCGCCAGCTCGATACGCATACGCCATCCGCCAGAGAACTCACGTGTAGGGCGCTCGAAGTCATCACGGCTGAAGCCGAGACCCGTTAGTGTACGCTCAATCTCAGCCTCATAATTCTCTCCTCCCATCATCATATATCGTTCGTGCTCAGTCGTAAAGCGCTCCACTAACTCAGCGTATCCCTCGCTCTCATAGTCAGTTCGCTCAGCCATTTCCTGCTCCATCTTCTTGAGCCTCTCCTCAATCTTCGTCTTGTCAGCGAAAGCCTTACGCGTCTCCTCCTTCACGGTCGTATCGTCAGAGAGCTTCATCACCTGTGGTAGATAACCGATTGTTGTATCGTTTGGTACAGACACAACGCCGCTCGTAGGCTTCTGCATTCCACAGAGAATCTTCAGCATCGTTGACTTTCCTGCTCCGTTCTTTCCCACTAAGGCTATCCTGTCTCGTTCATTGATGACGAATGAAACATCCTTAAATAATGGCTTCACGCCGAATTCCACCGTCAGTCCGTCTATTGATATCATTTTCTTTTTTCTTTCCTAAATGTTCTTTGCAAAGATAACATTTTATTTTTGAATAAGAAAGTTCCCAAACAGCCTTATATCAAAGGATAAAGAACTATTTTAAACTCCTCACAAACCATATCTTTGGTTTATTTAAGCCAAATCGCTTGTCAGACCACAATATGTATAGGTTCTAATGACTAATGTCAGTTTAAGCCTATGTTTTCTCTGCATTATATGTAATGTACAAAGTTAGTAAAAATAACACAAAGAAGCAATGAAGTTGTGTAATTATCAGCAATATTATTTTGGTCTTTAGGATTTTGGAGTGATAAGGTTTGCCACTTAAGGTTAGGTTTCTGACGAAATGTCACACGGAGATACGGAGAGAACGGAGGATTGTTAAAACAAAGCAATGGAAGTTACGGAGGCACCGTCGGTGCATCGAGCGACGGAGTTTGTTTGCCAATTCTATTAGCTTATTTACAACGCGTTTATCCCCAAATAATTATCAAGAATCTGTATGCTATACCTCCGTCGCTCTTTGTGCCGTCGGCACCTCCGTGACATTGCGTTTACCTCCGTCCCCTCCGTGACTCCGTGTGCCCTCATTGCCAAGTTCTTTTCATGAAGACAAATATTTTAATACTTCAAAAGTCGGACAAGGCTTTGAAAAAATATTACATAATTTCGAATAAAACCTCTATGAATAGCGGTAAAAAATACGTATAAAAAGCAGGTTTGTAACCTGCAGAGAGTCAGCAGGTTATAAAGTAGCGTTGAAAAAGGTGCTTAATTGGACTTCAAAAGGGCGTTAGTAAGGCTTCAAAAGGGCACCTTTAGCAAGTCAATTAGGCGTCTTTAAGAAGCCAAAAGAGCATGTATTGGTATTGTAGGGTGTGAAAATAGTTTACAAATGGCGTAATGTGGGATTAGGTTGTTGGTAGAAGTCGGATAGACATCGTGGCTATTTGCGTTTCACCTTGTAGTTTATCCCCCTTGTAAGACCATCTAATTTGAGCGTAGTCATACCATACAAGCGTAAGCCTTGATTCTATTTCCAAACTACGTATTTAATGGAAGAACCCTTAACCCATATATTTCCCGATAAAACAGATGTTGTTATATTTGTCAAGAATGTAATAAAGGAAAGGATGGTCAGCCTTGAAGGTGAACGTAGACGAACTATCCATAGCTGATAATTTGGCAAATAGCATAACTTGAATGACTTTTGCACTGATTCCTTCCTCGTTAATATTCATGTTTATTTGCTGGAAAACATCGTCAACAGCAAGTGGTTGAGTACTCATCTTACCAAAATCGGCTTCACGAGAGAATAGATTACCTAAGCCCATTTCACCATAAAGCTGTTTCATAGGAATATTTGCAGAGATGGTAAAGCGTGGAAACAGTACGTTTACATAGTCATACGCTTTGGTGTTTTGAGAGATTTTATGCAATTCTTTGATTGTTAACTTGCGAATGACATCCTGCAAGTTATTCTTCTTTAGAGGTAGAACAGCATATAGACTAAAGCCGTTTTCTAAAGGCATACGCAGCACTTGATAATCCTTTGTGGTATAACCTTGATACTTTTGCATTGTATCATAGTTACTCATCATATTGACCTGCTTGCTTTTACCATCCTCAGTGAAGAAAGGCATAGGCTTTGTGATATCTTTGTCGAACGGTAAGGTCCAAGCCGTCTTAAGTGTAACGGCATTGATAAGCTGTGCGGCACGAGGTCCTGTAAGGTTGATAGGTAAGGATTGAATCTCACCTTTGGTGATTGTTTTACAAAGTTTGTTAGCACTTTCTTTGCCCTTCGGAGTGTTGGCAGAGTCGATAATATTGGTGAAATAATAGTGTTCTAATGCTTCTTGAAAGTCAGGTAATAGCTTTGTTTGCTCATGTAGCATTAGGAAGTTGGCAGTAATCATATATCCCATCGACTCATTATCTACATTCGTCTCCTCCTTTCTCTGACCAATCAGCATTGTTCTGTTAAGTGAGTTAATGGCATCAAGGTCATCAGCCGTATAGCCAAGTGCCTTCGAAATGACCTCTTGTGTCTTTCCGTTTGCACCGTTGTTAATCATGTCTAATGAATAAATGACAGCCATGGGCGATAAAACTATACTCTCCTTACTGTTCTTTTTGGCTAATAGTTGGAACAACTTCAGACTGAACATATTTGAACTTGAGACGAACTTTGTCTCCTCTTCAGACAGAACGTAATCTAATTTGGCTTTCTTAGCAGCATCTTCAAGTGTCAGCTGTGAACTTGTTGTAGTCTTCTGGGCTGTTTTTTCAAGTATATGTAGAGTCTTTTTAGATTGTGTGCAACAAACTAATAAAAGTAGGATAGGGACATATAGAAGTTTTTTTGTCATAGCGTATTATCTGTTTAGACTTAGAAAAGATGACTCAAAGATACAAAAAGACTTGCGCTATCATACATAAAGGAACTCTTTTTCTACTTAAAAATCATTTTTTCTCTTATTTCAACCACAATGACATACATTTTTTATAATTTTGCAAATTGAATGCGTAGCAATACATCTCTGACAAATACTAATAATAATCATTCTATACATGAGTAATTTACAACTATCGCCGATGCGAAAGACAATAGTGGGAGTGCAATTCCTCTTTGTTGCTTTCGGTGCTACTGTTCTCGTCCCTTTGCTCGTGGGACTTGACCCAGCAACAGCGTTATTCACAGCAGGTTTAGGAACATTTATCTTTCATTTGGTTACGAAAGGTAAGGTTCCTATTTTTTTGGGCTCTTCCTTTGCCTTCATTACTCCAATTATCTCTGCATCAAAGCAGTGGGGTATGCCTGGAACGTTGGCAGGAATAGCTGGTGTTGCACTTGTTTACTTTGTGATGTCAGCACTGATTAAGTGGCAAGGAAAGAAACTATTGGATAAGCTTTTCCCACCAGTTGTTATCGGTCCGGTAATCATTTTGATTGGTCTTTCTCTGTCAAAGGCAGCGGTAGATATGGCGAAAACAAACTGGCTTATAGCCTTTATCTCATTGGGAACGGCTGTGACAGTCCTCTCTATGGGTCGTGGCTTGATGAAGTTAGTACCTGTAATTTGCGGTATTGCTGTGGGCTATAGCATAGCTGCCCTAATGGGTATTGTCAACTTCTCAGGTGTAGAGACAGCGCCTTGGTTCGCTCTTCCACCTGCATTAGCGCATTTCCAGTTGCCACAGTTTGCATGGGAACCATTCCTTTATATGATTCCTGTGGCGATAGCTCCTGTGATTGAGCATGTTGGTGATGTGTATGTGGTAAGTGCTGTGGCGGAGAAAGACTTTACGAAGTCACCGGGTTTGCATCGTACAATGTTAGGTGATGGCTTGGCTTGTTTGGCTGCTTGCTTCTTTGGTGGTCCTCCAGTGACAACTTATAGTGAGGTAACTGGTGCGATGAGTATTACAAAGGTGACTCATCCTCAGGTAATCCGTATTGCCGCTGCAACAGCTATCGTCTTCTCAGTAATCGGAAAATTGAGTGCGCTTCTGCAGAGTATTCCTTCTGCTGTCTTAGGAGGTATCATGTTATTGCTCTTTGGTACTATTGCTTCTGTAGGTGTTCAGAACCTTGTTCAGCATAAGGTTGACCTTAATCGTACACGTAATATTATTATCATATCTATTACACTGACGATGGGTATTGGTGGTGCTGTGCTGCAGAAGGGTAGCTTCTCTATCAGTGGTATTGGTCTTTCAGCTATGGTGGGTGTTATCTTGAATCTTATTTTGCCACCTGCAAAGGAGAAAAAGAGCGAGGGTAATTCATAATTCATAATTCAAAATTCATAATTATGATTACTCTATAAGTCATATTCATGGTTCTTCCGTTAAATGTGTGGACGCTTTTCGTATCGCTTTAACGGAAGAATCAAAGTTACTCACTAAACAAAAACTTGGCTAAGATAGTCAGCATTCTATCCTATTATCATTCTTTGAAATTGAAAACCATTTCATTTAAGACTTCGAAAAGCTGTAGATTGGAGTTTGAAAAATCATTACATAATTCCGAAGAAAACATCTATAACTAACGGCAAAAATACATATACGAAGCTGGTTTGTAACCAACAGGAAATCAATTGGTTATAAAGCAGTAAAATAAAAGGTGCTTAATTGGACTTCAAAAGGGCGTTAGTAAGGGTCTTAAAGGGCATCTTTTGCAAGTCAATTGGGCGTCTTTAAGAAGCCAAAAGAGCATGTATTGGTTTTGAACTGTATGAAAATAGTTTATAAACAAATCAATTGTATGGGAATAAACTGTTTGTAAAAGACAGATAGACGTTGCACCTAATTACATTCGTCATGTAGTTTATTCCCTTTTATACAACCACCTAATTGAGGCTAATCATACCATGTATGTGGATTAATCACTAATAGAATCTTTGTATTGTTGCTTTATTTTTTCTTCGAGTTCTCCTAAGGTTTGCTTGCTGTTGAATAGACTCTTGATAAGGCGATAGCCCAACCATATCAAGATCATGCCAACAAGGGCAAGGAGATATTGGAGTACGATACTGTTGACAATAGTCTTGGTATAGTTCTCGCAGATGACAAAACCTGCTATTAAGATGACATAATCAATCCAGCCCGAACCTTTATAGCTCTGGGCAATACGCTGATACTCTTCGTTGTTGGCAAGAACCTCTTTGCGATTCTCTGCCCATTTCTTTTCAAATTCTTCGTTGGTCATGGGGTTGTGGGGGTTGGGTGTTGGGTGATGGGTGGTGATGAATTGTGAGGGTGGGTGTTGGGTGGTGAATGTTGGGTGGTGATGATTTGTGATGATAGACTTATACTTTCATTAAATCGCTCATAACGGAGTCGCTAACATAGATGCCGTTACGGGTGAGATGGAGCCAACCATTGTCCTCTTTCAACAAACCTTGTTGCTGTAAAGGCTTGGCAAGGTGCATGAGATAAGTCTGGTATTCAGCAGAGAGCGTTGAGAGATCTATTCCTTCACATGTTCGGAGGGTGGTCATAATCATGTCATTATAATGTGTGTCTGCATCAATTATCTCCTCCTCGCAAGGGAGTCTGTCTTCCTCAATTGCAGCGATATAAGCCTTGGTATCTGCTATATTCCAACTCCTCTTACCATTGCTGTAGGAATGGGCTGAGGCTCCGATGCCTATATAAGGGACATTGTGCCAATACGAACTATTGTGTTGAGAACGGTAGGGACTTTGAACTTTGAGGTTTGAACATTGAACTTTGAGGTTTGAGGTTTGAACTTTAAGCTTGGCAAAGTTACTAATCTCGTATTGCTCATAACCAGCTTCGGCTAAGCGGTCGATGAGAGTATCGTACATCTGACGATAAAGTTCATCGTCCATATCCTTGACCTTTCCCGCTTGAAGAAGTCGATAGAGGGGAGTCCCTTCTTCATACATAAGACTATATGCAGAGATATGTTCAATGTCTAAAGCAAGCAGTCGCTCAATATCTTCTTTCCATTCTTCAAGTGTCTCATTGGGAAAACCAAACATAAGGTCTACTGATATGTTCTTGATGTTTACACTTCTTAGACGTTTGACAGCAGCTTCTACCTCGTCAGCTGTATGTCTACGATGTAGGAAACGTAGGCGTTCATCAGAGAAAGTCTGCGCTCCCATAGAGATACGATTGATAGGAAGGGAACGCAAGTTCTGTGCAAATTCCTCCGTTATATCATCGGGGTTACACTCCATTGTGATTTCTATATGAGTCGCTGTGGTACAAGTGTTGTTCTCTGTATCCCATTCTAAACCAATGTGATACACGTTGTCTATCGTCTGGAATATCTTTTGTAGGCTCTCAAAAGAAAGCTGTGAAGGAGTCCCACCACCCAAATAGATAGTTGACAAACCGCCTATTCTTTCACCAGAGTTGTCGCTATTCTTCTCCGCACGCAGTTCCATCTCATGGCAGATAGCATTCACATAGCGTTCTTCTACAGAAAGCCTTTCGTCCTTCTTCTTGGCTGGTACAGTCGAATAGAAGCCACAATAAATGCAGCGACTGGCACAGAAAGGAATGTGAATGTATAATCCTAACATGATAAGTGTATGTACGTATATATTAATGTATGCCTTACAAGAATTAATGCAAATGTACTAATAAGTTTTAAAAGATTTCGTTTTTTTCGTAAGAAACTTTGGTGCTTTCGATGAAAATGTATAACTTAGACCGCAGAATTGATGAGCTACGGCTTGTCCCTTGAGACGAAATAAATTATTACTAACAGCTTAAATCTATCAGATATGAGAGTATATCAGACAAACGAGATTAAGAACATTGCCTTGGTTGGCAGTGCCGGTAGCGGCAAGACGACTCTTGCCGAAAGTATGTTGTTCGAAGCTGGTGTCATTAAGCGACGCGGTTCAGTAGAAGCTAAGAATACTGTTAGCGATTATTTCCCTGTTGAACAGGAGTATGGCTATTCAGTGTTCCCAACGGTATTCCATGTTGAGTGGAATAATAAGAAGCTGAATATCATCGACTGTCCGGGTAGTGATGACTTCGTAGGTGGCGCGATTACTGCCCTCAATGTAACCGATGAGGCTGTTATTCTTATCAATGGTCAGTATGGACCAGAGGTCGGAACACAGAACAATTTCCGTTATACCGAGAAGCTCAAGAAGCCTGTTATCTTCCTTATTAACCAATTGGACTCTGACAAGTGCGACTTTGATAACCTTATTTCCACCATGCAGGAGATTTATGGTTCAAAGTGTGTTCCTGTACAATATCCTATCGAAACAGGTCCTGGCTTTAATAGTTTGATTGATGTTTTGTTGATGAAGAAATACAGCTGGAAGCCTGAAGGTGGCGAACCTATCATTGAGGATATTCCTGCTGACCAGATGCCAAAGGCGATGGAACTACATAAAGCACTCGTTGAGGCTGCTGCCGAGAATGATGAGGGCTTGATGGAGAAGTTCTTTGAAGAGGAAACATTGACAGAAGATGAGTTGCGTACAGGTATTCGTAAGGGTCTTGTAACGCGTTCTATCTTCCCTGTTTTCTGCGTATGTGCAGGTAAGAGCATGGGTGTTCGTCGTCTGATGGAGTTCTTAGGCAATGTTGTTCCTTTCGTTGATGAGATGCCTAAGATTCATAATACACGTGGTGAGGAAGTTACGCCAGACAGTAATGGTCCAGAGTCACTCTACTTCTTCAAGACGGGTATGGAACCACATATCGGTGAAGTTAGCTATTTCAAGGTGATGAGTGGTTGTGTGAAGTCGGGTGATGACTTGACTAACTCTGACCGTGGCTCAAAGGAACGTATGGGACAGCTATACGCTTGCGCAGGTGCTAATCGTATTCCTGTTGACCAGTTAAATGCTGGTGACTTAGGTTGTACCGTGAAGTTGAAGGATGTAAAGACTGGTAACACCTTGAATGGTAAGGGTACTGACCAACGTTTTGACTTCATTAAATATCCAAACTCTAAATACTCTCGTGCCGTTGAAGCTAAGAGTTCACAGGAGACTGAGAAGCTCATGGCTGCATTATTAAAGATGCGTCAGGAAGACCCTACATGGGTTGTTGAGCAGAGTAAGGAGTTGAAGCAGACTATCGTCCATGGACAGGGCGAGTTCCACCTACGTACTTTGAAGTGGCGTTTGGAGAACAATGAGAAACTTCAGGTGACTTTCAAGGAGCCAAAGATTCCATATCGTGAGACAATTACCAAGCAGTCAAAGGCTGAGTACCGTCATAAGAAACAGAGTGGTGGTGCAGGTCAGTTTGGCGAGGTGCACTTGATTGTTGAGCCATACGCAGAGGGCATGCCTGATCCAACAACCTATAAGTTCAACGGACAGGAGTTTAAGATGAATATCAAGGGACGTGAAGAGCGCGACCTCCCTTGGGGTGGTAAACTTGTGTTCATCAACTCTGTTGTCGGCGGTGCTATTGATGCTCGCTTTATGCCAGCTATCTTAAAGGGTGTGATGGATTGTATGGAGCGTGGTCCACTGACAGGTAGCTATGCACGTGATGTACGTGTGATAGTCTTCGATGGTAAGATGCACCCAGTTGACTCTAATGAACTTTCATTCACTTTGGCTGCTCGTCATGCGTTCTCAGACGCTTTCAAGGCTGCAGGTCCAAAGATTCTCGAGCCAATCTATGACTTAGAGGTGTATGTTCCAGGTGACTATATGGGTGACGTAATGAGCGACTTACAGGGACGTCGTGCCATGATTATGGGTATGGACTCTGAGGCAGGTTATCAGAAGTTACAAGCAAAGATTCCTTTGAAAGAACTTGCTAACTATAGTATCTCACTGAGTTCTCTCACTGGTGGTCGTGCAAGTTTCACAACAAAGTTCGCAAGTTACGAGCTTGTTCCAAATGATATCCAGCAGAAGTTGATTGCTGAACATGAGGCAGAAATAAAGGATGAGGAAGAATAGTTCTCCAATTTTAGACTAATATAATTAAAGAGGTTGATTCGAAGGCTACGCAATGTAGCATTAGAGTCAACCTCTTTTCTGTTTGTTAGTATGTCAGTATTGAATAATGAATGTGTGCTTATTGGTTCTTAGTTGTTACAAAGATGACCTTCTCCTCTCACTTTTAGCCATTGTGTTAAGCCTCCGCACATTTCGTGTTGATACTCCGCACATAGCGTGCTAAGCCTTAGCACCACATGTGCGCAGACTAAATACGATGCAAAGGAGTTGCTAAGACTCACCAAGTTAAGCCCAAATCGGTTATTAGACCACACTGTACATGATTCTTATTAGCCAAATGAACTGATTTGGGATTATTGCTGTCCGATAAAACCTCTATATACTGCAATATCCTCTCTCAATCCTGCTGAAATAGGCATGATTTGTTCTTATTTCAAATTCCAAGCCCCCCCACTAGAATAATGACAACTCTTCTGGTGGGGCTTTTACCTGGGTAATCAATCTATCCCAGTCTCTATGTGGCCGTTCAAAGAAACTCTGTATTGAGACATAACTCATAAGTAGAATTCTTATCATTGTTGCCAAGCCTGAGAAACTCCAAGGTCTCTTTATTTTGTTCTTCACTAGGGTTATAAGCAGATTGGCTATAAGTGTAATCCATATTTGTATTTTTATAGCGTTCGCACTCTCTCCATAGAAGTATCTTAGCGGGAAATTCTGTTTTATTTGTTTAAATAAGGTTTCTATTTGCCATCGTCTCTTATAGATAGCTATAATATCTTCTGCTGACATCTGAAAATCATTGGTCAGCAGAGATATGAATCTGATTTTCCCTTTCTTGGTCTTATCCTGATATGTGATTTTTCTTGCTTTATGGTAAATATCTTTTTCCTTTGTATGCTTATGGAAGAGAATGGTTTCTACGCGTACAGCTCCATAATCTGTAGTCATCTGGTAATCTGTATCAGCAATCCTTTCAAAGCTAAGATTATTTTTCATCTTAGTTACATATATAACGCCTCTTTGCGTCAGTTCAGAGAACTTTTCATAGTTTATATAGGCTCGGTCAAAAGCAATCAGGTCCTCATTGGCGTATCGTTCTGGGATAAGTGCAAACTGATCATGACTAGCTGCAGATGTGAACTTAATATCGCTTGGAACATTCTCATTGGCAAATATCTCTGTATGTACTTTTATTCCACCCTTCTTCTTACCAGTTTTGGGATTACGTCCTACACCTTTAAAGACCAAGTTAGAAAACAGACTTATTGTCGTAGAATCTATTATCTTTAGATTCTTCAGCCATTTAGGCTGTCCACAATTTCGGCTGTCCGAGTAAAGCTCATGGCGGTATTTCTCATATAGGTTCATATAGATCGAACCGAATATCTCGGAATCTCGGCGTTTATTTGCATCTGACAAGGTACTTCGACAAGGGAAATGCTTTAAACCAAGATGATTAAAGCGATTAACATTAGCAAAGAGAGAGGCTTTTATCTCACGCAGAGAGTCTAAACGCAGCATTACTGCATAAAGCATGACAACAAGATGATGCCATGCATCAAACTTCTTTATATAGTGTTCACCTCCCTGAGCTTGGCTCAGAGAGAGAATTTTATCACGATTAAAATAGTTTAACAGTTGAACATATAGTGGCTGTCCGATAAAATGTGTACTTTTGTTCATCTTATTTCATTGTTTTATTATGACAACTACAAAGGAAATAAGAAGGGCTGAATGTGCAAAACAATCAGCCCGTTTTTTTATTATTCTGAATTAAAAAGATATGAACGCAAAAAAAGTTTTATCGGACACCAATAATTTGGGATGACAATATGATAACAGTCAGTTGTAGTATAAAGGATTGTTCACCTCTGATAAGTGGTATTACTTCATTAGATAATAATAAAGTGGAATCCCTATTATTGGGGTAAAGAAACCGCAAAAGCCTAAGTATAATAATTTTAAAGACCAAGGCTTATTATGCGTTATAAACGGCATCAAAATGAGGGTTATCAATAAGAAAATAGCTTCTAAAAGTGCCATATAAACCGGTTTTATTCAGAGCAAAATAAAACTTTATTAGGAATAATGCAAGTTATATATATTGAAAAACTTACTTCTACAGATAAGCAAAGAGGCTATATCTCGATGAATATAGCCTCTTTATAAATGTATGAAGTTTAGATGGTTAAACCCATTTACCAACTAAACTTGATTCTTTTAGACGTTCTACTTGTTAGGCACAGCAAACTTGTCGCCAGTCTGTTTTACCAGTTCGCGCTTAAAGTAGTCGCTGTAGCCCGTACGCTTTACACGCTTGCCAAGACCTGTTGAAGTGCGGAGGAACTTGCCATCCTTCTCAGGCTTAACAGCCATGTCATTGAACTTCACAATCAGATGGATAGCCAACTGACGCCAACGTGTAATCATTTCGTTACTCTTCTGAATAGAGTAATCGTTGAGATACTTCACTGCAGCTGCCTTGTCGGTGGCATAGAGTGCTTCTGCCTTAGCTTCCACACCCTTTTGTGCTGCGAGGAAAGCGTTGTCAAGTGAGTCGCGCACCTCTTTCAATGCAGGGAAGAGCTGAGAGTAGCGAGGGTAAACCATGTTGCTAACCCAGTTGCATACCCAGAAAGCATTCTTATCAGAGAAGGTTACTGCATCAGCTCCTGGTGTGTTGAAGCACTCTGCACGCTCTGTATTGCTGCAATAGATTGGTACATAAGCAACCATGTTGCCATCATCGTTACCAAACCAAAGGATACCACCAATCTCGCGTGGCAACCATGAACGGAGCTGTGCAATGTAAGAGAAACCTGTCTGCTGGGTTGAGATAGGGCGTTCGTTGAAGTACTGCTTGCCATCTACCTCAAACTTTAGTGGGGTAGGGCGGTAAGGAGAATCCCAGATACCCTGTGCTATATCCTTATCGAGTGACAAAGGAGTACCCTCATAGTGGTCGCGCATACAAGCTTCCATCTTAGGTAAATCGACCTTCTTGTCAGGTGCAATCCAAAGTGGCATATCCTCTGCGTTAGGGTCTTTACCCAACGCCCATGGCAACCAACGTGACATGTCTTTGAAATGATTCAGATAGCTCCATACACGAGCATCGCACCAACGACGGCCACCGAAGTCTGGTGCTGCATAGGTCATCTTCCAGTTGAAGTCCTTATCTTTGCCTGTGAACCAACCCTTTGAACGTGCAAAACTGATGCAGTTCTTAGAAGTGATGACCTCTGTGTTGTAAGTTGAGAACTGACCGATGCGGCTCTGGTTAGCATGAGCAGAAACCATGCCATCAGGGATGCGAACAGCAACCCAAACAACCTTCTGCTTCTTGTCGCCACCACAACCCTGCATCTCGAGCAACCATACCTCGTTAGGGTCAGCGATAGTGAAGGTCTCACCACCAGAGTTATAACCATAAGTCTCAACGAGTGAGGTCATTACCTTGATAGCCTCGCGTGCAGTCTTACTACGTTGCAAACCAAGATACATCAATGAACCATAATCGATAATACCGCTCTTGTCAACCATTTCTTCACGGCCGCCGTAGGTTGTTTCACCAATACTTACCTGATACTCATTGATGTTTCCAATGACATTGTATGTTACAGGAGCCTCTGGAATAAAACCATGGCTCTCGTGAGTGTCATAGTCAATAATCTCACGGCGGTCACCTTTTGCGTGTGTGCCTGCTGGGTAATGACATAGGTTAGTAAACATGCCGTAATCATCAGCGGTGTAAGTAACAAAGACAGAACCGTCTGTTGTTGCTCCCTTTGTAGCAATGAGGTTTGTACACGCATTAGCATACGTAATCATTGTAAGGAAGAATAGTGTTGCAAATGATTTCTTCATACTCTACAATTTAATTGTTAATACTTTATTTTAGTCAGATATTCTTTCTTATTGTCGCGGTTGTCGGTTGCGATAATCTTCAATATTCGTTCCTTCCCAGTAGGGCGAACAGGGGTGTCTGCGAGGTTACAGAAGAATAATTCTTTGTTCTTTCCGAACTGTAGCAGAATAAACTGTCCATCGAGGTAAGCCTTGTAACCTTGTAAACCGCTACCTGTGTCAGTTATCTTAAAGGAGAGGTTGCGTGGGTTGAGATTCTGCTGTGTGATCGTTGGTGGTGTCTCATCGTAAGCAAGGAAGTAGGCATTTGCCAACTCGCGCATTCGTCCTGTAACCCAACCATTTGCATATGTTCCACCGCAATAGGATGCTGGGGCGTCAGCGTTCAAGCTGTTACGCATCGCAACATATAACTTCTTTGGATTATGTATCATGCCAGTTGGCTTAATACTTATCTGTGCATAGTTGAAGAGTGGATATGCTGCTTTAGAGAAACTATAAGCCATAGACAGCGTGCTGCTTGTGTTGCCGTGTCGTAATTGTAGCCAACCATTCTTAGCAAGTAAGCCTTTCTGGATGTTCAGTCGTACTCCCTCAGCCTCAAAGTTATTGTCTTTGGCATAATAGAGTGGACTTACCCCATCTGGAAGATGAACTATTGGAATAGCTTCTGGCTCACCCCTCACAGTGAAATCCTTTATTGTTTGATTGCCAAAGACGTCTTTTATGACGTAACGAAGGTGGTAGTCGCGTTGCTGATTGAAGTTGATAATACCCCTGTTAGCTCCTGCATGTAAGATAGGGAGTGTGTTACCGGGTTCGATGTAAGACTTCATAAACCAAATCTTTGTAGAAAGGAAGTGGTCGTAATCACCCCACGAATTAACCATTCTGTGACAACTTGTAGGAATATTGTTCACATCAGAGGAGAAAACCAATTTACCATCACAATACAACTGTGTGTATCTTACTCCAAAATTATTATATACAGAGTCCATGTGATCACTGGCTCTTACACCAAAGCCCACCTTTCCCCATGCTTGGAAATGTCCTTTGTCAAATGTGAAGATACGGGAGTCTGAACTGTGTTGGAATACTCCTTCTCCCGGTTGAGGATAGGACTTAAATGAATAAACAGCAGGAGCAGTCTTGTCTTTAACGATACCCTTTAAGAAATTGAGTGGGTCGTAAAGGTTTCCATTTGTAGTCTTATGCATCTCTAAGTGGATGTGTGGACCTTGTGATGAACCTGTATTACCGCTAAGAGCGATGAACTGTCCTTTCTTTACAGGGAACTCTCCTGGTCGGAATTTAACGTCGCAAGCAAACTGTTGATGCTGGTATTGCCATTTACGTACGGCAGCTTCAATCTGTGGTGTGAAGCGATTGAGATGAACATAACAACTGGTATATCCATTTGGGTGAGTGACCAAGATAGCACGACCATAGCCATATTTCTCAACGATGGCGCTTGAAATATAGCCATCAGCAATAGAATAGACACCAAGATTTACTTCACGTTCGGTTTTGATATCAATACCTCCGTGGAAGTGGTTAGGTCGAGGCTCTCCAAAGTTGCCCGCCAATTGCACTGGAACGTGAACTGGTGAACCGAAAGGGAGTATGGATAATAAAATATTTAATAACAAGCTCATTGGCTATCAGATTCTTTCTTTTTATAGGTGTGTCTGCTGTCTTCCTCGTGGGAAGACTACAGAATCATTTCAGTAATTGCTTGTCTTTGTAGGCTCTGGGCTTACCATCATTGTCGAGGCGTATGGTGATAGTACCTGTTGTCCATTCCGTCATCGGTTCTTCCTCTGTGAATGGATAGGACTTGAGAACAATGCCGTCTTCAATAACGACAATTCCTTGTTCTATAACGCCCATCGCTGTTTCAATGATGTTGGCACCGATACGTCTTATCAGCTTTTTCCTGTCGGTCATAACTTATCGGGCTTGGTAGGTATTCCTCGTTCCTTCATTGCGTCAGCAGGTGTTCTTGTCGGTGGTCCTGCAGGCTGATTAGGGTCTGTTGGAGGACTGACAGGTTCACCACCAATCGTTCTGATTGGGTCGGACTCTTTCAAAGAATCAGTTGGTTGCGTTGTCTCCTGTTTTCGAACATGCATACGGACAAGATGGATATTATTGAGGATAAGCATCTTGAAAGTAGTTGTAGGCTGTTGTCCCTTCAACATTAGGAAGTAGCCACGAATGTTCTTGATGCGCAAAGAATCCCCAGCATCAATCGTCATCGTATTGTGGGAGTCTGACGTAATATGCTGGTATTGTGTGACGATACTATCATTTGAATAAGTAACAGCCATCATGATAATCGCATCACGCATACCATCTTGAATGATAAACTGTGAATCGAAACTCAGGAGGAGTCGGTCGCCCTTGTGGAAGGCTGTGTCTGCTTTGATTTCAAAGGACTCACGGTCTACTGGAGGATATGGAGAAAGTATTAATGTGCGGTTACCACGCCAGATATCGGTAGTATCTCCCTTTGAAGTAATATCACCATACTGGGACAACTCGCTCTCTGATGCACCTTGCGCACGCGCCTCGTTTTCCAGTCGTTTGCTGAGTTCAACATAGATGTCATGTAGCTTCTCGGTATGTCGCATGTAGTATTGAAGAGACTTATTGAACTTCTCTTCTGATACGTCATACTTCTTCATCACAGCGAGTTTAAAGGCTTGTTGTCTGACATCTGTATAGCCTTCACGATTGGCTATTGCCATGGAGAGGTGGTAATCGTAGAGCATATCCTCCATCTCTGAAGGTTGGATATACTCAGAAGGGATAGAAGGTTTACAGCTTACAATGAAGAATGCAAGCAGTAACCAACAAAGAGTGGCGAAGGAACGAACCAGATATTTACTTCTCATTATCTATCTACTGATTATCAGTAATGTTTTCTTTATCAGCAACCTTCTTGTCCTTAGCTGGTACCCAACCGTTGAAATCCTTTCGAAAAGCAAGGATAATCGTGATGACACCCACAGAGATGCAGGAGTCTGCAAAGTTGAATATTGGTGAGAAGAAGGTGAACGACTCACCACCCCAGAGTGGGAACCAGTCTGGGAATGTGCCGTGGAAGAGTGGGAAATAGAACATATCTACCACCTTACCCATCAGTACAGGCGCATAGCCTTCTCCCCATGAAACGAGGGTAGCTGGTGTGGCTCCTTCTATGTAATAGGGTGTAGAGGCAGTAAAGAGCTGACCATAGAAGAGGGAATCGAAGATATTACCCGCAGCACCTGCAGTTATCATAGACAAGACAACGATATAAGCCATTCTTGCTCCGTGTTTGATACGATTAGAAATGTACCAAATAAGGAAGCCAATGGCAACGATACGGAAGATACTAAGGAAGAGTTTGCTTCCTAATTCCATACCCCATGCCATACCATTGTTCTCGATAAATTGTATCTGGAACCAATCGAAGATATGGATAGATTCGCCTAAATTCATATTAAGCTTGACAACAACCTTGATAATTTGGTCTATCACAATCAATAGAATAATTAGCAAGGTGGCTATCAAGCTTTGTTTTTTCTGTTTACTCATTAGTGATTTTTATTTGCCATCTTGGATGCTACGCTCAGTGTTGCATGTGGTACTATGCGCAGTCTTTCCTTTGGAATAAGCTCTCCAGTGATACGGTCAATGCCGTAAGTCTTATTATTGATTCTGACAAGTGCAGCCTGGAGGGCTTGGATAAACTTCTGCTGACGTTGTGCCATCTGTACCAGTTCTTCCTTAGTTTGGTTTGAACTGCCTTCTTCCAACGCTTTATAGGTTGGTGATGTGTCATTAACGTCGTTTGTATTCTTGTTCATCAGAATCTTCATCGTCTCGTCGTAGTCAGACTTGGCTATCGCCAACTTGTCATTTACTATCGTGCGGAACTCCTCGAGTTCCTCATCGGTATAACGCTTCTTAGTTTCCATAAAGTAAAGAATTGAATTAGGTTATGAAAGTAATTTATAATATTTTGAGGTTGTCGAAAGCCTGATAATAGGGACGTGTACGAGACACGTCCACTATTGTTCTTAGCTTATAGATGTACGACTCGTACACCCCGACTATTTCATTTAGCTCTTTTTGATTTCTATATGGAGGTTGAATTCATCAAACTCAACATTTGCTCCATTGTTCTCTGCAAGTGTAATGTCATTAGCGAGAACCTGTGCTTTAATCAGTTCGCCGAATGACTCTACAGCTGCTGCAGCCTCTGCTTGTGGCTCAATAATGACAGAGATGCGGTCGGTAATCTCAAGACCAGTCTCCTTACGGAGGTTCTGGATACGATTGATTAACTCACGTGCCATACCCTCACGACGGAGTTCTTCTGTCAGTTCAACTTCAAGTGCAACGGTCAAGTTACCCTCGTTGCTTACCAACCAGCCTGGGATATCTTCTGAGATGATTTCAACATCTGCAGCCTCTACCTTGATTGGCTGACCTTCTAACTCGAAGTTGAATTCGCCTGCAGCTTCCAATGCAGCAATCTCTTCCTGTGAAAGAGCATCCATATGGGCTGCTACTTGCTTCATCAGCTTACCAAACTTCTTACCCATGACACGGAAGTTACACTTCACTTTCTTAACAAGGATGCCCTGACCCTCAACGAAAGTAAGGTCTTTAACGTTCACCTCGTGCTTGATAAGGTCTGCTACAGCTTCGATGTGTTTCTTCTGAGTTGCATCAATAGCTGGAACCATGATCTGTGCCAATGGTTGGCGTACCTTAATGTTCACCTTACGACGCAGTGCAAGAACCATTGAGGTAATGCGCTGTGCCATATCCATACGTGCCTCAAGGTCAGCATCAATAACAGATTCGTCTGCTACTGGCCAGCGATCCAAGTGGATGCTTTCCGAGTTACCACCCAAGTCTGAATAGAGTTGGTCAGCATAGAATGGAGCAAATGGAGCCAACAGACGTGCAACGGTCATCAAACAAGTGTACAATGTGTCGTATGCACTCTTCTTGTCAGCACTCATTTCCTTACCCCAGAAACGTTTACGGTTCAGACGAACGTACCAGTTACTGAGGTCGTTGTTCACGAATGAGTCGATCAGACGACCTGCACGTGTTGGGTCGAAGTCCTCTAACTCAGCAGTCACACCCTTTATGAGGGAGTTGAGTTTAGAGATAATCCAACGGTCAATCTCTGGTGCATCTGCCTTTACTGCCTCACATGTTGTGGCATCATAGCCGTCGACATTAGCATAAAGTGCAAAGAAACTATATGTATTATATAAGGTACCGAAGAACTTACGGCGACACTCGTCAACACCTTCTGGGTCGAACTTCAAGTTATCCCATGGTTCACTGTTCGTCATCATGTAGAAACGTACAGGGTCAGCACCATACTTATTCATCATCTCAAATGGGTTGGTAACGTTACCCACGTGCTTACTCATCTTGTTACCCTTTGCATCGAGTACAAGACCTGTTGAAATCACGTTCTTAAAGGCAACTGAGTCAAACACCATTGTCGCAATTGCATGGAGTGTGAAGAACCAACCACGCGTCTGGTCAACACCCTCGTTAATGAAGTCTGCAGGGAAGAATGCTGGTGGAACAGCTATACCCTCATAGCATGAGTGTACCAACTGGTCACGATATTCAGCCTCAGTCTTACCCGTAGCCTTCAAGCCTTCAGCATTAATCTCACCCTCAAATGGATAATGGAGCTGCGCATATGGCATAGAACCACTATCGAACCAAACGTCAATGAGGTCTGATTCACGATGCATTGGCTTTCCTTCATCATTTACGAGGACGATATCGTCAACGTATGGACGGTGAAGATCAATCTTATCATAGTTCTCTTGGCTGAAATCACCAACAACGAAGCCCGCCTCTTTCAGTGGATTCTTCTCCATGATACCTGCAGCAACAGATTTCTCAATCTCGTTGTAAAGTTCCTCAACAGAACCAATACACTTCTCGCCACGGTTTTCATCACGCCAGATAGGCAATGGGGTTCCCCAGAAACGTGAACGGCTGAGGTTCCAGTCATTCAAGTTCTCAAGCCAGTTGCCGAATCGACCAGTACCAGTTGATTCTGGTTGCCAACAGATAGTCTTGTTCAACTCTACCATGCGTTCCTTCTTAGCAGTGTCCTTGATGAACCAGCTGTCGAGAGGGTAGTAGAGGATAGGTTTGTCTGTACGCCAGCAGTGAGGATAGTTGTGTACGTGCTTCTGAATATTGAAGGCTGTACCTTCCTGCTTCATTTCCATACAGATAATGATGTTCAGGTCTTCTTCCTTCTCTGAAGCCTTCTTATCCCATACGCCATCAGGGTTGAAGCGTGGATCGTAAGAGTTCTTTACATAGTCGCCAGCATGGTGACCATATGCTTCCTCATCAACACAAGCCTTAACGAAGTTCTTGTCTAACTCATCGATAGTAAAGTATTTACCCTGCAAGTCAACCATAGGACGAGTCTGTCCCTTCTTTGAAATCAGATAGAGAGCAGGGATGTTAGCATCCTTTGCCACCTTAGCATCGTCCGCACCGAAGGTAGGAGCAATGTGTACAATACCTGTACCATCATCTGTAGTGACGTAATCGCCAAGGATGATACGGAAAGCCTCACTCTCCATCTCCACAAACTTATCACGACCATCTTCGCTTGCAAACACCTTCTCTGGGTGAGCTGCAGCATAGTCGTTCACAAACTTTGGTGCAAAGTCACCTGTCTGCTCAACAGGCTTTACCCAAGGCATCAACTGCTGATAGTGTAATCCTTCAAGTTCTGTACCCATCACACGACCTACGATACGATAAGGAACATACTTGTCTCCACGATCATAGGCTGGTAATTCGCCACCATCGGTAATCTCACCTTCTGACTTCAGATAGGCAGCTACACGACTTGCAGCCATAACGAGTGTCAACTTCTCGGCATCGTATGGGTTATAGGTCTCAACAATAACGTATTCAATCTTTGGACCAACACAAAGTGCAACGTTTGAAGGCAATGTCCAAGGTGTGGTTGTCCATGCAACAAAGCAAGGCTTACCCCATGTCTCCTTTGGTAAATTAGCCTTTTCAGCCAATGCTTTCCAATCCTCTGTAGGGATAGCAAACTGTGCTGTGACGGTAGTATCCTTTACATCACGATAGCAACCTGGCTGGTTCAGCTCATGGCTTGACAAACCCGTACCTGCACCTGGTGAATAAGGCTGAATGGTATAGCCCTTATACAGTAAGCCCTTGTTATAGAGTTGCTTGAGAAGCCACCACAATGTCTCAATATATTTGTTATCGTAAGTAATGTATGGATGCTCCATATCAACGAAGTAGCCCATCTCCTCTGTCAACTGCTTCCATTCAGCAGTAAACTTCATTACATTCTCACGACACTTATGGTTGTATTCCTCTGTTGAGATATATTTGTCAGATGCGTGGTTGTCGATATCTTTCTTTGTAATACCCAACTCTTTTTCTACGCCCAACTCTACAGGCAATCCATGGGTATCCCAACCCGCCTTGCGATGCACTTGGAAACCTTGCATAGTCTTGTAGCGGTTGAAAGTATCCTTAATTGCACGTGCCAATACGTGGTGAATACCAGGATGTCCATTAGCTGATGGAGGTCCCTCGAAGAAGATGAACTGTGGGTCGCCCTCACGCTCATCAATACTCTTATGGAAGATATCTTTCTTCTCCCACTCTTTCAATACTTCCTGATTTGTGCTAACAAGGTCAAGTCCCTTGTGCTCGGCGAATTTCTTTGCCATACTATCTAATTGTTTTGCTTATTTTCTAAATACCTGCAAAGATACAAATAACAACTGAAACTACCAAACTTTTTATTATATGAAAGACAATGCACTTTCTTTCATGCAAAGTATCAGTTCGAAATCTAATTCGTGTATCATATTGTGTCTGTTTTTATTGATAGTGCTTTGAATGCTATGCGAATTGATAAAGGATAATTAGTTTTAGTGATTTAATAACAAGTTTGGCTTAATGTAAGATGGTTAAGTTGGGTAGCTTTGTGTTTGTAGAATTCTTGAATTGTAAAGAAAAATCATATCTTTGATTTTTATTGATGCTTAATTGGAGTCTTATTAACGCCCTTTAGGCTTCTAAAAGATGCCCTTTTGAAGTCTTATTAACGCCCTTTTAAACGCTAATTAGGCACCTCTTATTACGCTGTTTTGGAACTGTTTGGTTTAGTGATAGTTACAACTGCATTCGAACGGCTCTTTTTTTGAGTAAAAAGGTGTGCTTTAGAGAGGAGTTTTGTATAGTTATTTCAGCGTCTCTCGTTGTCTGTTGAGACCTCTTGAAACAAATAACGGATGCACAATAGTGCATCCGCATTAACTTTACTGAGAACTATAATAAAGTCACAGTTTATTTTTCTTTATATATCTCCGTTGAACTTGTGGTGAAACTTTGCTGATAATGCCTTGTTTTAGGCTATCTTTTCTTTGTAGCTATAGCCACAAGTAACGTTGATAAATCTTTATGATTAATGTCTTTTTATAATGTTTTTGTATTACAAATGGGTATGGATAGCCCTGTCATTTCTTCTATAACTCAGCCCCACTTGCCAATCTTATTCATGGCTTTACCATTGGTTACACCACGCTTAGTGTATTTTGAGGAGGGGACTTTAGTTCAGTTCCTCTTTCTCGTTCATTGCCTCAAGGCAGTGAGGACAGATACCTTTATAGTAAAGCTGTGTGTCATCAATTCTAAAACCCTTGCCAATTTCGCCAGTATAGCGTGGCATTTCCATAGCCTCAAAGTCATAAACCTTCTCACAACGCTTGCAGAAGAAGTGTGCATGTGGCTCGGTAACGCCATCGTAGCATACGCGGTGGTCATCAATGGTAATCATTGATGCAGCTCCGTGCTCTGACAACATTCTCAATGTGTTATAAACAGTTGTACGGCTCACCGTTGGAAGTTGTTTCTTCAATGCAAGGAAAACCTCCTCCACTGTAGGGTGGGTGTGGTGAGTAGCGAGATACTTCATGATTGCTACACGCTGTATAGATGGGCGAATACCTAATGCTATTAATTTGTTATATACTGAATCCACTGTTGTCTACCTTTTTATCAATTTATACTAAATATATTTCCACTAATCATAATAAATCACCCGAATTAAAACGAATGATTGATAGAATATCACTGCAAAGGTACGAATTTTGTAAAAAACTGACAAATATTATGTTGGAAAAACTACAGATATTGTAGGAGTAGACGAGTGAACAAGTAGACGAGTGAACGAGTTACTTGTGAGAAAGACAGGGTAACATAGTAGTTTGATAAGAGAACAGTTTGCTCAGAGAAAGACACAGTAACAGAGGAACGAGGAGGAGTAATAACATAACAAGTAACTTATCCACTTCTTAATTTGTATGCAATAAAGAGTGTTCTTATGTTACTTTGTCTTCTTTACAAGCAATTTATTCACTTGTTAACTTGTATGCATTAAATGTGTTCTTATGTTACTTTGTCTTCTTTACATGTAACTTGTTCCTTTGTCATCTTTTCACTTGTGTGCTTTGTTGGAACGGATAAAAGTATTACTTTTGTAATTGATAAATGTTTAATGTGTATACATAAAGATCATTTAGGATGAAAGAAGTTAGTTACAAAGATTTAAAGTTCAATCCGTTCAACCTTTTAGGAAAGGAATGGATGTTGTTATCTGCTGGTAATGAGCAGGATGGGTGTAACACGATGACAATCAGTTGGGGACATATTGGCTGTATGTGGGGCCATAACGACCCAACAGTTGTTGCCTATATACGTGCCAGTCGCTATACAAAGACCTTTGTAGACAAGGAAGATTACTTTACGCTTTGCGTGATGGATGCCTCTTTTAAGAAGCAAATGGCTTATCTTGGTTCTGTTTCAGGACGTGATGAGAATAAGATTGAGAAGGCAGGATTGACAAAGGTTTTTGCTGATAATAGTGTTTATTTTAAGGAGGCTAAGTTAGTTCTTGTTTGTAAGAAAGAGTATGCTGCAGACCTAAAGGAAAGTAGTTTTATGGATAAGGAGATTTTTGAACAGGCTTATCCTAATGGCGATCTTCATACGATGTATGTTGGTAAGATTGAAAAAATACTCGTTCGTGACGATGAATATCTTGGTTAGTAAACAAGTGAACAAGTAGACAAGTTTACCAGTTGCTTGTAATAAAAGATGAACTGTAAGACGCAAAAGGTTTATAAGGGAATGAAAATAGGGTATATCTTTATCATTCTATTGCTTCTTGTAGCCTGCAAACCTTATGATGATTATAAGGAAAGGGGGCATTGGAAGCAACTGAAAGAAAACGAACGTATAGGTTTTTATTGGCGGCATAATGATAAAATCTATGCCGCCTTAGGCGATTCTGCCATCCTTATCAAGTATGTTAAGCCTATGGAAGATGTCGATATAGCGACCTTCTATGTGAATAAAGAAACTACCAACGGGATGGAGAATTATGCAAAGGATAAGAAGAAGGTTTATTATCCTTTGCATGCAATATGCGTTGATGCTGACAGCTATGGTTATGAGTATGCTACAGAGCTTATTGTCAAGGGTGCCTTTCCCTCTTCTTTTAGATATGTCGGGGATGGGAAAGGAACAGATGGGTATACGATGTATAGATATGGTTGGCGAGTAGACAAGTGAAAGAGTAGACAAGTTAACCAGTTGCTTGTAATAAAAGATGGTGTATCATGGTAATAGACATAGTAACAAAGGTGACGTGATAATTTAATAAGTAACTTGTTCACGTCCTTTGTTATTATGTCTTTTTTTATCTTTTACACAAGCAACTGGTTCACCTATCTACTTGTTTACTTTGTTATTTTGTCTTTTTTATACAGTAAACTTGTTCACTTCTTCATTATTCTGTCCTTAATAGGATAGGTGTTGAGGCTCCGCACATGTGGTGCTAATGCTTCGCACGAGTGGTGCTAACCAACAGCACAAGGCGTGCGGAGCAACAATAGCGAAGTAGAAGATGGGATATAAGCTGCTTGATAGACGAGTTTAAGAGTAGGAAAGTTGCTTGTTAAATTCTCATTTCCTTTTTTCTATCTTTCTCACAAGCAACTCGTCTACTTGTCCACTTGTCAACTCGTCCACTTACTTAATATCATCGTATGCGCGAATAGCCTGAAGGAAACGTGCATTGACATCCTCGAAAGTATAAAGACCGTCAGTATTCTGATTGAGACCCTTCAACTTTAAGGAGAATACTTGTGGAGCATGCTGCAGGTCGAGTAGGGACATCTGCTTAAGTTGGTCTGTACTCTGATAAACAAGGTTTACGGCTATATAAGCTTTACCAGCAGCGTCGACCCACTTCTCTAAGACAAGTTTTGAACCGATAGGAGTCTTCTTCTCGATAGAGTTAGGAAGTGAATAGTCCTCAACACCAAGGGCAGCATCAACACTTGCAATGTTTGAGTCATGACCACAGAGGAATGTAAACTTACGATCTTTGTCGTTCAGTTCGTCATACATATACTGCAAAAGTGGGTGAGCCACGTTAACAGCAACGATCGGAGCAGTGAAAAGTACGTCGCCATACACGTCTTTTACCTTAGCAATCTTAGTCCAATCCTCAGTTGTGAGTTTATGACCAAAGGCAGCTTTCATGCCATCTGGCTCCTCATAATACTGGAGGATAAAGGCGTCAGAAGCAGAGTTAGCATTCTTCAACGAACCCTTCATTCCTGGCTCTTGGTTGAGTTCAAGCGTAATTTGTGTATCGTTATTAACGAAGTCTTTTATTTCTCCTTTCTTATAATACTCACTTTGCTTTATGTCTAAGACCTTAGCAATGAGGTCGTAGCTCTCCTTTAGACTTTTGTTGATACCAACAAGCCCTTCCTTACCACCCATAGCATTGATTTGCTTCATAGCCTCAGTGCGGAAAGCCTCAGTACTCTTTGTAAGACGAGGGAAGAAGATTGGGTCCATCTTAGATGGTACATAGCGGTGGTTCACACGTAGGTTAGCCACTGGCATGAAGCCACCAGAGAAGTATTGTGCAGTAGCGATACAACGCTGCATAGAGTTGGCATAGACATTTACTTCGTCAATTGTTGGAACATAGTTATCCTTAAACAATCCCGTTTCGATAGTCCATTTGCGGAAGAACTGTCCCATCTCGGTTTCAAGTACACCACCTCTGAGTGTCAGTTCGCTGGCTGCAGATGACCAATTTGTCCACTCGTGTGGAGTCATCTTGCTCAGTGCAGAACCATTGGTTGATAGTGGTGAGCGGATGTTATGACGAGAGAGAATAACAACTTCCTTTAGTTTGTATTTTCCTTTGAACGCCTCAGAACGCTGAAGCTGTGCCTGTGCTAATGCTGGACAAATGATTGTCAGTATTAAAAGGAGTAAGAGTGAATTAAGTTTTCTCATTGTAGTAGGGCTTTTAAAATTCATAATTTATAATTCAGAATTCATAATTATGATTACCATTGTTTGTTGTAAAGGCAGGGTGAACATATCTATATATAGTAAATGTTAATACTCTTCCTTCATAAACATCTGAAGTAATCATAATTATGAATTATGGATTATGAATTCTGAATTATAATGGTAATCATAATTATGAATTATGGATTATGAATTCTGAATTAGTTTAGAATTTAATTTGCAAACGTGTCTCAAGGATAGAGAATGTGTTGTTGTTGAATGCAGCGTTATCTGTTGCGCGAGTGATAGAACCACGAACACGCCAAATCATATACTTATTAAGGTAGTAGTTGAAGGTCAATGACCAATCGTTTACCTTACCACCAAAGATATTGGCATCCTTATCAGTCAAGGTAGAGTAGTTGTAAGCTGCAACAAGCTCCAAAGAACCTGGGTCTGGAGTAGCAATACCCGCATCAGCCTTGGTATAAGTATAGCCCTGACCCTTGAGGAGGTAGCGTACATTGCTATATGCACCCCATGCGTTATAGTTTGGCATAGCATTGTCGCGCTTGATGCCTACGTAGAAGTATTGTGCCTCGAAACCGAAGTTGCCAATAGCAAAGTTCATTTCTGGAGAGAACTTCCACAGTGCTTTAGCGTCTGAGATTGTAGCCTCCTGTGCTGCAACACTTGCTATACGTGTTGGGAAAGGAGCTCTCAAGGTGTAAGACTTATGGCTGAGAGCAGCTGTCTTGTTGTAACGTGGAGACTCATATGCACCACTGATACCGATGTGGAAAATCTTACCACGCTCAGTCAATGGGCGCCATACCAATCGTGTCATTGCACCCCATGCCTCGTTGCCGAGCTTGTCGGTTGTCATCTTCATCGCGTCATTCTCAGCAAATACTGATGCAGTAGCATGGAACTTCTCGCCAGCATGAACATACATCGCACCAATCAGACGGCTGTTGAAGAATGCCTGGTTAGCCAATGGCTCTTCCATTGAAACCTTGAAACTTGATGATGTACCACTCTGTAAACCAAACTGGTGTACGAAGTAACCCATACGAATCAAGTTCTCTTTGTTGAAATTATAATCGAGACTAATGTCTTTTAATGAAAGACTTTGACGTGCATAACCAACGTCAACCTTTGCTTTCCACTTACCATATGTGGCACTTACGCCCATACGTACGTCTGGAATAGCAACACCATCATTGAGCTGGTTATCAAGTGTCTCATCTGTTGAGTGCATAACACCTGCATCCATAAGGATACGACCTGTTGGTTTTACGACCAACTTTGGTTCTGCTTCTTCCTGAGCAAAGGCACTTGCACAAGTCATCAATGCACAGGTAGTAATAAGGATAATTCTTTTCATAAAGGTATTTTTATTATCAATCTTCTATAAATTAGGTTTCTAACTAAGAGTTAGAGCTATAAGAAAGAGTCAAAGAGGAGTTAAGCCATCAACTAAAAAGTTAATGTAAACCTACTGGCTTAACTCCTATGACACCTTATATTTCGTAAGACTTAGTTTGCTGTCTTAAATGTACTCTTAGCAATCTTGCCTTCCTTCTTTAGCTTAGCAAACTCTTTCTTTGCCTTTGCCAACTGCTCCTGGAACGCTGGTTCTGCATGAAGACGTGCTACAACGGCTGCACTAATGATACGGGCAGCATCTACATCGCTCTGCCAGTGGTAACCACAGATTACACGGCTCTGTCCCATTTGATAGCCACGCTCAAGGATTTCATTCTGACGATCAACGTTAATCTCTGACAGAACAAGAGCGGTAGCCCAGCCGATTGCAGTGTGACCTGATGGATAAGAACCATTAGTTGACAGCTCTTGCTGCTGCTCTGGGTTACAAGTCATCTCGTTATAGAAAGCAAATGGGCGAACACGCATGTAGTGATCCTTAGCGCTACGTGTAGCCAAATCACCTGCATCTTCACGCATATTCAAAACAAGTTTATAAATCTCTGGAGTTGTCTCCTTGCTAATCTTAATACCGAAAGCCTCAGAGAAAGCGTTTGGAACACCGTCACCACCTACACGTGCATCAGCTGCTGCCTGATCACCACGAGGAGTATTGCGCTGCATCTTACCCCATTGGTACTGCGCTTCGTCATAAAGAAACTGAATACTACCTGGCTGTGGAGGTGCTGGAAGAAGTTCGAGTGAGCTTGCTTGCTGTCCATCCTGAAGATAATAGAGGTCTGGTTGTGTACGGACGTCTTTAATCTTCTTTGCCGCTGTCTGTGCGAAAGTGGTTACTGAGAACATTGCCAGCAAACCAACAACTAAGGTCTTCTTTGTCATTTTGGTAGAGTTTTAAATTTATAAAATGGTTTAATTAAAATACAATAGTAATATGTTGCTACAAAGGTAGAAGAAATGTTATAAACAAAATAGTTGCATCTCGTTTTTTAGATAAAATAAACGAATGCAACTATTGTTAATATATTGATTATCAGTTGTTACTCTTATTCTGATAATTTTAAAATATAATAGACGATACTGGATGGATTCTCTTTGCAATAGGCAGTAAGAATTGCATTGTTATCACCGATCTTACTATGATAAAGACGACTGACAACAGGATTTAAGTTGCCATAGATACCTAACATTCCTGGTAGGAGTGTGCGCTTTACTCGTGGCATTGCAAGGAGTAAAATCAAGACTCGTACCTGCTGACTGTTGGCTGCAGTGAAGTGGAATATCTCTTTGCAGACTTCTTTATCTGTCATGGTAAAACTCTTGAAGAACTCGTCTGACACCTCTGCTATTTGGTCAGTGATGTCACGTGTAGCAGAGTCGATGTCAGCAAAGAGTTTTGAGTTAAACTTTTTCATGCGTCTTTCCTCATTCTCTTGCACAACATTCTCGTGTACAGCGGTATAATCTTGCATCAGTTTTTGTAGTGTCTTCAAATGTTTAATTTGGTTGATGCGATTATCAATCGTCTGTAACAAGCGAAGGAGTACTATGCGGTCGCGATTATCAATGTCGTTTTCTATCGATTGTAATTCGTCAGATAACGCCTTAGTCATTATCTCATAACCTTCTAACTCTTTCAGTTGTTTGATACTATCAGATATATAGTTACGAATAATCTTCAAGCCATCCTGTGTGAAGATGTTCTCGTATTGATGCTTAACGGCAATGAAATCAGAATAAACTTCTGCCACAGGATGTTGTTTTGATTCATTAAGAATATGGTGAAGACGCTCTTTCATACCATCATTCAGTCCTTTTAGCACGAGTGTGTCTTGAGTAGAACGATGGAATTTATTGAGTCGTTCTTTAAGTTCTTGGATATGATTGAGCCATACTTCATTCCTTCGGCATTGCTCAATGATAACTTCTATATTGTCTGTATTGCGTGCTTCTTCTGATTCATGCACCATAGAGTCACGTTCATAGACCTCAAATTGCTGGATTCGAGCTATTTGCTCATTCAGATATTTCACCATCTGAAGGGCTGTGTCACGGTTTAGTCGGGCTATTCGTGCTGATAGCCTCGCAAACTGTTCGTTGTTATTACGCAGACTTTGTGAACTGATATTAATGCTATCAATCTCATTATTAATACTATCGAGCGTATTGCGTTCTGCCTCTGTCAGCTTGTCTTTTAAGGATTCTAAAGCTTCCAGACGTTGGTGCAGGTCGTCTTTACTCATCTGAAGTTGGCGATAAGTTAATATCTGATGCCTACGATAACTAATGAAGATAATACCAAGGACGCAGATCAGGGTAAAGAGAATGATACCAATAAGTTGTAAACTCGGCACTTTGTTATCAAAGGTTACCCATTTAGCCACCTCTTCCTTCCCTGGAATTAACTGCAAAACACCGAGGTCGGAGCCTATATATAGGGTATTGTCAAGGATAACACCTGCCTGAGCATTGAAGTGGATGTCTGCAAAGTAACTACCACAATCAATCAGTTGTCCCTTTTTTATGATATATTTATGGATGCCTGTTTCTGGTATCGTATAGACAACACTATCATTGATACAGAACATTCTACAGCTTCCATCTGTCTGAATAGAGTCAGAACCTTGAATCAGTAGATGATGATTGGTGAGCAATAGGAGATGAGGTTTCTGCTCATCGTATGTCAGTAGACTACTGATAAATACTTTATCATGTGTTCCTGCAACTTGTTTTATCTGTCCATGCTTTCCAAAGAACACACCATGATTGAGTGTGGCAATATATATCCCTTCACCGTTTTCTACTTGATGAAAAGCTGTTATATATCTGTTATTCATTGCCTTTATCGTATCTGTCTTACCATTTTGGGTATCAATGGATAATAGATAGTCTTGCACGCCAAGGAGTATCTTGCTTTGTTTTGGCAGAAATGCCATAGAGGTGATACGTGTCTTGGTTTGCGCCAACAGTTGTGGACGCTTAAAGAGCTGATTAATCAGGTAATGATTACCAAGATTCAGTCTGAATAGCTGATTATTAGCATTATAGTAATAAATGTCCTCACCATTGGCATACATCTCCTTTGGCAACTCATCATTGTCAAAGTCGTATATCTTCTTTGCTATCTGTTCACCTGCTTTCTGGCAGAATAGTTCATGTTGGTTATTAACATAGATAAGGGATTTGTCGGAAAGACATGCCGTAACGACTGGAGGATTAGCGTTAAAGAAGCCGAGATGGTGTGGAATACGCCATACTGCATTCTTTGTCAGTAGTACGGAAAAGCCATTGCCATCGTCTGCAATGGATATCTGATGCGGATTGTCTGGAATATTGTTACGTAATGGAATAGTAACAAAACGCTTTAAATTGTCTGATAAAAGAATGCTGGACGAAGTAATAAAATAGTAAGTTGAACTTGCTTTATAAAAGGACAAAACCGATTGAGGAAGCGAAAAGGTCTTACTATCAGCTCCATTGAAGCCTTCAATAGTCAGCTGATTATCAGATAGGATATAAAGTTTGCCATCATAAATAGCAACACTACGTATATTCTCCCCTTTATGACGCAGTTCTGTCTTCTTCCTTTGGAGGTTTATGCTTATAACACCAGCTTGTGTTGCTGCAAAAAGCCAGTTATTTCCAACATGACAGAGATTATTTACTAAGAAAGGTTCATAATACTGACCTGTCTTTTCTTTATGAATAGGGTAAAGGGGCTTTAATCCTTGCTGCTGTTGATTAAGCGGCATAGAGAAAAGTCCTTGAGAGGTGGCAACAAAGAGCGTGCCGTCTGCTATATCAATATTATATGGAGAGTATCGGCTGCCTTTGCTTGGAATCTCAAAGGTCGCCTTGTGGACAAGTGTGTCGGCAGCTATGTTCCATAACTGTAAACCGGCATTACGTGATGCTATCCATATCTGATCAGACTGGTTGGGGTCGCGTTCAATGTCATAGATGCGGTCAAGTCCAGTGTAAAAACGCTTTCTGTCTTGTCCGTCAACATGCCATATAACACCCGTCTCACCGCCTATCCAGTATCCTTTTTTATCTATAGACAGTGTTGACAAGCGGTCATCATAGTGAAATTCCCGCTCAGATAACGATCGTGAAGTAGTTGTTTCCTTGCAGCTTGTGATGATAAATAATAGTATCAAGCAAAGGCAGCTACTAAGAAAATGCTTCTTTATCCCTATGTTATATCTTGTAGTCATTAGATTCTACTTTGTCTGCAAAGATAACGAAATACTCTGAGATAGTAACAGGATATCTTATTTACTTTGTGGAAAAGTTATGCTTCCGATGTGTTTCTCAGTGTGTTTTATCATAGAGTATGCTTGCTTAATAATCTTTCGTGCTTTCGGAAGAGTTTTTTATTAACGCCTTTTCGTGTCTTATAATGAGTATAATGCCTCCTTCTCTTATCATCTCCAACCAACGTATTGATGCTTCGCACATGTCGTGTTGATGGTCCGCACATAATGTGCTAAGGGTAAACACCAATGGTGTTGAGGCTGAATAGCCTTGTAATATCAACGATTGATTTGGATTAAAGCACTATAATGAATGTGTATCTTCCAGATGATTAAAGGCTGTGTTACTCTTTATATACATAAAAAAGAAAAGGGAATGTACTGAGCATCCCCTTTTCTTATAATCGTTTACCTCTTATTATTCTTCAAGATTCGCTGTGCACAGTCTGCTAATACAACTACGGCACCTGCTAAAATACATACGTCCTTGATGACAAGTCGACCTGCACCAGTTAGTAGCGGGAATCCATGTTCACCACTACCTAAGTCTGGAACCCAAACTTCAGGTGTCGTGACAAGGAAGGATAGTGTTCCGAATGTCATGATAATGACCAATCCAGAGCCTACAAAACCAACCTTTGGGAACCATATACCCAATAATGTCAAGATACCAAATGACATGATTGCAATACCCAAGCCGTGTGAGAATGTATAAGTGTTGTTTGCCTCATGCCAGTCATGCTTAACCTTATCAAACTCACCCTCTTTGAGTTTATAATCCTTATATTCAGGTGCTTGCTTTGTATAGAAGAAGCTCATAAACGGACTGTTAGCAACGAAAGGTACAATACCCTCTGCCTCATAGTTCCAGAACTTCAAACCACCAATCCATACGAAGATGATAAAGATGGCTATACGTATCAAATGAATACCTGTACCCTTCAGCGATGCCGCGGTATTAAGAACGAAATCTAATAATAATTTTACTTTATTCATAATCTGTTTTTTATTGACTTTATGTTTTGATTTTATACTTTGTGCTTGTGGAATTATCCCGCAATTTATAGATTAAGTTTAGTTTTATCCTATTTCTTTAATCTATTTTATCCCTATTATTTGGATTTGTCGGCAAAGATATATATTAATCTTCAAACCACAAAGAATTATATTGTATTTATTTCAAATAATGCTTCAAAAGACCTATTTATCTGAAAAAATACCATGTTTGTGGTAGAGTCTAAAAGCGTTGTATAGGGAAATTATATGTACGTTACAGCATTATTTAAAATGATGTAATTTGTAAATTAATTCATAAGAGTGCTGAAGACTATTTGCAATACATGAATATGGCAAATACTAAAACTCTCCAGTACACTCCAAGTTACTACGGATAAATTCCAACCCTACGCCTTTTTACCAGACACAAGGGTGAAGATGATGAGGATGCCGATGACGAAAATGAAGAGGAAGGAGCCTAATGCACCGGCATAGATTCTACCTGTGTGTACCTCTAAGGAAAGACTCCAAAGCGACATGGGCTTATCTTTCAATTCTTCTGGCTGTTTTGCGAAGGATGAACCTTGGAAATAGGTGGCTATACATTCCTTGTTTGTGAAATCAGAACTATAGCCAGAGATTGTCTGTTCGTCTGGTGCAGTGCCCGGTATGCGGGGAGTAGAGACCATAGCATCATTGTAGTAAAGTACGACGTTATTCTTACGATCCCAGTAGAATAGACCATCGAAGGAGCCTACTATCCATGATTTGTTGTCTGCATGTTGCCAAACATTTTGACCCATAACACTCACTGGGGGTGCTGTGGTGATAGGTGTTGGCTTGGAAGAGAGATTCTTAAGAGAGTAGAAACCTTCCGAAGTCGAGATGAGCCAGTCGTGAGCTTGCTCATCATATCGAATCATTCTTAGTTTATCATTCCAAGGATTATCATTGTCTAAAGTCGTGCCAGGCAATGGTTTCGTATTGTTTGTGGCGAGGAGAATCATCAGTGGAGGACGTAATGCCCATCCCGTTATTGCGATAAATAGCGTCAAGACGAATGTGTAATGCCCAATCTTTGTATGCCAAACGACCATTGATACTGTTTTACGACGAATCCAATACCATATACCTGTCACACAAAGGATAATTAAGACGACTCCAATTCCGTCTACAATGAGCTTTCCTACGATTCCAAACAGTGCACCGCTATGCAATAACCATATTTGACGGAACAGTGATACCTTCCCCTCATTCCCCTCACCAGCTTGTAGTGTGAGACAAGTAAATTTCTTATAAGGGGCTGTAGCATAGTAGAGATGAGAACGAGAAAGAACGATGAGCGTGTCACCATGGGTGGTGATGTCTGTCAATAGTTCGTCATCCTCTTCCTTTGGTAAATCAATTTTTTGCCAAGATGCGTTCTTCCCCAGTTTATATAAGTCCATGACGCTAACCGCAAACAGGTCATTTTGTGGGGTTTTAGCCATTCCTCGCATCTGTCGATAGTCAGCACCAGCAGGTAGACCTTGGTTATATTCGGTGAAGTGAGAAGCAGTTGTATCAGTTTGAATGACACCCGCTGCGCCATATATGAACACTTTATCTTTGTTTTTATTATCTTTGTAGCGTAATGTTCCACGTAGTAATCCGTTGTTCCATTGGTTGAATTTATACTGACCAGGCAATATTCCACGGCTTACATTAATATCAGAAAAGAGTTGACGATGATTGAGGACAATACCTGAAAGGCAGAACATTACTAAGAAGAATGTTATGATGATGCCAATCCACTTATGGTTTTTAACCCATGTCTTACGTTTCATATTTTGTTGTTTGTGTTATGTTATTTTTAACTCAGTTTTAAAATGCTGTACAAACTTACACAAAAAAACTGTATTTCGGGGCTTTTTGAGCTATATTTTTGGTTCTTCCAGAAGTTGGAGTAGTAAAGTGAAGCTATTACGTAATAAGTCACACGGAGAAATAGAGCGGAAGGATCTAAACTCAAAATCATGGAGTTGGTGATGGCTTAAAGAGAGACAGAGGTGATGCGTACAGATTCTTGATACCTTATAGAAATTCATGCTTTGTACATAAAAACTCGCAAACAACCTCCGTTGTTTCAAGTATCGACGTTGCTTCGGTAACTTCTATCGCTTTGTTTTGACAATTCTCAGTTATCTCCTTTTCTCTGTGTGATATTTGTTAAGATTCTAAATGCAAAAGAAAACCTAACCATTTCAAGTTTCCGAGTACCGCTCTTTGTCCTAATTTTTCATAAACTGATTTTATAAAGACCATAAAATGGCTTGCAATTAACGCCCTTTAGGCTTCTAAAAGATGCTCTTTAAGCCTCTTACTAACGCCCTTTTGAAGCCTTATTAAGCACCTTTTGAAATCTTAATTTGCAACTACTTGATAGCAAATAACTTGCAAAGGTGATGAAATAAGTCACTTTTAATCCATTTTCCTACCTTTTCTTTAATCTTTTTGTCAATATATTTCTTTGCCTTTTAGACTAAAATATGTTGCCTACAGGGGTGTTTTCGGGTGTTACTTTTAACTTCGTCTGCTTTATTTCTTCGTGTGATTTATTATGTAATAGGGGGTTACTTTATCACTCCTTATCTTGAAGAACAAAAAAAGAAACCCCAATTAACAGAGCTTTATATAAGTTCAAGCTACTTTTAATTGGGGTGTATATTATAAGTTTCAGTTTGTTATGTCTTACTTTCTTGTAACACGAACATATCTCATAACCTTCTTAACGACTACTCTTCTCAAGTCGCTGTCATTGAATTTGGTCTGAGTTAGCTCAAACTCATTGTTGTTCAAGAATCTAATTTGGAGGTTCTTGCGCATCTTACCGTCTATCTTCATAAAGAAACCATCACGGCGGAAACCATAAACACCGATATCGTCATCACGCTTCCATCTGCCATTGTCTTCTCTTTCTATAACGCTCATGGTTCCATCATGGTAGAAATCGAAACGGTGCAACTCATCATCGAGGTCGTTATCATCGTGACCAACAAGCGTTCGAAGATTAACAGGCTCACCTGTAGCGAAGTCAACAGGGAGGAACTTATAGTCGTCATATCTGTCAATCGTGAAACCTACCTTATATTCCTTATGTGTTCTTGGATTGCGCACAATGGCATAGCTACCCTTATTTGTAAGCTCCCAGGTACCAACAATCTTAGAGTTGGTTGTAGGTGCAGCAGCTACTACGTTGTTATTATCCTTTACTTCATTGTTTGCAGCGTATGAACTGGAAAATGTAAACAGTCCAACTAATACTAAACCAGCACATAAAGCGTGGTTAGAAAAAAAGTTTTTCTTCATTGTTATATATTCATTTTTGGATTAATATGTTGCAAATATACGTAAAGAAATTATAATAGCAGGGAAGTATTTATACCGTTTTAAATGATTTTATAGAACTCATTAACATACTGCCTCTTAATTAACAGATTTGTTCAAATAGAAACAAAATCTGTTAATTGAGTGCAAAGGGGGATGTGATAGCTTCCTATTTCGCAGGTTTATTGCCCATTGTGAAGTCGATTATAGGACCTGATAACAGCTGTTCATGCTCAAGATAATAATGTGGATAAGGCTGCTCATTCATTGTAATATGCTGAATGAAGCGATAGTCTTTGTTATTCTTTTCAGCCCGAATTGTGACAGTCTTACCATTCTCCAACTGTATCTTGACTTTACGAAAGTAGGGGGTACCAATCATATATTGTGTACTGCCAGGACAAACAGGGTAGAAGCCGAGAGCAGAGAAGACATACCAAGCTGATGTCTGACCATTATCTTCGTCGCCACAATAGCCATCAGGCTGCGCGGTATAGAGTCGGTCCATCACCTCACGCACCCAATACTGTGCCTTCCAAGGCTGTCTGCTGTAGTCATAGAGGTAAATCATGTGCTGGATAGGTTGGTTACCATGTGCGTAATTACCCATGTTCATGATTTGCATTTCACGTATTTCGTGAATTGTAAAGCCGTAATAGCTATCGTCAAAGATAGGAGGAAGTTGGAATACACTGTCTAACATTGCATTAAACTTATCGTATCCTCCCATCAGCTTTGCCAGCCCAGCAGGGTCATGGAATACACTCCACGTGTAATGCCAGCTGTTTCCTTCCGTGAAGGCATCACCCCATTTGAAAGGATTAAATGGCGATTGGAAGCTACCATCCTCATTACGTCCACGCATCAGACCCGTTTCCTTGTCGAAAACCTTCTGATAGTTCATTGCTCGGAGTTTGAAAGGTTTGAGCTCTTTAGCACTCTTTCCGAGTTTTAATCCTAACTGATAGATACACCAGTCATCGTAGGCATACTCTAAGGTACGGGCAACACTCTCGTTGATTCCCACGTTATAGGGTACGTAACCTAAGCGATTATAATAGTCAAAGCCTTTACGTCCAGTAGAGCTAACGGTTGGGTGAACAGCATTAGCACCATGCACAACAGCTTCCCAAAGTGTTTCTATATCGTAGCCACGCAATCCCTTGATGTAAGCATCAGCAACGACCGAAGCCGAGTTGTTGCCCACCATACAATCACGATGCCCCGGACTTGCCCACTCTGGAAGGAATCCACTCTCCTTATAGGCATTGACTAAGCCTGCTTGCATCTTCTCATTCATTGATGGATAGACAAGGTTGAGCAATGGAAAGAGCGAACGGAAGGTGTCCCAGAAACCTGTGTCAGTAAAGAGATAGCCTGGTAGTACTTTGCCATTATAAGGACTATAATGGATAGGATTACCCTGTTCATCAAACTCATAGAACGAACGTGGGAAAAGTACGGAGCGATAGAGGCAACTATAGAAAGTGCGAAGATGGTCGATATTATCGTCCTCCACTTCTATACGTCCTAAGATATTGTTCCATTCTTTTCTACCTTCTGACTTCACCTCGTCGAATGTCTTGCCCTCCACTTCCTTGAGATTGCGCAATGCCTGTTCGTCACTAATAAACGATGAGGCTACCTGTATATTAACTTGTTCGCCTCGTTTGGTGTGGAATCCGACAACAGCCATGGCATGATTGCTGGTTGCAGAAGTCTTGCCCTCTGATAGTTTCCCATCTTCGATACTGCCAACGAAAGAGAAATTATGGTCGAAGCGCAGCACAAAATAGTTCTTGAAGTTTGCTGGTACACCACCGCTATTCTTGGTTGTATAGCCCACGATAGTACGTTTGTCAGGCATAATGGTTACGGAAGAACCCTTGTCAAAGGCGTCTACAACAAAATAAGCTTCTTTTGTTTGTGGATAGGTGATACGCATTACAGCAGCACGACTGGTAGGACTCACCTCTACTGTGACGTCGTGGTCAGCTAAATAAACCTTATAGTAATAAGGAGTAGCAGTCTCAGCTTTGTGTGAAAACCAGCTGGCACGTCCTTCCTCGTCAAAGAGTTTCTTACCTACGACGGGCATGACAGAGAACTGTCCGTAGTCGTTAATCCATGGACTTGGTTGATGTGTTTGCTTGATTCCGCGAATCTTATCGGCTCCGTAGGTGTAAGTCCAGCCATCTCCCATCTTTCCTGTCTGTGGAGTCCAAAAGTTCATGCCCCATGGTAGGGCTATAGCGGGGTAGGTGTTACCCGTTGAAAGTTCTGGTTTTGAGGCTGAACCCACTAAAGTACTTACGTAATCAACAGGGTTGTTTACTGTGATAGCATATAGATGAGCTATAAATGTCAGCAATAAGAAAACAAGAAAAAGGCTTCTTTTCATCTTTTGATAAGGTGATTTATTTGTATATTTTAGGTTAAGAGTTAGCCTGATAGTTAGGCTTAGCTAATGATAGGAAGTAGTAACGGATTTCTATTGAGACCCGATAGAATGGACGTACTTATTTCGTAGCTGATTTCCAAACCCATAATTCGCCCATTTGGAAGCGAACTAATAGCTTTGAGCCTGCGTCCGTTAGCATGATACCTTTAGTTCCTGGCTGTAATAGGAATACCTCTCCATTATTCAGTTGTTTAATGATGGTAGAATCCTTCTTGCTTATCTCGTTAGGAGGGGGCAGTAGGTCAAGGTTGTCCATGTTGACAACTCCCAAACAAGGAATCGTGAGTGTAACCTCGTTTACTCTGTTACTGATGAAGCCAGCATCCCTTTTGTTTGCATTCTTAACAGCCTGATCGCCATTGTCAGTTATCTCTGTCGGGATAGTTTTAATGTCATGACTGTCTGCTTTCGGTTTATCTTGTGAACCTTTATTACAGCCACTCAACGTAAAGACAGCCACAGCAAGGAAGGTATAGAGTTTTCTAATCATTTTGTTTTACGCTTAATATGTAAGTACAAATGTACACTTTTACAAGCATAAAGACAAGAGATGTTGAATAAAAACGATAACTTTCTTATTAATAGAGGGTGATAATTCCAAAGGAACAACTTTGTTATTTACAGGGTAAACCTAATGTAAAAGCTGACATTTTACTTATCATGTGTTATTACTAATATTTCGTATTACATTGAAATATAATGTGAAATATTATCTAATTAACTTTATTTTACTATCTAACACTTGACTTTCTTACGAATTATTCGTAGCTTTGTGGCGTGAACTTTTAGATATATAATTTATGGAGAAACTAACTAAACAAGAAGAAGAAATAATGTTGCAGGTATGGAGTTTAAAAACTTGCACTATCAAAGATGTACTGCAAAAGTTGGAAGATCCTAAACCTCCTTATACTACAGTGGCTTCAATCATGAACAATCTGAAGCGCAAGGGCTATGTAAACGCTCAGCAGCATGGATTGACTTATCACTTTGTTCCGAGGATAGAACAGACGAAGTATAAGTCAGACTTCATGAAAGGCTTTGTTGATAAGTACTTTAAGAGTTCCTTCCGTGAAATGGTTTCTTTTTTTGCAAAGGAGGATAACATCTCGCCAGAAGAACTGAAAGATATTATAAATGAGATTGAAAAGGGGAAAGAGGAGTAGCCGATAAATACGTATTTTTTCTTTTCTCCAACAACAATAACTTAACGTTTTGACGATTATGATAATGTATTTATTGAAATTGAATATAGCCCTTATGCTACTTTTCAGCTTTTATAAGTTGATGTTCACAGGAGATACCTTCTTTTCATGGCGTAGGGCTACGCTTATCGGAATGTATCTTGTTGCCATATTGGTACCAGTAATGGATTTTTCAGCATGGCTAACCAACAGCGAAGGGATGACATCTATTGCCAATGAATATGCAACAGTCGTTTTACCAGCTGTGTCTATTTCCTCGGAGGGTGGTGGAGTTCTACTATGGGAGTTGATAGTGTTGATTGTCTATAGTGTTGTTGCCTGTGTCTTACTACTACGTTTTTTGTGGCAGTTGGCTTCTATTATATTGCTAAAGAACAATAGTCAAAGTTCTTATATATTTGATACAGAAGTTTATCTGTTAACCGATGACGAAGGTCCTTTCTCCTTCTTTGATTGGATATTCATCAATCCAGAGCGGCATAAGAGCGATGAGATAGAGGAGATAATGATGCATGAATTGACACATTGTCAGCAATTCCACTCAATAGACATAATCTTTTCAGAACTATTTTGTATTATCTTTTGGTTTAATCCTTTCGTTTGGTTGCTCAAACGTGAAGTGCGATTAAATCTTGAATATCTTGCTGATAACAGCGTACTTGCTAATGGTAAGGATAATAAAGAGTATCAGTACCATCTGCTTGGGCTAACATATAGGAAGAATGTAGCTACAATAACAAATAATTTTAATGTTTTACCTATTAAAAAACGAATCAAGATGATGAACAAAAAAGAAACAAAGGGATTTTTAAAAGCTAAGTATGCGCTTTATATTCCATTGGTTGCAATGCTATTGGCGGTAAGTAATATCGAGACTATTGCACGTAATGTAACAAAGCTTACGGCAAGTGTTGAACTTCAAAAGAAGCCAACGAAAGAGTCTGAACGAGTATTTACAGTTACAGAAGTCATGCCTAAATTTAAAGGTAATTTATATCAATGGCTATCAAAGAATCTTTGTTATCCGAAAGATGCAGTAAGTAGAAAAGAGCAAGGACGTGTTATGGTACGGTTTATCATAACGGCTAAGGGTGAGGTTATTAAGCCAGAGATTGTACGTTCTGTTAGTCCTTCTCTTGATAAGGAAGCCCTTCGTGTAGTGTCAAAGATGCCAGCGTGGAATCCTGGTATAAATGGTAATAAGAAGGTTGCTACAAGGTATACGTTACCTGTTAAATTCTCCTTAGGTTCGAAGTAGAATATATATAGGTGTAAATTATAGTATTCTAAAATGGTTTCTAATGCTGGGATGCACATTATTTTGTGTGTCCCAGTTTTTTCTGGTTCTTTACTTAAATGTGTGGATGGTTACCCATGCTTGCTTCTAACAATAAGTTTGTTCCACATCGACAATAGATTGCATGGTATTTAGTACTTCGCACCAGTGGTGTTTACCATCAGCACCATATGTGCGGAGCATCAGCACGACATGTGCGGACTATTATCACGTAGCTTAAAAGTAAACAAAGAGAGGCGTTGTGGTTATTATTAAGAAGGTTCGTAAGTGTCTAATGGGTAGCTAATATGTGTAATTTTTCTTAGACTATATTTCATTCTTAAATAATAGCGAATGATGAATATTACACATTTCAGTGTAAGATGTAGTTAAATAGGATACTCAAATGACGAAAAGAGTTTATTTATACATAGAATGAATAATTATTGTATTTTATATAGAAAGTTAAGAGTTAGAGAGGCTTTGATGTGATATTTTTACTAAAATATAACAAAAATAGGATAATTTTTGGTTGTTCTAACAGAAATGTATATCTTTGTATCTGAATGTCGGAGATGACATTAAAACTAACTATGTAAACGTTATCTTAATCTACAAGCAGCTGGGAGAATTCTCAGTGACATCTAAATGTCAAGTATGTAATTGATGAGACCCTTGTGTGATATGCGATTATCAACAAGGGTCTCAGCTACTTTAATACTTTGTTAGTCGACGGGTGTTAGTTCGCCAGTACGTGAGTCAATGATAAAACCACGTACAACAATGTCTTTCGGTACGAGTGGGTGTTGCTGAACAGTGCTCACCGTACGGCGTACGCTGGCTTCTGTATCATGGAAGCCGTCCAAATATTCGTTAAGATTAACCTGCTGTTCTGCTTCTTTGATAGCCTCATCCGTGATTCCACGCTCACGCATCAAATGTAGGAAATGGTCTGCATTCATGTTGCAAGCACCACAACCAGAGTGATGGATAATCATAACCTCTTGACAACCCAACTCATAGATAGCCACAAGAAGGGAGCGCATTACAGAGTCGTAAGAAGTAAGAATGGTTCCGCCAGCGACTTTGATAATCTTTGCATCTCCGTTTTTTAAGCCGAGTGCATTGGGTAGCAACTTCGTCAAACGGGTGTCCATGCAACTGACAATAGCTAACTTCATATCTGGTTGCCCAGACGTAATAAAAGGTTCGTAGCCTTTTTCTGCCACAAACCTTTTATTATAAGAAAGTATCTGATCTATCATAATTGAATAATTATCTTACTACTTTTCCACGATAATAGGTGTCAAATGCATCTTCTGCATATCCATCTTTGAGTACTTTGAAGCTGGAACTGCTGGCGCCACTTACCTTGTTACCCATATAATAGACTTCGAATGCGTCTTTACCATATCCCCAACCTAAGTCCTTGAAGCTGCTTGCGCTACTACTAATCTTTCGTCCATTATAGAGAACTGCGTTAGAAGTAACGACGTAACCTTCATTATAATAAGGGTCGTACTCATCACGAGGATTAACTGGATAGTCATCAGAATAATCGCCGGGATAGCCACCTTGATAAACACTTCCTGGTACCTTAAGACGGAAGGTCATTGGATCAACGAATGGAAGGATCTGTCCTTCAAAATAAACATTATATCTATCTTTTGCATAACCATACCCAAGGTCAACGAAGGTGCGTATGTCTATTCCCATAACTGGTTGACGACCATAGAATACACCTTTCTTATTGAAAGAGTAAGGACGTACTTGACGTGAAGACTGTGCTGAAGCACTGAGTGCAAAAACTGCCATAAGGGCTACGCAACTAAGGCGAAGCTGGCGATAAAAGTTCTTCTTTTCCATAATCATCTTTTTTTAGTTATTATCTTAATTGTTATACCGCAAAGGTAATAGGAATAGTTCATTCATTTCATGGAATTACCCTAAATGAAATTAGGGGAATGCCTTTTTATGAGTCGGGATATCCGATATGACGAAATGTCTTTTGAAAAGTGGAGACTCTTCCATGTATATCGTGGAGTGAATTATTCACCTCTTCATAATGAGAAGCCTATTGGGTAGAGTAGGGGTGAGGGGGTTAAGCAAGCTCAGCCAACTCTAACCAGTGAAGTTCTAACTCGTCCAGCTCATCCTTTAAGATAGGTAGACGCTTGCTCTTTTCTGTAAGTTCGTCTACAGAGAGATTGCCAGAACAGAGTTCTTCTTCAAGTTGTTGTTTCTCTTCTTCTAATTGTGCAATCTTATCTGAAAGCAGTTCGTATTCCCGCTTCTCCTTGAAAGACATCTTACGCTTTGTGTTGTTACGATAATCCTTCTTAGGTTCGTTTGCTGTTGGGCTACTATTCTTTGTTGGTTTCTGCTGTTCTTCTTCCTTAGACTTCATCTTTTGGAAGTCACGGAACTGCGTATAGTTACCAGGGAAGTCTTGAATCTCTCCTTCACCCTTGAATACTAAGAGATGATCAACGACTTTATCCATAAAGTATCGGTCGTGTGATACGACGATGACACAGCCTGGGAAGTCTTGAAGATACTCCTCAAGAATCTGTAAGGTCTGAATATCCAAGTCGTTGGTAGGCTCATCGAGTACTAAGAAGTTCGGATTCTTCATTAGGACTGTGCAGAGATAGAGTTTGCGTTTCTCGCCACCAGAGAGCTTATACACATAGTTGTGTTGTTGTTCTGGTGAGAAAAGGAAGTAGTTGAGGAACTGTGAAGCCGTCATGTGCTTGCCTCCTCCAAGGTCGATATAGTCTGCTATGTCCGTGATAATGTCAATAACCTTCTGGTCATCACGGAACTTTAAGCCTTCTTGTGAGAAGTAACCAAAGCGAACTGTCTCACCAATATCAAACTTACCGCTGTCAGGTGCAACCTCACCAAGTAGCATCTTTACAAAGGTTGACTTGCCAGTACCATTGTTACCAACGATACCCATCTTCTCAAATCGTGAGAAGTTATAGTAGAAGTCGTTCAGTATTATCTTGTCATCAAACCTCTTTGAGACATATTGACACTCAAAGATTTTACTTCCGATATACACACTTGATGACTTCAAGCGCACCTGTCGTTCTTCAATTCGCTGCTTAGCTTTTGCTTCTAATTCATAGAAAGCTTCCTCACGATAGCGTGCTTTGTGTCCACGAGCCTGTGGCATTCGGCGCATCCACTCTAATTCCGTACGATAGAGGTTGTTTGCACGTGCAATCTCAGCGCGGGTGTTGTCGATTCTCTCTTGACGTTTCTCTAAGTAGTAAGAGTAATTGCCACGATAGGTGTATATCGTGTTGTTGTCTAATTCTAAGATAGTATTACACACGTTATCAAGGAAATAACGGTCGTGTGTCACCATAAAGATGGTCTTGTTACCACGAGAAAGATAGCCTTCTAACCATTCAATCATCTCTAAGTCAAGGTGGTTGGTAGGCTCATCAAGTATAAGGAAGTCTGGTTCCAATATAAGAACATTTGCCAAAGCAACACGCTTCTGCTGTCCACCGCTTAGTTGCCCCATTGGTTGTTCTAAGTCATAGAGCTTCAACATGGTGAGGATTTGCTTTGCCTTTAGGAGCCTTTCAGGATTTCCTTCATGGTTGAAACAAGCATCCAAGACACTTTCTTCTGGGTCAAAATGCGGACTTTGCTCTAACATTCCCACTCGCAAGTCATTGCGATAGATGATAGAACCGCTGTCATAACCCTCTTTTCCAGTTAGAATAGAGAGTAGAGTAGACTTTCCTGTACCATTTTGTGCTACGAGTCCAACATGCTGTCCTTCTGCAATAGAGAAAGAGATATCCTTAAAGAGGACCTGTGCACCGAAGCTCTTTGTTAGATTTTGGACATCAAGATAGGGTATCTGCGCCATAAAGTACTATTATAAAGTCTTATTGATTTCGTCAATATAGTTTAATACTTCTTCTCTTCCAGTCTTGTTTTCAGCTGACGTAATGAAGTAAGGAGGAAGTTCTTCCCATCTATCCTGTAGCTTTTTCATCCAAAGAAGGGCGTTTGACTTAGCCTTGGCAGGTGATAGCTTGTCTGCTTTTGTAAAGATAATAGAGAAAGGAACATTGCTTTCACCTAACCAGTCAACAAACTCACGGTCTATCTTCTGTTGTTCATGACGGATATCAATCAGTACAAATACGTTCACAAGTTGTTTGCGTTGGAGGATATATTGGGCAATCATCTGTTCCAACTTATTTCTTACAGTCTTTGAACTTTTGGCATATCCATAGCCTGGAAGGTCGACTAAGTACCACTCGTTATTGATAATAAAGTGATTGATAAGTAGCGTCTTACCCGGCTTTGATGAGGTTTTTGCCAAGCCCTTATGGTTACAAAGCATATTGATAAGGCTTGACTTTCCTACGTTTGAACGTCCAATAAAAGCATATTCTGCTTTTGTATCTTCTGGACACTTTGACAATGAAGGTGAAGATATAGTGAATTCTGAATTCTTGATAATCATATTTTGAAGAGTATGTGATATAATCAGCTTTTCCTGCAAAGTTACTAAAAAGTTAATAGCTATGAATGGTCAGTTGATAGTTTTTTCGTATTTTTGCAGAAAATATGCTGCACTCGGCAAAGTGGAAGCAAGCTTTTTTTACTCTTGTCGATGCGTTTGTAGATAACTGATGTGTAAATGAAACAAATCAACTGGGGATTTATTGGCTGCGGTGAGGTAACAGAAAAGAAGTCTGGACCAGCGTTTAATGAAGTGATGGGTTCACATGTTGTCGCTGTGTTTAGCCGTAGCGAGTTAAAGGCGCGTTCGTATGCTGAGCGTCAGGGTATACGGAAATGGTATACCGATGCACAGGCTTTGGTAGACGATCCTGACGTAAATGCAATATATATTGCTACACCTCCTTCTGCCCATGCAACCTTTGCTATCATGGCAATGCGTGCTGGAAAGCCTTGTTATATAGAGAAGCCTTTGGCGGCTTCTTACGAGGATTGCGTGCGTATCAATCGTGTGTCAGAGCAGACTGGAGTACCATGTTTCGTCGCTTATTATCGTCGTTATCTTCCTTACTTCAAGAAAGTAAAAGAGATTGTTGATAGTGGTGAATTAGGTAAGATACTTACTGTGCAAGTGCGTTTTGCTGTTCCTCCACGCGATTTGGACTACGAGAAGAACGTGCAACTGCCGTGGCGTCTACAATCACATATCTCTGGTGGCGGTTATTTCTATGACCTTGCTCCTCATCAGCTCGACCTGCTACAGAACTTATTTGGTGTTATTATCAAGGCGCATGGCTATACAGCTAATCGTGCGGGGCTCTACAACCTCGAAGATACGGTAAATGCTGTGTTCCGTTTTGAGAATGGTTTGACTGGTAGTGGTGCTTGGTGCTTTGCTGCCCATGAGAGTGCGCGTGAGGATCGTATAGAGATTTATGGTTCAAAAGGTAGACTATCCTTCTCTGTTTATACTTATGCACCAATCCACCTCTGTACCAGCGAGGGTGAAAGAGATATTGAGGTCGCTAATCCTCCATATGTTCAACTCCCTATTATTAAGTCTGTTATTGAGGATATGCAGGGTTATGGAGCATGTGATTGTACGAGTATTAGTGCCACTCCAACCAACTGGGTGATGGATCGCATCCTCGGAAAGATATAGGAAAAGCCCTTGAGGGTATTTGTTTTTGTTTAATTATTCAGATGAAGCTAACTTTCAACGACTACTTGGTTCTGTGTTTCCTCCTATTGTTTTTAGGAGGAACAAAGGCTTATGCGTTTTCATCAACGACTCTATCTGATAGCTTAGTTGTTAGGAAAGATAGTGGTGATATCCTTTCAAGCAAGCAGGCAACAGACTCTGTGCGATGGATGCGCAGAGGTGAAACTTCGCGCATGTTCAAACAGAAGTCGGGCAAAGGCGGTGGCTTTTTCCAGCATTTCAACGAGATAGATACTTCTTATATTGAGCCTCAGAAGTATAACTTTGCTTTTATGTTGCAAAATACAAATACCTATGAGGTGTATCGTTTGAGTAGTTCGAAAGAGCAAAGTATTACCTTTGCACCAGAAGCTACGGTACGTATAGGACCTTATTTCGGTTGGCGTTGGATATTCTTGGGTTACACACTCGATATAAAGCATTTAGATTTCTGGAACAAGAACAATAATCCTCGACAAGAATATGATTTAAGTTTATATAGTTCGATGCTCGGACTCGATATTTATTATCGTAAGACAGGCAATGATTATAAAATCAGACAGTTGTATCTTGGGAAGGATATTAACACAGATGCGATACGTGGAACTGACTTTGGTGGATTGACCTCAACCATTAAGGGTTTCAATATTTATTATATCTTCAATCATCGTAGATTCTCTTATCCAGCAGCTTTCAGCCAAAGTACGATACAACGTCGTTCAGCAGGTAGTCCGCTATTGGGCATTGGCTATACGCAGCATAGCCTTGATGTCAATTGGGGAGAACTTAATAAAGTCATCTCAAATCATCTTGGTAGTCAGGTTCCTTCCAATCCGATAGACAGTACATTGATGTTTAGTGAAGTTAAGTACACTGATATTTCTATCAGTGGTGGCTATGCCTATAACTGGGTTTTTGCTCGTAACTGGGTCTTGGCAGGTTCACTTTCGTTGGCTTTAGCTTATAAAAGTAGTAAGGGAGACGTTACTCATCGTACCTTTTCTATCAACGATTTTAAGTTCAATAATATTAATATTGATGGTATTGGACGCTTTGGTGTGGTGTGGAACAATAGCAAATGGTATGTTGGTATGAGTACTATCCTTCATGCCTATAATTATCGTCGCAGTAATTTCTCTACCAATAACTTCTTTGGAAGTATTAATCTCTATGCGGGTTTTAACTTTGGAAGAAAGAAGGAGAAATAGAATAGACTTTGTTAGAGCGTTAGTAGCCTAACGATATGTTGTTTTTTGAATTAGAACTTATTAATATGACACTAAAATATTCACTTATATTCTCTGCTCTCTTTGCTTTCTCTGCTTGTGGTGCAAAGCCTGAACAGAAGGCAAAGACACAGCAGGTTGCTGATACAGTTGTGACATCAGAGCAGATGACAAGTGCTGTTCCTGAGGCATCTGTAGTCGAACAAAATGACACACTACCCACCTATATAGACACGTATACAAAGGCTGATAGTGCTTTAGTTTGTCAGTTGTTGCAAGAGTTTGTACCACAAAGACAGCAACTTACCAATAATCAGCTTATTATTAAGATTGCACGAAAGTTTATCGGGGTACCTTATGTTGCCCATACCTTAGATATCAACGAGGATGAAAAACTCGTTGTTAATCTTCATGGATTAGACTGTACGACTTATGTTGAGGCTGTTACTGCTCTTACACTTTGTGTTAAGAAGGGCGAAACACGTTTCTCAGACTATGTGCGTCAGTTAGAACAAGTCCGCTATCGTGGCGGTAAGATGAGTTACGTAAATCGTCTGCACTATTTCCATTGGTGGTTGGAAGATAATGAGCGAATGGGTTTTGTCAGAGAGATAGACACACCTAATCCTCCTTTCACAGCTGTCCAGACCTTGAAAATCAACTATATGAGTCAGAACGCAAGACTCTATGATATGTTGAAGAACAATCCTGAACGCGTGGCTGAACTTAAGAAGTTGGAGGATGCTACCAACGGAACAAAGATACGCTATATCCCTAAAAGCTTGCTTAATAATAGCAAACTACTTCGAGAGGTAGTGCGAGATGGTGACATCCTTGCGATTGTTACTAATAAGCGAGAGTTGGATACGACACATCTTGGCTTTGCTGTATGGCATAAGGATGGACTTCATCTTATGAATGCTTCTAATCTTAGGAAGAACGGTAATAAGGTTGTTGACCCTGCAGAGACGCTCTATAATTATATGATGGCTCGTCCAGCTAATCTCGGAATACGTGTTGTGCGTATTCAATAATAATGCGTACAACTTAAGAAACAATCCTTTCTATCTGATTGTCATTTGTTTCCAAGATGATGAATGATGGTGGTAAAGCGTTTATTTTAGTCCCTTTTATACTCGTGTGGACGTCCCGCACGGGTGGTGCGGAGGCTTAGCACGAGTGGTGCGGAGGCTTAACACCATTGCAAAATGTCGTTAAAAGGCAGCCAACTTGTTGTTGGATGATAGATAGTGCATGAGAGAATCGTCCCTTTAAGTTTATCGAACAGCTATAAATAAAAGAGCTCTGGCAGAGAACTTAATAGTCCTGCCAGAGCTTTTTCTTACTTTTTCATCTTAGCCTTGCGAGCATACTCAAAGAGCGCTGCAGGCAGATGGCAATAGCCTGTTGGATGTTTGTCAAGATAATCTTGATGATATTCTTCTGCTGTGTAGAAGTTCTTGAGCGGTTTCACCTCAACGGCAATCTTTCCGTGAATCTGCTTTTGTTCCTCTTCAAACACTTTTTTGATCGTTGGGAGGTCGGCTGGATCGGTGTAATAAACACCTGTACGATACTGACTACCACGGTCGTTCCCCTGCTTGTTTATGCTTGTTGGGTCGATAGACTTAAAGTATAAGCCTAATAAGAAGTCCAAACTGATAACCTTAGGGTCGTAGGTGATGTGTACAGCCTCGGCAAACTGCGTCTTATCTGTGCAAACATCTTCATACGTTGGGTTCTTGATAATACCGTTGGCATAGCCCACTTCGGTAGCCGTAACGCCTTCTATCTGTTTGAGGTAATGTTCTGTTCCCCAGAAACAACCACCTGCCACGTAAATTTCTTTCATTGGTCTAACTAATTTAATATAGGCTCCGTAGCCTTTTGCTTTCATCTCTTCAAGTGGGATGAAACGTAACGAAGCACTGTTGATACAATATCTTTTGCCCCCAGTTGCTGCTGGTCCGTCATCAAAGACGTGCCCAAGGTGCGCCTTACCTGTCTTGCTTCTCACTTCCGTACGCACCATACCATGTGATGTGTCGGTATGGTTTGTGACAAGTTTCTTGTCGATTGGCTTTGAGAAAGCAGGCCAACCGCAACCAGAATCGAACTTATCAGTAGAAGAGAACAGCGGTTCGCCCGTTGTGATATCTACATAGATACCCTCTCTGAACTCATGATCATACTCGTTGGTGAAAGGTCGTTCGGTGGCAGCCTGCTGTGTTACAGCATACTGTTCGGGAGTAAGCTTCTTTCGTAAGGTGGCATCGTCAGGACGTGTGAACTTCGTCTTAGGAGCGATGATAGAATCAGTTTGTGTCATAGTTGTCTTGGTCTTGTTTGTGCAAGATGTTGTTCCTGTCATCAGTAAGCCGCAAGAAGCGGCTTCAACAATGGTCGGGAGAATCAGTGTGCACAATATGGATAAAATGTTACGCATAGTTTGTTGTGTTTATAAATGTGATTAATAAAAAAGCAAGAGATAATAAAGGGTGCGTCAAAATCCAATTTGCTGGATTCTGAAACACCCTTCTTTATATTTGTTTTGTTTACTGCTTCTGCAAGAAACGGTCAACCTCAATAGCTGCCATTGCACCTGTACCAGCTGCTACGACACCCTGACGATAGGTTGGGTCTGCCACGTCACCTGCTGCATAAACACCCTCAATATTGGTTGCTGTAGACTTTGGTTTGGTGATGATGAAGCCGTGGTCGTCCATCTCTAACTGACCTTTGAAGAGGTCGGTGTTAGGAGTGTGACCAATAGCCAAGAAGAAACCATCGATGTTAATATCGAATTTTTCCTCGTTCTCCTCACCCTTAAAGCGTACCAAATGTGCACCCTCTACACCGTCTTCACCAAAGAGACCGAGTGTATTGGTATTGTAAAGAATCTCAATATTCTCCTTCTCTGTCACACGCTTACGCATAATCTCTGCTGCACGCAACTGAGGTTTACGTACAATCATATAGACCTTATTTGCCAAACCAGAGAGATACATAGCCTCTTCGCAAGCAGTGTCACCACCACCAACAACAGCTACGGTGCGCTTACGATAGAAGAAACCGTCGCAAGTAGCACATGCACTCACACCCTGACCACGGTATTTCTCCTCATCAGGTAAGCCCAAGTACTTTGCACTTGCACCTGTTGCGATGATTACTGTCTCAGCTTCAATCTGATTGCCACGCTCATCTTCGAGGTGGAATGGACGACTGCTGAGGTCTACCTTTACGATAGAACCATCGCGAAGGTCAGCACCATAGAGCTTAGCCTGCTCACGCATCTCTGACATGAGTTGGTTAGCATCGATTCCTTCGTGGAAACCTGGGAAGTTTTCTACAATGGTTGTGGTGGTCAACTGACCACCTGGCTGCAGTCCAGAATAGAGTACTGGCTGAAGATTAGCACGTCCAGCATAAATCGCTGCAGTGTAACCTGCAGGACCGCTACCAATTATAAGGGTTTTTACTTTTTCCATATCAATATATTGTATGTTGCCCCTTAAATAAGACTTAACTTCTAAGCGGGGCTTGATTAATATTTTTGTACTTATTACAGAACAAACATTGTGCCAAAGAAAGACTATTCCTCTTATTCCATTGGGAATAAGCCAAAGAGTCGGTCATCAATCATATCTGTGACACGTTTGAAGTCTTGTGGGTTGTCTTGGAAGTCTGTTGTGTCACCATCGACAATCATCAGATGTCCTTTGTAGGTCTTAATCCATTCCTCATAACGCTCGTTGAGACCACGGAGGTAGTCAATACGCATTGTTTGTTCGTAGTCACGACCACGCTGTTGTATGTGATCGATAAGGCGTGGGATAGAACAACGGATGTAAATCATTAAGTCTGGCAGTTTTACCAGTGAGAGCATCAAGTCGAAGAGGTCGGTGTAGTTGTTGAAATCACGCTCTGACATCAATCCCATATCATAGAGATTCGGTGCAAAGATACGTGCATCCTCGAAGATAGTACGGTCTTGTATAATCGTATCCTTTGATTGTGAAATCTCTACAACATCACGAAAACGCTTGTTGAGGAAGTAAATCTGCAGATTAAACGACCAACGAGTCATGTCATTATAATAGTCTTCCAAGTATGGATTGTTGTCGACTGGCTCGAAATGAGCTGTCCATCCGTAACGTTTCGCGAGCATTTTGGTGAGTGTTGTCTTACCTGCTCCAATATTTCCTGCGATTGCTATATGCATAATATATGTGTATCTAATTGCCCACCTCATGGCTATCTCCTAAAGTAGGAGTGGTTGATATTGGTGTTGTGAGCTTATAATTCCTTGTTAGTTTGTTATATATTGATTCCCTTTCAGTACTTTGAGAGTCTTCCTTTTGGGGAAGGTAGGGAGTCCTTTGTTAGTATCTTAGAACAAGCCAAAGAGCTCTCTGTCAATCTTGTCAGTAATGAAACCAAAGTCTTTTGGGCGATGTTGATAGTCGAGGTTGTCGACATCTATCGTCAGAACACGACCTTTATATTTCTCTTTGATAAACTCTTCATAGCGTTTATTGAGGTTCTCGAGATAGTCCAAAGGCATCTTCTGTTCATACTCTCGCCCACGTTTCTCAATGTTAGAAACAAGGTGACTGACTGAAGCACGAAGATAAATCATCAGGTCAGGGAACTGAACAGCATCTGTCATGTCCTCAAATAGCTCCATATAAGTCTCATAGTCGCGATCATCAAGATTACCCATGGCATAGTTGTTCTCCGTAAACACGTAGACACCTTCATAGATAGAGCGGTCTTGTACTACTGACTCATCACTCCGACTTATCTCAAGCAAGTCCTTAAAACGCTCCTTTAGGAAAAATACTTCCATAGGGAACGACCAACGCTTAATGTCCTTATAATAATCTTCTAAGTAGGGATTATAGTCAACAGACTCAAATCTTGGCTTCCAACCATAGCGTTTGGCAAGCATTGTTGTGAGTGTTGTCTTACCGCTACCTATATTTCCTGCAATTGCAATGTGCATAACATAATGTCCACGTGTACGTCTCTGGCGTTCCCTATAATAGACAATGCCAGAGATGTCAGTGGAGAATATCGTTTATATTTAGAATTGATTTCTTGCCTTACCTACACAACCATTTGGCATCTGGATATGTAACATGGCACATACGGTTGGTGCAATGTCAACGATATGTGTCTCAATATTGCTTGCACCATGCTTCACGTTCCAACCAAAGAGTAGGAAAGGAATGTGTGTGTCGTATGGGAATGGCTGTCCATGTTGTGTTCCACGGAAGTCTGGTCTGTCCTTGCCACCAAAGAACTGTGGGCGTGTTACAACACCAATCTCACCTGAACGGCCACGGAAATAACCATTCTGCATACGCTCCTTTATCCAATTTGGCATTGTTGTCTCGCTTATCTTCTCCTCGTCAAAAACGTAGAGGAACTGTGGATCTTTCTTCAACCACTCCACAGACTCGTCTATAATCTCCTGCTTCTTCTTGCCAGCTGCTTCGATAGTTGAGTCGTTGAGGTAGAACTGATAGTTGTCTTCGCCCATTACAGGACTGATACCAAACTTTCCTTGTAGATATGCGTTGAGGTCTTTTACAGTCTGTTTATAATCCCATCCGCCTGCTGGAATGCGGTGCTCACGCATGTAGTTGTAGTTGTGAGCAGCACCATGGTCAGCTGTAAGGAAGAGCAGATAGTTGCCTTCACCCACTTCTTTGTCAAGCACCTTAAGGAACCAAGCCAAGTCTTTATCTAACTGCATGTAAACCTCGTGATTCTCTTTTCCACGTGTAGAGAATCTATGTCCAATGATATCTGTTGATGAGATACTCACAGTGAGCATGTCAGTTTCTTTTCCTTTGCCGAGTTTCTCATTCTTTAGAGCCGCCTCAGCCATCTTGAAAGTCATGGTAACGCCCTGTGGAGAACCCTTGATGTCAAAGTTAGGATCTGTGTGATTCTTTGCATTAAAGTCCTCAACCCACTGTGGAAGTTTATCCATATAGAAGGTAGAAGATACAAATCGACCTGCTGAAGTGTCCCACCAATAAGCGGCATCGGCTGCATGACCAGCAGGAAGGATTGATGCGCGGTCTTTCAATGCTACACCAATTACCTTTGAACGGAAGTCTGTTGCAACTTGAAGTTCGTCACCGATGGTAGATGTAAGCATACGGCGGGGGCTCATCTGACCTTCTTTGCTATCGGAGCCAACACTCTTTACCGTATTATCCTCGCAGCAATAAACACTCTTATCATCTTGATAGAAAGAGTTGCCAGCAATACCTGTGAAGGCAGGAATAGAACCAGTATAGACAGAACTATGTCCAATTGCAGTCACTGTTGGTGCATAGTTGATATGTGTATTTTCAAAAGAGAAGCCTTGGTTGAGCAATCTTTTCAAACCATCATTACCATATTCATTATTGTAATAGTAAAGATAATCCCAACGCATTTGGTCGACAACAAGACCAACCACCAACTTTGGTCGTTGTATCTGCGCATTCGCTGCTGCTGCAATCAGCAATCCAGCTACAAGAAAAAGTAGTTTTTTCATTTTAGGTCATGTGTTTAAATTATCTTGCAAACTTACAATATTTTTTTTAATTTCTCGACTTTTTTGTCTACTTTTGCACTTGTCGGAATGATATTAAATACAAACAAGAAACATGAAGAATATTATCATCGCAGATAATCAAGATATCACACAGGCTGGAATGGCTTATGTGCTTTCTAAAAGGGATAATATATCTTGCCGAGTGGCAAGGGATAAGTCTGAGTTGATTCTCCTTTTAAACGATTGTCCCGAAGCGGTTGTGATATTAGATTATACCTTGTTTGATATTTCCAGTGAGTCTGACCTTCTGAATATTGGGCAGCGTTTTCCGCTTGCTCATCTTATATTGTGGAGTGAGGAGTTGAGTGTCGACTTCATTCGTCACCTTGTTAATGCAAGCAATCGGATTAGTGTGCTTATGAAGGATGCTAAGATGGCTGAAATAGAACAATGCCTTGACTATGTGTTGCAGGGTCAACGTTTTCTTTGTCAGCACGCTACTAACATGATTTTAGCCCCTACAGCGTTAGCCGATAAGGAGATTGTCGCGTTGACAAAAACAGAGACTGAGATTCTTAAGGAGATTGCTTTAGGTGCTACGACACGTGAGATTGCTGAGAAACGTTTTTCTTCTTTCCACACGGTCAACACACATAGAAAGAATATCTTTCGTAAGTTGGGTGTGAATAATGTTCATGAAGCTATCCGCTATGCGATGCGTTCGGGATTAGTAGATGCTGCAGAATATTATATTTAATGTCTGTCTTGTTAAACCCTAATCATCTTTACCCTCCTTTTCTTGATTTAAAAGGATAAAAATTTACGTGCATGGGTTGTGAAATATATTTACATTTACGCTTCTCTATTTGCCCTAATTTTACCTAAAAAACGCCCTCTTTTGTAGCGTTTGTAACTGACTTGAAATCAAATGGTTATAAAATAGAATTGTAAAAGGTGCTTAATTGGACTTCAAAAGGGCGTTAGTAACGTTGCTAAAGGGCATCTTTAGCAAGCCAATTGGGCGTCTTTTCGAACCCAATTAAGCATCTATTGATTTTTAAGTAGTGACTTTTTTATTACAATGTGGTTTGAATTGATGTATTTCTTGAAGCCACCTTATAATGTTGTAGACTCCTTACAACGTAGGTTGATGGCAACAGAAAGAGCCATATCAAACACTGTTAGCGTGAATTGATATGGCTCTTTTCGTATGTGTTATGACCGAAAAAATAATTTTAGTTTTGGTCTGCTAACTCCTTTTTACTAAGTTTGGTTGCAAGAATGAAGTAGAGAATCAAAGCAGCGTAAGCCACGAGAGAGAGGAGTTCTGAAAGATGATTCTCCCACCAAGATGAGTAATCGAACTCGATACCACCAAACTTCAGTAGGGCAGAAACGACACCCATCAGCGCACCACCAGCAATGAAGCCTGATGCTAAGAGTGTTCCCTTATCGCCACGTGCCTTGTTGACTGCTTCATCTTTAGAACGAGTGGTTACATACCAGTTTACGGCGCCACCCACCAAGAGAGGAATATTCAACTCTAAAGGAATGAACATACCCAAAGCGAAAGCTAAAGCAGGGACCTTGCAACGATCGAGGATGAGTGCGATAACTGCACCAATGCCATAGAGAACCCAAGGCGCACCTTGTCCACTCATCAATGGTTTGATAACAGCTGCCATTGCGTTTGCCTGTGGTGCAGCCAACTTGCCAGAGTTGAAGCCATAAGTCTTATCCAAAACAATCATCACACCCGCTACAGTTGCAGCAGAGATAATCGTGCCAAGGAACTTCCATGTTTCCTGCTTCTTAGGAGTTGTGCCGAGCCAATAGCCAATCTTTAAGTCGGTGATGAATGAACCAGCCATAGAAAGGGCTGTACAAACAACGCCACCCATCAATAGAGCTGCCAACATACCAGCGTTACCCTTCAGTCCTACTGCCACCATAACGACAGACGCAAGGATGAGGGTCATCAATGTCATACCTGATACAGGGTTGCTTCCTACAATCGCAATGGCATTTGCTGCAACTGTTGTGAATAGGAAGGCTATGATTGCAACGAGAAGAATACCCACAACTGCATGCAGCAGGTTGAAGTCCATCACACCAAAATAGAAGAACAGGAAAGTAATGATGAGGGTGGCAATACTTCCGAAAGCAATAATCTTAAAGGAAATATCACGCTGTGTACGGAGGATTTCTTCCTGTCCACTGCCTTTACCTTTCATCTCGCGTGCAGCCAAACCAACCGCACTCTTGATAATACCCCATGACTTGATGATACCGATGATACCTGACATCGCAATGCCACCGATACCGATTGAACGAGCGTATGACTTAAAGATAACTTCTGGTGCCATCTGTCCTACGGCTGTAGTGATTGATGGGTCCCACTGGTTCAGTACGGTGTCTGGGAAGATGAGTGCCATACCTGGTACGATAAGCCACCATACTGTCAGCGAACCAACACAGATGATGAAGGCGTATTTCAGACCGATGATATAACCAAGACCGAGGACGGCTGCACCTGTATTAACCTTGAAAACGAGTTTAGCTTTGTCTGCTATCGTCTCACCAAAGCCAATCATACGACTCGTTACATTCTCATTCCACCATCCAAAAGTGGCAACTGTGAAGTCATAGAGTCCACCTATAAGACCAGCGAGAAGAAGAGGTTTTGCCTGACTTCCACCTTTCTCGCCACTCACGAGTACCTGTGTGGTAGCCGTTGCTTCAGGGAAAGGATATTTACCATGCTGATCCTTAACAAAGTATTTACGGAAAGGAATCAAAAAGAGAATACCCAAGACACCGCCTAAAGCAGCTGCAATGAAGATATTGAAGAAGTCGGCTTCTAACTCAAGCATGTAGATAGCTGGCATAACGAAGATACCTCCCGCAACAACAGCACCTGAACAAGCTCCGATACTCTGGATAATGACATTCTCGCCTAATGCGTTCTTACGCTTTGTGGCAGATGATACTCCAATAGCAATAATGGCAATTGGGATAGCAGCCTCAAATACCTGTCCAACTTTCAAACCAAGATAAGCTGCGGCAGCAGAGAAGAGAACTGCCATGAGAATACCCCAAGTGATAGACCATGGGCTTACTTCACGATACGTCTCTTGTGGAGACATGACTGGCTTATACTCTTCGCCATCTTTCAACTCCCTAAAGGCATTCTCAGGAAGGTCAATGTTTTGATTCTGGTTATTTTCCATTGTTTAATAGTATTATTTGCTTGCAAAGATAAATAAAAATCATTTATCTTGTACCAATTCAGCATAAAATATTATCTTTGTCAGTATGAAAGAGATTAGACCTATTGCTTTTTTCCGTTCTCCCTTGACGTCAAAGTTTGGTATTCCTCGGCAAAGTGGACTGGCTGACAATCTGGTGGGTAAGATTGTGTTTGAGCCTCAATACCAACGTGAGGAGGCATTGCGTGGACTGGAAGACTTTGATTATCTGTGGTTAATTTGGGGCTTTTCTGCGAATAAATCTACTGATGAGGGCAAACTGACTGTTCGTCCTCCACGGTTGGGTGGGAATGAACGTTTAGGCGTGTTTGCCACACGATCGCCCTTTCGTCCAAATGGTCTTGGGCTGTCTTCTGTCCGTATTAAACGAATAGTGGATCGAGTGATTGAAGTTGTTGGGGCTGATTTGATGGACGGTACACCTATTTATGATGTAAAACCTTATATCTCTTACGTCGATAGTCACCCAGAAGCAAGAGGTGGTTTTACCGATAAAAAAGAGTGGAAATTATTGTCTGTTGTTATTGCAGAAGAGTATTCTAAGTTGTTTGATGCAGAGGAACTTGCTGCCCTAAAGGAGGTTCTTTCGCAAGATCCACGCCCACAATATCAACATGATGTAGCGCGTGTTTATGGTATGGCTTTCGCTGGGAAGGATGTGAAGTTTAGGGTTGAAGGGGATGTGTTAGAGGTTGTTGGGATTGGTTAGGAAGCTATTTGGCTTATTGGGCTAATTAGCCTTATAAGCCCAATTAGCCCAATTAGACTAATAAGCCCAATAAAGTTATTATCTCAATAATCAGTTATTTCCCCTTTAAATACCGCATCCAAGCAAAGGGACGTCGATGTGATAGATAATTAAGGTTGTTCATATTATCATAAGCTTCCCGTTCAAAGGATAGGTTCATGTAGGCACGACCAGTCATTGGTAGGCGTATAATCCATTCTATGACATACCATAAATAAAAGGGAATGATGAGCATTTCTAGCATTTGTCGTGTATGAATACGCTCATGATTGATTATCTCCTTCGTTAGTTTAACGCCAGGATGAACAAAAAGAAACCCAAGAATGTTGATAGCATCATAATTCTTGGGCGGTAGATATTTCGTCCGAATAATCTTCATTAATCAGTTTCAATAGATTCAACACGTGGTTTGGAAACCGATGGAGCAATAGGTTGTGGCTCATTAGAAGAAGGCTCGGAGGTGCTGTTCTGATTATCAGAACTGCTTGAAGAAGTCTCGTTGCTACTGCGCTTGCGACTTGATCGATTACTTCTACGAATACTGTTGAATACCTTCTCAGCCTGTTCTTCTTCCTGTTTCTGGGTAGAATCGTTGGCTGTTGTGTCCTTAACAACTGTGTCGAACTTAGCCTTATTGTTGTCTGCTAAGTTTGAATCTGGTTCAATAGCAGTCTGTGTATACTCTGGATCGTTCTTATGTTGACCGTAATAATAGAATCCGAAGGCAACAAGGAAAATTGTTCCAAGAATAATAAAAGCAACCATACCGCGCCCTAAGGTTGGTCCGTTGTCGGTATCATTATTATTCAATGGAGTATTGCAGTAAGGACAATTCTTATCCTTCTCACTCACCTCATTATTACAATTACGACATTTCATATTTCTTTCTTTAGCTTTGATTTCTATCGGCAAAGGTAAAAGAAAAGGTAGAGATGACAAAACGATTTGCCTTTTTATTCGTTTCTTCTTTCTTTTTTGTATCTTTGCAGGGATTTTCAAGAGATGATATAATCATTTTAAAAACAGAAAAGAAGGAGTTTCTCGATATGAAAAAGATATTGATAATTATATGTTTCCTTACTTGTTGGTTGGGTGTTTCTGCCCAAAGTCTGCGTGAGGTATGGATAGAAATGCCTGATAGTATACTACCTTATTTGAGCAAGAGCCAGCGTACAGAGCTGGCTGACTATGTTGAAATGAAGGCAGAACCAGCCGTCTTGAGTACTTTCGGCGATTCTGTTCGGATTGAACGCATGACCAATAACTATCTTTTATTGAAGGCAAACGAGGCAACACGATTGGAAATCAAGCTGTTGGATAATAACACGTTGGCTTTAGTTCAGACATGGATGGCACCTGCTGCAGAGAGTAAGTTGAGTCTTTTCAACCTACAATGGCAACCTAAAGAGGTAGTTGTAGACTATAAAGCAAATATTGTAAAACCCGAATCAATGAGCGATGAAGACTTTGCTGATTTGAAAACATTGATGTTTCCTCGCCTAAAAGAATATCGATTGTCAGCAGATAACAACTCATTGTCAGTAAGTTGGAACTATCCATTGCTTTCTAAGAAGGATGTCAAGCGTGTCACAGAGTTATTAAAGCCGCAGGTACTTAACTGGACAGGAAAAGATTTTCGATAGTAAAAAACGATTGCACATTTGGCAGTTTCTGATAAAATCAGTACTTTTGTGCTCATAAAATAATAGCTTATAGCATGAATTTGAAGGTACGTTTGGCATTGATGAACTTCTTGGAGTTCGCAGTGTGGGGAGCTTATTTGACCTCTATGGGTCGCTATCTTGGTAATATTGGTATTGGTCCTGAGATTGGCTATTTCTACTCAATGCAAGGTGTAGTGTCAATCTTTATGCCTGCTTTGATGGGTATTGTTGCTGACCGTTGGGTACCTGCTCAGCGTCTGTTAGGCTTCTGTCATCTACTTGCAGGCTTGTTTATGTTTGCCACAGCAGGCTATGGCTTGAGCGTTGGTGACCATGCCGACTTCTCTACTATCTTCACTCTTTATTCGCTTTCTGTTGCCTTCTATATGCCAACATTGGCTCTCTCAAACTCTGTTGCTTATAGTGCTTTGAGTGATGCGGGTATGGATACGGTGAAAGCCTTCCCACCTATCCGCGTGTTCGGTACGATTGGTTTTATCCTTACCATGTGGTTGGTAGACCTCTTAGGCTTCCAAAGCAATCAGAATCAGTTTATTACTTCTGGTGTGGTAAGTATCATCCTCTTCTTTTATACCTTTACATTACCTAAGTGTGCAGTTAATAAAGGCACAGAACAGAAGAGTTTTGTGGACGCCTTTGGCTTACGTGCTTTTGCCTTATTCAAGGAGAAGAAGATGGCAATCTTCTTTATCTTCTCAATGTTATTGGGTGTAAGTCTTCAGATTACCAATAGCTTTGCCAATCCATTCCTCTTTAGTTTTGGTGCTCAACCAGAGTTTGTAAACTCTTTCGGAGTACAGCATGCTAATATTTTGATTAGTCTTTCACAGGTTAGCGAGACTTGTTGTATCCTTCTGATTCCATTCTTTATGCGTCATTATGGTATTAAGAATGTGATGTTGATAGCTATGTTTGCATGGGTATTGCGCTTTGGCTTGTTTGGAGTTGGTAATCCAGGCTTCCCAGGTATCTTGATGTTTGTACTTTCAATGATTGTCTATGGAGTAGCCTTCGACTTCTTCAATATCTCTGGTTCACTCTTTGTTGATAATAGTACGGAGCCCGCTCTTCGTTCTTCTGCACAAGGTTTGTTCATGTTGATGACCAATGGTGTTGGTGCAACAGTAGGAACATTGGCAGCTCAAGCTATTGTAAATGCCTATACACATCCACAGACAGTGGGTTCAGACACGTTGACAGTAGGTGATTGGCAATCTTGTTGGTTCATCTTCGCAGGCTATGCCTTTGTTGTAGGTGTCTTGTTTGCTATTATCTTCCGACCAAAGAAAGCATAATTGCATACTGATAAATCGTATAGAATTAATGAGTAAAGTTCAACTTATATATGAAGGTGTCTCACAGATAGTAGGAGGTCCAGAGTTAGGACTCCTCGTCCTGTCTGATCTTGCACACACAAGGCAGATTGCTATTGTGTGTGATAAACATATGGAGTATGAACTTGGTTTGCGAACAGGCGAGAAGTCTGTTACAGAAAGATTGTTGCCGGAAGTGCTTTGTAGTGTGAATCCAATGATGACAAGTGAGCACTATGAGATACTCTTTAATTCTATTGTTGATGGACAATATAAGGCTCTTTTGGTAAATAAAGATGACTTAACGCTTACCCCTATACGTGCTTCTGATGCAATCTTATTGGCACATGTGGCAAAGTTGAACATCTTTATGGAAGAGCATCTATTCAAGCGTCAGAGTGTTGATAGCAGTGTAAGCCAGAACAAAATGGCATTACCTTTAAATGCTTTAAGCTTTGAGATGTTGCATCATGCCTTGGAGAAAGCTATAGAAGATGAGAATTATGAACTTGCTTCTATGCTTAGAGATGAAATGAAGAATAGGGCAAAGGAACCTTGATTACGAAAGCTAATCAAGAATACCGAATTGCTATATAGAACATTCTTTTTAAAGAAGACGATGTTATAAAACTAAAGAATGAAAGAAGCAAGATACTTTTATGTCCCTAATGCAGCCGTAGAAACGGAGTTGCCAGCTGAGGAAGCAGTTCATGCAATACGTGTACTTCGGTTAAAGGAAGGCGACGAAATGTTCCTTATGGATGGTGAAGGCTGCTTTTATAAAGCGGAAGTAGCACTGGTATCATCGAAGAAGTGCCTTTATACTATTAAAGAAACGCTGAAACAAGAACCTGTTTGGCGTGGAAAGATTCATCTTGCTATTGCTCCAACAAAAGATATGGGGCGTATAGAATGGATGACAGAAAAGGCTACTGAAGTAGGCTTTGACGAAATCAGCTTCTTAGATTGTAAGTTCTCTGAGCGTAAGACTTTGCGTGTTGATCGTATAGAAAAGATTGTCATTTCTGCAGTAAAGCAAAGTCGTAAGGGCTGGAAACCTGTTGTAAATCCGATGACACCTTTTCGTCGTTTCATAGAAAATTGTTCCAACAATGGGCGGAAGTTTATCTGTCATTGTTATCCAGAGATTTCACGCGCAGACTTCTTTACCGCTATTTCACAGGAAGAACAGCCTTCTTCTGCAGAGGATATTACCGTATTGGTAGGTCCAGAAGGCGACTTCTCTATTGATGAAGTAAGTTTTGCTTTGGAGCATGGTTTTGAGAGTGTTACATTGGGTAACAGCCGTTTACGTACAGAGACCGCAGGACTTAGTGCCGTTATGATGTCGCAGCTTGCACGTAGAGTGTAAGCTGTTTTTGTGTGTATAAAGTTTGAATAGATGGTGAAGACTTCTAAAAATAGATATGTGTAATGGCAATTATCATATTCCGCACCAATGGTGTTAAGCCTTCGCACAATGTGTGCTAAGCCTCCGCACATGATGTGCGGAGCATCAATACGACAGCAAATAATGGATAGAATCGTCCTTTATGGACATTAGTTGAAATGCAACAAGACAAATAATAGGTAATAGAACACTAATAATCAAGTTATATGATAAAAAGTTTATCGAGTGCAATAGAATTATTTTTTTTTCATTGTTCTCCCGTGTTTGTATCAAAAAAAATGCTTAATTTTGCAGCATACATTTAAATAACGTTATTATTTATATTAAATTTTTTAGCTAAACTATGCAGAAAAGATTACTTTTCTTGATTACGTTGTTGCTTGCAATGACAACTACTGTCATGGCACAGGTTACAACTTCTGGAATCAGCGGTAAGGTTGTATCTCAGGGTGAAGATGTTATTGGTGCTACCATTACAGCGACCCACCAACCTTCAGGAACTGTTTACCGTGCTGTGACGAACATCGATGGCCGTTACACTATTCAAGGTATGCGCGTCGGTGGTCCTTACAAGGTGACCATAGCTTACATTGGTCAGAAGACAAAGACTTTTGATAATGTAACACTTCGTCTGGGTGAGACGGAAGATCTCTCTTGTTCTCTTCAAGACGACACCAAGGAACTTCAAGAAGTTGTTGTAAAGGGTAGTGCAGGTGTCAATGCAACCAAGACAGGTGCTGCACAGAGTATCAACTCTAAGCAGATTGCTGATATGCCAAGTATCACACATGGTATTGCTGATGTAGCTCGACTTAATCCACAGTTGACAACAACAAATAGTGGTGCAATGTCTTTTGCAGGTACCAGTAACCGTTATAACTCTTTCATGATTGACGGTGCTGCCAACAATGACGTGTTCGGTCTTTCTGGTGATGGAACGAATGGTGGTAGAGCCGGTGCGCAGCCAGTATCAATGGAGACTATTGAGCAGATTCAGGTGAACGTTGCTCCTTTCGACGTTCGTCAAGGTGGTTTTACTGGTGGTGCTATCAATGCTATTACAAAGAGTGGTACCAATAATTTCCACGGTAGTGTTTATGGCTTTGGTAACAATCAGAACTTGGTTGGATCAAAATATCCTCTCGCAGATGGTGGTTATGCTCCAAAGTTCAACAAACAGCAAGAGTATAATATCGGTGTAACCTTGGGTGGTCCGATTATCAAAGATAAGTTATTCTTCTTTGCAAACTATGAAAAAACCAACAAAACCTATCCAAACCTTTATACTTTAGGCTCTGAGCAGTCAGCTGTTGATGCTGCAAAGGCAAATGATATCTTGGTTAAGATTGCTGATATCGCTAATCGTCAAGGTGTAAACTTCCCAACAGCACTTTCTAACAGTGATATTTATACAAAGAGTAATAAGGTAGGTTTGAAGCTCGACTGGAATATCAATGAGACCAATAAAGCCTCTCTTCGTTGGAGTCTTGTTGATGCAGTTCAGTTGAATAATGCTGGTTCACGAACAGCTGTTAATGGTAGTAGCTATGCTTTCCCATTTGAAAGTACTACCAATTCATTCATTGCAGAGTTGCAGAGTCGTATCTCTCCTTCTGTTGCTAATGAGGCTCGTGCAAGCTATGTACGTGTAAGAGACAATCGTGCTATCTCTGGTGAATATCCTAATGTTACTATCAATAACGTCGGTGGTGGTGCAGTAAACTTAGGTATTGACCGTTCTTCTATGGCTAACCGCTTGGATCAGGACATCTATACATTGGAAGATAACTTGACTTGGTATAAGGGTAATCATACCTTTACATTCGGTACTCACAACGAATTGTATAAGTTTACAAATCTCTTCCTTCAGGATCTCTTTGGTAGTTATACCTTCAAGAACTATGATTCTTTCGTAAGCTACTACAATGATTATGTTAATGGAACTATCGATCCAAAGAAGTCATACATTAACTTGTATCGTTATGGTCATGCAAATGTTGACGTAACAGGTAACCCACGTTGGGAATCTTCATTCGGTGCGGCTCAGTTGAGTTTCTATGCACAGGATAAGTGGGATGCAACCACAAACTTCCAGTTGACTTATGGTTTGCGTATGGATATTCCAATTATCATGGATACCCCTACGGCAAATGAGCCATTTGCTCAGTATGCAGAGACAAAGGGTTGGAATGTTAAGACTAATCAGCGTTTGGCAAGTAGTCCTCTTTTTAGCCCACGTGTAGGTTTCCGTTGGGATATCAAGAAAGATCGCAGATTTATTCTCCGTGGTGGTGCTGGCGTGTTCACTGGTCGTATACCATTTGTTTGGATTAGTAACAACTATGCAAATACTGGTATTCAGATTTCATCATTCAATGTTAACTCTCCAACAGGCTTGGATTTGTTGCTTGACCCTAATGGGCAGGAGGCAAATGCTAATAAGTTAAAGGCATTAGGAAGTCAGACTATCAATGTTTACGATCGTAACTTCAAGTATGCACAGAACCTTCGTTTCAACCTTGGTTTTGACTTTAATGTGTTAGGTATCAACTGGACAGCCGAGGCTATCTACTCAAAGACATTGAATGATATCCTTTATGAGAATCTTGCTTACGAGCAGACTGGTAAGACCTTTGGTGAAGTCTATGGTAGTGCAGGTGCTCCAGTAGAAGACAATCGTCCACTTTTCTCTAAGGTAACTGCAGGAAGTCCTTATACAAATGTTTATAAACTCAGCAATACTTCAAAGGGTTATACAATGAACTTGAGCTTGAAGGCTGAGAAGCATTTCGACTTCGGACTTGACTTGATGGCAAGTTATACTTGGACAAAGGCTATGAGTGTAAATAATGGTAGCTCATCTGTTGCAGAGAGTAACTGGAGATATAATTATACTTATCGTAACCCTAACGACCCAGAGTTGGGCTATTCTGCTTACAATATTCCTCACCGTATTCAGGCTTCTGCTTACTATCACATAAACTATGGTGCACAGAAGCAGTGGCAGACTACTGTAGGTCTTATCTATCAGGCTAAGAGTGGCTCTCCATATAGTATCTATTATTATGGTGATGTTAACGAAGATGGCGCAAATGGTAACGACCTCTTCTTTATCCCAACAGATGCTCAGATTGATAAGATGCAGTTTGAAGAGACTAACTTCTCTGCTAATGCACTTACGAAAACAGTCTTTGGTGATAACTTTACTGCACCTAAGTTGACTGCTGATATGCAGCGTGCAATGATGAAGCATTGGATTGGCAATGACTCTTACATGAAGAATCATCGTGGTGAATTCTACAAGCGTTATGCTGATAACCTCGCTTTCGAACATCACTTCGATGTTCACTTCGCACAGAAGTATAGCTTCAAGGTGGGTGGTCAGATTAATTCTCTTGAGTTGAGCTTCGATATCATCAATGCTGGTAACATGCTGAATAAGAACTGGGGTCATACCTATGGTGATGGTTTCGGTGTTTACTATAGCCCAGTTAACTATCAGAGAAATGGTCGTTACCAGTTCACTGGTGGTTATGCAACACGTAACTATAGCGATTACTATAGCCGTTGGCGTGGTCAGCTCGGCTTGCGTTACACATTCTAAGATGTAAGATAAAACAATATAAAAAGCAGAGACTCTTGTTGGGGTCTCTGCTTTTTTTGTTACCTTTGTGCTTGATAGACTGCATTCGGTAATCTGTGAGTAATCGTTCATAGCATCCATTTGCACTATCTTTATATAAGAATTAAAAACCATACATTATGATTATTGATTTTGACAAGATTACCGAAGAGCATATTGAAGGCTTTAAAGGGGGTGAAGGAAAATTAGATGTGCGTGCTTTTGTAGATGATCAGGCACGTATCATGTACTCAACCTTGCGTCCTGGTGCAAATAGTGGAAAGCATCAGCATATTGGCTCTTTTGAGGTGATGTATGTTATTAGTGGTGAACTGACTGTTCATTATGACGATACAACGGAAGTTGCAAGGGTAGGACAGTTACATTATTGTCCAGAAGGGCACTTCCATTGGTTTGAAAACTGTACAGACCATGATGTAGTGTACCTTGCTATCGTACCAACTTTGAGATAAGAGCGAATTCTTTTCATGAAAAAAAATATTTATTGTCGTGATGAAAAATATTTCTTTTCATGATAATAATTCTTTCTTTTCATGAAAAGAATTTGTTTTTATGCTATCATATTGCCTCATCTATCTCGGTCGTTTTCAATTAAATAGTAAAGGGAATGTAGGTCGTTTATGGTTAGTAAGCAAATTGATTATGGCATGGAATTTTACATTATACGTACGTAAATACTGTTGTAAAGTTGTATTATTGTAAGAAGGGGGTAACCCAAGCGATATTTTAACCTAAAACGATGAGAATTAAAAACCTAATAATGACAACGATAACTTTATTGACGGGATTGGGTGCAAACGCCTCTGATGCCGATAGCTTAATGGTGATGCGTGGCTTTCCTACGGATGAAGTAGGAATCGAACATGGCGTTTCTGCTTGTTATGCAGGTAGAATTGATGACCAACTTGTTATGGCTGGTGGTTGTAACTTTCCAGTAAATACGTTGGCTCCTGATAGTAAGAAGGTTTATTACAGTGGGATTTATGCTACCAAAACTGACGATGGAAATCAATTGAATTGGAAGTTGGTTGGTCACTTGCCTGAGCCTTTGGCTTATGGTGTTACTGTGACTTGCGACAATAGTATGATTGTTGTAGGCGGAATGAATAACGACGGAAGCTATGGAAAAGTTTATCGTGTAACTCTTGTTGATGGTAAAGCTGAAGTTTCTCCTCTCCCTTCTATGCCTTGCTCAGTGGATAATATGACTGGTGCTTTAGTCGGTAAACATCTCTATATAGTAGGAGGAATAATGGATGGTAAGGCTTCTAATCGTGTTTTACGCCTTGACTTAGATAATATCTCAGCAGGTTGGAAGGACATAAAGTCTTTCCCTGGTATGGTACGTGTGCAGCCAGTGGCAGGGAGTATGGGTGATAATCGTTTCTGTCTTTTCGGTGGTTTCGCTCCTGCAGCAAATGGTGAGGAAGCAAAGTTGTCGTTGGATGGTTGTGTATATGACGAGACGACTGATGAGTGGGAGTTGGTTGAAGGTCCGAAAGACGACCAAGGTGAGCCTCTATTCGTTGGAGGTGGTACAGGTATAAACCTAACTAAAGACCAGCTTTTAGTAATGGGAGGCGTAAACAAAGATGTTTTCCTCTCTGCTGTCAATCATCCTCAACCAGATTATTTGAGTCATCCTATTGAGTGGTATCGCTTTAATCCATACACTTTATACTATAACAGAGATGGCTGGAAAGTTCTTTATAAGAGTTCAGAAACGGCACGTGCTGGTGCAGCCTTGGCACAGACAGATCATGGTTTGTACGTGATTGGTGGCGAGTTGAAGCCAAGAGTGCGTAGTAATAAGATAGTAAAGTACCCGAAACGCTAATATCTATTGGTGAAATTTTGCTCCTAATTTAAGTAATTTATTAATCGCCCATTATTCTCTATGACACTCATTGCTTACTTATGTAAGATGATTGATATACGGGGAGGGCTGTAATCTTTTATGAAAAAATACTATCCTTGGGTACTTGTTGCCCTCCTTTGGTTTGTAGCCTTACTGAATTATATGGATCGACAGATGTTGTCGACGATGCAGGAAGCTATGAAAGTCGATATTGCAGAACTAAATCACGCAGAGGCTTTTGGTGCATTGATGGCTGTTTTCTTGTGGATTTACGGTATTGTAAGTCCATTCGCAGGTATTATTGCCGACCGAGTTAATCGTAAGTGGCTTGTTGTTGGTAGTATCTTTGTATGGTCTGCTGTGACTTATCTTATGGGTTATGCTGAGAGTTTCGACCAACTTTATTGGCTCCGTGCCTTTATGGGCATTAGCGAAGCACTTTATATTCCTGCAGCTTTGTCGCTCATTGCTGATTGGCATGAGGGAAAATCACGCTCATTAGCGATAGGTATTCACATGACAGGACTTTATGTTGGTCAGGCTGTTGGAGGTTTTGGTGCAACGTTGGCAGCGATGTTCTCATGGCATGCAGCCTTTCATTGGTTTGGTATTATCGGTATTGTTTATTCACTTGTATTACTTTTATTCTTGAAAGAGAATCCTAAGCATGGACAGAAAGCGGTTTTACAAGGTGAGACTAAGTTAAGTAAGAACCCTTTCCGTGGCTTGTCTATTGTCTTCTCGACGTGGGCTTTCTGGGTAATACTCTTCTATTTTGCCGTGCCAAGTCTCCCAGGTTGGGCAACAAAGAACTGGTTGCCAACGCTATTTGCTAATAGTTTGGATATTCCAATGTCAAGTGCAGGACCAATGTCAACGATAACTATCGCTGTATCATCGTTTATCGGTGTTATCATGGGAGGTGTTGTTTCTGACCGTTGGGTACAGCGTAACTTGCGCGGACGTGTCTATACCAGCGCCATTGGACTTGGTCTTACTGTTCCAGCCCTTATGTTATTGGGTTTTGGTCATAGTCTTGTAGCTGTCGTCGGAGCAGGTTTATGCTTTGGTATTGGCTATGGTATGTTTGATGCTAACAATATGCCAATCCTCTGTCAGTTCATTTCTTCAAAGTATCGCAGTACTGCTTATGGTATTATGAACATGACTGGAGTCTTCGCTGGTGCTGCTGTTACACAGGTATTAGGCAAGTGGACTGATGGTGGAAACCTTGGTAATGGCTTTGCTATCTTGGGAGGTATTGTTGTCTTAGCTTTGGTTTTACAGCTCTCTTGCTTGAAACCGACAACCGACAATATGGAGTAACGAATCGCTTATAATTGCTTATTATTATCATATATAATCGCCTTTCCCACGCATACAACCCCCTTTTAGAGGATTAAAGGTGGAGGGCAACAATGTTTATGGAAAAGATTATTGGATTAATTGACGCACCGTTCACGCCATTCTATGCTAATGGCGATGTCAATCTTGAACCTATTGAGGCTTATGCAGCCATGTTGCAGAAGAACGGTTTGAAGGGAGTGTTTATCAATGGTTCATCTGGTGAGGGCTATATGCTCACAACTGAGGAGCGTATGCAGTTGGCAGAACGCTGGATGCAGGCTGCACCAGAGGGCTTCAAGGTTATCGTACACGTGGGTAGTTGTTGCTTGCGTGAGAGCGTACGTTTGGCAGAACATGCAGAGAAGATTGGTGCATGGGGTATCGGTGCGATGGCTCCTCCATTCCCAAAGATTGGTCGTATCGAGGAGTTAGTGAAGTATTGTGAGACGATTGCAGCCGCAGCTCCCTCTCTTCCTTTCTACTACTACCACATCCCAGCATTCAATGGTGCATTCTTATCTATGCTCGAACTCTTGAAAGCAGTCGATGGTCGTATCCCTAACTTCGCAGGTATCAAGTACACCTTCGAGAGTCTTTATGAGTACAACCAGTGCCGTCTTTACAAGGATGGTAAGTTTGATATGCTGCATGGACAGGACGAAACGATTCTCCCAAGTTTGGCTCAAGGCGGTGCGAAGGGTGGTATTGGCGGCACAACCAACTATAATGGTCGTGAGCTGACAGGTATCATCGAGGCATGGAACAAGGGTGATATTGAAACAGCACGTGAGAAACAAAACTTCTCACAAGAGGTTATCAACGTCATTTGTCACTTCCGTGGCAATATCGTTGGTGGTAAGCGCATCATGAAACTGATGGGTTTTGACCTTGGTCCTAACCGTGTTCCATTCCAGAATATGACAGATGAAGAAGAGGCACGCATGAAGAAAGAACTTGAAGAAATCGGTTTCTTCGAGCGTTGCAATAAGTTCTAACAAACATAATTCAGCCCAATATTTCCTTTTATTCTTCCTTTCAATGTATGTTGATTTGTAGGAAGAGTGGGAAATATTGGGCTGTTTTGTTTTTCTATCAAGTCGTTTGCAGTAGTCTATCAATTATAGATAGTGATTTCACCTGCAATCGACTGGTTCATATATTTGCGAATTGTTTCGGTGTCGTTGTACTTAGCTTGCAGATACATCAACTTTGTTACAGCAGCCTCAACCGTACTATCATAACCGCTAATAACACCAGTGTCCTTGAGTTGATAGCCCGTGTCGTAACGATTCATTTCAACCTGTCCGCTAATACACTGACTGATATTAACCACAATAACGTCACGCTCTGAAACCTTACGAAGTATATTCATAAGCCAAGGTTGCTGTGGAGCGTTTCCACTTCCGTATGAACGCATGACAATACTTCTCAACTCTGGCGCATCAAACATGTGGTGAATCAAATGCTCCTCAATACCGGGGAAGAGAGAGAAGATAATCACATTGTTATCCAACTCGAAGTGTGGTACCATTGGCTTCGTAAAGTCTGGCTTTAATATACTGTGTTCTTTAAAGTTGAAGTTGACACCAGCCTCGCAGAGATGAGGATAATTAAAAGTGTCAAACGCATTAAACTCGTCTGCATTCTGCTTCGTTGAGCGGTTGCCTCGTAGGAGATGACCGCTAAAGTAGATACAAACCTCTGGTACCATTGGCGTTCCATCTAAGTGATGAGCAGATGCTAATTCAAGACTTGTCATGAGGTTTTCCTTACCGTCCGTACGTAACTGACCTATTGGAAGTTGTGAACCAGTAAGGATGATTGGCTTTGTGAGGTTTTCAAACATAAATGATAAGGCAGAGGCTGTGTAAGACATCGTGTCTGTACCATGCAAAACAACAAAACCATCATACTCATCATATCGGTCTGAAATAACTTTCACCAACTGCTTCCATCGCACTGGCGACATATCAGAAGAGTCGATAGGAGGGTCGAACTGATAGGTGTCAACCTCCGTAGGGATTAGTTTGAACTCGGGAACGTTATCAACAAGATGGTTGAAGTCTAATGGCTCCAATGCACCTGTCCGTTGGTTGTGTCCCATACCAATGGTACCGCCTGTATAAATGAGTAATACTTTGTTGGTTCTGTTCATCGTGCATTAGTTTGTTATTTTTGCAAAGATAAGAAAAACATTTAATTCCCATCGTAATTTTAAAAGATAATTTTCTATATAATGTTGTATGGTAAGCAAATATCTTATATGTTAGTTGTTAGTGGCTTGTTTCATAAGGTAATGCCCTTTATCTTATCGTTTTCTTTTGCTATATTGGGGCTCGTTAAGCCTTGTTTTGTAGGTAAGCACCAATGGTGTTAATGCTCAGCACTAATGGTGCTGACGCTTCGCACCATTGGTGCTGATGCTTAATTGCGATGTTATATATCTCCTTTTTGGGGCGGAAACTATGTTATTAGCCTTTTTGTAAGGCTTCCTACCAATGTGTTTTTTTCCTTTACAACGTTTGGTTATCTCTTCTTTTATGCTTACCTTTGTTTTTTTAACATGATCAATCACAATATTACCAAATCAACTTTCGACTATGGAGAAGAAATATTTTGCCCCTTCAGAACTGATTATAAATGAGGATGGAAGTATCTTCCACTTGCACTTGAAGCCAGAGAATCTTGCAGATAAAGTTATTCTTGTTGGTGACCCTGGTCGCGTGGCACTCGTTGCTTCACACTTTGAGAATAAAGAATGTGAGGTTGCTAATCGTGAGTTCTGTGCTATCACAGGTACTTTCAAGGGAAAGAGAATTACGGTTTTGAGTACAGGTATTGGCTGTGACAATATTGATATCGTTTTAAACGAATTAGATGCGCTTGCTAATATTGATTTTAAGACACGTACAGAGAATGAGCAGTTGCGTCAGTTGACACTCGTACGAATCGGTACTTGTGGAGGATTGCAGCCTTACACTCCTGTTGGTACTTACATTGCATCTGCCAAGAGTATTGGTTTCGATGGCTTGTTAAACTTCTATGCAGGTCGTAATCAGGCTTCTGACCTTGAGTTTGAAGCGGAATTCAAGAAGCAGGTTGAATGGGATTCGCAGTTGGGTAATCCTTATGTAGCTTGTGCTGACAAGGAATTACTTGACACTATCGCTGCAGATGATATGGTACGTGGTGTTACGATTGCTTGTGGAGGATTCTTCGGACCACAGGGACGTGAGCTTCGTTTGCCATTGCAGGACCCTAAATTGAATGAGAAGATAGAAAACTTCTCTTATAATGGTATGCAGATAACCAACTTCGAGATGGAGTCTTCGGCGCTTGCTGGTCTTGCAACGCTTATGGGGCATAAGGCTGTAACGGTTTGTATGGTTATTGCCAACCGCCTTGCAAAAGAAGCAAATGCAAGCTATAAGAATACTATCGACGGCTTGATTGAGAAGGTGTTGGAGAGAATATAGGACCCTTCATGAGGATAATTTCTTGGAATACTTTTGGTATTAGGACAGCTTTGCCAAATCTCCAGCAGATGTTGGAAAGCTGTACTCCTGATATAGTATGTCTACAAGAAACCAAAGTAAGAACGCTATATGCCAATTTTGACTTTAAAGGCTATCGACAGTATTGGAATGAGTCAACAGACTTTGCACATTTAGGTACTGCTCTTCTGTCAAAATCAAGTTCTCTCATAGCTGTTACATATGATAACTTTAATGTATATTACGACAAAGGGAATGTCATTGTTACAGAGTTAAAAGAGATTTATGTTGTATGTGTTTATGTTCCTTATGCAGGGGCAACAGCAACAACAAGAGATAATAGACACCATTGGTATAAATGTTTTCAAAGTCTTATTCACCAATTACAGCAAAATAAGCCATGTGTTATATGTGGTGATTTCAATGTTGTGCAGCAAGATATAGATGCTTGGGATAAGGCTGTTATAAACACTTCTTTAGCTTGTTTTAGTAAAGAAGAACGTGCAGAGATTGGAAGGTTTGTTCAAGAAGAACAGTTGATTGATGTCTATCGTTACCTATATCCAAGCACTAAAAGTGAGGGATTTACTTATTTCCCGTTCGGGTCTGACTATAGAAAGAATAAGAAAGGGTATAGAATAGACTTGTTTCTCATTAGCAAACAATTAATCAGTAAGGTTGTTGACTGCTATCCATTACAGGATGTGGAAGGCTCATGTAATGTCCCTCTCTTACTCGATATAGATATATAACAATAGTAAAATGAATTCAAAGGGTATATTTTTATCAGCATCTGATACAGTGTGTAGTCTTGCTACTCAGCCTGGTGGAGCTATAGGTGTCATCCGTGTGAGTGGTGAGAAGGCGATAGAAGTGACGGACAAAGTCTTTCATGGTGTTCGTGGAAAGCATTTAACAGATGCGAAAGGGAATACCTTGCATTATGGTGAAATCCTTGACAAGGAGGGAAAAACCATTGATGATGTTCTGGTTAGTGTCTTCCGTGCTCCTCATAGCTATACGGGTGAGAATAGTACTGAGATATCTTGTCATGGTTCTGCTTATATTCTTAATCAGGTTGTAAAGGCACTTATCGATGCTGGTTGTCGTCAGGCTCAGCCGGGAGAGTACACACAGCGAGCTTATGTGAACGGCAAGATGGATCTTAGTCAGGCGGAAGCTGTTGCCGACCTTATTGCTGCTTCTAATCGTGCAACGCATCAAGTGGCATTGAGCCAGTTGAAGGGCCATTTTAGTTCAGAGCTTTCACTCTTGCGTGAACAGCTTTTGAAAATGACTTCTTTGTTGGAGTTAGAACTTGATTTCTCTGACCATGAGGAACTTGAATTTGCTGATCGTACAGAACTAAAAGCTTTGGCAGAGACGATTCATCAAAAGATAAAACTCCTCACAGATTCCTTTGAGACGGGTAAGGCTTTGAAGAAAGGTGTGCCTGTTGCCATTGTTGGTAAGACGAATGTGGGTAAGTCGACTCTGTTGAATTGCCTTCTTCATGAGGAGAAAGCTATTGTTTCAGATATTCATGGTACAACACGCGATGTCATTGAAGATACAACAGAAATCAAAGGTGTCACCTTTCGTTTTATAGATACGGCTGGTATTCGTCACACTGATGACCAAATTGAGAAGTTAGGCATTGAGCGCGCTTATCAAAAGATGGATGAGGCTGCCATTGTCTTATGGGTTATTGATGAGCAGCCAACGGCAGAAGAATGTGCTGAAATGCAGCGTTTGGCGAAAGGTAAGCATTTGATAGCTATCTTTAATAAAATAGATAGTAAAGAAACAGAGCGAAAACTGCTAAATGATGAATTGCCAACTATCTTTATATCAGCAAAGTTAAAGCAAAATATTAAGGCTTTGGAGGAGGCTATTTATGAAGCTGCTGATATCCCTGAGATAAGTGAGAATAGTGTTATCATTACTTCTGCGCGTCATTACGAGGCATTAACGCATGCTGACGAATCTATTTTACGTGTCATAGAAGCTCTCGACTTTGGACTTAGTGGTGACCTTGTTAGTGAAGACTTACGCATCTGTCTTCATCAACTCGCTGATATAACAGGTGGGCAGATCACCCCACATGAAGTGCTTGGAAATATATTTAAGCACTTTTGTATTGGTAAGTAAGGTCTTTGGATAGGTTGCTCTCTTTGTGTCGTAAGTCCTTATTATTGAGAAATGTAACCCTCTTGATCATAGCCTTTACGCTCATGATGAATGAGGTCTATCAATTGCTGAATCTCTATTCTATCTGATTTAATATCCTTATAACGAGCATATTGTTCGTTATAACGCCTTGTTGAGCCGCATCTTAACCGTGAGGAGATATCTTCTGGGATTAAGAAAGATGTGCGTTCTGTGCCTAAATGCTTCTGAAATTCAGACAGGAATATATGAATACCAGCCAAATCAAAGTCGCCAAAGTGGATATATGGATTGGGAATAGATGCCAGCCATTCTCTAAGATCGGTTGATTGTGGATAGCGTGAGACGAACAGTACCTTTTGTGAATGTCCATGTTTATGTAGGTACTCATCGAAGAAAAGTCTTTGTTGACGAACTTTTCTGAAATTCTCCATATTCTCAATTCCAATGATAATGACATCATCTGGAATTGCAAAAGTTCTCCAATCAGAAACAAAAAAGAAACATCCTTCTTGTGGATTGATGGTAAATGGTTCTTTATTCAATTGACATTCAATCAACTCATACGTATTTACTGGGAATCCAGGACACGAACGTATAGTCACGAGTTTAGAGTTTCCTGTCTCGCTTGCCATTGAACTTCTTGAGTCGAAATTATCGACATCTAAAATACGATAATTCTCATCCTTATCAATAAGAAACCTTTTTAATGCTTCGATATTGTTGGCACGATACGATTTTCTCGACCCATGTATAATGATTTGCAATAGACCTTCCTGGATAAGTTCTGTCAGTAGTCTATTACTTATCCTTGAGCCTGCAACGGTCTCACCAGCTATTAACGCTTGTATAGATGCACTTACTGCCATAGTCTTTCGATGTTATATTCTCTTTAAAAGTTTCTCAACTTTCGTCTTTACACCATGCTTGCTTAGTAGGTAGGTGTACCGGTAATCGTACGGATTATAGGATGTTGGTGAACTGTTTATTAGCTGGATATTACGTGAGTTAGCAAACTGTAAGATGCCTTTAATATTGTTTGGATGTAGACGACCAATCTCATCCATCATACAATGGACGATGAAATCACCACTCTTACGGGCTGCCTTCTTCTTGAATACGTTGATAAGCATGATGTTAACCATTGCCTTCACTAAGATGTCTGTTCCGTCTGAACCAACGTTATTAATGCGTTCTACCCAGCTTGTATCATTGTCGTTCTCCTTTACACGGAATTGTAAACGGAAGGAATCGCCCAATGATACGATGTTACGAGTTGGCTCGTTCTGTAACTGATGAGATAAGCTTTTAAGATAATCTACAACCTTTCGGTTTACTTCATCACGATTATCACTTGAGAAGAGATTAAGTTCTCCTATAGAAAGAGCATTCTCAATGCAGTAATTATGAATAGATATAAGCAACTGCATAAGCTTGTCTGACGACTCATTTGCTCTTAATTCTATACTTTTAATGACTCCTGCAAAGTTCTTCTCAACAAAGTCTCGATTGATGTCAAGGATTACTCCATCCACATCAGATCGACGTTTCATCAATGCTCCGACCTCAGTTGAAATACGTCCTAAGATGTCTTTATAATGTTCACTGGTACGTCTTCGATACTCTTCTATCTTATTATTGTCGATAAACTCTTGTAAGTCAACTGCAATCTGCATATAATCTGCGTCTGTGATAGGCATTGTGTTGAAGTGAAAAGCATTCTGTGGCTTAAAGTTACGATTGAAGTTTACGACAGTTCCTTTTAGTATCTCAATGGCTTCTCGTTTCTGATTAATGGTGCCTCTCAGCTGACTTATTAGCTGTAGACAGTCTAAATGCGTAGACTTTACCTTATTATCAGCGAGATAATCGTTGGATACTAAGTGTTCATTTTCTATAACTTGATGATATTGATTTAGTCCATCTCGTCTATGAGCGAGGTCTTTTTGAATCGCTCTTTGTTGGTCTTCAAATCCCTGTCTCTTCTTCTCTATGCGTATTCGTTTGTCTTCGTAGCGTTGTTGCAACATAATAAGTCGCTGCCCAATCTCCTTTATATTGTTTCTAATATCAGCCTCTTTGGAGAAGAGAGTGGCCACCGCATCTTCGTATTTGATTACGTCATTGCGGTCTGTTTCTATCTGTTGAAGTAGCTTGTTAAGCTCATCAAGTGCTTTGCGATATTCGTTCAATAGTCTGATATCTACTCCTTTGCCTTCAAGCTCGGCTTTTTGTTGCTTGTCAAGTTGAGTTTTTTGATTTTCAAATTCCTGATTATGCAATTCAACTTCAGTCTTTTGTTGCTCTTGAAAGGCATTAAGTTCATTATTAAGTGCCTTTACAGACCTATTGAAAGCAGCATCAAGTTCCTTCAAGTCCTTTTCGTTCTTAGCATCATTCTTAGCTTGTCTTTCTTTCTCAGCATCAACTTTTAGAGTGGCATCATTGAATGCACGCATACGTAACTCTTGTTCGCTTGAGATTATTTCCTGCTCTTCCATCTCTAATTTATGTCGCTGGTTTTGCAGGTCCTGTCTCTTTGTAGGTATTTGATCAGCCTCCACTCTTAGCTGAGTAGCTTCCTGACGCAATGGTTTAAGTAGGTTACCATACTTCTTACCAAGTTTAGATATTTCCTCTTGGAGGGTTATTGGCAGTTGTGATAACTGTCTATTCAGAAGTTGAAGTCGTTCTTCTAATTTCTTTTTCTCTGCTCGATACTCATCAGGAGTACGATGGGTAGGCTCAATATTTTCCAAGTTGAGCTTTACTCCAAATAGGTTGTCCGTTTTATAGTCTAACGTTGGTTCAAGTCCTTGGGCGTAGAGTATTCGTTCTTCATCTACAACTTTTCCAATCGTATCTTCCCACCCTTCAGCATTCTTACACAACCAATGATACAGCGAGTCATCCAGATGTGACAGCAAGTCGTTGATTCTTGCAATCTCATTACGGCATATCGCGCGATTGTCTTCCAATCGTTTTTGTTCCTGCAAAGAGGCTTGTTTTAATTCAGCCTCTTTCATTTCGAATTCGTTAGTCAGCTTTTCTATTTGAATTCTAACAGTTTTCTGTTGTTCCTCATTAGCCTTTTCATTGATATCTAATTGTTGCAGTTGCTCCTTTACCAGCTTGATGTCATCCTCTTTTGGGTGCCATTGACGCAGTTCTTTAAGTCTACTATCAGCTCTATACTGTTCAACAGTAAGACTGTGAAGACGTTCTTTGGATTCGAGTGACCAAGCACGATACGCATTCATAACCAGGTTTCTGTTCTTAGAACGCTCTTCTTCATAGCGATTTCGTTCTTGTTGTAGCTCTGTTTGCTTTGTATACAAAGCCTCTCTCAGCCTATTGGTAAATGCTTGATGAGCATTTTCAAGTTTCGCTTTGGCGATATTATACTTCTCTGCTATTGACGCATTCGTTTTGAGTAAATCGTCCAATAGCATTTTTTTCTCATCCGCCTCATACTTTAATGACTTCTCACGAGCATTAAGTGCAACCTTTTCTTTTATATTGATAGCATCAAAATACTTTCGTTTCTCAGCTATCTCTTTTAGTTTACTATTCTTTCCTCCAAGGTCTTGATTGAGTGAGTCTTTTTCTTTGTCATAGTCTGCTTTAAGTTCCTTCTGACGTTTACTCTCTTTCTCAATATTGTTTCTTACATCTACAAGTTTACTTTCTAATAGTGGTATTTGTTGTTCATCGTCCGCTACAACATAGTTCAGCATGTGCCATACATCAAGTAGTTGCTGATCAAACGCAACAATCTTACGGCCCTGTTCAGCTATTTTCAGTGCCTGTTGGCGTACGGGATAAATTCCGTCACGTGTCTGTCGGAACCAACAGTCTATTTCATCGTATTCTCTTTCAAAGTCTGTTACCAGTCTTCTGTACGTTTGTAAATCAATAGGGTGGTCTTCGTCAGCCATTGACTGGATGATAGTATTCTTTACAAAGTCAGCATCCAACTTCGTGTTAAGGAATACATTTTGAATACTTCGGGGTATATTTTGATAGTGAGAGCTCTGTACTAAGGCATAGCGAGTAAACTTGTGGTCGTGTGTGTTACCAAAGATAATGTCCTTAAACATTACCCCAGAGTCGATTCTTGCTGACACACTCACATTCTTATCAATACGTTCACGTATCTTGACCCAGTCACTCAACACCTGTTTATCATTATCAATGAGCCACTCCCTTTGGTATGGTGCATCAATAAACCGCCAAGAAGCGCGTCCTTGGTATCGGTTGACTAATATGGTATATGCTCCATTATCACGCATTACCTCATAGAGGATATGCGAGTTAGATTGGCGGAAATAGAACTCGTCAAACGACTTCTGGCCTTGTTGAATACCCAACTTATGCTTGTCGGCATTGTAGAAGAATAGTAGTGCTCTTAGTACTGTACTCTTTCCTACACCCTGCGTTCCAGTGAAATGCACGTTGCCATCTACTGATATTTCAGCATAAGGAATATTAGCACTATTGATAAATATGATTCTATTCAGGTATTTCATCTTCGTTAGCTATTTGAATCATGTTAACCAATTCCTCAGCATAACGGAATGCAGAGGTTATCTTAAAAGTCTCATCTTGAATATTGACACATTCAGCAAATCCCATGTTTTGCATCTCTTGGAGTAGCTTGTTCACTATTTCTTGATTTGAGCCTGCGCCATACTTCTTAAATAGGTGGTTGGCTTTCTCCTTCAATTCAATATCTAAACTGATTTGTTCTATTAGATGTCCTTTGCGAAATTGGTAACCTGCAGAGAATGCTTGGTTATAGCATTTAAGAAAGTCAAGATAATCAAGCCACTTAGAAAAACTTTCTAACTTTTGTTCTATAGCTTGTTTTCCTTCCCCTATACGAGAGAAGTAGAAGTAACCATTGCCTTGTTCTAATTGTAGACCAACTTCTTTAAAGTAGTCTGCATAATCTTCAAAGTTCTCTTCTAAGTCATCGTATAGATGGCGGATAGAGTTGTCAGAACTATCAACAGAGAGGAATTCTCCGCGGATTAATCGTTCATATATTCGTTGAGTGTTATTTCGCATAGATGATTGGATATTCAATGTTTTGGTAAGTTGCGTATTCTCCAGTCATTTTACATTCATCGGGGTGTAGGATGACAAGTTGACAAAAGAGGGTTGCATGATCTTCTATTTCACGTTTTGTCGTGTAGTTGTATCTGAGGATAAATTCAAAGAGATTGTAGCTTGAGGCAGCAAAGGCATTCCACACTTCAGTAGGATCAATCTCTTTCAGAAGTTGTACTTGCTCTTGTAAGTCTTCCTTTGTAAGTGGTTCTGCCTCTGTTCGTGACGTCTTTTGTATACCATTACGTTCTGCTATTCTCCTTAAAACCTTTGCTATCTCATCATTCTCTCTTAATGCCTCTAATGAAAGACGAATCTTGCTATATTGCCGAGACTCCATCCATAGTGGATTGTTATCTTCTAATACTTGTGTAATATTAGTTTCTGTCTTGATGAGAACTTGGTCTTTCAGATACTTTAATTTGCGTATCTTCTTGTAAAGCTGGTTCTGTTGGTCTATTTGATTGATATAGACAATAATCTGTCTATCTATCTCCATCAGTGCATGATAGGCTTCAACGAAATCGTGTCTTACATTGCTACAAGTCTTAGCCATGTGTGGGTCATTGGCCATAATGAAGAAGGCTTGCTCATTGTCCATTAGCTTTTCACATTCACGTATCATCGAGCGTATGCTATGACTTTTCTCATCAAGATTCTGGAGTTTCGTTTTCTTGTTGAGATAGTTTGGTTCTTGCTTATAGGTGTTGTCCATGTTTCGTTTCAAGTCCACTACATTTTTCAACGTCCTAAAGCCTGTCTTCTTCAAGATTTGGCGTACACTATCTTGGTAGCCAGCCTTCCGATTTACGTTTGTCTCTTGTAGGAAATAAGTGATATGCTCCTTTAGTGTGTTGATACATTCCTGCACACTTAACACACTTATTTCCTCATTCACGTTCAGTACCTCCTCGAAGAAATTAAGATAGTCGCTCTCTATTTCAAGAGAATTGCCAGTTTCTACTACTACACCATAGTCAATGAGCCTACTTAGTCGGCTCTCATTCTCTCCAACTAACTCCAGTGCTATTCCTTTGGGGAATTTTATCAGCTTTCGCTTTTCAAACATCTCACTTAGTAGTCTTTGTTCGCGTGAGAGTGTTTTAGTAAGTTCTTCTATTGTTCTAAAGTGTGACAGTATGTCCATGGGCTTGTTTTATATATCAAGAGTATGATAGTCTTTGACTTTATTATTGAATAAGGTGGAAGTTAGCAAGATTTCTTAATACATCAGTTTTGTATGGATAAGAATTTGTTTGCTTTCAGACCAGCATCTTATACTTAAGGTATTAAAACAGATACAAATATAATAATTACTTTTGAACAATGTTGCTAATTCTTGATAAAATCTGAGTAACTTGTGATAAACACACCGTGTACATGTCCTTTTATCGGTATGTTCGTGTGAAATGGATAGTAATAGACGAACTTATATACATCTTTCTCTTATTGTGCGGGTGCTCCGCACATGTGGTGCGGAGGCTTGACACTATGCGTGCGGAGGCTTAACACCACACAAGTTTATTGTAAGGATAAAGGTAACTTATCGTCGAGAAGTATGCAAAAGTTATCTAATTGGCATAAGTCTCTTTGTGATTAGGAAGACGTAAGCGTTTGGTAAATAGTGTTTTATATAGTGTAGTTTCTTCTTTCTGTTTAATTAGGTCGTATTTAAAAAACGCACTTAATCACAAACGTAACTAAGTGCGGATATGGATTTGTTTTTCTTTTGATTATCTGTCAGTGATAATCAATATTACTTTAACTTCTTACTCATTCTTCCGTCAGGAGTTACTCTCAGTTCGATAACGTATGTTGTGTCGGCATCAGGGATTCCGATAATAACATAATAGTAGAGTGCTTTGGCATCAGCATACGTGAAATACATCTTACGTAGAATGCTGCGAGAGAGGAAACTCTTAGGGATAAGCGACTGGAACTCCTGTTTACGGAAGTCATGTGCAAAGACAGGAGTACCATGATTGTACAATCGCAGTGACGCAACATTATCAAGATAGATGTTGTCAACTTCTACTCCATTATCATTATAAGTCGATTTAACCACTTTGTCGGAGGTCGTTTGTACATGAACTTTACTTTGGAAATAACCTAAGTCTGTACGGATAACGGTATCTTGTGATTGCTCCAAGAAGGTGTTCATAGCGTAAACATGATAGTTAAAGGCTGAATAGAGCGTTTTATCATTACTCTTTATCAACTTTACTTCATCACCATTTTGGTTGGCAAATTTCAGTAGGTGAGCAGCCTGTTTCTCAATTTTATAGCCATGAATGTTTTGACCTTGCAGGTAGATTGTATCTTGATAAATCCAGAAGCGTACAGGCATACTTGCAGAGTCAGGGTAGAAGATGCTATCTCCCTTTACCAACATAGCAGGGTCACTGTTCTCTCCATTGGTCCATAAGCCCTGCAACATCTCTTTTGCTTGCTTGTCCTCATGTTGCTGTTGATAATCAGCTCCACGATTGTGGCAAGCTGTTAAAAGAACCAGTAACGTTAATATGCAGACAAATAACTTCTGTTTCATCTTTACTGATACATAGTAGAACGCTCCGATTGTACGTTCGTAAATAAATTTGTTATGTCGGACGCATTATCACTGCGCCCGATATTGTAAATGATTTTGGTGTTTATTCAAATACTTTTGCGTCCTTCAAAGACAGTCCCTTGTTAAGGTCTTTGTCTGAAAGTATGACATCCTTTGTATCGATAGGCCACTTAATACCTACAGTTTCATCATTCCAGCGGAGGCTCGCCTCTGTCTGTGGAGAGTAGACATTATCTACCTTATAAGTAAAGATAGCCTCATCAGAAAGAACGAGGAAGCCATGTGCAAAGCCACGTGGTACGAAGAACTGACGCTTGTTGTCCTCAGACAGTTCAACCATAACATACTTTCCGAATGTAGGTGAGCTCTTGCGAAGGTCAACAGCTACATCAACTACCTTACCTTTGATGACACGTACTAACTTAGCCTGTGCGGTATCGCTCTCTTGGTAATGTAGTCCACGCAGAACACCATAGCTTGATTTAGACTCATTGTCCTGTATGAAATCAACATGATAACCAACGTTTTTGTCGAATTCAGCCTGTTTGAATGATTCAAAGAAATAACCTCTATCGTCATTGAACACCTTAGGTTCAATAATCCAAACGCCATCAATTTCTGTCTTAATAAACTCCATAGCTTTATTTTTAGTTCTTATTGCAAAGATAAGAAGTTTTATCGATTATCGGAAGGATTATTCCCTTTTTCATTATTCAAATAAGAATTTAACGTTGGGGACTTGCCACTTCCAAATAAAATACTTAATTTTGCAAGCGTGATAAAACTCGACCGACATATAGAGATACTTCTGTTGGAGAATGACTGTGTCATTGTCCCAGGCTTAGGTGGCTTTGTTGCCCATCATGTTTCAGCAAGATATGATGAGCAGGATGGCTTGTTCCTGCCACCTTATCGTACACTCGGCTTTAATGCACAGCTGCGAATGAACGACTCTTTGTTGGTACAATCTTATGTTGATGCCTATGAATTAAGCTATCCTGAGGCTTTAGCACAGATAGAAAAAGAGGTTGATGAGATTTATCAAGCATTAGATGAGGAAGGATTATTTGAACTGAATGACCTTGGAAGTCTATCAAGAAATAGTGAAGGTAATTTAGAGTTTGAACCTTTTGAAAGTGGTATTCTTACGCCATTGTATTATGGTTTGAGTAGCTTTAACTTCACTAAGTTTGTTGCTGAGAAGCAGTCTGCAGCTACAACGATTGAAGTTAAGACACAAAAGCAGGGTGTTGTCTTTGTTGATGACTCAGATACTGCGGATAAACGTCTTAGTATCAGTATGCGTGCAGTGCGCAATGTAGCTGCTGCAGCAGTCTTCCTTACTGCGGTTTTCCTTGTAGCTTTTCCTGGTTCTAACCGTCAAGGTGCAAATGATAAACAGCAAATAAAGAGCGGAGTTCTTTATAATATCTTCGACTCTGACGATACGTCAAATGCTTCTCAGCAACTAAATACATTAACGCCTACCAATCAAGTGTCAGGTGTTAAGCTGCAGCAGACAACTCCTACTATTACTTCTCATTATTGGGCAATTGTTATGGCAAGCCATGTAACAGAAAGTAATGCACGTGCTTTTGTACATAAATTGCAAAAGAGTGGACTTTCTGATGCACGTGTCTATGAAGGAGCTGAAAGCATAAAGGTTCTTTATGGCTATTTCTCAAGTCAAAAGGAAGCTTATGAAAAGATGAAGTTTATCAATAAAACTACAGATTTTAAGGAAGCTTGGGTGATAGAAATTGGAAAGTAAGATTGGCTCACATACAATGAAAGGGTAGGGCAGATATATTTTTCTTTCACACAGAATCCAATACAATAAAGTTTAGAGAGAAGGCTTTTCATTGCTTATTTATGTTTAGCCTTGTATGTTTCTCCATGAGAGCCTCTTTATCCTCTTCTGAGGTGAGGGGCATTTTTATTAAAATTACTTTTATTATATATGAAGCGTGTAAGATGTCCGAAGTGTGATAACTTCATAACTTTTGATGAGACAAAATATAAGTCGGGACAACGTCTTGTTTTCCAGTGTCCTCAGTGTAGTAAGGAGTTTGGAATCCGTATAGGAGTTTCTAAACTTCGTAAAACGCAAAAAGAGGAAAACGATGCCCCTGCAGATGAAGAATCAGAGAACAAGTATGGCTCTCTTCATGTGATTGAGAATGTCTTTCATTTCCGCCAAGTAATTCCTCTACAGATGGGTGAAAATGTCATCGGACGTTATATGAAGGGAAATCCAATTAACTGTCCGATTGAGACAGTTGACCCAAGTGTTGACATGACGCACTGCTTTATTACTGTTAGTAAGAATAAGCATGGTAAATTGCAATATGTGTTGCGTGATGGTCCTTCTTATACGGGTACGTTTGTTGACAATGTGATTCTTGGCGACCGTGAGCGTCGTGTTATTGACGGTGGTACGCTCTTTACGATTGGTGCCACAAGTATTATTCTTCATACTCCAGATGAAGATTAAGTTGTGAAAATACTTTACAACGATTAGGGTAATTTACTCTTAAAAGCCTAAGAAAGTTCGTCTTTTTATTGACTTTGTAACTATCAGTATATCAGTTTATTGTAAAGTTGTGTTGTTAAAGGTGCTTAATAAGGGTTCAAAAGGGCGTTAGTTAGACCCCAAAAGGGCATCTTTTAGAAGCCAATTGGTGCTTAATTCGAATGCAATTAAGCATCAATATAAATAGGGTTTGTGAATTTTTATTACAAAACACTTAGTCGTTCAGTATTTACAAAACAATAGAGCCAACTTTTACAGATGCGTAAAAGTTGGCTCTATTATTTTAATTTGTTGTTTTATTTACCAGTCATGACACCTTCTATATATAGTCGGGTCATTTCTACTTTTCCATTTGTTCGTACGGTAATACTCTTCTTGAAGTGTCCAGGGAACTTACCAGTTCCGTTGTATGTCACGTCAATCGTACCTTTCTGACCTGGTGCAATCGGTCTCTTATCGTAGTTAGGAATAGTGCATCCACAACTTGCAACAATCTGATTAATTACCAATGGTGCCTTTCCAACATTTGTGAATGTGAATGTTGTTTTATGCACTGGGTTGTCGTCAGAGAAAGTTCCGAAGTCGTAAGTTACCTTATCAAATTTAATTTCTGCCTGATTCTGTGCTACTGCAAATGTCAGTCCGAAAACTAACATCACTGTCATTAATAAGAACTTTTTCATGTCGTCTTTGTTTAATTGATATTTATTAAGTTCGATGCAAAAGTAATGAGAAAGTTTATAGTTTCATTAAAATTTCACAATAATTAAGGAGATATTGTTATTTTAACGCCTTTCATATAGCAGACTTAACAATAATTCCACAGAACTTTCTTTATATTTTTATAAGGTGTTTCCCATTTTTAATTTAAAGTTCGTATCTTTGCAGGAGATTATCAAAACCAAACAATTACGTTTGATTTCCCTTTTGGGGATGATTGCAGAAGCGAAATATAATAAACATATAATAAGATATGTATAGAACAAATACTTGTGGAGAGCTGCGCCTTTCGGATGCAGGCAAGGAAGTGACCCTCGCTGGATGGGTACAGCGCGCACGTAAAATGGGAGGTATGACTTTTGTCGACCTTCGTGACCGCTATGGTATTACCCAGTTAGTTTTCAATGAGGCCGATAATGCAGACCTTTGTGGCGAAGCTAACAAGTTAGGACGTGAATATTGCATTCAAGTTAAGGGTGTTGTTAATGAGCGTCAGAGTAAGAATAGCAAGATTCCTACAGGTGATATAGAGATTATTGCTAAGGAGTTGAAGGTGCTTAGTAGCTCAGAAACTCCTCCTTTCACAATTGAAGATAACACAGACGGTGGTGATGACCTCCGTATGAAATATCGTTATTTAGACCTTCGTCGTGAGGCAGTGCGCAAGAACATGGAATTACGTCACCGTATGACGATTCTTATTCGTAACTTCCTCGATGCTGCACAATTTATGGAAGTTGAGACACCTATCCTCATTGGTTCAACACCAGAGGGTGCACGCGACTTCGTTGTACCATCACGTATGAATCCAGGTCAGTTCTATGCACTCCCACAGAGTCCACAGACATTGAAGCAGTTGTTGATGGTTGCGGGTTTTGATCGCTACTTCCAGATTGCTAAGTGTTTCCGTGATGAGGACTTACGCGCCGACCGTCAGCCAGAGTTTACACAGATAGACTGTGAGATGTCATTCGTTGATCAGGATGATGTTATCAATCTGTTTGAGGAGATGGCACGTCATCTTTTCCGTGAGATTCGCGGTGTAGAGCTTCCTAAGTTGGAGCAGATGAAGTGGCATGATGCTATGAAGCGTTATGGTTCTGATAAGCCAGACTTGCGTTTCGGCATGGAGTTCGTAGAGTTGATGGACGACTTGAAGGGTACAGGTTCATTCTCCGTATTTGATGAGGCTGCTTACATTGGAGGTATTGTTGTTCCTGGTTGTGCTGACTATAGCCGCAAGCAACTTAACGAATTGACCGACTTTGTGAAGCGTCCACAGGTAGGTGCTCAGGGGCTTGTATTCATTAAGTACAATGCAGATGGTACTATTAAGAGTTCTATTGATAAGTTCTATACAGAGGAGCAGTTGCTAAAAGTTAAGGAAACAACAGGTGCTAAGGATGGCGACCTTGTGTTGATTCTTTCTGGTAACAATGTTAGAAAGACACAAGTTCAGCTTTGTTCTCTGCGTCTTGAGATGGGCGATCGCTTAGGACTTCGCGATAAGAACGTATTTAAGTGTCTTTGGATTGTTGACTTCCCTTTGTTCGAATGGAGTGATGAAGAGCAGCGTTTGATGGCTACTCACCATCCATTTACAATGCCTAATCCTGATGATATCAAGTTGTTGGATGAGCATCCAGAGCAGGTACGAGCAAAGGCATACGACTTTGTATGCAATGGTATCGAAGTTGGTGGTGGTTCACTTCGTATTCACGATACTCAGTTGCAGGAGAAGATGTTTGAGGTTCTCGGCTTCACACCAGAGAGTGCTAAGGCACAGTTTGGCTTCTTGATGAATGCTTTCAAGTATGGTGCACCACCTCATGCAGGTCTTGCTTTCGGTCTTGATCGATTTGTAAGTATCATGGCAGGTCTCGATTCAATTCGTGATTGTATCGCATTCCCTAAGAATAATAGTGGACGTGATGTCATGTTGGATGCTCCTTCGTTTATTGATCAGAAGCAGTTGGACGAATTGGAAATCAAGTTAGATTTGAAGGCATAACACTCTTTTCGGTTGACTTAAGTCAATAAAATCTCGTTGAAGGTGTTAAAGCGTTCCTTATCTGTTACTTTTTGTCGTAAGTATTTGACACATTGGAATATTTGATGTACTTTTGCAACAAATAAATAGCATTCACCAGAAGAAAGCTAACAACTCTTTTGTATGTTTGCATTATTTAAGTAGATTAATACATATAAATAATTATTCGATTGTTTGAACTATACTTTAATTGTGTAAAACTATGACAGAAAAGAAAGAAGTTAAGTCTGCTCCTAAAGCAGTAAAGAAGGCTCCTGCTAAGAAAGCTCCTGCTAAGAAGTCAGTTGTAGCTATTAATGCAGAGAATGTCGGTTTTAAGGCTGGCGATGTTTACAATGCTCTTGCTGCTGAAGCCAAGGCTTTGACAGTTGCTGAGATTGCTAAGGCTGCTAATATTAGCACCGAGGAGGTTTATCTTGGCATTGGTTGGCTCTTTAAGGAGGGCAAAGTTAAAGGTGAAAACGATAAAGTTGCTCTTGCATAATTAGAGTAATTATTATAACACAGGAGGGGGAGTCTGTATGATAAAGGTATAGGCTCCCTTTTTGTATGCAATACGATAAGGAAATATTACGAGTTCTTGCTGAAGCAGGAAACGAGGGACTTTCAGTTCAGAAAGTCTCCCGTCATGTTTTTAATGCTTGTAATTCTCTTTTCAATTCACTAAATCAAGAAGACGTACACAAGTATGTACAGATGTATCTCTTGAAGAATAGCAAGTCTTGCAACTCTCTTATAGAAAAGAGTAGGAAAGGAGTTTATAGGCTAAATGAGAATAATCAGTTATCTCAACAACTGATTCTTCAGTTTCATGACGAGGTAGAAACTCCTAAAGAAAAGCCTACTGAAGATAGAAGTCTGAATCTGTTTGATTTCTGATTTTATAGCTTTATTACCGCAGTAATCCATGCTTAACATCACTAAAAAAGAAAAAGCGACATTAATAATTGTCGTTATTCATTTTTATTTGTATATTTGCAATCATATTAATTTTTTGATAATAAGTTATGGCGCAAACTGATAATCATCTCGTCATTATGGCAGGTGGCGTAGGAGGTAGATTCTGGCCGATGAGTACTGCAGACCGTCCTAAGCAGTTTATTGATGTCTTAGGAGTAGGTAGATCACTCATCCAGCTGACCTATGATCGCTTTGCAGGTGTTGTTCCCTCTGACAATGTGTGGGTTGTCACGAACCAAAAGTATGTCTCTTTAGTTCATGAACAGCTCCCAGAGATACCTTTGAATCATATTTTGAGCGAGCCTTGCCGTCGTAATACAGCACCTTGTATTGCATACGTGAGTTGGCGTATCAAGAAAGAGAACCCAAAGGCTAATATCGTGGTGTCACCAAGTGATCATATTGTGACCAATGAAACTGAGTTCAAACGTGTTATTTCTAACTGTTTGAAGTTTACTGCAGAAACGGATGCTGTGGTTACTTTGGGTATGAAACCAACACGCCCAGAGACGGGTTATGGCTATATACAAGCTGACCTTTCAACAGCTTCAGCGCGTAATCGCGAGATTTATCGTGTTGATCAGTTCCGTGAGAAACCAGATTTACCAACAGCAGAACAATATATCAAGCAGAATAACTTCTTCTGGAATGCAGGAATCTTCATCTGGAGTGCCTCTACTATTGTCAATGCTTTCCGTATTTATCAGCCAAGTATAGCAAGAATTTTTGAGCGTATCATGGATGTCTTAGATACAGCCGATGAACAACGCGTGATTGATGAGGTTTATCCAGAGTGTGAGAATATCTCTGTCGATTATGCTATTATGGAAAAGGCTGAAGAGATATTTGTATGCCCTGCAGACTTTGGTTGGAGTGATTTAGGAACTTGGGGATCGTTGCTTGCCCAGACACAGCATGATATTTACGGTAATGCTGTTATTGGTAAAGATGTTCATCTGTTTGATAGTAAGAACTGTATTGTTCATACAACGGAGGAGCGTAAGGTTGTTATCCAAGGTCTTGACGGCTATATTGTAGCTGAACAGGATGGTAAATTGCTTATTTGTCGCCTTTCTGAAGAGCAGCGTCTGAAGCAGTTTACAGGAGAAGGATAGGCTTATTCAATTTGAATTCGTAAATTAAAAGCTTGCGTAGGTACTTGTTTTATAAATGAGACCTACGCATATCTCTTTTATAACAAAAGGTCAATGTGAGATGTACTAATAGCTTGTTTAACGATTAAGAAGGCTGTTGTCTGATTGAGTTAACCAACTTTTCGTTCTCTTTCTGAGGTTCGTTTGTACTGTGTTAGGTCCCCGCACCATTGGTGTTCACCCTCCGCACGCCTCGTGCGAAGCCTTCGCACAGTATGTGCAAAGGATAGTAAGGATGTTAATTGACCTTATCTTGTATAATAAGACTTTATTGATTAAGATACAAGGAAGTTATTGTTAGACGGCTTAAAACCAAAAAATCATGGTTATGAAACTAAAACTCAAGCATATTTTATTCTTTGTTTTCTGTTTCCCATTTACGCTTTTTGCACAAGCTCAACAGCTTGTCAGACTCAATCCACAGCATTACTTTCAGCGTACAGTTCCTAAAGGAAACTATAGCGGATTGACATGGTTGGGTGGTGATCGCTATGCTGTTGTTTCTGATAAGACGTCTGAAAGTGGCTTCTTTCGCTTTCGTATACAGATAGATTCTGTTAGTGGAGATATTAAAGACGTTGTGAATGAGGGTTTCCAATCATCGGGCGAGTTGAATAAAGATGAAGAGGGCATAGCTTTCTTTCCTAAGGACAGCACGTTGTTCATTTCCCGTGAAGCAGATAATAGTATCTTAGAATATGGAATGAATGGTAAACTGACGGGTCGGAAGCTTGCTATTCCATCCGCTTTCAGTATGGCTATACCTGCTTATAGTTTTGAAGCACTAACTTATAATGCCTATACGCATCGTTTTTGGACGACTTCTGAAAGTACGTTGAAGATAGATGGAGAACAAGCTAATGCAAAGAATCAAGTGAAGAATAGACTTCGTTTTCAAAGTTTCGATGACTCTTTCGTTCCTCAAGAACAGTATGCTTATTTGATGGATGCTGCGGAGAGTCACCCTTCTGTGTCTAATTATGCAATGGGTGTAGCAGCAATGGCAGCCTTAGATGATGGAAAATTACTTGTTTTAGAGCGTGAATTCGTGGTAACCTCAAGTAAAATTGGTTCGTTTGTGGAGAATAAGATTTATTGTGTTGACCCAGTGAAGTCTATGACTATCAGTCAAGAAAAAGCACTTGATACGGATAGTCCGTATATGCAGAAGACTTTGATTGCAACGTGGAAAACCTCCTTAGGACTGCTTCGTCAGAATCTTGCTAACTATGAGGGTATGTGTCTTGGCCCCCGCCTTGCAGACGGAAGCCAAGTTATAGTACTTTGTGCTGACAGCCAAGACCAATATGGTGGTGTTCTTCGTGACTGGTTTCGTACGATTATTATTCGATGAATCCTATTCAGCTTTGTGCTGCTTTTATTTCATCTTCTTATGAAGTTTGCGCAAAGCCTTGTCACGAATCTGGCGTACACGTTCGCGTTTTAATCCCATATCCTCCGCAATCTCTGCCATCGTATAGTGTGCTCCTGTCAATCCATAGATATAAGTGATGACCCTTTTTTCACGTTCATCAAGTACATCTAATCCTTTTTGGATTTCATTACTGAGGATTTCTTGGTTAAGATGTTCGTCAGCATGCTTGGCATTTTCATTCTCAAGGATATGCTGAAGTGTGAAGTTATTATTGCTACCTACTGGTACTGGCTGGTCAATAGAGATAGCATGTGAACGCTTCTGTTCAAATCTACTTGTCTCGTTCTTAGGAAGTTTATAGAGTGTTGCTTGCTCTTTGATAGTCTCTTCCATAGCTTTACGGATGTAAGGAGCCGCAAAGATAACAAAGCGTACACCTTTTGAACCATCAAACTTCTGTGCGGCATACATCATACCAATATTTCCCTCACTGATAAGGTCGTCTTCACCCAATCCGCGGTTACGGTATTGATGCGCCAATGAAACAACAAACTTCAAGTTAGCCTTGGTCAACTTCTCCAAAGCTCTTGCGTCACCAACCTTTATCTTCTCTGCTAACTCCTGCTCTTCTTTATCTGAAAGAAGCTGCTCGTTAGCTATATCTTCTATGTATTTCTCGTTTGAAGTCATAAAAAAGTGTTGTGGTAGAATATTATTATATAGGGTTATACCTGCTGTGAATGGTTCTTGTTGTTCTTCTTTTTCTTTACATACCACTTAACAAGGAAGTAAAAACAAACAACAATTACCAAGAAGATAAGACCAAACTTAATATACTCTCCATACTCTAAAATCTTCTCTTGGAGCTGATCTTCTGGTACAAAAGAGTGCATGTAATGTCCTAAAAGTGCAAGAATAGTGTGCCATGAGGCTGCACCTATAGTAGTATAAAGCAAGAACTTCCAGTAGCTCATCTTCGCCAATCCTGCTGGAATGGAGATAAGATGGCGAATACCTGGCAAGAGACGGCCAGTGATTGTAGCCACCATACCATGCTCATCGAAGTATCGTTCGCTCTTTTCAACTTTCTCTTGATTCAATAAACACAAGTGTCCCCACTTACTATTGGCAAACTTATAGATGATAGGGCGACCAAGATACCATCCTGCAAGATAGTTAATAGTTGCACCAACGTCTGCTCCTAAAGTGGAGAAAAGAATTACCAACCATATATCAAGGTTGCCTGCGGCAGCATGATAGGCAGCTGGGGCAACAACTAATTCTGATGGTACAGGGATAACCGTACTTTCAAGAAGCATCAAAATAAAGATGGTGCCATAGTTGAGATGTCCGAGCATGGATGTGATAAAACTCATAATGATATGTTATTAATTATAATTCTGTTTGTTATAAAATACGAATATTGGGGTAGTCTTGTGGGCTTGTTCCTTCTGGATAGAGGTCTGATAGTACCTCTATACTCTCCTCTGGATTCCTTTCAACGGCTTGTCGCAAGTATATATTGAACTCCTTTTTTAGCTTTAATTCATAACAACAGCGTGCGAGGTATGCGAAACCGATGTCCCAGTCGTCATCCATTTCAGGCAATAACGTACTAAAGATATTGTAAGCATATTCAACATATCCATTGTCAAAGGTTGAAATACCAATATGGATGAGTGTCAGACTCTTGCTCTGTGTTTCTGCTAATGCCAGATGATAATATCGTTGCGCTTCTGAAGCATTGCCCTGCATGAGATGTATATGTCCGATAGTAACATCAACGACAGTTGTATCTTGATTATGGCAGAGCTTCTTATAACGCTCGTAGTACTTCAGAGATTCCTCATAATTCCCAAGTGTAAAGAGTCCGTTGGCCTTGTTGAGGATAGCTTCTTCATCATCAGGGTTGATAGCTATGGAGTATTCACTTGATGTGATAGAATCCTTTATGTCATTCCTTAAAAGCTGATTCTGGGCTAACTGGTTCCAGTAAGGACCAGAATAAGGGTTGGTATCAAGTAACTCATTGAGAATGGATTCACTCTCTTTATACTTCCCACGGCTTTTGAGAAGACGCGCACGAAGTTCCTTATAATCATTATCTTCTGTCTTTGTTGAGCGGCTCAACCATTTCTCTACATATTCATTTTCTTCATAATCGGAAAAGAGAGCAGCAACATCAAGGACATAATCCTCGCGGTCTTCTTGTGAGATAACCTCGTCATACTGGCTTTGAAGGAAGTCATCTGCTTCGGCTACCTTATTATCAACGATCATAATTTCAGCTTTAAGATAGAGATAATCTAAGTCACTCTTATCAACAATCATCTCTGCAATCTCGTTAGCAAGCTCTGGGTCTTCGTCGATGAATAATGCTAAACGTGCTTTGAAAGCAAGTGGAGTAGTGGCTGTTGGATACAAGCGGGTGGCATAATCGATAGCGTCTAAAGCATTGTTATCTTCACCGATATAGTGGTAATATTCAGCAACATCAGTCAGTTCCTCAGGGTCGAGGAACTCGCTGATGTTGTCTTTTTGCAGTTCTTCATATCTATGAAGGACTTGCTTGAATTTATCACTCTGATAGTATATATCCAAATCTTACTTTACTTTAGTTATGCTTTGGCCTTCTTTGCCCAAGTATCTTTCAAGCCAACAGTCTTATTAAACACGAGGTGGTCGGCTGTTGTATCTGGGTCAAGCATGAAGTAACCAGTACGCTGGAATTGTAGGTAATCACCCGGTTTCTTCTCAGCGAGATACTGTTCAACGTAGCACTCTGTGTGTACAGTAAGGCTCTCTGGATTGAGAAGCTCACGGAAATCACGCTCATCAGCAGCAGGATTCTCTACGTTGAACAAGCGGTCGTACTCACGAACCTCTGCCTTTAAGCAGTGGTCAGCGCTAACCCAGTGGAGAGTACCTTTCACCTTACGGTCAGCCCCCTGCATACCACTCTTGCTGTCAGCATCATATTCTGCTTGAATCTCAATGATATTGCCCTCAGCATCCTTAGTACAACCAGTACACTTAACGATGTAAGCGTTCTTCAATCTCACTTCCTTACCTGGAGACATACGGAAGAATTTCTTTGGAGCATCCTCCATAAAGTCAGCACGTTCAATCCAAAGATTCTTTGAGAAGGTGATAGTGTGTGAACCATCTGCCTCATTCTCTGGATTGTTAATAGCCTCCATCTCCTCAGTCTTTCCTTCTGGATAGTTGGTAATAACAAGTTTTACAGGGTCGAGAACAGCGCTAACACGTGTAGCCTTCTTGTTCAAGTCGTCACGTACAGCAGCCTCCAACAACGCTACATCATTGAGTGCATCGAACTTAGTATAGCCAATAGAGTCGATAAAGTTACGGATAGACTCCGGAGAGTAACCACGACGACGCATACCACAGAGTGTCGGCATTCGTGGATCATCCCATCCCTTGACGTGATGTTCATCAACCAATGTATGAAGTTTACGCTTTGACATTACTGTATAAGTAAGGTTCAAGCGGTTGAACTCTATCTGTCGTGGGCGGTTATCTGATAGGTTGTCATCGGTGCCATCACTTTCTTTTAGGAAGTCAATAAACTTATCATAGAGAGGACGGTGAGGCACAAACTCGAGTGTACAGATAGAGTGGGTAACACCCTCAAAGTAGTCACTCTGTCCGTGTGCAAAGTCATACATTGGGTAACAATGCCACTTTGTACCTGTGCGATGATGTGGAATCTGAATGATTCGATATATGATTGGATCACGGAAATGCATGTTAGGATTAGCCATATCGAGCTTCGCACGAAGTACCATACTTCCCTCAACAGCCTCTGGTGTATTCATCTGCTCAAACAAGGCAAGGCTTTCCTCGATAGGACGATCACGGTATGGTGATGCTGTACCAGGCGTTGTTGGCGTACCTTTCTGTGTTGCAATCTGCTCAGAAGTCTGCTCGTCAACATATGCCAAGCCCTTCTTAATCATCCAAACAGCAAAGTCCCATAACTTCTCAAAGTAATCACTTGCATAATAAATGTTACCCCATTTAAAGCCAAGCCAGCTAATATCATGAAGGATATTCTCTACATATTCGTTGTTCTCCTTGCTTGGATTTGTATCATCAAAACGAAGATTACAAATACCCTTATAGTTTTCAGCTACACCAAAGTCCATGCAAATCGCTTTTGCATGACCAATATGAAGATAGCCATTTGGCTCTGGCGGGAAACGTGTCTGAATACGTCCTCCGTTCTTACCCTTTGCGAGGTCTTCCTCTACCAGTTGTTCTACGAAGCTCAAGCTACGCTTCTCCTCATTGGTGTTGTTCTCTATCGTAGTCATATTTTCCTATTTATTATTATGCTGCAAAGTTACTCATTTTTTCTTGTTTATGATGCACTTTGTTCTAAATAATAATGTATATTCTTTTATGCAGTTTGAAATTATTCATGCAAAATGCTTTTCGAGTAATGTTTTATAATGTTTTGTATATTTTCAGTAACGAAATAAAACCAATTTTCTTTATCTTTTTAAAGTGTTTAATAAAAGTGAATGTGAACGGCTTTCAGCGATAGGTGTATGTATGGTAACAAATGTTTCATTATTAATAAAAAAGTTGCATAAAAGTTTGCACATATAAAAATAATGCCCTATCTTTGCAAACGTTATCCTGAATACAATCTTTTTACCTTAAAGAAACTAATACCTATTGAGATTGAATGCCCATCGCTGTGAAGCGTAGGGCATTTTTGTTTTTAGTAACTTTTTGGTTCTGTAATTTTGTTTACAGTATTTTGTAGATTCGTTTTAGGTTTCTTAAACAAAGTCTTATATTTTTCTTTATAGTTCTTTTAAGCAACTTTCTGATTTAAACTTAGGTGTTATTGTGACCATTCAAAGTACATTTTAACGCTTCGTACCAACCTTTTATTATTCATTTTGTTGGAGAATTGTATCTGGTAAGATTTTACATTTTGTTTGAAAAGAACTTCCCTTTAACCCAAATTGGTTATTAGAAGCTAAACATATTTTGTTTTTTTTGTCGAGTAGATTGCCTCTCTTTGTAACGCAGGCGTAGCAGGCTACGTCAATTTGCAAAGACAGGAAAGATGCTGATAAGAAAATAAAAGATGTTAGGAAACAATACAAAAACAAGAATTCATGAAACATTGTGGTTTAATGACCGATTTGGTTTTAATCCACCTACCTAATTGTTAGTATTTTTTTCAATATTCCCTTATCATCTTGTAGTTTGTCATATAGATATTGTAACTTTGCATAAAACTTAATTAGAATGAAGAATATATTAAAAGAACTACAACGTAAGGACCACCCACGCGTGTTGGGTGCCTTAGATATATTTAAATTTATTGGTCCCGGTTTGCTGGTGACCGTAGGCTTTATCGACCCGGGAAACTGGGGAAGTAACTTTGCTGCTGGTTCAGAGTATGGCTATGCATTGTTATGGGTAGTAACCCTTTCAACAATTATGCTTATAGCTTTACAGCATAATGTTGCTCATCTTGGAATTGTGACAGGACTCTGTCTCAGTGAGGCAGCAGTGAAGTATGCACCTAAATGGATAGGTCGTCCTATTATCTTGAGTGCAATTCTTGCCAGTATCTCTACCTCTTTAGCAGAGATTCTTGGTGGTGCTATTGCACTACAAATGCTCTTTGGCATTAGTATTCCTACAGGCTCTGTCTTAACAACAGTGGCTGTGTTGATAATGCTTTTTACGAATAGCTATAAGAAGATGGAACGTGCCATCATTGGCTTTGTGTCAATGATAGGTCTTTCGTTTGTTTATGAACTCTTTCTCGTTGATATTCATTGGCCTGCAGCCATTGAGGGAGCATTTGTTCCAACCGTTCCACAAGGTTCTCTCTTGATTATCATGAGTGTGGTGGGAGCGGTTGTGATGCCTCACAATCTTTTCCTTCACTCTGAGATTGTACAGAGTCGCGAGATCTATTTGGAGGGTGACGAACGTATCCGTCACATGTTAAAGTATGAGTTTGTCGACACCCTTTTCTCAATGATTGTGGGTTGGGTTATCAACTCTGCGATGATTCTCTTGGCAGCAAGTACGTTCTTCTCTCATGGTCAGCACGTTGATGAACTGTCTCAGGCGCAAGCAATGCTACAGCCACTTTTGGGTAATAATGCTGCGAATATATTTGCTATTGCCTTACTATTAGCGGGTATTTCAAGTACGATAACCAGTGGAATGGCTGCGGGTAGTATCTTCTCTGGACTTTTTGGTGAGTCATATAATGCAAAAGATACGCACTCTATTGCTGGAATTGTCCTCTCATTAGGTATTGCCCTTCTGATGATATTCTTTATTGGCGACCCATTTAAGGGATTGATTATCTCACAGATGTTCCTTTCTGTTCAACTTCCTTTCACCGTTTTCTTACAAGTGGGTCTGACATCTTCCAAGCGTGTGATGGGTAAGTATGCCAATAGTAAGTTGAATATGGTCTTCCTTTACTCGTTGGCGGGCATCGTCACCTTACTTAATATATGGCTCTTGATAGAGAGTATATCATAGTGTTGATGTCCTACAAGGTGGAATATTGTAAAATAAATTCGCAGCTTTGAAATTAAAAGATGCTTAATTGCGTTCCAATTGGGCGTTAATTGAGGTCCAAAAGGGCGTTAGTTGGCATGCAACTAACGCCCTTTTGCAATGCAACTAAGCACCTTTTATAATGTTCTTTTGCAACTCTTTGATTCTGTGAAGGTTACAAATGCAGTTTTTCTTGGTACTTTTAAGGTAAAAGAAACTTCCTTTCTCACCTTTTGTGTAATGATTTTTCAAATCAACTATAAGCGTTTTACTCCTATAAAAACCAACTTCTAAGGATTAATCCCACATTATATAATATAAAGAAGACGGGAATGATACAAGCATACCATTCCCGTCTTTTATGTTATTTGCTATTAATCTTAGATAGACTTGTAGCCGTTCGTACTGTTATGTGCAAGTAAGTCTTTCAGATTAAGCTCTCTGCCACCATGTGCTTCGTAAGCTTCTCTCATTTCTTCCTCGCCCTCAGCCTCTTCTTCAGAGTGAACGAATGTAACACACTTGTCTTTAAGTTCTGCGACTACCCAGCCAATCAGTGCGATGATTAGCAGTGCAATCAGTCCTGTCATTGGAGTTATCATAATTGATTTGTTTTTTATTTCTGATGCAAAATTACATTAAGTTTCGGAAAGCACCAAATAATCTCCAAGTTTTCAGTAACTTTGCAGTAAATATAGCTGTATAAAGTTAATAAGAACAAGATGACAAGAAAAGAAAGATATGATTATGCACTGAGTTATTTTCGCAAGAATGTTGGGCATGTTTCGACTGAGCTAAATTTTGGTTCAGCCTTCCAACTTCTTTGTGCGACACTCCTTTCTGCTCAGTGTACGGATAAGCGAATCAATGCGATTACGCCAGAATTGTTCCGTCATTATCCAGATGCAAAGGCGATGGCAGAGGCTACAGCCGATGAGATATTTGAGTATGTGAAGAGTGTTTCTTACCCCAATTCAAAGGCAAAACATTTAGTTGAGATGTCGAAGATGTTGGTTGAGAAATTTGATGGCGAGGTGCCTTCTGATCCTAATGCACTCGTTACGCTGCCTGGAGTAGGGCGTAAGACGGCAAATGTTATTCAAGCAGTGTGGTTTGGTAAGCCAACACTTGCGGTTGATACGCATGTCTATCGTGTAAGTCATCGTTTGGGGCTGGTTCCTTCAACAGCTAACACGCCTCGTAAGGTTGAGGATTATCTGATGAAGAATATCCCTACAGAGGAGGTCTCGGATGCCCACCATTGGATATTGCTTCATGGACGTTATGTTTGCAAGAGTGCTAAGCCTGATTGCGAGCATTGTCCCTTTGATGATATCTGTCCAAAGTTGTTGGAGAATAGTAAGTTGTAGTATAGGATAGTTGACGAGTTAACGAGTTTACAAGTTAACGAGTTAATTGATGGTAGGTTTATAGTTGACGGTTGACGAGTTAACAAGTGAATGAATTGATAGTGTAAAATTAAACAAGATAAAACGTAAAAGTTTATGAATACAAAGAAGATAATGCACTTCTTGAAAGGTATTGCTGCGAACAATAATAAGCAATGGTTTCAGGAGCATAAGGCTGAATACGATGAGGTGAAGGCTGATTTTGAGAACGGAGTTGACCAAATAATATCTTGTTTGGCAACCTTTGATGATGAGGTTTCACATTTGACAGCAAAGGATTGTACCTATCGTTTCTATCGTGATGTACGTTTCTCACCTGATAAGAGTCCGTATAAACGCCACTTGGGTGCATACATCTGTGGACGTGGTAGAAAGGCTTTGCGTGGCGGTTATTATATACATCTTCAACCAGGCAACTGCTTGGTTGCTGTGGGATGCTATTGGTTGCCTACGAATATATTGACTTCATGTCGCAATGAAATCATGGCGAACATTGATGAATGGCGTAAAGATGTAGAGAATGAGGACTTTCTTAATTTGTTCGGACGACCTAATGAAGGTGAATGGACCGACGATAAAGTCAGTAAGAGAGGCTTTGGACTTGCAGCTTTAAAGACTGTTCCAAAGGGATTTCCAAAGGATTATGAACATCTTCAGTATCTCCGAATGAAGGATTATTGCTGTTGGGTGTCTGTACCCGATGACTTCTTCGAGGGCGATGGCTGGGTTGAGCAGTTAGAACATATCTGTAAGACAGGTAAGCCTATGATGGACTTTATTAATAATGTGGTAGATGATTATGAATAAAAACAAATAAAGAGGAACGCAAAGGCATTCCTCTTTATTTTTATATGTACTAAAACGCTTTGGCTAATGAACCCATTAGTCAAAGAGATAATAGATTACTTCTTTCTCAACTCTTCAAGACTTGCCTTCAAAGCGGCAATCTTCTCTTCAGAGTCACTCTGCTTCTTGCGCTCACGTTCGATAACAGCTTCAGGTGCATTTGCTACGAACTTCTCGTTTGAGAGTTTTTTCTTGATGCCTGTGAGGAAGCCTTCAAGATGCTTGAGTTCCTTCTCCTGCTTCTCAATCTCAGCTGCAACGTCAATCAAGTCGCCCACTGGAACTGCGAAACTATCGGTACCAACCATGAAACCTGATGCGTCACCACTCTTCTCAGTTACCACTTCAATAGCCTTCAAGTTAGCCATCTTAATGATTACACTGTTGTAAGCCTCATAGTTGTTCTGACCGATTACGTTCAAGTCGAGCTCAACCTTTGGAGCAATGTTCTTCTGGTTGCGTACGGTTCTCACACCGCTGACAATCGCCTTAACCTGCTCAATAGCCTCGATGAGCTTTAATTCCTCCTTGCTTGGTGCATCAAGTTTGAGTTCGTCACGCATGATGCTCTCGTTATCCTTGCGCTCATAGATGTGTTGCCACAACTCCTCAGTAATGAAAGGCATGAATGGATGCAACATCTTCAAGAGTGAATTGAAGAATTTAAGGGTTGCTTCGTAGGTGAGCTTGTCGATTGGTTTGCCATATTCTGGCTTAATCATCTCCAAGTACCAGCTTGAGAACTCGTCCCAGAAGAGGCGGTAAACAGTCATCAAAGCCTCTGAAATACGATAGCTCTTGAACTGCTCGTTCATCTCAGCATTTACTTCCTTCAACTTCGCTTCGAACCATTCAACAGCAATCTTGTTTGCCAATGGCTGCTCAGCATCAGTTGTCTCCCAACCTTGAACGAGGCGGAAGGCATTCCAAATCTTATTGTTGAAGTTACGTCCTTGCTCACAAAGTGTCTCGTCGAAGAGGATGTCGTTGCCTGCAGGAGCAGAGAGCATCATACCCATACGAACACCATCAGCACCATACTTCTCAATCAACATGATAGGATCTGGTGAGTTACCAAGACTCTTACTCATCTTGCGTCCGAGCTTATCACGTACAATACCTGTGAAGTAAACATGCTTGAATGGGAACTTACCACGATACTCATAGCCTGCCATAATCATACGTGCTACCCAGAAGAAGATAATATCTGGACCTGTAACAAGGTCGCTGGTAGGGTAGTAGTAGTTGATTTCTTCGTTGTCAGGGTTGTTGATTCCATCGAAGACGGAGATTGGCCACAACCAACTTGAGAACCAAGTATCCATGCAATCGCTCTCTTGTTCAAGGTCGGCAGCTGTTACTGAAGGATTAATCTCCTGTGCCAACTTCAATGCTTCTTCAGTAGTTTCTGCCACAACGGTGGCATTCTTGCCTTCTGCATCTTTGAAGTAGTAAGCAGGAATACGATGACCCCACCACAACTGACGGCTGATACACCAGTCCTTGATGTTCTCTAACCAGTGGCGATAAGTGTTCTTATACTTCTTTGGGTAGAACTCTATGTCGTCGTCCATGACAGGAGAAAGGGCGATATCAGCAAAGTGCTGCATCTTTAAGAACCATTGTGTAGAGAGTTTTGGCTCGATAGGTACGTGTGTACGCTCTGAGTATCCGACTTTATTATCATAGTCCTCAACCTTCTCCATGAGGCCTGCAGCCTCCAAATCCTTTGATATCTGCTTACGTACATCCATACGGTCCTGACCAACATACAAGCCAGCAGCCTCAGAGATAGTACCATTATCGTTGAAGATATCAATAGTTTCCAAACCGTGTTTCAAGCCAAGTGCATGGTCGTTAACGTCGTGAGCAGGTGTAACCTTCAAACAACCAGTACCGAACTGGATATCAACATAGGTGTCTTCAATAACTGGAATCACACGATTTACCAATGGAACGATAACATGAAGACCCTTCAACCATGTGTTCTTAACGTCCTCTGGGTTGATACACATCGCTGAGTCACCCATGATTGTCTCTGGACGAGTGGTCGCAACAACAGCATAGTAACCCTTCGCATCCTTGTGCATTACGTTGCCTTCATCCTTGCGTTCAACCTTTGCTTGGTCTTCTTCAGCAACATAGTATTTAAGGTGATAAAGCTTAGAATGCTCATCCTTGTAGATTACTTCTTCGTCAGAAAGAGCCGTCTGAGCCTGTGGATCCCAGTTAACCATGCGTACACCACGATAGATGTAGCCCTTCTTGTAGAGGTCGCAGAATACCTTGATAACACTCTTGCTACGAGTATCGTCCATGGTGAAAGCAGTACGATCCCAATCGCATGAGCAACCAAGTCGACGCAACTGCTTGAGGATAATGCCACCATGTTCGTGTGTCCAATCCCATGCATGCTCAAGGAACTGTTCACGAGTGAGGTCAGTCTTCTTTACACCTTGCTCTGCGAGGCGGTTCACAACCTTTGCTTCTGTAGCAATACTTGCGTGGTCAGTACCCGGTACCCAGCATGCATTCTTACCTTCCATGCGGGCACGTCTTACCAAGATGTCCTGTATCGTGTTGTTCAACATGTGGCCCATGTGAAGCACACCCGTTACGTTTGGTGGAGGAATAACCACAGTGTAAGGCTCGCGGCCATCAGGCTTAGAACTGAAAAGCTTGTTGTCCAGCCAATACTGGTACCATTTTGATTCCACTACTTGTGGATCATACTTGCTTGCTAATTCCATTGTCTCGTATATTATTATTTCTTTATTATCTTTAAAATTACGATGCAAAAGTACAAAAAATCCGCCTAAAAAGCGTATCTTTGCATCAATAATAGTACACTGATGAGTACTTTAACGTTTATGTTTAACTTTAAACATCAAGACTTTGCATACTAAAGAAGAGAAACTGGAAGCTTTTGCCCGACTTTTAGACATTCAAGAACGACTCCGAAAGGAGTGTCCATGGGATAGTAAACAGACTAATGAAAGCCTCCGTCCCAATACGATTGAAGAGACCTTTGAATTGGCTGATGCGCTCTTAAAAAATGACTCAAAGAATATCTGTAAAGAGCTTGGAGACGTCATGGAACATGTTATCTTCTATTCTATGTTGGGTGAAGAAAAGGGGGAGTTTGATGTTGCTGATGTCTGCAATGCGCAATCCGACAAACTTATGTTTCGACATGATTTTATCGATTGGACGGGTTGGAGTGTGACACGTTCTGATATGGTAGTTAATGCTGCAGGACAAGTAGTTTACAAAGATGAAGAAGAACAGGCTGCTAAGAACGCACAGTCGACAACTCCTAATACTGCTTCTCAGGTAGAATCAACATGGGAACAGCGCAAGCAACGTGAACGTGACGGAAACACTTCGGTACTCTCTGGTGTGCCCAATTCACTGCCAAGTCTTATTAAGGCTTACCGCATCCAAGACAAGGCACGCAATGTTGGTTTTGATTGGGAAGAGAAAGAGCAGGTCTGGGATAAGGTATATGAAGAATTAGAGGAGCTGAAGAATGAGTTGATGAAGGAGGATAAGCAACGTTCAACAGAAGAACTTGGCGACTTTTTATTCTCTCTTATTAATGCAGCACGCCTCTATCATTTGAATCCTGATAATGCTCTTGAGCACACGAATCAGAAGTTTATCAAGCGATTTAACTATATTGAGGAAGCTGCTAAGGCAAAGGGTGTTACGATAAAAGACTTAACTCTTGCTGAAATGGATGAGTTATGGAATCAAGCTAAGGCTGCTAACAATTAAAATTACGATAAAAATTAAGGAGTGTAAATATGAAAAGAACCTTTTATTTTATCATGTCTTTGTTTATTCTTGCAGTAGCAATCTCTTGTAAGGATAGCAAACCTAAGTCTATGATGTCTGAAACTGAAGAGGCTGAAGACTCTGTTGCCACAAACGATAGTACTATCTATGGTACGATGGTGGATGGTGGTATGAACTCTATTGTTCTGCTTACCGATCATGGTGATACACTTGAATATCTTGTAAACCCAAATGATACATTTGAAGTTGTTAAAGGTGGAAAGATTAATGGTGACCGATTTGCCATTATCGGTTATAAAGAGTATGGTGACAACTTTATGCGTTCAGCGATTAATCTTACCTCTTTGTTAGGTAACTGGAGTAGTCTTGATCGCAACTTTGAGATAAAAGAAGGAGGAAGCGTTACTTCAAGCTTGCAGTCTGAGAAGAATCCATGGACAGCATGGAAAATATGGAATGGTAAGCTGATTCTGTCAAAAGACACCTTTGACGTAGAAAGCCTTGGCGCAGACACATTGTCATTAGAGAATAAATCGGGACTTTTTGTCTTTACAAGGGGGAAGTAAGTTCTTCGCTATACTCTCTTTAAAGAGAATGTGACGACTATTATTAGAAAACGAATCTTTTCATTCCTCCCTTAAAAGGGTGGAATGAGAAGACATGAGGTAGTCTATATGGAACCATTCAAAGTACATATTCTTGGTTGCGGTAGTGCGTTACCAACTTTGCAACATAATGCTTCTTCCCAAGTTGTTGAGCTTAGGGAGAAGCTTTTTATGATTGATTGCGGAGAAGGAACACAGATACAACTTCGTCGGTCGCGCATACATTTCTCAAAGATTATAGCTGTTTTTATTAGCCACTTGCATGGTGATCATTGCTTTGGCTTGCCTGGTATGATTTCAACCTTTGGTATGACAGGGCGTACGGCTCCGTTACATATCTACGCTCCCGCTGCTTTTGAACCTATTCTTGACCAGACACTGAACTTTTTTTGTCAGGGTTTAGAGTTTGAAGTAGTGTTTCATGCTGTTGATACAAAGCAGAATAAGGTGGTTTACGAGGATAGGAGTCTGACGGTTGAAACAATCCCTTTGCAGCATCGTATTGATTGTTGTGGTTATTTGTTCCGTGAGAAACCAACACTACCACATATCCGTCGTGATATGATAGACTTTTATCATATTCCTATCAGTCAGATTAATAATATAAAGGCTGGGGCTGATTGGGTAACGCCAGAGGGTGATGTGATTCCTAATAGTAAGCTAACAACCCCTGCTGCACCTGCTCGTAGCTATGCTTATTGCTCTGATACGCGATACATTAAAACACTCCATAATCTTGTAAAAGACGTAAGTACGCTTTATCATGAAAGTACTTACGCCGCGCAGGATGCTGATCGTGCTCGTCTTTATTGGCATAGTACGTCGCAGCAAGCAGCACAGGTGGCTCGGGATGCAGCTGCAGGGAAACTTCTTTTAGGGCATTACTCAGCCCGTTATGGTAATGAACAGCAGCTATTAGATGAGGCGAAAGAAATATTTCCTAATACTTTCCTGACACAAGAAGGTGCAAGTTTTGATATATAAGTCGGTTTGTTAGAGTTGTTTTGATGCCATTCTATCTTCTATAATATTATATAAAGAGGTTGCATACACCTTTTTATATAATATAAAACCTTTTAGGTTCTAATGACCGACTTGGGTTAAATATCTACCAATTATCATGTCTATCCATCTTTTATAAACAAGTTGTTCTTATATCGATAGATATTTGTAAGCTATTTTCATGCAATTCGAAATCAATACATGCTCTTTTGGCTTTTTAAAGACGCCTAATTGACTTGCAATAGGTGCCCTTTAAGACGCTTATTAACGCCCTTTTGAAGTCCAATTAAGCACCTTTTCTTGCGCTTTTTTATAACTAATTGATTTTCTGTTGGTTGCAGACTTGTTTTTTATACGTGTTTTTGTCCTTATTTATAGATGTTTTATTTGAAATTATGTAATGATTTTTCAAGGTTTTGTCTACGAATTATCAACATACAAGAAGAAAGGGGGCTCTATGTTGGAAGGTGTTAATAAGATAGGTAGTTTGACAATCTTGCCTATGTTTTTCTTTGATGTTTAACTTTGACTTCCAGTAAAACGATACGAAAAACATCCACATATTTAACGAAAAATCCTGTTAATCCTCCTTCTCTTCCTCCTTTGAAGATTGGAATGAGACTAAACGCTCTCCCCTTACAAATATGATAACACCACTCAAGACCAGTGCTAATCCACCGAAAAGAAGCTCGTTCCCATTGAAGTGGAGAATGACATGGAGTGCGAACAGAAGCAGACCTAAAATAATGTCTGCAATGCCTAAGTATTTGATATATCTTTTCATACAAAAGTGTAAATATACTATTTATTGGCGCAAAAGTACAAAAAATATTTGGTCAGTTGCATAAAAATTACTACTTTTGCACCGCATTATGCGAAAGCAGGTGTAATTTAATTCACAATTTTATATTTTTAAGTAGTATGAATCAATACGAAACCGTTTTCATTTTGACTCCCGTTTTGTCTGATGAACAGATGAAGGAAACGGTCGCTAAATTCAAGAAACTGCTCACCGACAATGGCGCTGAGATCTTGAACGAGGAGGCTTGGGGTTTGAAGAAGTTGGCTTACAACATTCAGAAGAAGTCATCTGGCTTCTACGCATTGTTAGAGTTCAACGCAGAACCAACAGTTATCGACACTCTCGAGACCGGCTTCCGTCGTGACGAGAAGGTTATTCGTTACATCACCGTTAAGCAGGACAAGTATTCTGCAGCTTATGCTGAGAAGCGTCGTGCTAAATGGGCAGCTAAAAAGGAGGCTTAAATCATGGCAGAGCAGAAATCAGAAATCCGTTATTTGACCGCTCCTTCTATCGATACAAAGAAGAAGAAGTATTGCCGTTTCAAGAAGAGCGGTATTAAGTACATCGATTATAAGGATGGCGAGTTCTTGAAGAAGTTCCTCAATGAGCAGGGTAAGATTCTTCCTCGTCGTATTACAGGTACTTCTTTGAAGTATCAGCGTCGTGTGGCTCAAGCTGTTAAGCGTGCACGCCAGATTGCGCTCCTTCCATACGTAACCGATTTGATGAAGTAAAAAGGAGGTCAATAGATGGAAATTATTTTGAAAGAAGATATTATCGGTCTTGGATACAAGAACGATATCGTTAATGTGAAGAACGGCTATGGCCGTAACTATCTCATCCCAACTGGTAAGGGTATCATCGCTTCTCCATCTGCAAAGAAGCAGTTGGCAGAGAACTTGAAGCAGCAGGCTTCTAAGCTCGCAGCTCTTAAGGCTGAGGCAGAGAAGAAGGCAGCTCAGTTGGATGGTGTAGAGCTTGTTATTGCAACTAAGGTATCTGCTACTGGCGTAACTTACGGTTCAGTAAACGCAGCTACTGTTGTTGAGGAACTTGCTAAGCGTGGTATTGAAATCGATCGTAAGATTGTTACAATGCGCGATATGAAGAAGGTTGGCACATCTGAGGCTACTGTACACTTCCACAAGGAGGTTGAGGTTAAGATTCCTGTAACTGTTGTTGCAGAGAACCAGCCAGCACCTGCTGTTGAGGAGGCTCCAGTAGAGCAGCCAGCAGAGGCACCTGTAGCTGAGGAGGAGACTCCTGCAGCTGAGTAATTTTATATTGACATTTTGCACTGTAAAGCAGTAATGTTAGATAATAATCCCTTTCACTTTCGGGTGGAGGGGATTTTTTAGTCATTATGAAACGAATTGTACTTACCGGCGGACCTTGTGCCGGAAAAACGACAGCACTTGTCAAGATCATTGAGCATTTCTCAAGTCTTGGCTATAAGGTGTTTATCATTCCAGAAGTTCCAACGCTCTTCTCTCAGGCGGGTATGGATTATCTTACAGATAATGCTGCGTTCTTCTATGAAGGAGAGAAGGCAACATTGGAGGTTCAGCTTGCTTTGGAAGATAAGTTTACGCGTATGGCTGAGACCATTGATAAACCTACGATTATAGTATGTGATCGTGGTACAATGGATATCTCTGCTTATATGAAGCCAGAGATGTGGAAAGAGATTACAGCTGGTGTAGGAACAACTTCCGAGGAACTTCGTGCTCGTTATGATGCAGTTCTTCACCTTGTGAGTGCTGCGGATGGAGCAGAACAGTTCTATACCACTGCTACTAATGCTGAACGTACAGAAGGGCTTGAGCTTGCACGCGAACTTGATAAGAAGGTTATTCAGGCTTGGTCAGAGCATCCTCATTTGCGTGTTATCAATAATCACGAGAACTTCGACACAAAGATTAATCGTGTTATACAGGATATTTCTAATGTCTTGGAGATTCCACAGCAGATTGTCGAGGAGCGTAAATACATTGTTCGATTGACAGGTGAGATTCCTGATGCTATCGAAAGTGAGATTACACAGACCTATCTAACCTCAGAACCTCGCAGTGAGGTGCGTCTACGTCGTCGTACTCTGAATGGTGTTTCGGTTAATGTTCGTACAACAAAGAAGACTTTACCGAATAATGAACAGGTTGTTACTGAGCGACAGATAGATAATAATCTATATGAATCATTGATGCGTCAGGCAGATCCTTATCGTCAGTCTATCCACAAGATTCGCAAGACCTTTATCTGGCGTGGTCAGTTCTTTGAACTTGACACTTACCTTGCTCCAACCTCTAATCTTCAAATTTTGGAGACAAAGGGAATCGTTGACCATGAAGATGTGAACTTCCCTCCATTTATTGAAGTACTTGAGGACATCACTGGTAATACGGAATATTATAACTACAATTTAGCTTTGAAGAAATAAAGAGTTAATGTTTTCTGTGTCAAAGAATAGCTTTACCACTTTAAAGTAAAACAAATGAGGGTGTGTCAAAATTGATACATCCTCTTTTTTATTCTTCCTTTACTTTGTGTACCACATAATTCGTTATTTACTGCAGCTATGCTGCTAATTTCATATAAAATGATTTATTGGGCTTTAAATAACCTATATAAACTTGTATACAGCATCTGAAGGTGACTAAAAGTAGCTCCATAACGGCTTTTAGTTCCTTGAGATTGGTTTTTCTACACATTTTCCCTATGTTAAAGGCAATAGCGAAGAAGGCAAAGTCCATATTGACCTTGTCTTTCCCAAAATGCCTAAACCTCTTGTAGGCTTTATTATATTTTGTTTGTCCAAAAACAGCTTCAGGTTCTATGCACCTTCGTCCTCGATGCTTGATGCCTTCTTCCGAGGTCAGTAGTTCCCGTGCCTTTTGTTTATAGTGCTGTAGTTGGTGGTTTACTTCTATAATTCTGTTCCCTCTTGCCTTAAAACATGAGCCTCTCAAGGGACAACCATCACAGCGTTCTGCCTGATAACGTACGCTGTAAGTAACGAATCCATTAGAGGTTAGGGAACGCTTCATACCTATACGCTTCATATGCTGTCCCATAGGGCAGACGTAGAAATCCTGTTCCTTATTATAATAAAGGCTTGCGGGACTGAATGGGTTAGGTGTGTAGCGTGGACGCTGCTCTTTATGGAAGTAGTTATACTTCACATAGGCTTCCATATTATGTACGTCCATGAACAGATAGTTCTCCTCGGAGCCATACCCCGAATCGGCTACGACTGTCTTGGTATAACGATGATAGCGTGATTTGAAAGACTCCAAGAAAGAAGGTAGTGTGAGTGTATCGGTACGATTGGCATAGAGTGCAAAGTCGGTGATGAACTGGTTCTCCGTTGCTATCTGCAGATTATATCCAGGCTTAGTCTGTCCGTTCCGCATAGCGTCCTCCTTCATGTGCATAAACGTGGCATCAGGGTCGGTCTTGCTGTAGGAGTTTCTCTCTCCCATAATCTCAAGGTGTTGGTCATACTCCTGGAGTTTATTACGTTTCTTCTCAAGTTCTTTAAGCTGTTTTTTCTTGGTTCTAACAGCCTGCTTATCTTCTTTAGTCTTAGGCTCAGGGGCTGATTCCAAAGACTTGTTCAATTCCTCGGATATCTCATCGAGCAGAGCTGCAGTAAACTCGACACCTTCTGTTTTAGCGGCATTGTCCTGCGCTATGACATCATCAACCTGAAGCAAAAGTGTGCGTATTTGTTCCTGCAACTTGGCGCGGTTCTTTTCCACGGTTCTCTTCCAAACGAAGGTATACTTGTTAGCTTTCGATTCTATTTTTGTGCCGTCAATATATTCAACGTCAAGACTTATCAAACCTTTGGCTGCAAGTACTAATACGACTTGTGTGAATATATTGTTGATTTCCTTTTTCACACGATTACGAAAACGATTGATGGTAATAAAATCAGGCTGCTCATATCCTGCAAGATAGATGAAATGAATGTCACGCTTGAGAAGAGACTCTATACGACGGCAGGAATAGATATTATTCATATAGGCGTAAAGAATCACCTTGAGCATCATTTGTGGATGATAAGGCTTGCGACCACTGGGCTTATAAAGTTTGTAGACATTATCCAACATAAGATTATCCACCAAGGCGTCTAAAAGACGAACAGGGTCATCTTCTGCGATATCCTTATCGATTCTTTGAGGAAAAAGAATCATTTTCTTGTGTATGTAAGAACGAAAGTGTACCTTTGTCATAATGAGATTTTTTGTATGCCTAAAGGTACAAAAACTTTAGGAAATAGCAAAGCCCTGGCTTGAGAAAGTCGGGGCTTTGTGCATAAAAAAGAGGATGTGTACATTTTGACACACCCTCATTTGTATATTTAGTTTTCGTAGGAGTTTATTTCTTCTTTGTAGCCTTGTCGACCTTCTCCCAGTATTTCTTACCTTTTTCCTTCAACTTAGTTGTGAAGTCCATTGCGTCTGCCGCAGCCTGTGCTTCATCAGTAGGAGATGCGTAAGCGTGGTGGAATCCCTTAACCTTATTCCACTCTCCGCGTGTGAAATCAGGCACCTCTACAGGAATGTTGCCATTGTCCATAGAGATAGAACCTAACTCAGCTAAGCAGCACCATTCAGCCAAGTCATAAACGTCAATGTCCAAAGGAAGACCATTCTGCAAGCAGTAAACCAAACGTGAATCCATGATGAAGTCCATACCACCATGTCCACCAACTTCTTTTGCCTGCTTCTCATATTTAGCAACGATAGGACTCTCATACTTCTCTATCAATGCTTTGGTGTCAACCTGTGAAAGATAAGAGTGACCTGAAAGGTTGTCAGATGACGGAGTAACACCTGATTTCTTCATTTCCTCAGCAGAAAGAGCAAAGCCTTCAAAAGGATACTTATTGGCAAAACCCTTTGTTCCAGTAAGCTGATACATACGATTGTATGGCTGTGGGGTCATTACATTATGATGAATCTCAATAACTTTTCCGTTTTCAGTGCTGATAAGGGTGGTTGTTTGGTCACCATTACGGAAATCTTTACAAGGCTCACCAGTCATCTTTTCAACCTGTTTCTTACCGTTAACAGACTTTGTATCCATTGCAACAAGCGTATTCATCTTGTCACCTCTGTGGATATTCAGAACCTGTGCGATAGGACCTAAGCCATGAGTAGCGTAGACATCACCACGGAACTTCTGGTTGTAATCTAATCTCCAACCTAACTTGTCTTGTGCATCCTTCTTCCAATATGCGTCCCAGAATTTAGATAGTTCATGACGATAGGCACCCTGAACATAAAGAATCTCACCGAAGACATCTTTCTGTGCCATGTTTAGTGAGTTCAACTCAAAGAAGTCATAGCAGCAGTTCTCAAGCATCATACAGTGCAGACGCTTCTTCTCAGATATATCGATGAGTTTCCAAATTTCTGTAAGGTTCATGGCAGCAGGTACTTCTACAGCAACGTGCTTACCATTATTCATAGCCTCGTAGGCAACAAGGAAGTGGTGCTTCCAGTCTGGAGCAATATACACAAGGTCAATATCCTTACGCTTGCAAAGCTCCTTGTAGCCATCTTCGCCAGAGTAAATGTCGGCTGCAGGCATACTTGCTTTACGCAGATATTCTTGACATCTCTCAGCTCTGTCACGCTCATAATCGCAGAGAGCCATTACTTGGATGCCAGGGATGTGTGTCCAACGCTCTACAGCATCATGACCGCGCATTCCTAAACCAACAAAAGCTACGCGAACAACCTTTAACTTAGGTGTCGTCATGTTCAATGCACTTTCCTGTCCAGCTGCACGTACTGGAACTTCTGTTACAGCTTTTCCATTGGTCACCTTGTATGGCCAATTGAATTGAGCCGATACGCTTGATGGTAAGAGTAAGCTACCAAGAATAAACGCAGCAGCTATTGATTTTCTGATACTCATTGTTTTTAGTTATTTGTTTATTGGTAAATTTTGTATTCTAATGTTCAAAGTATTTGTAGGCAAAGATACTAAAAAATATTTAAACAAAAGAAGTATGACTTCTCCTTTTTCCTAATGATTGAGTCGTTGTTTAGTAAGAGTCAACTATTCAGTGTTATTTCTCATGTCTAAATATGGGGGGTAATGCTGTCAAGTCGAGAAACTATGATTTGTTAATCATTAGTTTCTTACTTATATTATAATGACAAAAAAGGTTCTTTCTCTCGTTTTCTTATCGATATGTTGATGCTTAGCACGTGTGGTGCGGATGGTGAACACCAATGGTGCGGATGGTAAGCACCACATGTGTTGTTGGTCAACACTTATCAAATAACTATACCTACTTAATATGAATAAGTGATATTTTGGTCTAATGATGGGCTTGTATGATAATGCTTGTGATACAAAAAAGGAACTCCTACATTGAGTAAAAGTTCCTTTATTGTGTCTATATGCTTATTATCCTTCGCGTCTCATCTGCTCAATCAGCTCTTTCTGACGGTCAGTGAGGTGGTCAGGAAGTTTCACATTGTAGGTGATAATAAGGTCGCCGAAGGTGCCATCGCCTCGGTCATAACCCTTACCACGTAGGCGAACCTTTGTTCCACCTTGTGTCAATGGTTTAACCTTCAGTTTTACTTTCTGTCCACCAGAGAGTTGAATAACGACTTCACCACCTAAAAGAGCCGTGTAAAGATCTATGCCGACATTAGCCTCCATCTGTCCTGTTGGCTGTTGTCCATGTGCTCTACCCGTGTTAAATCCAGATGAACGGCGACGTCCACCGCCTCCGAATAGGTCTTGGAAGAAGCTGCTAAAACCACCTCCGCCATTACCGAAACTGCTAAAGTCGAATCCACCAAATGGGTTTCCACCACCTTGTCCACCTTGGAATCCACCAAAGCCACCAGCATTTTCGTAGGCTTCAGCATTACGCCACTGCTCTCCGTATTTATCGTATTTAGCGCGCTTGTCAGGATCACCGATAACTTCAAACGCCTCGCTCAATGCTTGGAATTTAGCTTTTGCCTTTGGGTCGTTTGGATGTAAGTCTGGATGAAACTGCTTAGCTCTCTTTCTATAGGCTGCTCGCACATCTTTTTGAGGGATGTTGCGGTCAACACCAAGAATCTTATAATAATCTATAAATGCCATAATATTTCTTCCTTAATTAATGTTTTAATACCGTCTTTAAGGTAGCAAATAATGTGCCATTAGTCCATTCTGTCACGATAATCCTCGTAAGTATATTCGCGAAGCATTTCGAGTTCGTTATCTGTATGGAGTAGGGCGATAGCTGGGTGACTGATACCATTGAACATATTTGTCTTGACAGTCGTGTAGTGGAGCATATCTTCAAAGATAATATTTTCGCCTACTTCCAGTGTATGACCAAAGTCCCACGAGCCCATCCAGTCACCACTCAGACAGCTGTTGGCACCCAATCGGTAGGTATATTCGCCTTTTGCAGAACCATCTTCATCGACAAGTTTTGCATTACGAATGGTTGGGTGGTAAGGCATTTCAAGACAATCGGGCATGTGACAGGTAAAACTTGCATTGAGGATAGCTGTCTTTATGCCATGATCCTCTACTATATCAACAACTTGTACTACCAGTGGACCCGTCTGCCAAGCAAAGGCACTGCCTGGTTCGAGGATAACCTTAAGCCACGGATAGCGTTTGCGGAATCCTCGCAAGACATGTATCAGACGTTTAACGTCATAGTCTTTGCGTGTCATGAGATGGCCACCACCAAAGTTAATCCACTTTAGTTGAGGGAACCACTTGGCAAACTTCTCTTCTATATGTACTAAGGTACGCTCGAAGACATCGCTACCACTTTCACAATGACAGTGGATATGAAAGCCATCAATGTCCTCTGGCAGCGTTTCTGGTAGCTTATCGGATGATATTCCAAAGCGAGTACCAGGCGCACAAGGGTTATAAATGAGCGTTTCCACCTCTGAGTACTCAGGATTCACACGCAAACCGAAACTCAACTTCTCATTTTCAATCTTGGCACGTACGTGAAAACGCTCGTATTGTGTCAATGAATTAAAAACAAGATGTGATGAACAGCGAGCGATATCGTCAATTTCGTAATCCGTATAGCCCGGTGAGAAGGTGTGTGTGGGTGCTCCAAATTCCTCAAAGCCAAGTCGAGCTTCAAAGAGAGAGGAGGCTGTTGTAGCCTTGATATACTCACGAAAAATAGGAAACGTACGCCATAAAGCGTATGCTTTGAATGCGAGAATAATCTCAACATCAGCCTCTTTTGCCACGTGAGCAATGAGGTTTAGATTTTCTCTGAGCCTTGCCTCTTCCAGCACATACATTGGGCGAGAGAGTTCGGCGTATGTTAATGGATTTATTTTCATGGTGCAAATATAAGGAAAAATTTGCAGTTATGGGAAATAATCTCTACCTTTGCAATACAAATAAACTAAAGGCATGAAACTGGTCATCATGACTAAGTCCACGTATTTTGTGGAAGAAGATAAGATTTTAAGTATGCTTTTCGAGGAAGGACTTGATAGTCTCCATATCTCGAAGGCAGATACTTCCCCACTTTATTTGGAGCGTCTTCTTTCACTTTTGCCTTCTGAATATCATCGTAAAATCACAATACATCAGCATTTTAATATGAAGAATGAGTTTTCTTTGGGTGGTATCCACTTGGATAACTCAAGTATTGCTGTGCCTCGTGGCTATCGTGGCTCTCTAAGTAGAACTTGTGATGATGTGATGCAGCTAAAGGCTATGAAGAAACAATCGGACTATGTCTTTCTAAAGAATATCCACCAACCTCGTGAACAATCGGAAAAAGAAGAGCGTGTTATCTCTGATCTTGAATTAAACGAGGCTTATAGGCAGGGCATTCTTGGGCGACATGTTTATGCAATGGGTGGTGTGACGATAGACGATATACCTATTCTTCGTGAGCTTGACTTTGGTGGAGTAGTGGTTCGGAACGACTTATGGGATAAGTTTCGTATTTATAATGAACAGAATTTTAGCTCTATCATTAATCACTTCCGTAAGCTGCGTGCCCTCTGTTAATGACACAGAGACTTATAAAGATTTATACGTTATCAATATAAACAACTAAAAGAAATGAGTGAAAATAACTCTTTTTTGGTATTCTCTGGTACAAAGACGAGATACCTTGCTGAGAAAATCTGCGCCAGCCTTGGCTGTCCGCTTGGTAACTTGGTGATGACCCGCTTCTCTGACGGCGAATTTGTCGTTTCTTACGAGCAGAGTATTCGTGGTAAGGATGTCTTCCTTGTACAGAGCACTTTCCCAAACTCTGACAACCTTATGGAGCTGCTCTTGATGATTGATGCGGCTAAGCGTGCTTCAGCTCGTCACATTATCGCTGTTATGCCTTATTTTGGTTGGGCGCGTCAAGATCGTAAGGATAAGCCACGTGTCAGCATTGGTGCGAAATTAGTAGCCGACTTGTTGAGTGTTGCTGGTATCGACCGTCTGATTACAATGGACTTACATGCAGATCAGATTCAGGGCTTCTTCAATGTTCCTGTTGACCATCTCTATGCAAGCGGTGTTCTTCTTCCTTATGTTCAGGGCTTACATTTGAAGGATCTTGTTATAGCAAGTCCTGATGTAGGTGGCTCTAAGCGTGCTAATACTTACGCTAAGTATCTCGGTTGTCCACTGGTTCTTTGTAACAAGACTCGTGCACGTGCCAATGTCGTTGATACAATTCAGATTATTGGTGATGTGAAAGATAAGAACGTTATCATCGTTGATGATATGGTTGATACAGCTGGTACTATCACCAAGGCAGCTGACGTTATGAAGGAGGCAGGTGCTAAGAGTGTACGTGCTATTGCTTCTCATTGTGTGATGAGTGGTCCTGCTACTGAGCGTGTAGAGGCTTCTGCGTTGGAGGAGATGGTTTTCACAGACTCTATTCCATATACAGATCGTTGCTCAAAGGTAAAGCAGATTTCTGTAGCTGATATGTTTGCAGAAACAATCCAGCGTGTATTGAACAATGAGAGTATCTCAAGCCAGTACCTTATATAATTAAGGAATGACGTAAGATAAGTCTTTTTTATAAAAGGATATATTATAATGTTGGGACGCATAGTTTATGTGTTCCAACATTTTTTATTTGTGCTTATTCTGCCCAAAAGATGGCTTTTGTCTTATGGCATTTGCTTATTATAAGTCAACTTCTTTCCTCCTTCTTTCCCATATCCCTTCTTTGTTATTTCACTTGATGTATGTCAATAAACGTCGTTTTGCTGAAAATAATCGTGAAAAAGTTTTGTTGTGTGCGCAAACAGTTGTACCTTTGCATTGTCAAAAGACAAATATAGATTGTTTAGGTTAGTAGTAATAGATTTAGGTTTTTAGTTATTATTTTAAGGTAGAACAAAAGAGATTGTTCAGGTTAGATTTAAAATAGGTTTAGTTAAGGTAATAAGAGATTGATTAAAGGATAACAATGATGCAAGATGATTGGGGAACGCCGAGAGGCGCGAACCAAAAGTCAAGCTCAAAGAGCTCACAGAAATGTGGGTATTAAAGGGCACAGCAAATTACTTGCTGTGCCCTTTAATTCTTTTGTAATGAGTGTTCTTTCTCGATGAAGTTCTCCAAGAAACATATAGAAGAGATGTTTTATGCAATGTTGTAATGGTAATAAAGCATCTATATCCTTGTCTTTACCCAACATTCTGATGATGCGCACATGTTGTGCGGAGGCTTAGCACATAATGTGCGGAGGCTTAACACCATTTGTGCGGATGGTAAATAGCATTGGTGTTGAATGTTCTTTGTTTTGTAAAATATAGTCAATGTGATTACAGATTGAGGTTGCAAAGGTGTTATATCACCCGCTGCAGATATTAGTTTGATATTGAACTTACTTTTACAAAGAAATAAGATATAATTCAATGTCTGCTTTTTTATAGTGACACATCTTGAAAATTTAATTATAAAAAGAGAACTTTATCCTATTAGTTTAAATATCATATTCCCTCACTTTGTTCAAATTTCTTTATCATTTACAATGGATTTCGCCCCTTCTCTGTAAAAGTAAATGCTTACAAACGTAATTTTGAGAACATGGCTTAAAAATGTTTTATAAATTTGTTGTTCTCAGTTGAAATCGGTATCTTTGCATATAGGTTATTTTAATTATAATAAACTAAAAACGAGAAACGTGAAACATAAATATATCATCATATTGTTACTTCTCCTTCCTTCGTATCTCTTTGCACAAAACATAGAGATAGGTACTTGTACAACAACGGATGGAGGAACTTATCATGGACAGATGTTCCGTGGTAAACCAAATGGTAAAGGAAAAACAACTTATAAGAAAGGTAATGTCTATGAAGGCGATTATATGAAAGGTTTACGCCATGGACAAGGAACCTATAAGTTTGCAGATGGTGAGAAGTATGTAGGTCAGTGGTTCCAAGATCAGCAACATGGGCAAGGTGTTTACTACTTTGCCAATGGTAATCGTTATGATGGTTTATGGTACAAGGACTATCAGCAGGGACAGGGAACAATGTATTATTACAATGGTGATAAGTATATTGGCAACTGGGACCATGACAAAAGAAGTGGTGAAGGAAAGTATATTTTTGCCAATGGAGCGTTTTATGAAGGCTCATGGAAGAACGACATGAAGAACGGACATGGTAGTTTCAAATGGCCTGACCGCTCATCGTTTACAGGAAATTGGGTGAATAACCTAAAAGAAGGTAAAGGAATTTATATTTATGCTGATGGTGATGAATATAATGGAGAGTGGAAGAATGACCTACAGAATGGTAAGGGAATCTATAAATTCAAGGATGGTGAAAGCTATGATGGTGAATATTTAGATGGCGAACGCACAGGACAAGGCATCTTCCGTTATAAGAATGGCGACCAATATTCTGGCCATTTCCTTAAAGGACTTAAGTCTGGCTATGGTACAATGTCATGGAATAATGGCGATATCTATGTAGGTTATTGGGAGAAAGACATGCAGAACGGACAGGGTAAACTGACCAAGAAGAATAAGGATGTGTATGAAGGGCAGTTCCGAAATGGTTTATTAGAAGGACTAATCATCATACACTATGCTGATGGCAGTAAGTTCCGTGGCAGCTACCACAATGGCAAAAGAAATGGAACAGCTGTTGAGGAGTCTGCAGATGGCGTACGTTTTGAAGGTAACTATCGTGATGACCACCGTGATGGAAAGTTCATTGAGCGTGATAAGAATGGTAAAGTAACTGCCAGCGGTTATTATGAAAGAGGAAAACGCTATACGAATTAGTCTTTACAAAATATAACAAATAACATAAAGCTTATCTACCATGGTTACAAAGAAGACCACAACAAAGAAGGCTCCAGTCAAAAAGACTTCTGCTAAAACGACAAAAGTGAAGGAGCCGTCTCACATAGGACTCGTTAAGAATGATGCCTATTTGGCTCCTTATGAGGATGCAATTCGTGGACGTCACGAGCATGCTCTTTGGAAGATGAATCAGCTTACTCAGAATGGTAAGTTGACACTCTCGGATTTTGCAAATGGCCATAACTACTATGGTTTGCATCGGACAGCTGACGGATGGGTATTTCGTGAATGGGCTCCTAACGCTACTGAGATTTATCTTGTTGGTGATTTCAATGGTTGGAATGAGCAAGAAGCCTATCAATGTCACAGGATTGAAGGTACTGGTAACTGGGAACTTACGCTCCCACATGATGCTATGCAGCATGGTCAGTACTACAAGATGCGTGTACATTGGGAAGGTGGAGAAGGTGAGCGCATCCCTGCTTGGACACAACGTGTTGTTCAAGATGAAGCAAGCAAAATCTTCTCTGCACAGGTATGGGCACCTGCTGAGCCATATGTTTGGAAGAAAAAGACCTTTAAGCCACAGACCTCTCCACTCCTGATTTATGAGTGCCACATTGGTATGGCACAGGATGAGGAGAAGGTTGGAACATATAATGAGTTCCGTGAGAAGGTATTACCACGTATAATTAAGGACGGATATAACGCCATTCAGATTATGGCTATTCAGGAACATCCTTATTATGGTAGCTTTGGTTATCACGTTAGCTCTTTCTTTGCAGCCAGTTCACGCTTCGGAACGCCTGAAGAGTTGAAGGCACTCATTGATGAAGCGCATAAGAATGGCATTGCTGTTATCATGGATATCGTCCACTCTCATGCTGTTAAGAACGAGGTGGAAGGCTTGGGCAACTTAGCTGGTGATCCTAATCAATACTTCTATCCGGGTGAGCGTCATGAGCATCCAGCATGGGATTCGCTATGTTTCGACTATGGTAAAGACGAGGTTCTCCACTTCCTTTTGTCTAACTGTAAATACTGGTTAGAGGAATATCACTTTGATGGTTTCCGCTTTGATGGTGTGACTTCAATGCTTTATTACAGTCATGGATTAGGTGAAGCATTCTGCAACTATGCTGATTATTTCAATGGTCATCAGGATGATAACGCTATCTGTTATTTGACACTTGCCAACTGTCTTATCCATGAGGTAAACAAGAATGCAGTAACGATTGCAGAGGAAGTGTCGGGTATGCCAGGTTTAGCAGCTAAGTTTAAAGATGGTGGATACGGCTTTGATTATCGTATGGCAATGAATATTCCAGACTACTGGATAAAGACTATCAAGGAATTACCAGACGAGGCTTGGAAGCCATCTTCTATCTTCTGGGAGATAAAGAATCGACGTTCTGATGAGAAAACTATTTCTTATTGCGAATCACACGACCAAGCGTTGGTGGGCGATAAGACTATTATCTTCCGGTTAGTAGATGCAGATATGTATTGGCATTTCCGTAAGGGAGACGAAACAGAGATGACTCATCGTGGCATTGCACTGCATAAGATGATTCGTCTTGCCACTATTGCTGCTATTAATGGTGGCTATCTGAACTTCATGGGTAATGAGTTTGGTCATCCAGAGTGGATTGATTTTCCACGTGAAGGAAATGGATGGAGCCATAAGTATGCCCGTCGACAGTGGAACTTGGTTGATAATGAGGAATTATGCTATCACTTGCTTGGCGACTTCGACCGTAAGATGTTGGAGGTAATTACAAGTGAGAAGAAGTTTAATGAGACTCCTATCCAAGAGATTTGGCACAATGATGGCGACCAGATATTGGCATTTAGTAGGGGAGAGTTAGTCTTTGTATTTAACTTCTCACCATCACATTCTTATTCTGATTATGGTTTCTTGGTGCCAGAGGGATCTTATAATGTAGTATTAAACACAGATGCCAGAGAGTTTGGTGGCTTTGGCTTTGCTGATGATACAGTAGAGCATTTCACAAATAGCGACCCTCTTTATGAGAAAGATCATAAAGGCTGGCTCAAACTTTATATACCAGCTCGTAGTGCTGTAGTATTGAGAAAGAAATAAATTCATGATGGAAAGTAAGTTTATGCGTGCTATTTGCGCAGTACTATTTTGCTCATTCACATTCTGTTATCTGTTTTTCTATCAAGCAGATGTGATGACCGTAGTACAGCACTTGGCTTCAGGAAGGCAAACCTTCTATGATCCAATGTTGGGTGCAGTGCTGATAACATTTACTTTAAAGTTACTCCAAATGGGTGTAAGCTCATTGTTTAAGTTGAAGAAGCGTGGCTTTGGCTTGACTTACTTTCCATCTTTTCTTATTCTTACAATCATCTCTGACCTTCGTCCTACAGCCGATAGCGTAACGTTTGGCAATTGGTTATGGATAGCTCCTTTACTATTGTTAGTTTACACTTTTGTAATGTTTGCTGTCAAACGCTTTGAACCTTATGAGCCAGAATCGCGCAGCTATGGTCCGTTTTCACAGATGATTTGGATAAACCTATTGCTTTTTCTTGGCTTTTTCTTGTTTATAGGACTCTTTAGTAATAGTGATAGGTATTTTCATCAACGTGCTAAAGTTGAAGCTTTGATTGATAAAAAGGATTATGCAGGTGCATTGGATGTAGTACGAACAATGCCGCATACGGATTCTGTAACATCTATGCTAACCGTCTATGCAGTTGCGCGTAGAGGTCATTTAGCAGACAGTCTTTTCCATTATCCTTTGGAGGGTGGGGCAAGTACATTACGCCCAGGAAAGGTACATTCGTGGCTACAACCTGATAGTGTACTCTATAAAGTTACCCGTAATTCAGCTAACTATCAGTTGACAGGTTTCTTGTTAGATCGCAATCTTAATGACTTTGCTCGCTATCTTCCACAGTATTATCCTGCAGATAGCCTTCGTCCACGTTATTATAAAGAAGCTCTCAAGATTCTCTCGCTTAAGAACCGAGGATTAAGACTTATTGCACCTTATAAAAAAGGTAGCTATGCTTCCTATTATTATGCGAAGTAGCATTCTTCTTTATACAATAAATTTAGGTTAGAAATATCTTTACAAATATCGTAAAATATTCTTTTAAAAATCGAATAAAACACTATTTCTCGGGATTGTTGTAACTTGCAGCGTATCAGTATGTTGTAAAGATGCTTGCGAAGCGGTGCTTAATTGGACTTCAAAAGGGCGTTAATATGACCTCAAAAGGGCATCTTTTGCAAGCCAAGAGGGCGTCTTTTCGAGTCCAATTAAGCATCAATAAAAATCTACGAAAGAAAAAATCCTTACATAATCGCCAATTTGTTGACTTGCTTTTAGCTCCAATAGCCTTTAAAATCTTAAATAGGGTGTTGTTTGTTTTTGTAACGACGGTTCAATAGAATGTGTACGTTATAAATATATATAGGTGGTTTTAGGATTATAATAGATGTTAGTATGTAATTCGTCTAATACGGAAACGTGATTATTGTGACCTTAATAATTAGTTGTGATAAAATAGTCTATTTATGTAATGGGCTGTTTGTATTATTTTCAATAATACCTAAATATGGTGAAAAACCTGAATAAAAGGGTGAGTGTTGTGGTGTGACTTAGGTACATAATTTCAATATATTTAGGTATTGTCATTTAATTCAGAAAACTCTACCTTTGTATCCAAGTTATAAATATATTAAATAATAACTCAATGATGAAGTTTATATCTGGGGTAACTTTTGCCGTACTCCTTTTTGGTACGACCGCAGTACATGCACAAGTAAATGCAGCCGATTCTGTTATGACACATGCTAAAGGCAATAAGTTAAGTCTTGGCGGTTATGGTGAAGCTGCTTATTCTCGCAATTTTTACAGTGATAATGGTAATCGTTATACGACGCCAGGTCTTTATAAGAAGGACCCAAGCCATGGAAGATTTGATATTCCGCATGCCGTTATCTATCTTGGTTATGATTTTGGAAAAGGTTGGTCTGTAGGATCAGAGATTGAATTTGAGCATGGTGGCTCTGGTTCTGCTATTGAATATGAGGCAGACGAAGCAATTGAGTTCGAACATGAAACAGAGAAAGGTGGAGAAGTTGAACTTGAGCAGTTCTGGCTTCAGAAATCATTCAGTAAAGCATTTAATATTAGAGCAGGTCATATTGTAGTCCCATTTGGTTTAGTGAATGCACATCATGAGCCATTAAACTTCTTTACAGTATATCGTCCTGAAGGGGAAAACACAATTCTTCCAAGTACATGGCATCAAACAGGTATTTCTTTCTGGGGTAAGGCAGGTGATTTTAGTTATGTTGCACAGATGATTGCAGGATTGGATGCTTATCATTTTAGTCGTGCTAACTGGATTCAGAAAGGCACATCAAGTCCTTTCGAGTTCGAGGTTGCTAATAAGTATGGTTTCCTTGCACGTGTAGACAATCATACTATTCCTGGTCTTCGTATTGGTGTTAGTGGCTATGTTGGCCAGGCTATGCACAACAACGTTCCACATGATAGTGAGAAGGGAGAGAAGAAGAAGATTAAGGGTAATGTCTATCTTGGTAGTTTAGACTTCACCTATAATAAGTATAATTGGATTGCACGCGGAAACATTGACTATGGTTATGTAAGCAATGCGCAAGAGATTTCACAGCTTTCATACCCTAATGTACAGTATGTTAAGCCTTATGAGTCAGGTAATGGTAAATACTTCGGAAGTCATGCAATGGCAATGATGTTTGAGGTTGGTTATGATATCTTCTCTCAGATTCACAAGTTGCGTGAAGACAATCAGAAGCTTTATGTCTTTGGACACATCGAGCACTATGACTCTTACATCCATGCTGTAACTAAGCAGTGGACTAATAGAACCGTTCTTGCAACAGGTATTAACTATTATCCTATCCCACAGATTGCTATTAAGGCAGAATACAACTACCGTAATCTGAAGAAGGGATACAATGATGAGCCAGCAATTAATATTGGTATAGCTTATCAAGGATTCTTCCTTTAAAAGACAAAGAATAAAGATCGAATAACCATTATTTAAAAAAGATTGTAATGAAAAAAGTAACAAAACTTGCTATGTTCCTTCTTGCAGGAACATTAGCTACGGGGTTTGTGTCATGTAGTAGTGATGATGATGAAGTCATTAATACAACAATCCTCACACCAGAACAGCAATCAGAGTTAAGTAAGATTGCAAGCGAGAGTAGCGCAAATGCAAATAAGACAGAGATGGGTAAGGTTGTTGCCAACTACATTAATGAAGTTGTTAAACCTACATATTTAGACTTGGCAGAGAAGTCTGATATTCTTTATAAGGCTTGCCAGAATCTTTATCAGAAGCGCAAAGCAGGTACACTGACTCAGAATGACATTGATGCTGCTTGTGAAGCTTTCAAGGCTGCACGTAAGGACTGGGAGCAGAGTGAGTCATTCCTCTATGGTGCTGCATCTGATAATGAGATTGACCCACATATCGACTCATGGCCGCTCGACCATGATCAGTTGACAAGAGCATTGAATAATGCAGATGTTATCGCAGGTATTAATGGAGAGAATCCAGCCAAGTATGTTTATGACAACAATGGAAATTTCGACTCTGTGTTAGGTTTCCATGGCTTGGAGTTTGTACTCTTCCGTAATGGTAAGAACCGTACAGTAGCAGCCTTCAATGCTGAGAAAGAGACAGAAGCAGGTCTTACAAGTGTAAGTACAGTGAACGAAGCAGCCTTTGCAGCAGCTGTTGCAGGTGACCTCCGTAACATGACTTATCTCTTGGAATATGGTTGGTTAGGTACAACTATCCCAACATCACATTTGAATCAGCTTGCAAATGCTATGTGGGTAGTCAATGGAACACGTCACAGAGGACTTTCTGCAAAGTTAATTCCATATCGTGATTATTCACAGTTCGCCACAAAGGAGAATGGTATGTTTGCTTCATGGCATGAGACACTGAACAATATCTTTATTGGCGGATGTAGTGGTATTTGTGAGGAGGTCGCTTCACAGAAACTTGGTCAAGCTTATCGTAAGGCTACAGGTACTGGTACTGCAGACGATGCAGCTAACTATATTGAGTCACCTTACAGTAAGCGTTCATTCCAAGATTACCAGGATAACATCTATTCTATCAAGAATTCACTCTATGGAGTTCGTGGTACAGAGAACATCTCTACTCCAACTCAGTACTCTATTATGAACTTTTTGAAGAACAACAACTATCCTAAGTACAATGAGTTGAACAGCGCTCTTAACGAAGCAATTGCAGCCTTGGAGACAGCTAAGAAGAGTGGTATTGCATTCATTGACCAACCAGGTAATCCACAGGTTAAGACTTGCATTGATAAGGTTGATGCTTTGAACGAAGCTCTTAATGCTGCTGGTACATGGATTAATCAACAGACAGATAAGTAATCCAACTCTTGCAAATCTGAAAAGCAAAGATAATATAAAGATAATTTAAAGAACGTAGCTTTGTCTTCTTTAGGACAAGGCTACATTTCAAACGTACATTTAAACTATAAAACATTATGAGACACAACAGCTATAGCAATTTTTTACTTGCTGGAGCACTATTATGTTTGTTTGCTGCATGCTCAGACGACAATGTTTCACCAGAAACACCACTGAAGCCATCAGAGCCTGAAACGAAGTACATTGGTCAAGCGGTAGGTAACTTCTCTGCTGACGAATGGTATCCAGGTGGTAAGCTTGGCACAACTGAGAATACTGCTGCAGGTGGTTATGAGGACAACACACCAGCCATCGACGAACAAGGACTAACTGATCTCTTCAATCAAGGTGATATGATGGCAAGTGCTAAGTATACCCTTAGTACCGAACCATACAAAGGTTGGGGCCCTGTAGCTTCACGTCGTTCATGTGAGTATTGCCACTCTGGCGGATATAGCCATGGCCATAGTCGTAATGACATGGAACCAGTAAAGGGCAATGGTTACATCGTTTCTGTTTATACACCTGATGCTCCAGGAAGCAATAATGGTACACCAATTGACCAGTTGACTACCTTTACGATGCTTCAAGCTGTAGAGCCATTCTTGCCACCAGTAGATCCAAAGCAGATAAAGATTACTTGGCATGATGTTACTTCAATGCCAAGCGGACTCCCAATGCAGTTCCCTGATGGTGAGAAGTTTAGTCTTCGTTATCCTTCTGTTGCTATTCCACAGTCTGCTTTCAACACAGACCCAGTGCCAAGCAACTATGAAGTACGTTTGATAGCTTCATGTAACTTCCAAGGACTTGGTTTGATAGATGCAATCTCTAACGAAGACCTGGAGAAGCAATACAAGGCAGAAGGACAGCACGTAGAGTTGAACCCAGAGTTCTTCGATAACACGACAAAGCAGTTGAAGCCTGAAGCATGGGCAAGTGATTATTTTGGAAACAAGTTCATCAAGCGTTTCAACTACGACTTACTTGATGGCTGTCTTGAGAATGATGTAGCTTTGTGGGATGAGTTGAACATCTTACGTTCAGATATTAAGCATATCTGTTCTACAGAGCCATGGGCAAAGGCGATGTCTGAGAATGAGAATGTGATTAGTTACATTCAACAGCATGGTAGCAATCCTAACTCTTACGTACATCCATATTACAATGATGGAACCCGCGAAGGTATAAAGAAGGCAGTAGGCTATTTGCTTTCTCCAAACGATAATGTTGACTTGTATAATAATCCTTACTTCAACTTCAAGCCAGAGGTGAGCGACGACGCTTATCATGCATTTATGGTTTGGCACAGAGGTATTGCTGTTCCAAGAGCAAGAAACTTGAACGACAAGGACGTACAGCGTGGTAAGGAACTCTTCACAACAGAGTTAGGTTGTGCACACTGTCACAAGGCTTCTTGGACAACAGGTGCAGACAATCATGGCTCTTCTAAGATTCTTGGTAATAAGCAGTTGCCTAAGTATGCTAATCAGAAGATTTATCCTTACTCAGACTTTATCCAGCATAAGTTGGATATGAAGAATGATATTCATGGTTCATGGTGCCGTACAACACCTTTATGGGGTAGAGGTCTGTCACTTATCAACTCTGGTGCAGAAGATCGTCTCCATGATGCTCGAGCACGCAATGAGATTGAAGCAATCATGTGGCATGCTTATAGTAAGAACAGTCAGGCTTATAATGCTGCTGTGAAGTTCTATAAGTTGCCTAAGGCTGATAGAGATGCAGTGGTTAAGTTCATACGCTCTATCTAATTTTTAGTAAGTAACAAGAACATTTATAGGAAGAAGATGTAGTCTCAGAAGGACTCATCTTCTTCTTTATTATCTTACAGATGCGAACAAAGAAGACGCTTGAAATTATTTATATTCTCCTTGTAATAGTGATGGCAACGGGGACAATCATTGGGAAATATACCAGTCTTGATTATGTTTCAGACAACATCTTCGGGTCGTGGTGGTTTTGTTTGTTGTGGGCTATTGGTACTGCAGCAGGCATTGTTTATTTTCTAAAGCGAAAGATTCGTCGGCCAATTGTTATAACATTACATTTGTCTTTTGTTGTAATTCTCCTTGGTGCATTGCTAACTCATCTCACCTCTAATAAAGGTGTGGTACATCTTCGACAAGGGAAAGCGATAGATACGTATATTACCAAGGATGGAAACGAGGCTAAACTACCATTCAGTATTCAACTGAACAAGTTTACTGTATCTTACCATGCTGGCAATATGGCTGCAATGGATTATGCGTCAATTGTTACACTTATCCAAGGAGATAAGCATGAACAGTATCAGATTTCAATGAATAATATCTACTCTGGATATGGCACACGCCTTTATCAAAGTAGCTATGATGAAGACATGAAGGGTAGTTATCTCTCTGTTAATTCCGACCCGTATGGAATTCCTGTTACTTATTTAGGTTATGCTCTTCTGTTTTTCGGACTTATTGCGATGCTTATTGACCCTAAGGGAAACTTCCGACGTTTGCTCCGTAAGGAAGCAATAGCTGGCATCATGTTGGTGATGGGCTGTTTGAATACAAGTGCACAGCCTGCATTACCACGTCAGACTGCTGACGAGTTTGGAAAGATATTGATTGTATATAATGGACGAATTTGTCCTATAGAGACATATGCTATCGACTTTACCAAAAAACTTTATGGTAAGAAAAGTTACAAAGACTTTACTCCTACTCAGGTTTTAACGGGCTTTATGTTCTGGGGACAAGAATGGATGAAGGAGCCTATCTTAAGACTAAAGGGAGCTGAACTGCGTAATAAACTGAACTTAAATGAATATATTTCTCCTATGAGTTTGTTTGGACAACAAGGTTATATCTTAGGACCTTACCTACAAGATGCACATAAGCAGGAGAATGACAATGTATCAAAGCAGTTGCTTGATACAGACGATAAGATGATGCTGTTGATGGAATTAACACAAGGTAAACCCCTCAGAATCTTCCCTTATATGTCTAAAAGTAATACTGTTGACTGGTTTACACCTACTGATAGATATCCGAAAGATATGCCAAAGGAACAGCAACAGTATATTCGATCTATTCTTCCTTTAGCGGGGCAGCTTGCCAGACAGGGGAAAATAGATATGCTGAACGAGCTTATCTTAAAATTAAGAAAGTACCAATATAGATATGGTGGCAATACTATTCCATCTGATACAGTGATTAAAGCAGAGGGAATCTACAATCATTTCCCATTTGCAACTATACTTTTCATTTTTAATTTGACAGCAGGTTTACTCTCAGTCTTATTTCTTGCACATAAGAAAAGATATAGATTTTTTACCTGGTTAATGTCTCTCTCATGGTGCGTTCTTACCTTTACGTTAGCTCTGAGATGGGTTATTAATGGTACGATCCCACTTGCTAACGGCTATGAGACGATGTTACTGTTATCTTGGCTCATCATGCTTGTATCTGTTTTGACGACAAGGAAGCTACAACTTATGACAACTTTCGGATTACTCATGAGTGGTTTTATGCTTCTTGTAAGTCATCTTGGCGAGATGGATCCAAGTATTACGCCGCGTATGCCTGTGCTGAATAGTCCACTATTAAGCATTCATGTAAGTATCATCATGATTTCTTACGCACTTCTCTCTCTTACGTTTATTAGTGCGATAGCCTATTTTCTTACTTGTAATAGTAAACGAGAAAGCATTATGGCTGCTAATCGCCAGTTGACCGTTCTTTCACAGATTTTCCTCTATCCAGCCATAACAACATTGGGATTAGGAATATTTATTGGAGCTATATGGGCTAATATTAGTTGGGGAAGCTATTGGGGATGGGACCCAAAAGAAACGTGGGCTTTGATTACCTTCATGATTTATGCTATCCCCTTGCATACCAATTCTTTTTCAGCATTAGGTAAACCAAAGAATTATCATCTCTTTATGTTACTGTCATTCTTTAGTATACTTATGACCTACTTTGGTGTCAACTATATCCTTGGTGGTATGCATTCTTATGCTTAAGGTGTACATGTGTGTTGTACTCATATGTTTATTTAGAGTTAAGGAGGTCTTCGCACAAATGGTGTTGACCATTAGCACCATATGTGCGGGGCTGCAACACCACATGTGCGGAGCAGTCGTACACTAATAGATAAGGACAAGAAAAGTTCGTTTTTGTTGTTGCTTACAAACGAATAAGGTCTGAATGTTTCGCACATTCAGACCTTATTCGTTTCTAATATTGTTTTATGTCTCTACAAGAAGTAGTTCTCTAACTCCTTTATCGACTCCTCTGTTATGTCATCAATATTCTTTATAATCTCACCTTTCTCCATCAATACAATTCTATTACTGATATCTGTTGTATGGTGTAGATTGTGACTTGATATGAGAATAGAAGCCTTATGTTTCGTTTTATACTCTATCAAAAGTTTTTTAAGATGATTCTGACTACTTGGGTCGAGGAAGTTGAAAGGCTCATCAAGGATAACGAACTTTGGACAAGAGAGTAGGGCAGCAACTATGCCAACCTTCTGTTTGTTTCCTGCAGATAGTTCACGGATATATACTTTTCTGCCAAGAACCTCATCGCCAAGGAAGGATTGTAAGTTGTTAAGTCTTTCTTCCATCTCCAGTTCTTCAATGTTATTGACTTTCGCAATAAAGGTAAAGAACTCCTTTGGCGTAAGGAACTCTATTAAAAAACTCTCATCAAGATAAGCAGCTATATAACTTTTCCATGCGTCTTCAAGATGAGAAACTAAAGTCATATTGCTGTTAAGATTTGCTTTATCCTGTTGACTGTTTTCATCAGTAAGACAGAAGTTTACGATACCACTGTCGGCTTTGATTAGATTAAGAATCAGACGGAAGAGAGTTGTCTTACCAGCGCCATTATTCCCAACAAGACCAATAATCTCGTTGGAGGGAAAACAAAATTCGGGGATAGACACAGCTGTCTTATCCCCGAATTTCTTTATAAGGTTATTAACGGATATCGCGACCATGACAATTCTTAAATTTCTTACCACTACCACATGGACATGGGTCGTTTGGACGTGGCATCTTGTCTGCACGATATGGAGTGTGGTTTACTTCCTGTGCGCCTTCGCGGGTGTCATGCTGTGCTGCAGCAACCTGGTTAGGGTCATTTAGTTCCACCTTCTCCTCTCTGTACTGCTGGCTATGCTCCTCTGGCGCAGCCTCCTGAATGTCCTCAGCTGGCTGCATCTCTGGAATCTGACCACGCATGAGTACACTTGCAGTACGATTGTTCATATCGTCAATCATGTTGTCCCACAACTTCACACTCTCCAACTTGAAGATGAGCAATGGGTCTTTCTGCTCGTAAGAAGCATTCTGTACAGAGTGACGAAGGTCGTCTAACTGACGGAGATTCTCTTTCCAATCATCATCAATGATATGGAGAAGAATAACCTTCTCAAACTGCTTAACAACAGACTTAGCCTCGCTCTCATAAGCTTCCTTCAAGTCGCATGGTATGTTGTAAACGCGCTTACCATCTGTAATTGGAACCATGATACGCTCATACATTGCGCCTTGATTCTCATATACCTGCTTGATGATAGGCCATGCAACAGTCTGGATACGCTCTGTTTTGCGTGAGAAAGTTTCCATTGCAGCCTGGAAACTGCGCTCAGAAAGTTCAGAAGTGTTACCACCATTGAACTCTTCCTCCGTGAATGGACATTCCATTGCAAGAATCTTCAAGAATTGTTCCTTGCAACCCTCATAGTCATTGTTCTCAATGATATTTACACAACGGTCCCAAATAATGTTAGAGATATCCATGCCGATACGCTCACCCATCAAAGCGTGACGACGCTTCTCATAGATAACTGTACGCTGCTTATTCATGACATCATCATATTCCAACAAACGTTTACGGATGCCGAAGTTGTTTTCCTCAACCTTCTTCTGGGCGCGTTCAATACTATTTGAAATCATTGAACTCTCAATACGCTCACCCTCTTCAAAGCCGAGTCTATCCATTACCTTAGCAATACGCTCTGAACCGAAGAGACGCATCAACTTGTCTTCAAGTGATACATAGAATACTGATGAACCTGGGTCACCTTGACGACCAGCACGACCACGAAGCTGACGGTCTACGCGACGGCTCTCGTGACGCTCTGTACCGATGATTGCCAAACCACCAGCATCCTTCACTTCCTGAGAAAGCTTGATGTCGGTACCACGACCTGCCATGTTGGTAGCGATTGTTACTGCACCAAGACCATCTACAGAACGACCTGCCTCGGCAACAATCTGAGCCTCCTTCAAGTGCTGCTTAGCATTCAAAACCTGGTGTGGAATCTTACGCATGTTAAGCATCTTACTCAAAAGCTCACTGATTTCGACAGATGTTGTACCAACAAGACAAGGACGACCTTGATTTCTCATTGCCTCAACCTCGTCGATAACAGCTGCATACTTCTCACGTGCTGTCTTATAAACGCGGTCTTCCATATCCTTACGTTGGATTGGACGGTTGGTTGGAATCTCAACAACATCGAGTTTATAGATGTCCCAGAACTCACCAGCCTCAGTAGAAGCTGTACCCGTCATACCTGCAAGTTTGTGGTACATACGGAAGTAGTTCTGTAAAGTAATCGTTGCGAAAGTCTGTGTCGCTGCCTCTACCTTTACATGTTCCTTTGCCTCAACAGCCTGATGCAAGCCATCGCTCCAACGACGACCTTCCATGATACGACCTGTCTGCTCGTCGACAATCTTAACCTCACCATTCAAGACAACATACTCATCGTCCTTGTTAAACATGGTGTATGCCTTCAAGAGCTGTTGCAATGTGTGTACACGTTCACTCTGAACACCATAGTGAGCCATCAACGCATCTTTCTGGTCGATATATGTCTGCTCATCAATAATCTTATCATCCTTCTGCTTCTCAAGCGCAGAAAGCTCTGTGGTAATATCAGGTAATACGAACAACTGGTCATCTTTTACTTGTGCAGCTAACCATGCTGTACCCTTATCTGTGAGGTCGCATGAATTCAACTTCTCGTCTGTCACAAAGTAGAGAGGTTCGATAGCCTTTGGCATCTCACGGTTGTTATTGGCCATGTAATACTCCTCTGTCTTCAGCATACCAGCCTTGATACCTTCCTCAGAGAGGTATTTAATGAGGGCTTTGTTCTTAGGCAGTGCCTTAAATGAACGATAGAGGGCAAGGAATCCTTCCTCTTGGAGCTTCTGGAAAACCTCTTTATTGTTTGCATTCTTCTGTGCCTCAGCTAACTTGTGGCGAGCTTCTGAAAGAAGTTCTGTAGCCTGCTTGCGCTGAACCTCATAAAGGCTCTGTACCAATGGCTGGAATTCTTCAAACATCTGTACGTCACCCTTTGGTACTGGACCACTAATAATAAGAGGTGTACGAGCATCGTCAATTAACACAGAGTCAACCTCATCGACAATAGCATAGTTGTGCTGACGTTGTACGAGGTCGGCTGGTGATACTGCCATATTGTCTCGCAGATAGTCGAAACCAAACTCGTTATTGGTACCGAAGGTGATATCTGCTTGATAAGCCTTACGACGTGAAGGAGAGTTTGGTTGGTGTTTGTCAATACAATCAACTGAAAGACCGTTGAACATATAGAGAGGCCCCATCCATTCAGAGTCACGCTTTGCAAGATAGTCGTTGACAGTTACGACGTGAACACCATTACCAGTGAGGGCATTAAGGAATACTGGAAGGGTAGCAACAAGGGTTTTACCTTCACCAGTAGCCATCTCGGCAATCTTACCTTGATGAAGAACTGTACCACCGAATACCTGTACGTCATAGTGAACCATTTCCCACTTGAGGTCATTACCACCTGCTGTCCAGTGATTATGGTAGATAGCCTTGTCGCCATCAATAGTGATAAAGTCCTTTGAGGGGTCTGCAGCCAACTCACGATCGAAGTCGGTTGCTGTTACGATAGTTTCCTCATTCTCAGAGAAACGACGTGCTGTATCTTTAACAATAGAGAATGCTACTGGCATAACCTCATCGAGAGCCTTCTCATAGTTGTCAAGAGCTTCTTTCTCAAGTTTATCTATTTGATTGAAAATAGCTTCACGATCTTCAATCGGTGTAGCTTCAATTGTTGTACGAAGTTCGGTTATCTTCTCACGTTGTTCCTTACCTGCATCCTGGACATACTTCTGGATTTCCTTTGTCTTTGCACGCAATTCGTCATTGCTGAGTGCTTTAATCTCTGGATATGTAGCCTTTACCTTATCTACGTATGGCTGTATAAGCTTCATATCACGTGTTGACTTATCTCCGAAAAGTGCCTTTAATATCTTATTGAAATTCATTTATTCTAATTGAGTTTGTTATTTATATTAGAGGTTTTCCCTCTTTGTTTACTTCTATATATCTATGTTTTGTAATATTGTTTATTACGCTAAAGGAAGTAAACTGGGGGCACGAATCTTGATTCCAGTCCTTAAGGAAGGATTAGGAAGGAATAGTTGTGATTCCTGATTATTATTTGATTGAGATGTTAAAGCAATGGAATAATTGTCGTATAAGTCTGTCACAAAGACTGCTTTGCTTTGTGCAGGCTCTGTTTCTTCGTCTTCTTTAATCTGCTTAAAGGCCTCAAGAACTGACAGAATCTCCTGTTCAACACCCTTAAACGCTTGCTTATGGCAAAGATCTTCGATGTTGACATCACCCAACGCAATCTTTAGCGCAGACTGATAGCTCTGCGCTTCGACTCCTGTTGCCGCAAGTACGACAAGTAAAGCGGTGATGTATTTATTCATTATCTTTTATTTCTTTGAACTACTCACGGTTGGTGCAACCGCTTTATTAATCCGCAAATGTACTATACAATGTAATAGCAAGAATGATGCCACAATTAATATTGGCAGTGGTATTTCTTGGAATAAACTTCCGAAAAGTCCTAAAATGATAAAGACTCCCCATATTTTCCACCATATTACCTTCTTCTTTTTAATTGTACTATAAAGGAAGAACAATGGTAAAGGATTAAAGAATAATAGGATGAAATTCAGGCTAACACATGGATGTTGTGAGAAAATCATAACGAAGAAGATAATTCCCATGAGCCCCGATGTAAGCATTAAAGCTAAGTCCCACGCCCAATAAACCTGCTGTCTACGATAGCTAAAGAGCATCATTACAAGACTGATAACTGCAAATATGAGTGCTATAGATAGCGGAGAAAGTGGAAAAGCTGGTTCTGCCACTTCTGTTTCAGCATCTAATAGTATGTTAGTCTCCTTTACTAAAGGCTTTCCGTTGTATCTTGCTTTGTCAAAGTCACTCCTTAAGTTCTCAGGAAGAAACTGCTGTTCAGACTTTGTTGTCTTACGATCAGCATTCACACCGAGTAGGAGGTCTTCTCCGAATTGTGACCATTCATATTTATTGTTCCATTTATGTATCATAGAACGGAACGTTGCATCTTCTTCTGCTGGTGGATAAACAACCTTTCCATGGAGGTGATTGACGAGCATATCACGTGCCCTTGTGGTACAGTTGTCAAAGAAGTAGTTGTAGCGATAAACTACATTTTCAGGCTTCATATTCTCCTGCAAAGCTTTATAGATAACCTCTTTATCTTCAGCTGATAAATTAAGAACCTGTTCGACAACTCCTCGCCCTTCATAACTATATTGAGCAAGGAACATATCCATAGGTTGAACTCCCATGCGATAGTCTGTCATACCAAGAACAAAACGAGGGATAAAGTATGTTTGGTTGAGGGAGAAAATACCATAGTTGATGGCAAGGTCTTCTCCGCTTTCTTTGTCGTAATATCGAATAGCGGTATGACCATATTGTGCCCAAACTTCTTTACCGGGTGAACAAGTCAAAAGGGATATTTGAATACGATCAGGATTAGTCATAGACTGAGCCCCCGCTGTAGCGTTAACAACAGACAGGATGAAAGTCAGTACAATATATAATAATCCCTTTTTCATTTTCTCCGCAAAGGTAGTAAAAAAAGCATGAGAGCACAAAGAAAGCTTATTAAAAATCAAAATCCTCTATTGTTTTTCTGCAATATAGATTTTTTTTAATAACTTTGCGCCAATATATTGTTTAGACATATCGTCAGAATAAGAAAAAGAAAGCGAATGAAAAAGATAATTGCAGCAGCGTTCCTTGCAGGTCTTGCAGTACAGGTGTCAGCTCAAAGCGGAACTAACTCTCCATATAGTCAGTATGGATTAGGTGCTTTGGCATCTCAGGCAACAAGTTTTAATCGTGGTATGAACGGATTGGCATACGGATTTCATGAGCGTAATCAGGTGAACTATGCGAACCCTGCTTCATACGCTTCTGTTGACTCTCTTTCATTCATATTTGATGCAGGTGTTAGCCTTCAGTTGACTAATTTTGAGGAAAATGGTAACAAGGTAAATGCTAAGAATGCTGATATTGAATACGTTGTTGCGTCATTCAGAGCTTTTAAGCATGTGGGTGTTAGCTTTGGTCTTTTACCTTATACAAATGTAGGTTACAACTTTAGTAACACTCAAAATGTCAATGCTTTCCCAAGTACATCTTCTGTAAATGCTACGTATTCCAATGCTTATAATGGTAGTGGTGGTTTACATCTTGTTTATTTAGGTGCTGGTTGGGAGCCTTTTAAGGGTTTCTCATTTGGTGCGAATATTGGTTACTTGTGGGGAACATTGAATCGTAATTCGACAAATACCTATAGTGACAGTTATGTTAATACATTGTCAAAGAATTACTCTGCACAGGTAAAAAGCTACAAGGTTGACTTCGGTGCACAATATACTTATGCTGTAGATAAGAAGAATGAGCTGACCTTGGGTCTTACTTACTCTCTTGGACATAATTTAGGGACAGAGGCTGAGTGTAATTTGATTTCAACAAATTCACAAACAAGCATTTCTGATACAACTCGTTATGTTGTATCAAACTCTCTTGAACTGCCTCATACTTTCGGAGTTGGTTTGATGTGGAATCATAATAACCGTCTGAAGTTCGGTGTTGACTATCAGTTGCAGAAGTGGGCTAAGCTAAAGTACCCACAATTAACCACAGTCAATGGTACAACAAGCTATAATCTCGTTGATGGACAATTCAATGATCGTCATAAGTTCACATTAGGTGGTGACTACTGCAAGGGCGAACGCTATCGTGGTTTCTTTAGTCGTATGCACTATCGAGCAGGTTTTAGCTATGCCAGTCCTTATCTAAAGATTAATGGTGTAGACGGTCCACGCGAGCTTTCTGCAAGCCTTGGAGTTGGTATTCCAATCCTCAATGCTTACAATAATCGCAGTATGTTGAATATCAGTGCAGAGTGGGTGAACCAGAGTGTTACGGGAATGATTAAGGAAAATATGTTCCGTATCAACGTTGGTTTCACATTTAATGAGCGCTGGTTTGCTAAGTTCAAGGTTGAATAATATGCGTTCAAGCCTTTATTCATTTTTTATTGGATTAGTATTATTTACAGCGAGCTATGCTATGGTTTCCTGTTCGGAGGAACGTGAGCATACCGCTCCTGCTATTCATGACCGTGACTCTGTGCCGGTTATGACAACATATGGTGTCAATACACTTATCTCAGATTCAGGCGTTATCAAATATCGTATTGTTACTGAGCGTTGGGAAATTAATGAGAATAGAAGACCTTCACGTTGGACTTTCAATAAAGGAATTCTACTTACTCAGTTTGATTTGAAGAAACATGTAGTGGGTTATATTCAATGTGACTCTGCTGTTTACTTTGATAAGGACCGTCGTTGGGAACTAAGAGGGCGTGTAAGAATCCTTACAGCGCAAGGTCTTAATTTCTATAGCAATGAACTCTATTGGGATGAGCGTAACCATGAGATGTGGTCATATTCTTATTCACACCTCAAGACACCTGATAAGGAATTGCAAGGAAACTGGTTCCATAGCGATGAGCAGATGACAAATTACGAGATACGACAGACAAAGGGGTGGGGCATCTTCTCTAATAATGAGTTTATGTCGCCTGCTGGCTCTCCTCCCTTTACGCCTATTGATACCACACGTGTTGACAGCATGAAAGGTCCTGTAGTTAAACAAAAGTAATAATTGTAGTTTGATAAAACTTAAATATTCTTCCCTACCATGTATAATCTCTCTTAAATAGATAGTTTCGTGTTGTTTTAAGCGTTAGTAAGTTTATCCTTACAATCCTTACTTGCAACAAGTTGTTTTCCTTTCATTAATCTATTGCATTGCAATTAGTGCTCCGCACCATTGGTGCTAAGCCTTCGCACGACATGTGTGGAGCATCAACACAATCATAGAAGATGAGAAAATAGGTTCATAACTGTCGTATATAAGAAGAGACTTATGGCTAACATGTACGGGAAATGTTTACCAAGTCGCACTAAATAGTAATAAGAAATTGGATATAAATTTAATTATAGGAATTATAATAACAATGGTACTCTCTGCATTCTTTTCAGGAATGGAGATTGCCTTTGTTGCAAGTAATCGTCTTCTTGCGGAGATGGATAAGGAGAAGAATGGTATTGCACAAAAGTGTCTAACCATTTATTATAATAATCCGAATGGTTTTGTATCTACGATGCTTGTAGGTAACAACATTGTTCTTGTTATGTATGGTATCTTCTTTGCTCAGATATTTGATACGACACTGTTTGCATCGTTTGATTCAGCAACGCGTGTGATATTAGATACTTTAGCATCAACACTCGTCATTCTTTTTACAGGAGAGTTCTTACCTAAGACCTTGTTTAAGAGCAATCCTAACCGCTTACTTACCTTTTTTGCCCCATTGGCATATGTCTTTTTTATTATTCTTTGGCCTATTAGTCGCTTTGCAACCTTTCTTGCGCGAGTCCTTTTGCGTCTTGTTGGTGTAAAGATGGATGAGAAAGAGTCTGATGGTACGTTTACGAGAGTAGATCTTGACCACCTCGTACAGAGTACTATTGAGAATGCTAAGAACGAAGATGAGATAGAAGACGAGGTAAAGATATTCCAAAATGCCTTGGAATTTCAAGATACGAAAGTGCGTGATTGCATGGTGCCACGTACTGAGATTAAGGCTGTTGAAGAGAATTGCTCGCTCGAAGAACTACAGCAAATGTTCATAGAAAGTGGTAACTCTAAGATAGTTGTTTATGAAGGGGATATCGATCATATAAAGGGTTATATTCACTCTTCAGAGATGTTCCGTTCTCCAAAGAACTGGAAAGACCATATCCGACAAATGCCGTTTGTGCCAGAAACGATGGCTGCACATAAACTTATGCAGGTTTTCCTTCTCCAAAAGAAAAGCTTGGGAGTGGTTGTGGACGAGTTTGGCGGTACCAGCGGTATTGTTTCATTGGAAGATATCGTAGAGGAAATCTTCGGCGACATTGAGGACGAGCATGACAATACAAAGTATATTGCAAAGCAGATAAATGATAACGAGTATGTCCTTTCGGCACGTTTGGAAATTGATAAAGTGAACGAAATGTTCAATCTTGATTTGCCAGAGAATGATGATTATATGACAGTCGGAGGCTTATTGTTACACGTCTATCAGAGTTTTCCAAAACTAAACGAAATCATTACAGTTGGGCAATACGAGTTTAAGATAATCAAGAATACCATGACAAAAATAGAACTCGTACGGCTAAAAGTCAATGGTACAGAGTAATTTCTGAATGAAAAATTATGGTACTTGCCCTTTTTTTTGTATTTTTGTGGGCAATTTGTCATATTGAATAGAATAATTAAAATCAAATAATAAATCTAAAATGGCAGCATTAGGAAAAATTAGAAGCAAAGGCGGCATACTGGTAGGCGCTATCGGTCTTGCCTTGTTTGCATTCTTAGCTGGAGATGCAGCTCGCTCGTGTGATGGAATCAAGGGCGAAGCGCGTCAGCAGATTGGAGAAATCTTGGGCAAAAAGATTAGTGTCCAGGATTATCAGAAGTTGATTGATGAGTATCAGTCTGCAATTAAGTTTACTATGCAGCGTGATAATCTCACCGATCAGGAACTTAAACAAGTAGAGGACCAAGTTTGGCAGCAGCTTGTAAGCAATCGTGTTATCGAGGCTGACGCAGAGAAGGTTGGTCTTACTGTAACAGAGAAAGAGATTCAGAACGTATTGAATGAGGGTACTAATCCAATGTTGGTTCAGACTCCATTCGTGAACCAGCAGACTGGTCGTTTTGATGTAAATGCTCTAAAGCAGTTCTTTGATAGCTATAACAAGGCTAAGGCTGCAAAGTCTCCACAGGTAGAGCAGATGCAGCCTATCTATGACTATTGGCTCTTTGTAGAGAAGAATCTTCGTGCTCAGTTGCTCGGTCAGAAGTATCAGGCACTGCTCGCAAGTTGTGTTCTCTCAAACAAGGCTGAGGCTAAGATGGCTTTCAAGGATAATAACGAGGAAAGTCAGATTCAACTTGCTTCTTTGGCTTACAGCACTGTAAAGGATGCTGATGTTAAGGTGACAGACGATGACCTCAAGGCTAAGTATGCAGAGTTGAAGCCAGCTTTCCGCCAGAATGTTGAGACACGTGATATCAAGTTTGTTGACTTCCAGATTAAGGCAAGTGCTGCAGACCGCAGTCAGGTTGTTAAGGAGATGAACGACTTCCAGAAGCAACTCGCTTCTGCAGCAGATCCTGCTGCTGTTGTTAGCAAGAGTGGTTCTGAGATTCCTTATCTTGGTCTTCCTGTAAGTAACAAGGCTTATCAGCAGTATCCTGACATTGCATCAAAGATTGATTCACTTTCTGTAGGTACAACTGGTGTTGTTGAAAACGCTCAGGACAATACTTTGAATATTATCCGTGTACTTTCTAAGGCACAGTTGGCAGACTCAATCCAGTTCCGTCAGATTAATATTGCAGCTGCAACTCCTGATGAGGCACGTGCTAAGGCAGACTCAATCCAGAAGGCATTGGCTGGTGGTGCTGATTTTGATGCACTTGCAAAGCGTTATGGTCAGACTGGTGAGAAGGTATGGTTTACTGGTCAGCAGTACGAGATGGCTCCAAGTATGAATCAAGACAACCGTACATTTATAAATGCTCTGCTCAATGGTGAGGTGAATGCAACACAGAATCTTGCTCTTACGCAGGGTAACATTATCCTTCAGGTACTTGATAAGAAGGCCTTTACAACAAAGACAACTGCTGCTGTTATTAAGAAGGTCGTAGACTTCTCTAAGGCTACACGCAGCAATGCTTACAATAAGTTCTCTGAGTTTGTTGCTAAGAGTTCTACTGTAGCTGACCTTGAGAAGAATGCTCCTAAGTCTGGTTATCAGGTTCAGTCACTCAATGACATCTCTACGGCTGAGCACTATGTTGGTGGTATTCCTGGTACACATGACGCGCTGAAGTGGCTCTTCGAGGCTAAGCAGGGTGAGGTGTCACCTCTCTATGAGTGTGGTAATAATGATCACCTCTTGGTTATCGCTTTGACTGCTGTTCATCCACAGGGCTATCGTTCATGGGATGATGCACAGGTAAAGGAAATCCTCAAACGTGAGGTTATTAAAGATAAGAAGGCTGAGAAACTCATGGCTAAGCTCAAGGGTGTAAACTCTATTGCAGCAGCTCAGGCTAAGGGGGCTAAGGTTTCTTCTGTTAATCAGATTACATTTGCAGCTCCAGCATTCGTACAAGCAACTGGTTCTGTAGAGCCAGCTCTCTCAGGTGCAGTTGCAGGTACAGCAGCAGGCAAGTTCTCTAAGGCTCCTGTAAAGGGTAATGCTGGTGTTTATGTGTTCCAGGTAGTAAAGAAGTCTATGCGTGCAGGTTCTAAGTACGATGAGACTTTGGTAATGCAGCAGGCTGCTCAGGCAAATATGCAGTTGGTTGGTAACTTTATGCAGGATCTAATCCTTAAGGCAAAGGTTGTTGATAACCGCTACCTCTTCTTCTAAGAGATAACTACACCTTATATATATATAAGACGGATGTACTATCAAAGTATATTCGTCTTTTTTCTTTATATAGCTTTTTTGTGGCTTTAACAAGTTGAATATCGTGTCATAATAATTATTTCTTTGATGCTCTCATTTAAGCTAATCTTTATACATTTCCGCACATAATATTTTGAAATGTGCTTATAAATATGTATCTTTGCACACAGATTGAAATATTGTGCAATGGAAAAGATTCCGAGTTTTAATGAATTAATAGAGAAGAGTATCATCGAACATTGGGACCGTGATGCTCTAACAGATTATAAAGGCAAGACCCTTCAATATCATGATGTTGCAAGAAAGATTGAAAAGTTGCACATTATGTTTGAGGCAAGTGGTGTAAAACGTGGTGATAAGATAGCACTCTGTGGAAGAAACTCTTCTGCTTGGGCTGCTTCTTTCCTTGCAGTACTCACTTATGGTGCGGTAGCTGTGCCTATCTTGCATGAGTTTATGCCAGAGCAGATTCATAACATTGTCAATCACTCAGATGCAAAACTTCTTTTTGTAGGTGATGTCGTTGTGACTCAGATTGACGCCATGAAGATGCCAAACTTGGAGGGAATTATTTATATTCCAGATTACTCATTGGTAGTAAGTCGTACGGATAAGTTGACTTATGCACGTGAACATCTCAATGAGGAGTTTGGACGTCGTTACCCTAAGTACTTCCGTCCAGAGCATATACATTACTATCGTGAGCAGAGTCCAGACGAACTTGCTTTGATAAATTATACCAGTGGAACCACAGGTCGCTCTAAAGGTGTAATGCTTCCATACCGTTCTTTATGGAGCAATGCTGATTTTGCTAAGCATGTTTTAGGCCATGTAATTAAGCCCGGAGATAATGTTATCAGTATTCTTCCAATGGCTCACATGTATGGAATGTCTTTCGAGTTTATCTATGAGTTCCTCTCAGGTGTTCACATTTACTATTTGACACGTATCCCTTCTCCTGCTATTATCTCTCAAGCACTTCAAGAGGTAAAGCCTGTTATTATGATTGCTGTACCTTTGGTAATTGAGAAGATTATTCGTAAGAAGGTATTCCCAAAGATTCAGAACAATCGTATGCGTCTTCTGCTGAATATGCCAGTAATTAATAAGAAGGTACGTGCAAAGATTCGTGAGCAGGTATATCAGGCCTTTGGTGGTAATCTTTACGAGATTATTATTGGTGGAGCAGCTCTCAATGGTGAAATCGAGAGTTTCTTACGTCGCATAGAGTTCCCATATACTGTAGGTTATGGTGCAACAGAATGTGGTCCAATTATCTGTTATCGTGATTGGAAGACCTTTAAGCAAGGCTCTTGTGGTCAGGCAGCTTTACACCAGGAAGTACGTATCAATAGTTCTGATCCAGTAAACGTACCAGGTGAAATCTTGACCAAGGGACCTAATGTTCTTCTTGGTTACTATAAGAATGAAGAAGATACAGGTCAGACGATTGACAAGGATGGTTGGTTCCATACTGGTGACCTTGGTTTGATGGATGAGGATGGTAACGTCTTTATTAAGGGACGTTCTAAGAATATGCTTCTTGGAAGTAATGGGCAAAATATCTACCCAGAGGAGATTGAGGATAAACTTAATTCTCTGCCTCTCGTAAGTGAATGTTTAGTTATTCAGAGTGGTGAAAAGCTTATTGCCTTAGTTCATCCTGATTATGACGAAGCTCAGAACTTAGGACTCAATGCGGATGACCTCAAGAATATTATGGAGGAAAACCGCACACAGTTGAATACAATTGTACCAGCTTACTGCAAGGTTGCTGAGATACGTATTCAAGAAGAGGAGTTTGAAAAGACACCAAAGAAGTCAATCAAGCGATTCTTATACACAGAATAATCTTTTATTCTATTAGAATATCGGGGATATAAATCCTCTTTTATCCAGCATTTTATGCAACTATGGGTAGAAGGGAATTTATGTCCCTCTTTTGTTTTTACCCTTTTGATAGATTGATTTATAGTTGAGGAATTCTAACTTTGCCCTTTATTATAGTACAACAATAGTTAGTAATGTAAAATAAATTCACATAGCCAATTTATAAAGACCACCAAATAGCTTGCAATTAACGCCCTTTTGGCTTGCAAAAGGTGCCCTTTTGGAGGCTTATTAACGCCCTTTGGAAGGCTAACTAAGCACCTTTTAAAAGGCTATCTTGTAATGTTTTGAGTGTCAAATGATTATAAAGGTGTGATGTGAAGCTGTTTTTACGTGTAAAATAGGATGTTGATTTGTGGGTTTTGTAATGTTTTTTCTTTCCTTCTAATATGCACTCATCAGACTTATTTTAAGCTGATGAGATAGAATTAATCGGCTATGATTAACCCTGAACTTTAGAATGAAATATGCGATGGCAGACAAAACTATAACATTGTTAGCGATCTGCCAGTATCCCATAATAATCGTTTTGCCCAACGGAGAACAACCAATGCGCTGACAACAGCTACAGCTGAGTCAATCCAAGTAATGTTCCAAAACATGGCACAGAGTATTCCGATGATTGCTCCAATCTCTGTTAGAGCATCTGAAAGGACATGGAGGTAGGCTGCATGGCTATTGTAGTCTGCTGTACCATGATGTCCATGAAGGATTGAAGCACTAATAGTGTTTGCTACCAAACCTATTCCTGCTGTTGTTAATGCCAATTCATAGTTGTGGATTTCTCCATGTGAAGATAATCGTTCTACTGCTTCTACGATAATAAAGATAGCTGTGAGAATCAGAAATATACCACTTGTGAAAGCAGCTAAGTTTAGTATCTTTTCTGTATTGTAATGGGTTGCACCCTTGTTTTGTAGGTAGCGTACTAACACGTAGGCTGCCCAATTGAGTCCGATAACCAATACGTGTGAACCCATGTGAACGCCATCTGCAAAGAGTGCCATTGAGTAGGAAGATAGTCCCACAACAATTTCAGCAAGCATAACACAGAAAGCGAAGACTACCACAAAGGCAGTACGTTTTTCTTGTGAAGAACGTTCTATCTTGTTTGACATTGTTTTCTTTAATTCCTAATGTATAGTTATATATGCTTATGAATCAAGATTCAGAAGCCATAACCCTTAATCTTTAGTTGTTTATAATTCCGAAATGAATGAAGGCATTACGTATACCGTCTTCATCTACACTTGTTGTGACATAGTCAGCTACAGCTTTTATTCCTTCATAGGCATTTCCCATTGCGACACCGATACCGGCTGTTTGGAGAATCGTCATGTCATTGCCACCATCACCGAAGGCAATACATTCTTCCAAACCGATACCAAGGTGCTTTGACATCTGCTTCAATGCGTTCCCTTTGTCAGCTCCTTGTACAGTAATATCGGTGAAACTTGGATGCCAACGTGCTGATACACAGTGTGGCATTGATGGAGAAATGGCCTTCTCATCTTCTTCACTAAAGAAAGGAGTTAGCTGCAGAACGGATTGGCTAAGCAGTGGCTCTACAGGTTTATTGATATCGATATTGTTAACACCCAAGGCTTGGACGAAGATTTCGTCAAAGATAGGTTTATGATTATGAAGTGCAACAACATCTCGACCACATACCAAAACAGCATAGTCGCGACGATTAGCATCCTCAATCATTGCTCGTACCTCGGTTTCGGGAATAGGCATCAAAGTGATATCTTCTTCGCCAACAAAGGAACGTGCACCATTAAAGGTGATATATCCATCAATAAGATGTCGGATGGCATCAATGTTATTAATAATGGCTACAGGGCGTCCGGTGGAGATGAAAATCTTCACGCCTTGTTCTTTTGCCTGCTCAATAGCCTTTATCGTAGATGCTGGAATCTGATGCGTCTTAAAGGATACTAACGTACCATCTATGTCGAAGAATGCAGCTTTTATTGCCATGATAAATCACTTTTAGAGTACAAAGATACAAAAATATCTTGTAATCAAGTGAATTTATGGCTATGCAGTCAGTCTAAATAAATTAAATACTGCTCCTTACGGCTCGTTCCTTAATTTTATTGTACCTTTGCACTCATGAGTAAAGGTAAGTTAAAGAAATTTGCAGAGATGGAAACGTTTAAGAACGTTTTCCAATATCCTTATGGCGTTATCAGTGAAGTTCCATTTGAAATGAGAGGGCATTGGCGTGAACAGTATTTCCATAACGATAACCCGATTGTACTTGAGTTGGGATGTGGTAAGGGTGAATATACTGTTGGTTTGGCACGTGTTTACCCTAATATCAACTTTATTGGCGTTGATATCAAGGGTGCTCGTATCTATACAGGTGCTAAACAAGCTTTGGAAGAAGGGTTGGATAATGTAGCTTTCTTGCGTACCAGCATTGAGATTATCGACCGTTTCTTTAGCGAAGATGAGGTGCAAGAGATATGGCTTACCTTCTCGGACCCTCAGATGAAGAACGTGCATAAGCGTCTGACTTCTACCTTCTTCATGAATCGTTATCGTCGTTTCTTGATAGATGGTGGTATTGTTCATCTTAAGACGGATTCAAACTTCCTCTTTACATATACTACCTACATGGTTAATGTGAACCAATTGCCAGTTCTGTTCCGTACAGAAGACCTCTATGGTAATGAGTTAAGCGAGGGTAGGGTAGCTGAGAATCAGATGGATGAGAAGACACGTGAGATTCTTGGTATTCATACTTATTATGAGAATCAATGGATTGAACGTGGATTGAACATCAAGTATATGAAGTTCCAGTTACCAAGAGAAGGTGAACTGGTAGAGCCAGATGTTGAGATTGAACTTGATGATTACCGCTCATTTAAGCGCACGAAACGCAGTGGATTGACTACGAGTAAGTAGCGTTGTTCTGATGTTTGCGAGGTAGAAACATATATATATGAATTTTGAATTGGATAAGTTTTACTATCCATTTCGTCTTTTTGACTTTTCTTACCCATATAGTTATCTATGGGTTTAAAGCATAAAAAAGACACTAACTTCTATTTTCTTCTTTTGAAAGAGACAGAAGTTAGTGTCTTTATTATTTTGTTTGTTTTATCTTTTCAAGCTTATAATGTATGTCCATCAAGATAATCTTGAAGAACTGTCTTATAACTATCTGAGATTGGAAGGATGGAATCTCCGATTACAACGCGGAAACGATCAATGCCATCAATCTTCTTCATGTGCACGATGTAGGAACGATGAATGCGCATGAATTCAGGTTTAGGAAGTGACTCCTCAATCTTCTTCATGTTCATTAGACTCATGATTGGCTTATGGTCGTTAGCAAGATAAATCTTAACATAATCCTTCAATCCTTCAATATAGAGGATGTCATCAAACATGATTTTAACCAGTTTGTACTCGCTCTTCACAAAGATAAAGCGGTCGTTCGACGCATTCTCTGTCTGACGGGTACTTTGGAACCAGTCTAAAGCCCTGTTTGCACCAGCTAAGAAGTCATCATAGCTAATTGGCTTCATAAGATAATCAATTGCATTTGCCTTGTAACCATCGATAGCATATTGGCTGAATGCAGTTGTGAAAATAATCTTAGTTTCCTTTGGTAGAATCTTTGCAAACTCCAGTCCACTAAGTTCAGGCATCTGTATATCTAAGAATATGAGGTCAACCCTATTCTCACGGATGGCTTTTACGCCTTCTACAGCACTATTAAAAACACCAATTAAGTTCAAAAAGAGTGTTTTCTTAGCATAACTCGCAAGCAAGTCTGCTGCTAAAGGTTCGTCGTCAATGATTATACAGTTTAGTGTCATAAATGATAATTTTAGATGAATATGTATTTCTATTACTATCAAATCCCTTCTCCCATTTGTACTTACCAGGGTAAGCAAGCTCAAGACGGCGCTCTACTTGTTTGAGACCTATGCCATGGCCGTTCCTTTCTGCCTCTCCCTTTGGGTTATTACTGTTTTGTATGGAGAATATTATTTGCTCATTATTTGCATCTAACTTTATGTGAATAAAGTTCTTTTGCTCTGGATTAATACCATGTTTAAAGGCATTCTCTAACAATGAGATAAATATCATTGGCGCAACATGGATGTTACAATTAGATGGGATGTTACACTCGCGTTTGATTTCAACATTCTCTGGTATGCGTATCATCATCAAGTCGACATAATTGTGTAAGAACTCTACTTCTTCCTTCAGGCAGACGTAAGGCTGTTGGTTGTCATAGAGAATATGTCGTAACATCTTTGAAAGGTCGATAATTGCCTTCTGCGCCTTTTCTGTATCGAAAGCTGTCAGCGCGTAGATATTATTCATTGTGTTGAGCAAAAAGTGTGGGTTAACTTGCTGACGTAAGTTTACCAACTCGGCTTTTGTCATTGCTGTTTCTGCCTCACGCTTTTCCTTTTCAGCCTTTGACCAACGCTGTGCCATTAGTATCGATGTTGCAACACCAGCACAGATACTTAGGTTAAAGACATTACGTATAATAAAAAAGATGTGTGGGTATACGTACTTGTTCTCTTTGTTTTCTACAAAGATTTGGTATGGATAAGTCATCAGGTTTTGCTCACCTGAGATGTAGTATAACCATTCGTGCTGTACAATAGATAAGAAAAGGATGAGCAGTGTATTGATTACCCAAAACTCTTTCTTCCGTCCCTTTAATAACATGGGGGCAAGTACAAAATAATTGGTATATGCAACTGCCATCATTGAAAGGGGAATGATATATATCGACAAGTCGTTTTGCCATGATGTATGTCCTTGCGGAGCGTACAAAATGGGTATGAGGAAAAGCGGAAGCCAAATGATAATTTGGTTCCAAAAGCTCTTAAATATGTCTGTTTGTTTCCTCATTTATTACTTTTATTTGTCTTTACAACTATATCTGCAAACAAAGGTAATAAAACTTTTTGTAAAATAAAATGTATTGATTGAATATGTGAGTTTTTTTTACATTAACCTATTGTTATATATATACAAAAGGTTTTTAATTAACTTATTTTTATAATAAAACAACCCTAAACAACACTGAAATAGCTTTCTTTACTCTATTTCCTACGTTGTTTAGGGTTGTTAGATACTATGATAATAAATATTTACAATATCTATTTTGTAAAGCTATTTAAGCGTGCTATATATTTGCCAAGAATGTCAAACTCGAGGTTTACAATAGTGCCAATATGAATGTCAGCAAAATTGGTATTCTCTCGTGTGTAAGGAATGATGGCTACCTTAAAGCTGTTATCTGTTGGTTCGCAAACAGTCAGTGAGACACCATTGACCGTAACTGACCCTTTATCAACAGTGAAATAGCCACGTTGTGCCATCTCTCGGTTGCACGGATATTCGAAGGTGAAATAGGTACTACCATCTGCATCTTCCATATTAACACACTTAGCTGTTTGATCAACGTGACCTTGTACGATGTGTCCATCTAATCTACCGTTCATAATCATTGAACGTTCTATATTCACACGATCTCCCACTTTGAGTAAGCCTAAGTTCGAGCGTTCAAGGGTTTCCTTCATGGCTGTCACCGTATAGGTATCGTCTTGGAAGCGAACGACTGTAAGGCACACTCCATTGTGTGCAATACTTTGGTCAATCTTCAATTCCTTTGTAAATGAACATTGAAAAGTGAAATGGATATTCTCCTGTTCATGTTCAATCCCTCTAAGGATTGCCATCTCTTCTACAATTCCTGAGAACATTGCTAAATTTCTTTTATTATCCCCTTTAATAAAGCCTAAATGATGGTATAAGTATTGATAGATAATCTTTTATAACTTCACAGGCTACTTATAGGAGGTTAAGTTTTACATAATTACTATACGTTTGAATAATTGAAAAAGGTGGGGAATCACTTGGAAACCCCACCTCAATCCCTCTTCTTTAAAGAAATGGGAATTAGAAAAGTCGTATCGACGATGTGATGAAAAGTCCGAGTATCAATGATAAGAGAGCTCCTCGTCTTTGTAATCCACTGACCTTGCGGCTTAGTCGCTGAAATGCGATTTATGTGGCCCGCCATTAACAAAAGAAGTCATCTCGGGTTTTCTAATTTATTTGATGACTATCCCGATCGAATCGATACGACTAAATCTGTATCCTTTCTGCGTGCAAAGTTAGCATAAAGATTTTTATCCTCCAAACATTTTATACTTAAAAGTATTTACTTCTGGAGGTGAATCCCTTTGTTCTTTGTGTTGAAAGGAGCAGAAATGATAATGTTCTTTTGTGTATAACTTTAATAGTTTATTGGTTTTATAACCTTCTTTTGATAACAATTTGCCCTCGTCATGAATACATATTTGCAGGTGTTTATCGCTCCGCACCATTGGTGCTAAGCATCAACACGACATGTGCTAAGCCTCCGCACCATACGTGCTAAATATTGACACGTTGATAAAATGAGGGAAGAAAGGCTCATTATTGTCATTTTAGAGAATGATACTAATATCCCTATTTTTAGAGAAGAGCATCTTGTAGAATTTCACTTAACGTTGGATGGATATGAATGATGTCTCGTATCTTATCCAGTTTAGCATCATAATTCATTAAAGCTGCAACTTCTTGAATAAGGTCGGCAGAGTGAGCACCATAGCAGTGTGCACCTAATATAGAGCCATCTTCAGCTATAAGCACCTTTATCATACCTTCAGTTTCTTCCATGCTTAAAGCCTTACCATTGGCACGATAGAAACCTTTTCGAGTAGAGTACTTGATTTCCTCAGCTTTACACTGGTCTTCAGTCTTACCTACGCAGGCTGCTTCTGGATATGTAAAAATCGCAGATGGCATGATATCAAGGCGGATGTTATCGTCCTTTCCAAGAATATGATTGACAGCACGGAAGCCTTGGAAGGTTGCTGCATGCGCTAACATTTGGCGTGCATTGACGTCACCGATAGCATATACACCCTTCACATTTGTTTCCATATTGTCATTGACGACAATACCCTTTGCGTTTACTTCTATACCAGTCGATTCAATACCGATATTGTCGAAGTTGGCTTGACGACCAGTAGCAATCAATACAAGGTCGGTATCAATTCTATCTTCTTTACCCTTTTTATCGAATATAACGGTTGTATACTCTTGTCCACTCTCAGCAGGTGATAGGATTTGTTTTACGGCACTCTGCATGTAGAAGGTCACACCTCTTTTCTCTAATGTCTTCCTTAAGCGTTTAGCTATATCGCTGTCAATAGGAGGGAGGCATTCCTTCATAAACTCGATAACTGTTACTTCACTACCGAAAGCTGAGAAAGCTGAGGCAAATTCCATTCCGATAACTCCTGCCCCAATGATTGTGAGGCGTTGAGGAACCTTCGCAATAGAAAGTAATTCCGTGGATGTGACAATGTTTTGTGCTGTTTCAGACTGGCTCAAGAAGTCTTCTTCACTCATGAAAGGTGGCATCTTTGAACGTGAACCAGTCGCAATGATGATATGCTCAGCCTCTATTTGTTCGCCATTTACTTCAACAACATGGTCAGAAACAAAACGAGCCTCACCTATAATAAAGTCTATACCAGGCTGACTAAGTAAAGTGCTTACGCCCTCTCTAAGTTGATTGATAACTCCTTCTTTCCTCTCCATTACCTTCGCAAAATCGAGTGGGGGAGTCGTTTCGTAAAGAGAAGAAGTCGTAAGGCGTAGCTCAGCATCATGTGCAAGGCATTTCGTAGGAATACAACCAGCATTCAGACAGGTTCCACCAGGCTGTGCTTTCTCAATGATTGTCACTTCCAAACCATTCTGAGCAGCATAGGAAGCGGTTCGGTAACCACCAGGTCCCGAACCGATTATTAATAGATTTGTCTTTTTCATATTCAATCTCTTATAGAGTTACTGTGGAGATACGCTATGCATTCTCCTCTACGTCGTTGACAAGCTGACGATAAGTAAGGATTGGATGCTTAGCTGCAAGAACATCATCTACACGTCCAATAGGTGTGTTGTATGGTGCTCCCTTAACAAGCTCTGGGTTCTCAAGAGCCTCTTTAGCAATGGTATGCATCACCTCTATAAATCCATCAATAGTGTCCTTACTTTCTGTTTCTGTTGGTTCAATCATCATAGCCTCATGGAACAGAAGTGGGAAATATATTGTTGGAGCATGATAGCCATAATCGAGTAGGCGTTTGGCAACATCCATTGTTGTTACACCGGTACTCTTATCTTTCAAGCCATCGAATACAAACTCGTGTTTACAAAGTGTGTCAATAGGAAGCTCGTAATCATCCTTTAGACATTCCTTGATATAGTTCGCATTTAGAGTTGCAAATGGTCCAACCTCCTTGAGATGCTTCTTGCCAAGTGTGAGAATATAAGTGTAGGCACGTAGAATAACGAGGAAATTGCCGAGGTAGCCACTAATACGAATATTATCAGATGAGAATTCTCCTGTCGTATCTGGATTGTCAATAACAAAACCATCCTTCGTCTTCTTTACATGTGGCTTTGGTAGGAATGGAATTAGTTTCTCACCGACACCGACAGGACCAGCACCAGGACCGCCTCCACCATGTGGTGTAGAGAATGTCTTGTGTAGATTGAGGTGAATAACATCGAATCCCATGTCTCCAGGACGTGCTGCACCTAATAGTGGATTGAGGTTGGCACCATCATAGTACAGCAGACCGCCACAGTCATGTATGAGCTTAGCAATCTCTGGAATATCTTTCTCAAAGAGACCTAAGGTGTTAGGATTGGTCATCATCATACCTGCAATGTCATCACCCAAGAGCGGTTTTAAGTCGTTGACATCAACAAGTCCCTCAGCTGTACTCTTTACTTCTACAATCTCTAAACCGCAAACAGCAGCAGAGGCAGGGTTAGTACCATGAGCAGAGTCAGGTACGATAACCTTTGTTCGCTTTGTGTCACCACGCTGTTGATGGTAAGATGCTATGAGCATCAAACCTGTTAACTCGCCATGTGCACCAGCGTATGGGTTAAGCGTGACTTCTGCCATACCCGTAATAGAAGCAAGAGCACGTTGAATATTGTATTCAACCTCCAATGCACCTTGGACTGTTTCAATAGGTTGGTGAGGGTGAAGGGCTGTAAAGCATGGCATTGAAGCTATCTCTTCGTTGATGACCGGATTGTACTTCATCGTACAAGAACCCAGAGGATAGAAACCGTTATCAACGCCAAAGTTATTTTCACTATGATTAGTATAATGACGTACAACCGTCAACTCATCACATTCTGGTAGCTCTGCATCTTTCTCTCGTTTGCAGAAGTCGGGTAAAGGATGATGGCCAAAACGATTCTCAGGGAGGCTGTAAGCACGTCTTCCTGGATGTGACAACTCAAATATCAAATTGCCATATAGTTTATTATTCATTGTTGCGTAGATTTAGAAAAACTTTGTGTGACTATAATAATCCGACGAGTGTATCAATCTCCTCTTTTGTACGTTTCTCTGTAACGGCAATAAGGAGTTTGTCATCATCAACCTTGATACCTGGGAGAATACCCTGTTTGATAGCCTTGTCGAAGAAGGTATCGCGTTCCTTTATTTGAATAAGGAACTCATTAAAGAAAGGCTTGTTGTGAACAAGCTTAACTTTACCTGTACTAAGGAGTTGCTCGCAAAGGTAATGTGCACCATCATAGCCCATCTGAGCAGCCTCTTTTATACCCTCTTTTCCCATCATACTCATGTAGATTGTAGCATAAAGCGCCATCAAACTCTGGTTAGAACAGATGTTTGAAGTTGCTTTCTGACGACGGATATGCTGTTCACGTGCTTGTAGTGTCAGTGCGAATACACGCTGTCCACGGCTATCGCATGTCTTACCAACGATACGACCTGGGAGTTTTCGCATTAGCTTTTCAGTTGAACACATGTAGCCAGCGTATGGTCCACCAAATGCCATTGGAAGTCCAAGACTCTGAATATCGCCTATAGCAATGTCTGCACCCCATTCTCCTGGTGTCTTTAATAAAGCAAGGTCAGCTGCAACACTGTTAATAATGAACAGTGCCTTTTCTTCATGGCAAGTATCAGCAAAGCCTGTAAAGTCTTCAATAATACCATGTCGATTAGGCTGTTGTACAATAACTCCAGCCACACCACCTGCCTGTAATTGGTTTTTTAAGTCTTCGTGTGAAGTCTCTCCATCAACCGCCTTGATTGCCTTGAGCTTAATGCCATGAAAATGTGCGTAAGTCTTTAATACGCCAATGATATTCTTGCATAAAGTCTCAGAATATAATACAGTGTCAGCCTTCTTTGCATTATCAAAAGCCACCATCATAGCTTCAGCAGTTGCTGTAGTGCCTTCATACATAGAAGCGTTGGCGATATCCATGCCAGTAAGTTCAGCCATCATACTTTGGAACTCAAAGATATAATGGAGTGTTCCTTGTGATATTTCAGCTTGATAGGGGGTATATGATGTAAGAAACTCCGAACGACTGAGAAGATTCTGAATAACACTTGGCGCATAGTGGTCATATACACCTCCACCTGCGAAGCAAGTAAGCTTGTCATTCTTTTGTCCAAGTTTCTCAAAGAAAGCGCGTATTTCTAACTCGCTCATCGTCTCAGGAATATCATAATCTCCCTTGAAACGGATGCTCTCAGGTACTTCAGCATATAGGTCTTCAAGCTTCTTTATGCCAATACGGTCAAGCATCTGTCGTATATCCTCACCTGTGTGAGGTAAAAACTTATGAATCATTTGTTTAGGATTGAATAGGTTAGTAGTAGACTGATATAAATATAAATAAGCGTTTATAAGCGATGATAGGCTTTTCTATCATCACCTATTTGCACTTATAAACGCCCATATATTTATTTCGTAGAACTTTATTCTGCACAGAATTCTTCGTAAGCTTTAGCATCCATAAGATTCTTCAGCTCTGCAGTATCTGTAAGTTCAACTTTTATAATCCAGTTTTCGTATGCATCTTTATTGAGCAAGTCTGGTTCATCTTCCAAAGCCTCATTAACTTCGATCACCTTACCAGATACTGGAGATTTGAGGTCTGAAGCAGCCTTAACACTCTCTATTGCACCGAAATCTTCATCTACTTCAATGTCATCGTCTACATCTGGCATATCAACATATACGATGTTACCTAAAGCGTGCTGTGCATAATCGGTAATACCAATATAGCCAATACTGCCAACTACTTTCACGAATTCATGTGACTCTGAATAATAGAGTCCTTCAATTACTTTTGCCATAATATTATTTTTTTGATTGTTTATTAGCTTTATAGATTTTATTTCTTATAGTGATTCTCATAAAATTTCTTTTTAACAACAGTGCCTGGGAAAGTCTTCTTGCGGATTTGGATCTCAAGTCTATCACCCATCTGAACGGAAGCATCTACCAATGCGACAGCACAACTCTTATCAACAGAGATGAGGTGGTAGCCCGTGGTGACTTCACCGACTTCAACACCATCTTTCAGAACCTTGTATCCATGACGAGGAATAGCATTATCGTCTAACTCAATACCACGGAGACGCTGGCTGACACCTTCTGTCTTTTGTTTCAAAAGGGCTTCCTTTCCGATAAACTCTTCTTTATCAAACTTCACGAACATTGATAAACCAGCCATGACAGGGGTTATCTTATCAGAAAGTTCATTACCATAGAGTGGCATGCCTACCTCAAAACGCAAGGTGTCTCGGCAGCCTAATCCACAAGGTTTTACGCCAGCTTCAATCAGTTTATCCCATATCTTTACGATATATTCAGGTGTGCCATAAACTTCAAAACCGTCTTCTCCAGTGTATCCTGTACGAGAAACGATAACCTCAGTACCATCTTGCTGAAGGCGCTTTACCTCATAAAACTTCAATTCTTTGCAAGCAAGACCGAGCACATCTTCTAACATGCTTTCAGCCTTTGGGCCTTGAATTGCTAACTGACCATAAGCTTCGCTCTTGTTCTCAATAATAACATCGAAACCTTCTGCGTTCTGTTCAATCCATGCTACGTCCTTATCAATGTTGGAAGCATTGATTGTCATGAGGTACAAGTGGTCGTCAAGTTTACAAATACATGTGTCATCTACAACTCCACCATCAGGGTAGCAAATCATACCGTAAAGCACCTTACCCGCAGCAAGTCCGTTTACGTCATTTGTAAAGATATGGTTAATAAACTTGTCTGCTTCGGGACCTGATACTATAACCTCTCCCATGTGAGACACATCAAAAACTCCGCACTGTTCTCTTACTGCGTTATGCTCATCAATAATTCCTGTATATTGGATGGGCATGTCAAAGCCTGCAAAAGGAGTAATAAGTGCGCCTAATGCTACGTGTTTGTCATATAGACATGTTCTTTTGTTTGTCATATTGTTTAGGTTTATAAGTTTGGTTCTTCGTTTGGTAGCTTGTAAGTATATACTTAGGTAGACCTATTTGCAAAGTCTGATTGCAAATATAGGAAAAAGCCGTGAAGAGACAAAATAAAATCTAATATTTTGATGTTAATAAAGTTAAAGTATAAAAAAGTTCAATTATCTGTATCCCACATTAGGTTGATTTCGATATTTATTTGTATTTTTGCATTTCTCAGAATAAAAAGATGTATCAGTTTAATGAAGAAACTTCAACAATTATTTTTGTTATTAGCCTGCATATTGGTTTTGGCAGTTGCGGCTATACAACGTGATGGAAAACTATTGGGTAATCGTGTATTTAGTAATGATAACAAGGAAACAAAAACCAAGATAGATACCCTTCGTACATTAGATGATGGTAGGGTTGTTATCAATACCACTTATTTAGCAAAGGATATAAAGGGCTTTGGAGGCGCAGTCCCTTTAGAGATTTATCTTAAGAAAGGAAAAGTCCAACAGGTAAAGGCATTACATAATTCTGAGACCCCCGAATTCTTCCAAGAAGCCAGTGAATTGTTAAATCGTTGGAATGGTAAAACGACTGAACAGGCGTTGGCTATGAAGGTTGATGGTGTAACTGGAGCCACTTACTCTTCAAATGCTATTATTGGAAATATGAAGGCTGGTTTACAGTATGCGGCTAAGAATGTGAAAGAGACTTCATTCTTTGATAGACTGGACTTACGAGCAAAGACGATAATTGGTTTTATTGTTGTTCTTATGGCAGCTATTATTCCTTTGTATGTTAAGAACAAGCGTTATCGTGTCTTCCAGCTCTTATTGAACTTTGTGGTTTTAGGCTTATGGGGAGGAACATTCATTTCATGGTCTGTTCTTGTTGGTTTTATGTCTGGTGGTATGAATGTATGGATACCATTGATTCCTATCATTATGTTGATAACAGCCTTCATTTATCCCCTTTTTGGTAAGAAGAATTACTATTGTACACATGTTTGTCCGTTAGGCTCTGTACAAGAGTTGGCGGGAATGACAAATCATAATAAGTTGAAGATGAGCAAACAGACTGTACAATATCTTGAACATTTCCGTAAACTATTGTTTTGGGTGTTGATGATCTTGATGCTTGCAGGTGTTTGGTCACAGTGGATGGATTATGAATTGTTTGTAGCTTTTATATTCAAATCAGCAGCTTGGGTAATTATTCTGATAGCTGTTGTGTTTATCTTGCTGTCATTCTTTGTACCACGTCCTTATTGTCGCTTTGTCTGTCCAATGGGAAGTCTATTAAAGTTGCCTACAACTAAGGTTACGAAGTGGGTGTAGTGTAGGAATAAAACGGCCCACATCCATCTTTAAGTAAATAGGTTGGGAGTATGTATCTGTTGAGAAAAATATTGACATTAGATTACTAATTTCCCCCTTTGAATGATAAAAAAACACCTCTATTTGATACGCTCGTAACCGACAGAGAGTCAGATATTTGTAAAACGTGAAAGTAAAAGGTGCTTAATTGGCCTTCAAAAGGGCGTTAGTAAGACCTCAAAAGGGCATCTTTTGCAAGCTTATTGGGCGTCTTTTAGAAGCTAAAAGAGCATGTTCTTAAAAATAGGAAGTGAAAAATTAGGACAAATGCTCTTATACCAATCTCTTTTCAAATGAGTAGGGGAGATGACGATGTGTTTTTCCTATATAAAATAAGGAGGAAAGATTAAGTTAATCTTTCCTCCTTATTCCTCATCTCCTTTCAGAAAGTTTTATGGGTCTTCAGTAATTTGGAGTGATAAGGCTTACCTTATTATATAAGGGCTTTAGTTTCTCACTATATATTTTGGATGAATCAGTTTTATTTCTGTTCTTCTCCTTCCCAAAACTCCCAGCTTGCGAAAGCCTGTAGAAGAAGCATTTCAAGACCATTCTTTACAATAGCTCCATGCTCACGCCCTTTTGTCATAAATAAGGTTTCATCAGGATTATATAGTAGGTCGTAGAGTAGTGTGTGGCTGTCCATAGCCTCGTATGGAAGCGATGGGCATACTTCCGTATTGGGATACATGCCGAGTGGAGTACAATTAACAATCACATTATACTCACGAATAATCTCAGGAGTTATTTCTTCGTAGGTTAAAACTTCAGCTCGTTTTGTACGTGATACGAACTTCGTTTCCAGTCCGAGCGACTTTAGCCCATAGTTGATAGCCTTTGATGCACCCCCAGTTCCGAGGATAAGTGCCTTCTTATGGTGGCGTTCAAGTAAAGGTTCAATACTACGTGTGAAGCCAATCACATCGCTATTAAAGCCTTTAAGTATAGTTTTATTGCCTTTGTGGGTGACACGAATAACATTTACAGCACCAATAGCTTTAGCTTCTGGACTAAGACTATCAAGATAAGGAATTACCTGCTCCTTATAAGGAATGGTCACATTCAGTCCACGTAATTGAGGATTAGCATCAATTACCTCTTTGAAATCCTCTATAGATGGAATTTCAAAGTTGATATATTGGGCATTGATGTGTTCGTTCTCGAATTTCTCATTGAAATAGCCAATAGAGAAAGAATGCCCTAATGGGTAGCCAATTAGTCCGTACTTGTCCATATCTTTACCTTGTTCTATAAATTATTTTATCCATTCGTTACATCGAACGATATTCTACTTACAAACGAACTTTCCTGTCACTTCTGTCATTCAAATCGGTTGCTTAATGCTCTGTATCACACTTGTTTAACTTGAAGTGTTAAATGTGACAGGAAAATGAAATCAAAACTATTATGATAATGTGTCTAATAATTTCTCTCTGTCATATTAGGTTTTGTAAGTCAATATCTCAGAAGAATCCTATTTCTCTGCAAAATACATTGTACAGATACCGAATGTCAATCGGCGGAAAGAACTTTTCGCAAAGCCTGCTTTTTGGAATATCTCCATCATCTTTTCGCCTTGTGGGAAAGCCTCAACAGTCTTGTTAAGGTATTCGTATGCACTTTTATCTTTTGAGATAAACTTAGCATAGTTCAGCAAGAATGTGTTAGAATAGATGCGGAAAAGTTGTTTCATTGGGAACTTAACAGGTGTTGTCAGCTCTACAATGCTCAGGTGTCCACCCTTCTTCAGTACACGGCAAATCTCAGCAAGTCCCTTATCAAGGTTCTGGAAGTTACGAATACCGAATGCAGCTGTCACAGCATCAAACGTATTGTCGGGAAAAGAAAGGTTAAGACAGTCTTCCTTCTGAAAAGAAATGACATCACTCAGTCCTGCAGCTTTTACCTTCTCACGACCGATAGCCATCATACCTTCAGAAATATCTGCACCGATAAGATGTTCAGGCTTCAGCTCTTTAGCTGCAAGAATGGCAAAGTCGCCAGTACCTGTAGCAATGTCAAGCATCTGCTTTGGACGGAAAGGCTGCAACTGACGAATAGCTTTCTTACGCCACCCCTTATCAATATTTCCAGAAAGACGATGATTTAGGGTGTCATAAGTTGGTGCGATGTTATCAAACATCTCTTCTATTAGTTTTCCTTTCTCGCCCTCTCCATCATAGGGCTTAATCTTTTCCTGCTCGTACATAATTCTTTTAATTCATAATTCATAATTCTAAATTCATAATTATGATTACTATTCTTTGATATGCTATAGGGGCATATTAGAGATTAATCACTGAATAGTTCTAATCAAATTTAAGAACTTAGAATTATGAATTAGTATTTATCATTTTACTTTCTTGAAGCCAGATACTGCTTTACATTCTTCTCGATGCGTGCAGCAATATCGCCATCTTCAACAGCCTTGTCAAACTTCTCGCCTGTGATATGCTCGTAAAGCTCGATATAACGGTCGCTAACTGTCTCAGCATATTCATCTGTAATCTCAGGCATGGTCTGTCCTGGCTCATTCATAAAGTTGTGCTCGATAAGCCACTGACGAAGGAATTCCTTAGAAAGCTGCTTCTGAGGTTCACCCTTCTCAAGTTTCTCCTCGTAACCTTCTGCGTAGAAGTAGCGGCTTGAGTCTGGTGTGTGAATCTCATCAATGAGGTAGCACTGACCATCACGCTTTCCGAACTCATACTTTGTATCAACGAGTATCAAGCCCTGCTTTGCAGCAATCTCCTGACCACGTGCAAAGAGTTTGCGTGTCCAGTCTTCGATGATTGCATAGTCTTCTGCAGAAACAATCCCCTGCTCAATAATCTCTTCCTTAGAGATGTTCATGTCGTGACCTTCGTCAGCCTTAGTAGTTGGAGTTACGATTGGCTCTGGGAAACGCTCGTTCTCACGCATACCATCAGGGAGTTTTACGCCACAAATCTCGCGACATCCGTCCTTGTAGGCACGCCATGCAGAACCTGTAAGGATTGAACGGATAATCATTTCAACACGAAAGCCCTCACACTTCAGACCAACGGTTACCATTGGATCAGGAGTAGCCAACTTCCAGTTAGGACAGATGTCTGTTGTCAGGTCAAGGAACTTGGCAGCAATCTGGTTCAAAACCTGTCCTTTGAACGGTATTCCTTTAGGCAGTACGACATCGAATGCTGAGATTCGGTCGGTAGCTACCATGACGATAAGATCGTCGTTGATGTCATACACATCACGTACTTTGCCGTGATACACACTCTTCTGTCCATCGAAATGGAATTCAGTTTTTGTTAATGCTTTCATTGTTTTTATGTTTATAGAGTCCTATCTCTTGTTAGCCTTATCGTGTGCTTCGTATGCGTTCACGATACGCGTAACTAATTTGTGTCTTACAATGTCTTTTTTATCAAGATTGACGACCGAGATACCATCCACACCATTTAGAATCGAAAGTGCTTCCTTTAATCCACTCTTCTCTGCATGTGGGAGGTCAATCTGAGTCAAGTCACCCGTGATAACCATCTTTGTATTCCAGCCCATACGTGTTAAGAACATACGTATTTGTGCTGGTGTTGTATTCTGTGCTTCGTCAAGGATTACTACAGCATCACTCAGTGTTCGTCCTCGCATGAATGCCAATGGAGCAATCTGAATGATATGTTTATCCATCATATCCTGTAGCTTTACAGCTGGAATCATGTCCTCTAAAGCATCATAAAGTGGTTGCAGATAGGGGTCAATCTTATCCTTCATGTCACCTGGAAGGAAGCCAAGTTTCTCACCAGCTTCAACGGCTGGGCGTGATAAGATAATCTTCTTTGCAGCTTTCTCTTTGAGTGCCTTAACAGCCAAGGCAATACTGAGATAGGTCTTACCCGTTCCCGCTGGTCCAACTGCAAATATCATATCGTTTTTCTCGAAGGCATCAATCAGTTGCTGCTGATGTTCCGAACGACCTTTAATAGGTCTGCCCGATACAGAATAAACAAGGACGTCCTTTACCGCATCAGCTTTGGTCTTACGACCTTTCACGATATCAAGGATGTCCTCTTCTGTAATAGTGTTATACCGCTCCACATGCTTACGCATGGTTTCAATGTCTTCTTCAATCTTTACCATCTCTTCCTCATCACCTAAGATGCGAATAACATTGTCTCTTGCAACAATTCTCAACTTAGGGAAGAGTGATTTTATCATTTGGAGGTGACCATTGCCAACCCCATAGAAGACTACTGGGTCTATATCTTCAAGAACTATATGCTTCTCTATCAATTTTTTCTACTTTATATTTGTTCGCAAAGTTACTATAAAATAATGATACTTACAAATTATTCTTAATTCATAATTCGCAATCAGCAAAAACTTATTACCTTTGTATCAATGAAACAAAAAAAGAAGATAACAAAGAATCGTTTTTTATTGGGCTTCATTGCTATAACTTTTCTTTTAGCCCTCATAAGGTTATTATTTCCGTCTATCGCTCATGATAGGATGAAAGCATTATCCAAAGGTGATAGTGATAGCACGCATGTCATGGCAAAAGTTGATTCAGCTAAGATTAAAGCTCAATCAACTCCAAGTAATGTTAAGATGTCTCATTTCTTTACATCAGATGGGTCACAGAAGAAAAACCGAATCGTTGGTGTAAGAGATTATGAAGAGAGCTTTCCTGACTCGCAACCACAACAGCTTGATGCTGCGTTGCGTTATGGTGTGAAGCCTGTTGCTGATCGTGCTGATGCTGAGAAGCGTAAGAGCGAATTGGTATATGTTGGTAGTAATCCATATTATAATATGAAGAAGTTGAATAGTAGCATACCATACCTTGTGCCACGTGCTGCTATCTTACTTCAAGATATTGCCCGTAACTTTATGGATAGCTTGCAGACAAAGGGAGTGCCTATCAATAAACTTTTAGTTTCAAGCGTTTTGAGAACAAAGGAAGATGTTGAGAAACTTCGTCGGTATAATCATAATGCAACAGAGAATAGCTGCCACCTGTATGGTACAACCTTTGATATTGCTTACAATAAATATGCTTCAGTTACTCGTCCTGTGACAAATGATACTCTTAAATGGGTTTTAAGTGAAGTGCTTAACGACTTACGCTCACAAGGGCGATGCTTTATTAAGCATGAGAAACATCAGGGTTGTTTCCATATAACAGTAAGATAATTTAGTATTGAAAGCTATCATATCTTGAAATGCTTTTATGGGAAAAGCAGTAGCGGGACGAAAAATAATCGTTGTAGTATTAATATAATCATCAGATTATTTGGCTGTTAGAAAAAAAAGAAGTAATTTTGCAGTCGCTGTTACGAGATGACAGTATTAAATTCAAACCTTTAAAATATTTATTAAAGAATTATGGCAACAAAAATCAGATTGCAGCGCGGTGGTCGTAAGAACTATGCTTTCTACAGCATCGTAATCGCTGACGCTCGTGCACCACGTGATGGTAAGTTTACTGAGAAGATTGGTACTTATAACCCTAACACCAATCCAGCCACAGTAGATTTGAATTTTGATCGTGCTCTTTACTGGGTTGAGACAGGTGCTCAGCCAACAGACACTGCTCGTAACATCCTTAAGGGTGAGGGCGTTTACATGATGAAGCACCTCCGTGGTGGTGTTAAGAAGGGCGCATTCGACGAGGCTGCATGCCAGCAGAAGTTTGATGCTTGGAAGCAGGCTAAGGTTGCAGCTACAGAGGCTGTTGAGAAGAAGGTAACCGACGCGAAGAAGGCTGCTGCTGCTCAGAACCTCGAGGCTGAGAAGAAGGTTAACGAGGCTATTGCTAAGAAGGTTGCAGACAAGAAGGCTGCTACCGTTGTAGCACAGGCTGAGGCTGAGGCAGCACAGGCTGCTGAGGATACTACTTCTGAGGCTCCTGCAGAGGAGGCACCAGCAGAGGCATAACCCTCGCTCGCTATTAAAGCATAAGTCCATAGACTCTTCAAGAGTTTATGGACTTTTTTATTTGTGATAGATTCAAAAGTGTTACAATATGGTAAGCATTCCCACATAAATAAGTCATTCTTGTCTTACTAAATAAAGGTAATGATGTCCGATTTTTTCACATATCGATTTTGTAAAGACCACTAAACGACTTGCTATTAACGCCTAATTGGCTTGCAAAAGATGCTCTTTTGAGGTCTTATTAACGCCCTTTTGAAGTCCAATTAAGTACCTTTTCTTGTACACCTTTATAACTAATTGATTTACTGTAGGTTGTGAGCTTGCCTTTTACACGTGTCTTCCCATTTTATTTTTTAGCTTTTATAAGAAATTGTGTAATGATTTTTCAGTATCTTATCTGCCAACTTTCAATGCGTTAAAATGAAAAGGTTCTCTGTGTCGGAGGATGAATAAATAGACAGTCTTAGCTATTTTTTTGTTTAATGAATACCTTTGGTTCTTCCATTAAAGCAATACAAACAATGCTATGCATTTAATGGAAGAGCCCTTTCAATCTACTTTTACATACTCTTCTCCTTGTAGGAAGACTCGTTTTATAATAGGTGTTGTATAAGCGTATGGGATAAATTCTATAGAAGGGATTGTGTCTGTAATAAAGAAGTTAGCCACCTTCCCACGTGTAATAGAACCATATTCTTTACTCAATCCCATTGCACATGCTCCATTCAAGGTTGCGGCGTTGATTGCTTCTGCTGGCATTAGGCGCATCTTGATACAGCCAAGAGAAACGATAAACTTCATGTCTCCTGATGGGGTAGAGCCAGGGTTATAATCGCTTGCAAGGGCAAGTGGCAATCCTTGATCTATCATCTTTCGTCCTAAGGCAAAAGGTAGGTTAAGGAAGAAGGAGGTTCCTGGAAGTGCAGTCGGCATTGTTTCGCTATTCTTTAGAATCTCAATCTCTTCTTCAGTCATACTCTCTAAGTGATCAACTGATAGAGCGTTATATTCTACACCAACCTCTACGCCACCTGATGATTCTAACTCGTCAGCATGTATCTTGGGTCGCATACCATATGCTGCACCAGCTTTTAGAATCCGTGCAGTTTCTTCTGGCGTAAAGAATCCTGTGTCGCAGAACACATCGATGAACTCAGCTAATTTCTCATCACCCACAACGGGTATCATTTCATTGATGATTAAGTCAACGTAGGCATCTTGTCTACCTTTATATTCACGTGAAACGGCATGTGCACCAAGGAATGTTGCAACGACTTTCAGCCGTGTTGTCTCTTTGATACGACGGATAACACGGAGCATCTTTAGTTCATCTTCCGTGTTAAGTCCATAACCACTTTTTATCTCTACACAACCTGTTCCTTTCCTAATAATCTCATCAACACGCTTCATAGCTTGTTGATAAAGTTCATCTTCACTTAATTCATGAAGGCGGTCAGCCGAGTTAAGGATACCACCACCACGTTTAGCAATTTCTGCATAGCTGAGTCCACGAATCTTGTCAACAAACTCTTGCTCTCGACTACTTGCATAGACAATGTGAGTATGGGAGTCGCACCATGAAGGAAGAATTGTTCCCTCTTCGGCATCAACAACTTCTTCATTATCAGAAACAGATGGGCAATTGCTCATCTTACCGTAATCAGCAAAATGTCCGTCCTCTATAATAAGGTAAGCATCGGACAGCGTGTTTAGTTCTGTCATCTCTTTACCTTTAAGACATAGCTTTCCCTCTTGCCCTATACCAGCAAGTAAGCCAATGTTTTTAACTATTAATCTTTTCATTTCAAGTGTTCCTATAATCTATGAAAGTGTGAGAATATGGGATGTTCAATAAGAAAGGGGTTATGTCAAAATTGTAGACAATCTTGATACAACCCCTTTATGACTTACTTATTTGCGTAAGAATTCAATAGACTTGGCGATGTGAGGTGCCATAAACTCGTCTGTGTCAATGAAAGGAACGTTCTCACGATAAGCCTTGTGGATAGCTTCAATCGTTGGAGAAGACTTCAGCGGACGACGGAACTCAAGTGCTTGTGCAGCATTAAAGAGTTCGATAGCAAGTACACGTTCCGTATTCAATACAACCTGATAGAGCTTTGTTGCCGCATTAGCACCCATACTAACATGGTCTTCCTGACCTTGTGAAGATGGAATACTGTCGACAGATGCAGGTGTACAATAAGTCTTACTCTGGCTGACAATAGATGCTGCTGTGTATTGTGGAATCATAAAACCACTGTTTACACCGGGCTTAGCCACAAGGAAACTTGGTAGGTTACGTGTTCCAGAAACGAGCTTATAGATACGGCGCTCAGAGATATTGCTTAGTTCGCAGAGTGCGATAGCAAGGAAGTCCATTGGTTGTGCAATTGGTTCTCCGTGGAAGTTTCCTGCTGAGATAACAAGATCTTCATCAGGACAAACGGTTGGGTTATCAGTTGCAGCATTCACTTCAATATCTACGACAGACTTAACATAGGCAATGGTGTCCTTTGATGCGCCATGTACTTGTGGCATACAGCGGAAAGAATAAGGATCTTGTACGTTGACCTTAGGCTGTTTGATAAGCTCACTGCCTTCTAATAGTTCTCTTATACGTGCTGCAGTGTCAATCTGTCCCTTGTGATGACGAACAGCGTGAACAGCGTGCGTGAATGGTTCAATACGTCCATCGTAAGCCTCAAGAGACATAGTACCGATAACATCAGCCCACTCGCTCAAACGTTCACTTTGTAAGAGTGCCCATACAGCGAAGGCATTCATATTCTGAGTTCCATTGAGTAAGGCAAGTCCTTCTTTAGAAACAAGTTCGATAATCTCCCATTTCATCTTCTTAAGGATGTCAGCACCTGAGTAGATTACGCCTTTGTATTCCACCTCACCCATACCAATAAGTGGGAGAGAAAGGTGAGCCAAAGGAACAAGATCGCCTGATGCGCCCAGCGAACCTTGCATATATACAATAGGATAGATATCGTTGTTGAAGAAGTCTATCAGTCGCTCGACGGTCTTCAGCTGGCAGGCTGAATAGCCGTAACTGAGCGACTGAATCTTGAGCAGCAACATTATCTTTACAATCTCATTAGGAACGCGGTCTCCCACACCACAAGCATGAGACATCACGAGGTTTTTCTGCAGCTGTGAAAGACTATCCTTGTCGATAGATATCTTACAGAGAGAGCCGAAGCCTGTTGTCACACCATAGATAGGAGTTTCTGATTCTTTAATCTTATTATCGAGATACTCTCTACAACGAATAATACGTTGACGTGCATCTTCAGAAAGTTCAAGCTTTGTGCCGTTCTTGATTATCTCGCCAATCTGCTCAATAGACAGATGCTCGGCACTGATCTGATGAATTTTGTTCATAGTTTTATGGATTAGTATAATAGATTTAAATGATTAAAAAGCAGTGTTTATAACATCATCATCAACAATGTTAGGGAGTGTAACACAGAGTCCTGGTGTACGTTCCATCTCTCTTCGAATGGCATCAATAGAACCTGTGTTGCGTGCCCAACTACGACGTGCAATACCATTGTTGACATCCCAAAGGAGCATCTGACGGATGTGACGGTCAGAGTCTTCGCTACCATCAATCACCATTCCGAAGCCACCATTGATAACTTCTCCCCAGCCAACACCGCCTCCATTGTGGATAGATACCCATGTTGCACCACGGAAAGAGTCGCCGATAACATTCTGTACAGCCATGTCAGCGCAGAACTGTGAGCCATCATATATATTAGATGTCTCACGGAAAGGAGAGTCTGTTCCCGACACATCATGGTGATCACGTCCCAGAACGATAGGCCGAGAGATTTCTCCCCTACGTATTGCTTCATTGAAAGCTAAGGCTATCTTGGTACGTCCTTCCGAGTCAGCATAAAGGATACGAGCCTGAGAACCAACAACCAAGTGATTCTTTCCTGCTTCTTTTATCCAATGAATATTATCGTCAAGTTGACCGATAATATCTGGAGTTGCCGTCTTGCGTATTTCTTCTAATACTTCTGTTGCAATGCGGTCGGACGTTTCTAAGTCCTTTGGGTCACCTGACGAACAAACCCAGCGGAATGGTCCAAAGCCATAATCGAAGAACATTGGTCCCATAATATCTTGCACATAAGAAGGATAGCGGAACTTGCCATCAGTCTTCATGATGTCCGCTCCCGCACGACTTGACTCTAAAAGGAAAGCATTACCATAGTCGAAGAAGTACATACCTTTCGCTGTCAGTTTGTTAATAGCTGCCACCTGACGGCGTAAAGACTCCTGAACTTTCTCCTTAAACAACGCTGGTTCCTCTGCCATCATACGTTTAGATTCTTCCAAAGAAAGTCCGACTGGATAGTATCCACCTGCCCATGGATTGTGGAGGGAGGTCTGATCACTTCCTAAGTCAACGTGTACATCTTCTGCTGCTAAGCGTTCCCAAAGGTCAACAACATTACCCACATAAGCCATAGAGACTGTACGCTTTTCCTCAACAGCCTTCAATGCTGCAGGGATAAGTTCATCGAGTGAGGTGTGAAGTTCGTCAACCCAACCTTGGTCATAACGTTTCTGTGCCGCAAGTGGGTTGATTTCAGCCGTAATACTTACTACACCAGCTATGTTACCAGCCTTTGGTTGAGCACCAGACATACCGCCTAAGCCAGAAGTAACGAAGAGCATACCTTTTATACTTGTCTCTCCAGCCTTCAATCGTTTACGTGCAGCATTTAGAACGGTAATGGTTGTGCCATGAACGATACCCTGTGGACCGATATACATATAGGAACCTGCGGTCATCTGTCCATACTGACTTACGCCCAAGGCATTATCTCGTTCCCAATCATCTGGCTTAGAATAGTTTGGTATTACCATACCATTCGTTACCACTACACGTGGAGCATTCTTATGAGAAGGGAAGAGTCCGAGCGGATGACCAGAATACATCACCAATGTCTGTTCATCGGTCATCTCACTCAAATACTTCATCACCAATCGATATTGTGCCCAATTCTGGAATACGGCACCATTACCACCATATGTAATCAATTCATGAGGATGCTGTGCAACAGCCTTATCAAGGTTGTTCTGAATCATCATCATGATAGCTGCTGCCTGTTTAGAGTTATGAGGATATTCGTCGATAGGACGCGCATACATCTCATAAGTAGGGCGGAAACGGTACATATAGATACGACCATATTGGCGTAACTCCTCCGCAAACTCTGGTGCTAATGTTGCATGGAACTTCTTTGGGAAATAACGCAGAGCATTGCGTAGTGCAAGTTTCTTCTCTTCTTGTGTGAGAATATCCTTACGCTTTGGTGCGTGATTAATAGAAGGATCGTATGCTTGTGGCTCAGGTAGCGTGTCGGCTATGCCTGTGCGAATATCTTTTATAAATTCTTCTTTTGTCATAGTTACTTAGTAGATCTATTTGGGTTGTAGTTATTTAAAAAGGTTTCCAGCGTAAAGTGTATTAGTTAAAGCATATAACAGCTTTAGCTACGATTATATATCTATTATCTTATGGAGATTTTAATCGGGCAAGCAAGGTATACTTGCCCAATTTATTGACATATAATTAACTTCGTTGTGGGATAGCTAAAGCGTTATTTATTTCCTTGTTTATAAGGAATATAACCCTTATAATATAAAGAAAAACATTATAGTTTAGCCTCAACTATCTTCATTATCTCTGCCTCAGCTTCATTAGCTTGAGCAATCAACTTGTTTGCCTCGGCAACTAAATGTTCTGCTTTTTCTTTGTCTTTCAAGCCAGAAGCATTAATCTTCACATTCAGACCTGCGCCGAGTACAGCAGCACGAGCTGCCAATACACCAACACCAGCATCTGAAACACTGTTAGGATTACCTTCCTCTGCCATTGCACGGCAAAGTTCAAACACCTTGTATGAAGCCTTCATCGTGTGCAAAGGAACTTCTGTTGCGAAGAGTGTTGCTTCTTGTATCGCCTGAGAACGTGCAGCCTTTTCCTCATCGGTACCCTTAGGAAGTCCAAAGGCAGACATGATTCGGTTAAAAGCTTCTGTGTCTTCATCAACGAGTATCATTAGTTCAGATTGTATTGCTTGTCCCTTCTCAGCCCAGTTACTGAACTCTTCCCAGCGTGCATCCCAACCTGCTTTATGACTGGAGAGGTTGGCTACCATTGTACCTAAAGCAGCACCTAAAGCTCCCATATAAGCGGAGATAGTACCACCTCCAGGTGCTGGAGATTCACGTGAAGTCTCATTAGTAAACTCTTTGACAGTCAAATCAATGAGCTTTGGTGTCTTATTGGCATCTTCCAACAAATATTCAATGACTTTCTCACGTGGGTTGAAAGGTTTCAAATCGTCTAAGCCCATTGACATAATGGCAATCTTGATGATGTCTTCTTCTGGAATACCTGTTGAACGTTGCTGCTTCTTTAGGAAATAAGTTCCAGCTTCAAGGAGTGTTCGTTTAGGAATAAGACCTACTATTTCAGTACCAGTCACGCGTATTCCTCGGTTCTGTGCACAGCGACAAACCTCATCAAAGGCAATGTGGAGAGGTGTGATATTGATGTCAGTTATATTCATTGACACCTGTGCTATTCCATATTCATCAATGAACCAGCCAATAGCCTTTGTTGCTTTCAACGTACCGGGTTGCATGATGATTTCGCCCTTTTCGTCCTTCATTGGCTTACCCACAGGCGAACCACCTTCACGCATTGGACGCCCCTTTTCTCTTACATCAAATGCTATTGCATTGGCACGACGTGTAGAGGTTGTGTTGAGGTTGAAGTTTGTTGCTATCAAGAAGTCGCGTGCACCGACTGCTGTACAGCCTGTTCGTGCTAACTGCTCATCCCATTCACGTGCACCATAATCAGGTGCCTCTGCTGCTTCTGACATACGCTGTGGAAGTCCTTCATACTCTCCCTTACGGCAAATAGCAAGATTCTTACGTTCTGGAGTCTTGGCTGCAGCTTCATAACAGTAGCAAGGAACCTGTAGTTCATTAGCAATACGCTCTGCCAACTTACGTGCCAATGCTGCACATTCTTCTAAGGTGATACCAGCAACAGGGATAAGCGGACAAACATCTGTAGCACCCATACGAGGGTGAGCACCATGATGCTGTCGCATGTCAATAAGTTGTGCAGCCTTCTTAACACAACGGAAAGCAGCCTCTACAACTACTGATGGTTCGCCAACAAAGGTTACAACCGTACGATTGGTTGCTTCTCCGGGGTCAACATCCAGTAATTTAACGCCTTTAACGCGTTCCACTTCATCAGTAATCTGTTTGATTACATCTTTGTTTCGTCCTTCACTAAAATTAGGGACACACTCGATGATTTGTTTTTCTCGTGCCATATATAACAAATATAGATTTAAACAATGATAGTTTAGGTTTCGAGTGTAAAAATACAAATTAGTTTTTGTAATTCAAAACTTTTAATGCAAAACTATTTAAACAAACTTTAGTTACCTTCATTTGGCAAAGTAATGGAAGGTAATCGTATTAGAAATAGGTTTATAAATACAGTTATTAGGCATAGAAATAGGAGTGATTAGAAGGTGAAAAATGGTTTTTCTAAAATATAGAGTGATAAAAAGCCATTATATAATAAGGTATACAGAGCAATTCTAAGTTTCTTGCAGAAAGCTTAGAATCGCTCTATGCGATATTTCTTAAAACTCTAAACATAAGTAGTAAACCTTATCACTTCAAACTACCGAAGTCGCCTTTTGTTAGAATTTTTCACATATCGTTTTTTAAAAGACCACTAAACGGCTTGCAACTAACGCCCTTTTGACTGGCAAAAGATGCTCTTTTGAAGTCTTACTAACGCCCTTTTGGACCCTTACAAAGTACCTTTTCAAATCTATCTTTTCAACTGCTTGATAGCAAATAACTTACAAAGGTGATAAAATAACTTGCTTTTAAGCTGTTTCCCTCTCTTTTCTTTGGTTGTTTTGTCAATATATTTCTTTCCTTTTTTGATATAAATCTCACACGGAGCAACAGAGGTTCCGACGATGTAGGAAATAAAGGAGTATAACTGCAATGTTTCTTGGGAAGAATAAAGAGATATTCTTTTAGTCTAAACTATCGTCCTTCGTCAACGATAGGATATAGCTCAACAAACTCTCCTTGATGCTTTTCCCCATCATTAATAACCTCTGCAATCTTCTCACTAACAACATCTATCGAGTGAGAACCTGGTCCTGTATAATGGTTATTTAAATCGGTTGTCGTAGCACCAGGGTGGATATTGAAGATTTCAACAGGTATGTTGTTCTTCTCAAATTCCATAGCCATAATGCTGGTCATTGCATTCTGTGCTGCTTTACTGGCTACGTAAGCCATTGGATGCCAGTAAGGACTTACTTCAGATGGTACGGTTATGTTCACAATTCTTCCTTTGTTTGCAGAGAGTAATGGGGTAAGTGCCTTTGTCAGGCAGAATGTTCCGACATAGTTTACTTGTACGGTATCTATTACATCCTTTAGCTCTGACTCATAACTTGCTACTTCCATATCTCCAGGAATACCAGCATTGTTTACCAATAGTTCCAAGTCATGATATTTCTCTTTTACTTCTTTTGCTGTTTGCTCCAAAGAAGCATTGTCTGATAGATTGACGTATTGCCATCCAATCACGTCCACTCCCTCAGCTTTCAATGACTTCATCGCCTCCTCGGCACGCTCACTATTACGCGCACCAACGATTACCTGCCAGCCACTCTTGCCTAAAAACTTACAGATACCATAGCCAATGCCTTTGTTAGCACCTGTTACCAATACTTTTGCCATATTTGTTTTTCTATGTTTATCAGTGTGATATATTTGCTTGCAAAGATACATTATTTTATTGAGAGAATAATCTTTAATGCTGAGATATAATTACATAAAAGACTTTATTCTTTATATAATTTTAATGTGTGTGTTCCTTACTTTGATCATCATATAGCTTTATCTCTTTCTTATACAGTTTTTTTTACGTACCTTTGCAGTGATAATTCGTCTATTTTTAATAATTAATCGCATAATCTAATGAAGTTATTTAGACCAATGGTTCTTGCTTTGATGGCAGGACTCTTACTTTCTTCTTGTATTAAGGAGGAAGCATTAAATGCGGAAGCAGATATTACAGATGTTATGGTTGACGGTACAACACTGGTCCGTAAGCCTGTTATCACAAATAATGAAGTACTATTCTATGTCAATGGTTGGGAAGACTTAACTAACTTGGCTCCAATGTTTAAGCTCACTGAAGGTGCTAAGATTGAGCCTGAGAGTGGTACTAAGTTAAACTTTACACAGCCTCAGAGCTATACAGTAACCTCACAAGACGGTCAGTGGAAGAAGACTTATAAAGTGTCATTTGTAAGTAATGATGTTGCAACTGATTACCATTTTGAGACGCTTAAGGTTGATTCTACCAGTAAATATCATACTTTTGTTGACAAGACTGCTGATGGTAATCTTGCAGAGTGGGGTAGTGGTAACTCTGGTGTGTCATTCCTTATGGGTGATAGTAAGGCAACTGAATACCCAACAAGTCAAGCAGAAAATGGTTATGTGGGTAAGTGTCTGAAGCTGACAACTGTTAGTACGGGTTTCCTTGGTGCTATGTTCGGTGCCCCAATAGCAGCAGGTAATCTCTTTACAGGTGATTTCCAAATTGATATGGGTAACCCAGCAAAGTCAACTCACTTTGGTCGTCCATTCTACAAGATGCCTAAGGAGTTGATTGGCTACTATAAATATAAGGCTGGAGAGAAGTTCCAAGATAAGGATAAGAAGGATATTAAAGGGCGTAAGGATAGTTTAGCAATTTACGCAGTACTCTTTGAAACAGGCGACGGAGTGGAGTATCTTGATGGTACCAATTCATTAACCAGTGACCGTATTGTCCTCCTTGCACAGCTTAAGAATGCAAAGGAAACAGACGAATGGACACGTTTCTCTATCTCATTTGAGCCTGTAGCAGGTCGCACTGTAGACAGTGAGAAGTTGAAGATGGGTAAGTATAGTCTTGCTATCATCATGTCTTCAAGTAAGGATGGCGCCTTCTTCAATGGTGCTGTTGGCAGTACGCTCTATGTGGATGAACTGAAGTTATACTCTGAGTAGTAGTTGTTTGGAGTTGACAAGTAATGAGTTTAATGGTTTGAGAGTTAACACAAAGATATTAAAGATAAAATAAGACAAATGAGACAACATATTATTGCAGTTGCAATCATGGCAATGAACTGCGCAACGACAGCCTTTGCACAAACAGACCGTACTTCTTCACTAAGCAGTGCAGAACAAAATGGCTGGGAATATGAGGTAAAAGCTGGCGTAAACATTGGTGGTGCATCTCCTCTTCCTATGCCTGTAGAAATCAGAGAGATAAGTAGTTATAGTCCAAAGTTCAATGGAACGTTAGAGGGAACAGTCACTAAATGGCTCGGTAAGGAGCAGAAGTGGGGTGTTTCTACTGGTTTGAAGTTTGAAGAAAAGGGTATGATAACTGGTGCAAACGTGAAAAACTATAGCATGGAAATTCTCAATGATGGTAGTCGTGTGGCTGGTTATTGGACGGGTTATGTAAAGACAAACTATAATACAACCCTTTTTACTATTCCTGTTATGGCAAACTATCGTTTCAATGATCGCTGGAAGGTGCGTGCAGGGCTTTACTCTTCTATCAAGTTAGATGGTCAGTTTACGGGTAACGTAAGTGATGGTTATCTGCGTGAAGGTACTCCTGTGGGAGAGAAACTTACTTTTGCTGATGGCAATACAGCGTCATATGATTTCTCATCTAACCTCCGTCACTTTCAGTGGGGTGGTCAGTTAGGTGCAACATGGCGTGCTTTCAATCACTTCACAGTCAATGCTGACCTTACATGGGCATTCAATAACATCTTTGAAAGTGATTTCAAGACGATTAGCTTCGGACTTTATCCAATCTATCTTAACCTCGGATTCGGATATCGTTTTTAAGGTTCTTCCGTTAAATGTGTATATTTTTCGTATAGCTTTAACGGAAAAAACGAAGTTGCTCATTAAATAAAAACATAGCTAAGACAGCCATCTGCCTATTTTATTATCAGCTCTCGACACGGAAAGCTTTTTAATTTCAACACTTGAAAAAATATAGATAAGGCTTTGAAAGATTATTACATTTCTTTGCTTAAACCTTCTTCTAAATCGAGCACAAAGCCACTCAAAAAGCAACTTTGCAACCAACAGAGAATCAGATAGTTATAAAGTAGCAAAATAAAAGGTGCTTAATTGGGTTTCAAAAGGGCGTTAGTAACACTTCAAAAGGGCACCTATTGGAAGTCAATTAGGCGTCTTTAAGAAGCTAAAAGAGCATGTCTTGATTTTGAGTTGTACGAAAATAGTTTACAAAAACTATAAGAATGGGAATAAATGGTATTGTCTTAAGGAGAGTATAAGTCTTTATTCTAATCCAATCTATGCATTTAACAGAAGAACTATTCTTATTACTCTAAATGCAAAATAAGTAAAAAGGCTCAGTCGACAACATCTTTGTTTGTCTACTGAGCCTTTTCTTTTAGATGTATGTATATCGTTATCTTACGATACGTTCCAGTTCAACAGCCATTTCTTCTTGCAGTTCTTTTGCCTTTACAGCAGCAATTTCAGCAAAGTCGGTATCAGTGCTTGCGTAGATAATACCACGTGATGAGTTTACAAGTAGACCACAATCCTTTGTCATTCCATACTTACAAACCTCCTGCAAGCTACCACCTTGTGCACCAACACCTGGTACCAAGAGGAAATGTTCTGGTGCTATACGGCGGATATCCTCAAACATCTTTCCCTGTGTTGCACCTACAACGTACATGAGATTTTCGGTTGTTCCCCATTCCTGTGACTTCTTTAAGACCTTCTCAAAGAGACGTTCGCCCTGCTTATCCTCTGTCAGCTGGAAGTCATGGCTACCTTTGTTACTTGTCAATGCAAGTAGGATAACCCACTTTCCGTCATACTCAAGGAAAGGCTTTACGCTGTCTTCGCCCATGTATGGAGCAACAGTAACAGAATCAAGATTATACTCTTCGAAGAAAGTCTGGGCATACATCTTAGATGTGTTGCCGATATCACCACGCTTAGCATCAGCAATGATAAAGTGGTTTGGATGGTTCTCCTTTATATATTGAATAGTCTTTTCAAATGCTAACATACCCTTTAAGCCATAGCACTCATAAAAAGCGAGGTTGGGTTTATAGGCTACGCAATAAGGTGCTGTTGCATCAATGATTGCCTTGTTGAAAGCAAAGATAGGGTCATCCTCATTCTTCAAGTGCGCTGGTATCTTGTTGATATCAGTGTCAAGTCCCACACATAAGAATGTCTTCTTTGTGAAAATCTCGTTGATTAACTGTTGTCTGTTCATAAAGGTTATCTTTTTTAGAATTAATCAAAAGGGTATTTTTAATGACTAACTGTTGTATTTTCAAAGGCGTACGGTTCCTATGTCTGTAAGTAATGTTATATAACAGATACACGAACCATACGCCCCTAAATTTTGATATAGCTTTTCTTGTAGTTACTTTTTATAGCTACGAAGCTTTGTCTTCCTCTGCTACAGGCTTAGAGATAGAACTACGAACCTTCCATATACCTAATAGCAAGCCAACCATTGAAGCTACAAATGTTGCGATTAACATGGTGTTATCGGTTGAAACAGCAACTGAAATGGCAATGGCTGTACCTCCCACACATAGCAATGCACCGATAAGTGCTGATACGATAGCTACAATGAACTTCTTGTTGAGTGCAACTGGAGCAGTTGATGTTGCTGCTATTACGAACACAGTGTACTTAGCAAGCATAACAGTACTATTGCCGATTATGCTCACAATACCATCTTGAGCAAAGTTCGATAATATGAGTTTAACGATGAAACCATATCCAATTTGAATTACAAACATTGCAAGGAACGCTATTGGTAATACAAGTATCCATCTAAGTGCTGGGCTCAACGTTTTTACAAGTTGCAAGTCAAAGTTGTTGTCAATATCTAACTTGCTTTCTTTCTTAGCTTTAGTTTCGTTGCTCATATCTACTTAATATTAGTTGTTACAACTCTGTTTCCTTCAACTTCTCAGCATTCTCTGCAACGGTCAAAGCGTCAATCATGTCCTGAATTTCACCATTCATGAAGCCCTGTAAGTCGTGAGTTGTGAAGCCAATACGGTGGTCGGTAACACGTCCCTGTGGGTAGTTATATGTACGAATCTTGGCACTTCGGTCACCTGTTGAGACCAAAGTCTTACGGCGACTTGCGATGTCATCAACATACTTCTGATGCTCGTGGTCATAGATGTAAGTATAAAGACGGCTCAATGCGCGCTCCTTATTCTTTGGCTGATCACGTGTCTCGGTACACTCGATGAGGATTTCTTCAACCTCACCAGTGTTAGGATTCTTCCATGGATAGCGCAGACGTACACCAGATTCAACCTTATTTACGTTCTGACCACCAGCACCACTGGAACGGAAAGTATCCCACTTGATATCGCCTTCGTTGATATTTACTTCGAACTTATCAGCCTCTGGCAATACGGCTACTGTCGCAGCGGATGTGTGCATACGACCTTGTGTCTCAGTAGCAGGTACACGCTGTACGCGGTGAACACCTGACTCATACTTTAAGGTACCATAGACATTATCACCCTCAACGGCAAAGTCAATCTCTTTAAATCCACCTGCAGTACCCTCAGAAACGGAAGTGATAGAGAGCTTCCAGCCCTTCTTGTCGCAATAACGCTTGTACATATTAAAGAGATCACCAGCAAAGAGCGCAGCTTCATCACCACCAGCACCACCGCGAATCTCCATCTGAACGTTCTTTGCGTCCTCTGGATCCTTTGGTACAAGTAGCAACTTGATTTCCTCTTCGAGTGCTGGTTGAAGTGCTTCGTTCTCAGATAACTCCTCACGTGCCATCTCTTTCATCTCCGCATCACTCTCATTGGCAATGATATCCTTTGCCTCTTTGATAGTGGTCAGACAGTTGATATAACGGCGACGAGCATCCATAATGTCGCCAAGGTCCTTATATTCCTTTGTCAGTTTCACATAACGTGACTGATCTGCAATGACACTTGGGTCTGTTATAAGCGTTGATACTTCTTCATAACGAGCCTCAAGTCCGTCGAGTTTCTGTAATATACTGTTGTTATCTATCATAATCTTTTAGTTTAATTCATAACCTATCGTTCAACATCCACAATCAGAAACAATCTGATACATGAAAGTGCGTATTCTCACACTTGGAGAATAACAATATTCCTAATTGTAAATTGTGAATTTATAATTGTGAATTATTAGTATTCAAATGTGCCAAACTCACTCTTAATCGTTAAGCTACGCTTGCCTTCTTCGATGTGTCCGACAATCTGTGCATCGATGTTGAACTCCTTACTGATGGCAATAACCTGCTCAGCAACCTCTGGGCGAACATAGATTTCCATACGATGACCCATGTTGAATACCTGATACATCTCCTTCCAATCAGTACCACTACACTCCTTGATAGCACGGAAGAGTGGGGGAACTGGGAACATATTGTCTTTGATGACACGGCAATTCTCATTTACGAAGTGTAGTACCTTAGTCTGTGCACCACCTGTACAATGTACCATACCATGAACCTCTGGGCGCAGTTCGTCTAACAAACGCTTGATGACTGGAGCATATGTACGAGTAGGAGAGAGGACAAGTTCGCCTGCATTGATAGGACTTCCTTCAACGGCATCGCTTAACTTATACTTACCACTGTATACCAAATCCTCTGGTACTGCATGGTCATAACTCTCTGGATAGTTCTCAGCAAGATATTTAGCAAATACATCATGACGTGCAGATGTCAGACCATTGCTACCCATACCACCGTTATAGCGTGTCTCGTATGTAGCTTGACCAGTAGATGAAAGGCCTACTATCACATCGCCTGGACGGATGTTTGCATTGTCAATAACATCTTCACGGCGCATACGGCAGGTAACAGTAGAATCTACGATAATTGTACGAACAAGGTCGCCAACATCTGCTGTCTCACCGCCAGTAGGGTAAATGCCAATACCCATCTTGCGCATATCAGCCAAGAGTTCATCCGTACCATTGATGATAGCTGAGATAACCTCGCCCGGTACAAGCATCTTGTTGCGACCAATGGTTGAACTAACTAAGATATTGTCTACCGCACCCACACAGAGCAAGTCGTCTGTATTCATTACGATAGCATCCTGTGCAATGCCACGCCATACGCTTAAATCGCCTGTCTCCTTCCAATACATGTAAGCCAGTGCAGACTTTGTTCCAGCACCATCGGCATGCATAATGTTGCAATATTCTGGGTCTCCGCCAAGAATATCAGGGATAATCTTACAGAAAGCCTGTGGGTAAAGACCTTTGTCAATGTTCTTGATGGCATTATGCACATCTTCCTTTGCAGCACTTACGCCGCGCATCATGTATCTGTTGTTCATATCTTAAAAGGAGTTTTCTTGTGCAAAGGTAGCTAATATTTGTTGATTATCAGCTGAAGTAAAGCATAAATTTCTACTAAAAGAGGGCTTTTGTTGCTTGAAAAATGGGTTGCCGACTTTTATAGTTGTTTTGAAGTTCTATCATAGATAGATATTAACTTGTTGTCTGCTTTGATGTGTTAGTGATTTTTAGTTGGGAATGGGCAATATCTATTTTATAGTATTTTGCATGTTAAAGATAGTCTTCTTTTTGTCGAATCAAAGTCTTTTTTGTAAAAATAAATTCGTGTATGAAAAACCAATAGATGCTCTTTTGGCTTTGAAAAGACGCCCTTTTGGCTTGCTAAAGATGTCCTTTTGAGGTCTTACTAACGCCCTTTAAGAAGCCAATTAAGCATCTTTTGAAATGGTGGTTTGTAATGATTTGATTATTAGTCAGTTATAAAAGTAATGCTTAGGACAGTTTTAAACTGTCTTTTAAGATAAAATCAGTGAACGATTTGTAATAAAATTTCCTTTGCGTGTGTCTTTTTTAGCTTTCTTTGTTTGTGTTATTTTTGTCCGAACGTGGCTAACAAAGTAGGCAACGTTCGGACAAAAGTATTTGATATAGTTCTTAGACGAGTTGTACTGAAGTCTGTTTCTTATGCTTTCAGCCCTTGTTTTTATAGGCTACGCAATTTTTCTTCAGCGTGTTGTAGATCTTCTGGTGTATCAATACCGATAGTTTCAACATCCGTAAGACCTACCTTTATTTTATATCCGTTCTGTAACCAGCGTAGCTGTTCAAGACTTTCTGCTAATTCAAGTGGTGATTGTGGGAGACGACTTACTTCACGTAGCACTTTAGTACGGTAAGCATAAAGTCCGATGTGTTTGAGGAATGGAAAATGAGTGAGCCACTCTGCACTTTCTTTACCACGTACAAAAGGAATGACTGAGCGAGAGAAATAAAGTGCATAACCATCATTGTCGAGTACAATCTTAGGTGAATTAGGATTCTCTACTGCCTCCATAGACTCAAAAGGTTTGCCAAGTGTTGCTATCTGTGTGCGTGGATTGTCAAAACACTGCATGACAGTTTCAAGCTGACTTCTCTGTATGAAAGGTTCGTCACCCTGTATGTTGATAACGACATCAAAGTCTCCACCCACCTTGTCGAGGGCTTCGCAGATTCTGTCTGTGCCACTCTGATGGTCGGAACGAGTCATTATAGCCTTACCGCCAAACGCCTCTACGGCATCGTAGATACGTTGGTCGTCTGTGGCAACAAATACATCTTCCATCACACTACTTACCTGTCTGTAAACATGTTCTATTACGGCTTTTCCTCCAAGTATTGCTAAAGGTTTACCAGGAAAGCGTGAAGAACTATAGCGAGCGGGGATAATTCCAATAAATTTCATACGTGTTTCTATCCGTTTAAAGTTTAATATACTGCTGGTTTATGTACCAGTATGCGCAAAAGTAGTAAATCTTTATTAAAAAGGCGATGACTTCCCGACATATTTCCTTTAAAATTATTAAATTTGTTGGCATGATGAAGGTTACATTGATTGGTGCTGGTAATCTTGCCACACAGTTGGGTAAGTCGTTGAAAAAGGCTGGTGTCATTATCAGTCAAGTATATAGTCGTACTGAAGATTCTGCCCGAACATTAGGTGAATTGCTTGAGGCAGAGTGGCTAACAGATATAAAAGCACTTCGCGATGAGGCTGATGTTTACATTTTTTCGGTGAAAGATAGTGTTCTCTGTGAGTTGATTTCAGAGGTCTGTAAGGGTAGGGGAAACAAGCTTTTTCTCCATACAGCAGGCTCTATGCCAATGAGTTGTTTTGAGGGAAAAGCACTGCGTTATGGCGTATTTTATCCTATGCAGACGTTCTCTAAGACTAAGGATGTGGATTTTGAGCGTATCCCAGTGTTTATTGAGGGCAATTCTATTGAGACGGAGGATGTTATTAGGAGTCTTGCTAATAAACTTACTCAGCGTGTGATAAGGTTGTCTTCCGCAGATAGGAAGTATCTACATTTAGCTGCTGTTTGGGCTTGTAACTTTACAAATTATTGCTACACGGTGTCTTCAGACATTCTCGGTGAGCATGGTATTCCGTTCGATGTGATGTTACCATTGATAAATGAAACAACAGAAAAGATACAGAAAATCAGTCCAAAGGAGGCACAGACGGGACCTGCAGTGCGTGGAGATAGGAATGTAATGAGTAAGCAGTTGGAGTTGATGAATGGCAAAGAGGATTTGCAGGAGCTTTATAAGATGCTTTCAAAGGGGATTAATCCGCTGGTGGATAATCTCACTTTAGACAAAAGATAGATTAATAATAAACTCTAATATATAGATGTAACTTATTATAATATAGTTATTTACAATCTAAATTGATTATACTTACTTATATGATAAACTACGATTTACAAAAAATAAAGGCTGTTGTCTTTGATGTTGATGGCGTATTGTCTGCTTCTACCATTCAGATGGATGAAAAGGGTGACCCACTACGTACGGTTAATATTAAGGATGGTTATGCTATTCAGTTGGCTGTAAAGCATGGGCTACAGCTTGCGATTATGACTGGTGGACATAACGAGAATGTTCGTTCACGCTATGAATATCTTGGCGTTAAGGATGTTTATATTAACTGTTCGATGAAGATACGCACTTGGGAAGAGTTCCTTAAGAAGTATGATTTGAAAGAAGAAGAAATCATATATGTAGGTGATGACATTCCTGATTACGAAGTGATGAAGCGTACTGGTTGTCCTTGCTGTCCAAAGGATGCTTGTGCAGAAATCAAAGAGATATCAACCTATATTAGTGATTGTAAGGGTGGATATGGTGTTGCACGTGATATTCTTGAGCAGGTGATGAAGGCTCAAGGGAAATGGGTATTGAATGAAAAGGCTTTTGGCTGGTAAACTGTAATATAATGAAACGTATAATACTTGCGAGTAATTCGCCGCGTCGTCGTGAACTTTTAGGTGGTTTGGACTTGGATTTTGAGGTAAAAGTACTGCCTGATATTGATGAGTCTTATCCTGATAATCTACCAGCCGCTGAAGTAGCTGGCTATATTTCTCGTGAGAAGGCAGCCCCCTATCGTACATTGATAGGGGAGGGCGACCTTGTTATTACGGCTGATACGGTGGTAATTGTTGGAGATGAAGTTCTTGGAAAGCCTAAGGATGCAGAGGATGCACGTCGTATGCTTCAGCTTATCAGTGGTAGAACGCATCAGGTTATTACGGGTGTTTGTTTGTTGACAACTGATAAGGAACATGCTTTCTCAGTGACTACTGATGTGACATTTAAGCAGCTTTCGGAGGATGAAATCACCTATTACATAGAGCATTATAAGCCTTTCGATAAAGCAGGAGCTTATGGTATTCAAGAATGGATTGGCTATGTTGGAGTTACATCTATTAACGGTAGCTATTTTAATGTTATGGGATTGCCAGTGCAAAGACTGTGGGAAGAAATAAAGAAGTTTTAATATGAAGACGATACTCATCCTTGTTGGGAAAACGCAGAGTAAGATATTTAAGGTTGGTATAGATGATTATGTCAGTCGTATTGAGCATTATATGCCATTTAGTATTACTACAATCCCAGAATTAAAAAATACGAAAAGCCTTTCTGAAGATCAACAAAAACAAAAGGAAGGTGAATTGATTTTGAAAGAAATTCAGCCTTCTGATACGGTCGTATTGTTAGACGAACATGGTGCTGAATTTCGTTCTATTGAATATGCGAATTGGTTGAAACAAAAACAAAATACGGCTCGTCGACTTGTTTTTATTATTGGTGGACCGTATGGTTTCTCCCCAGATATTTATGCACGTGCCAATGAAAAGATCTCGTTGTCACGTATGACTTTCTCACATCAGATGGTCAGACTTATCTTTACAGAACAACTTTATCGTGCTTGCACAATTATAAAAGGTGAACCATATCACCATGAATAAATTCAATTTAGCTATCTTTACGCAACGTTTTTATGCCCAACACATATGGTGTTAATGGCAAGCACCATATGTGCTGAGCATGAACACAAAACGTGTTTATTGTTTTTAAGATAATGGTAGTTATGATAAATAGATGTTATAAAGCCCTATTTATCATTCTTTTTATGATCGATTGGAATAAAAAAGGATTGCTATATATAAAGCCTCTATGACTTCATATATAGCAAGTAAGAATAAGCAAAAAGATTATTCGCCTAAAATCTCAGATGGTTTATTAACGAATATAGTGCCACCATGCTGTATTAAAAAATCTTTATCACGAAATCCCCAAAGCACACTGATGCATGGTAATCCGCAGTTTTTGGCTGTCATTATATCTACATCACTGTCACCAATATATACAGCACCTTCCTTTGACGCTCCTAATTGCCGAAGAGCCTCCAATACTGTGTCTGGTGCAGGCTTCTTTCTGATTGTCTCGCGCTCTCCTATTGCCACCTTTATTGTGTCTGGAAAGAAATGCTTTGCGAGGTCTTGTGTTGCTGCATAGAACTTATTGCTTACAATCGCAAGTTTCTTACCACGACGTTTTAATTCGCGTAATAACTCTGGAATACCATCGTAAGGACTGGTTGTATCAAGATTATGCTCCATATAATGTTCACGAAACTTGGCGTAAGTCTCCTCAAACTTAGGGTTATTAATACCATTAGGAATGGCACGTTCCATGAGTAGTTTTACTCCATTTCCCACAAACATACGTATTTCTTCTATTGTACGTTCAGGCATTCCAGCCCAACGAAGTGCATAGTTTGTACTTGCAGCCAAGTCGTTTAATGTATTTAGCAACGTACCATCTAAATCAAAGATATATGTATCAAATTCTTTCATTATCCTTTTGTTTACCTCAGACAAAAGTACACAATTATGCAGACAATAACTTATCTTTTCTCTTAAATTTCAAAAAAGATATCATCAAAGTTGCATGTCATTGCTCGTTTTGTACTTTAAAATTGTACCTTTGCACTTCATAATTATAAAGTAAAGACGATGGCAAATTCTAAAGGAAAGAACAAAAGGACAACGTCCCGTTGGATTATTGTTGCAATTTTTGCGATATTAGCAGGTGTAGCATACTTTCTTTTCTTCTCGGGAATGTCCCGTACAGGGAAAGAAAAATATGTTCTTATTGATGAGAACGACAATATAGACTCAGTATATGCTAAGCTTCAGCCAATCTCAACTCCTCAAGGTTTTTGGGTATTCAAGCAGCTTGCTGGAATTATGGGATATTCAAATCATATCCGTCCTGGTAGATTTACTGTTGGTTCTTCTGGTTCTCTTCAGACTTCACGTCATATTATTAATGGTCTTCAAGCCCCTGTGAAGATTACGATTAGGTCAGTAAGAACGATTGAAGATCTTGCCACTGATGTGAGCGAAAAGCTGATGTTCTCACGTTCAGAACTCCTTTCTCGTCTTAAGTCAAAAGAAACTTGTAAGAAGTATGGTTTTACTCCAGAAACCATCCCTGCAATGTTTATTCCTAATACATACGATTTCTATTGGAATACTTCAGTCGATAAGTTTCTCGATAAGATGAGTGAAGAGAACAAGAAGTTCTGGAACTTTGAACGTAAAGAGAAGGCGAAACAGGCTGGCTTTACTGAAAGTGAGATTGTTACGCTCGCAAGTATTGTTGACGAAGAAACCGATAATGAGGCAGAAATGCCAAAGATTGCCGGTATGTATATCAATCGTTTACACATGAATATGCCTTTGCAGGCTGATCCAACAATAAAGTTTGCTACAAAGAACTTTACTGCTCATCGTATCTATCAGAAGTGGCTTACGATTGATAATCCTTATAATACCTATAAATATCGCGGTCTTCCTCCTGGTCCAATACGTATTCCATCTGTGGCAGCTATTGATGCTGTATTGAATTATGTTCATCATGATTATATCTACATGTGTGCTAAGGAGGATTTTAGTGGTACACATAACTTTGCCAAGACATACGAAGAACATCAAGTGAATGCTGCTAAGTATGCTAAAGCATTGAATGAACATGGAATAAATTAAGGAGGAAATATAGTTTATTTGACTATCTTCTCTTGAAGTTTTAATACTTATCTTATTATGTGCGATGCTTCCACACATATTGTGTTGAGGTCTCGCACATATCGTGTTGATGCCCCGCACATGTTGTGCGGATGGTAATAACCAACGAAAGCTGGGGCTATCAGTCTTACTAAAATTAGGCTTTCTCTATTATAATTTACCTATTGCTTGCCATAAGTTGTCTTTTGGGAGTGGTGATTCTATACAGATCTTCTCCTTTGAAACAGGGTGAATGAATTCAACGCGATGGCTCAACAAACAAATACTGCCATCTGGATTAGAACGTGGAGCACCATATTTCAAATCGCCTTTTATAGGGCAGTCCATGTTAGACAACTGACAACGAATTTGATGATGACGACCTGTCATCAGATTAATCTCTAATAGTGTGTAACGTTCTGACTGATTGATTACCTTATAATGTAAGATAGATTTCTTAGAAGTTGGTACTTGGTGATTATAAGCATAACTCTTATTCTGGCGTTCGTTACGTACAAGCCAGTCTGTTAGTGTAGCCTCTGTCTCAAATGGTGGACGCGTAACAATAGCCCAATAAGTCTTATGCACCTCACCATTGCGGAACATATCGTTTAGTCTTGTAAGTGCTTTTGATGTCTTTGCAAAGACAACCAATCCTGCTACAGGACGGTCCAGTCTATGTACAACACCCAAAAAGACATTCCCTGGTTTCTGGTATTTCTCCTTTATCCATTGTTTGACAATCTCTGACAAAGGTTCATCACCAGTTTTATCGCCTTGTACAATCTCGCCTGCCTCTTTGTAGACGATGATGATATGATTATCTTCGTAAAGTACTTCCATAGTAAGAAACGCCTTATAGAGAGATATAATAAAAGATTATCAGTAGTAACAATTATAGAGAAATAGCTTATATAAAATCTTCCTTCTTCGCTGTATGTATTAGAAGAAAGGGCTAACCACTTGTCAAATAAGTAAAGAATTTATAGAAGCAAACTAAATTCTCCCTCCCTACCCTTTCAGCATCGCTGACAGGAGGGAGGGAAGAAACTTTACATATTCATACCGCCATCAACCTGGATAACCTGACCTGTAACATAGCTTGACAGTTCAGAACCAAGGTAAACAGCTGTGTTTGCTACATCCTCTACAGTACCACCACGGCGGAGAGGAATCTTTGAAGTCCATTCCTTACGGATATCGTCATCCAAAGCCTGTGTCATAGCTGTATCAATGAAGCCTGGAGCAATAGCATTGGCACGGATTCCCTTAGGACCCATCTCCTGTGCTACACTCTTAGCCAAAGCAATCATACCTGCCTTTGAAGCTGAATAGTTAGCCTGACCAGCATTACCATGAACACCAACAACACTTGCCATGTTGATAATGCTACCACCACGCTGACGCATCATTACTGGAACACAAGCGTGAATGAAGTTGAAGGCACTCTTAAGGTTTACTGCAATAACTGCATCCCACTGCTGCTCAGTCATACGAAGCATAAGACCATCTTTCGTAATGCCAGCATTATTGATGAGGATATCAATAGAACCGAATTCCTCCTTAACCTGCTTTACAACCTCTTCTGACTGTGCGAAGTCTGCTGCATTACTTGCATAACCCTTAGCTTTTACGCCAAAAGCAGCAATCTCTGCCTCTGTAGCCTTGCCATTCTCGTCGATAACGAGGTCGGTGAATGCAACGTTTGCACCCTCCTCTGCAAACTTCAATGCGATAGCCTTACCAATACCACGTGCAGCACCTGTAATCAGGGCTGTCTTACCTTCCAATAATTTCATGTTGTTTTGATTTATATTGTTAGTTTATAAGTTTATAATTAAGTAAACTGACTGAAATCACATGATAGAATGATGGTTTATTTCAGTCCACTTTTTCCTAATGCACCATACACAACCTTAGCCACAAGTGGACGTGAAGATTCCTCTGTTAGTCCATGACCTAATCGACCATAGATGAATGGTACTTCAAGTCCTTTGATACAATAGTGTGTGATGTCTGCTACAAGTTCAACGTTTTCAATATCAAAATCTCCGTCTTCCTTGGCATCAGAATAAACCTTACGGAAGAGTTCGATTTCGTCCTCATCAAAATTCTTTCGCGCCTTCTCTACCATCCATATATTCCTAAAGAACTCTGCACGTAAATTACCATTACGCATAACAGTCTCTTTAATCATACTAAGATGAGTATAAATCAGTTCGATGATTTTATCCTGAGGGCTGATGTTTTTAGCAGCTACTTCGTCCAACTTGTCTGATAAACGCTCCAGCTCAGACTCAATAACAGCATAATACACATCGTCCTTGCTTTTAAAGTAAGTGTAGAGTGTGCGTCTACCTTTACCTGAAGCCTTGGCGATGTCGTTCATTGTTGTGTTGGCAATACCATTTTTTGCAAAAAGTTGGCGTGCTACATCAACAAGCTTTTGTCTGGTCTTTGATATTGACATACCCTTGTAATTATCTATTTAGTTACTTGCACATCGCAAATCTTATGTGCAAAATTATAGATTATATCCCATATTCGCAAATTTATACGGATAAAAGTTGTTCTTTTTTAATCTTTTTGTCCTTAATGTTGTTCTGTTTTACCTTAAGATAGTTCTTGGCAAGTATAATTAGCCTCAATCGAATAGTAGATAACAGCTCTGTTCTTCTTATTGATTATTATATAAGTTATTGCTCTCCTATCCATATTTTGTAATGTGATTAACCCTCAACACCAATCGTGTTGGGCATGAGCACCACTTGTGCTGGGTAACAACACGTTGCTTGAAAATGAAAAGAGAGATACTTTATAGTAGTTATATATAAGATAGAAAACTATAAACACTAATGATAGAGTAAATGTTTAGCGTACAGCACTGAGTAATAGTAGAACTGATTTAAGGGCATAAAAATTATCCCTCGATTCACATCGAGGGATAACAACAACACAAACACAAAATAAAGCAGGATACACCTGCAATATTGTTTTTGCTTACTAATCTTGACTATTATTAATCGTAAAAAATGATTTCTACATAACTCCGTCTTCTCTAAGTTTCTCCTGCCATTTCCAAGCAGTTGCGAGAACGTCAGCCAATGGCGTATCAGCTTTCCAACCCAATACTGTGTTGGCTTTGGTGCAATCGCCCCAGATCTTTTCGATATCGCCTTCACGACGTGGACCATACTTCCAGTTTACTTTAACACCAGTAGCTTTTTCAAAGGTTTCAACAATCTCCTTTGTAGAGTTACCACTACCTGTGCCAATGTTGAAGTACTCAATCTTCTCTGTATCCTGGTCAAGTACGCGTGCCATTGCTGCTACGTGTGCCTTTGCTAAGTCAACAACATAGATGTAGTCACGGATACATGTACCATCAGGTGTGTTATAATCATTACCAAAGATGGTCAACTCCTTTCTGATACCCATAGCGGTTTGTGTAACAAAAGGAATCAAGTTATTTGGTACACCATTAGGTAACTCACCAATCAATGCTGATGGGTGTGCACCAATAGGATTAAAATATCTCAATACGATGCTCTTAATATCGGCACCGCTATTAATATAATCTAAGATGATTTGCTCGTTGATTTCCTTGGTATTACCGTATGGAGAGGTAGCTTTCTGATGTGGAGCATCCTCTGTAACAGGTAGGTTTTCAGGCTTTGGCTGGCCATATACGGTACAAGAACTTGAGAAGATGATTCCCTTTACATTGTACTTTGGCATAAGCTCCAATAGATTCAACAATGAAACAATATTGTTTCTGTAATACATCAAAGGAAGCTGTACACTCTCGCCTACTGCCTTAGAAGCTGCGAAATGAATAATACCTTCAATCTTAGGATATTTACGGAAGACATTTTCTGTAGCTTCACGATCACGAAGGTCAATCTGCTCAAAAGCTGGTCTAACGCCCGTTATTTTCTCAATACCATCTAAAACCTCAATTTTAGAGTTAGATAAATCGTCAACAATAACGACTTCATAACCAGCTTCTATCAGCTCTACACTTGTGTGTGAACCAATAAATCCAGTTCCTCCAGTAACAAGAATTGTTTGTTTCATTTTATATTGTTTTCCTTATTTAGGCTGTTTTATTTCAAATAGTTACGTTGCAAAGATAATGTTTTTTTTATAATCATCAAAAAAAGAGCGTAAAAAAATGTGTTCGTATATACAAAATCGAAAACTTTTTGTATATTTGCCGTTGTTATAAAATAAACATATACCAAGGACATGATAGGAACCGAACAGACCCAGCAACAAATTGAGCGCTTTTTGAAGAAAGTAGCACAGAAATTTACTGCTAATGATTGTGATATGCCAATGACAGATATTCATTTGCGTGTATCGCAAGATAGTGGTGATCTTATGGCTTTTGACGATAGCGATGATGAGATTACTCGCTGTGTCATCGACCAATGGATTGATAATAAGAGTGATAATTTTTATCAAGAAGCAGCATGTATCTTGCGTTCAGAAATTAATCGTATAAAGGATGTAATTGAGAATATGTCAATCATGAAACCTTATAGTTTCATCCTTGAAGATGATGATAGGAATAATATTTCTGAGCTTTATCTTGTTGATGACGACATTGTTATTATAGGTGGCGACCTCATGCATGATTTGGATAAGGACTTAGATTGCTTTCTCAATGATTTATTGAATAAAGAAGAATGAGGAGATTAGGCTTTATATTCATCTATTGCTTAGCTTATCTTTTTCCCCTTTCTACCTCTGCTCAGCGACATGAAATCAATGACGAGAATATCCGTTCATTGCAGGTTGTTGCTAATCAGAAGTGGATGGATTTGCCTATTATGGTACTCAATGACGGAAAGATAAGTATAGATTTTGACGATCTTACACACACTTACCGCCGTCTGACTTATCGGTTAGAGCATTGTGAAGCTGACTGGAAGCCTTCCGTCGGACTCTTTGAAAGTGATGTCGTAGATGGTTTTATTGCTGGAAATACAATAGATGACATAAAGGAATCTACCCTTACGAATACACTTTATACACATTATCATTTAGATATTCCGAATGATAAGTGTCAACCAAAGTTGTCAGGCAATTATCGTCTATATGTCTATGATGATGATAGTAGTTCTGATTATCCTTTGCTAACTGCTTGCTTTATGCTTACAGAGCCTGCGGAGAGTTCTATGGGCGTCAGATTGAATATAACTACACAAACAGATCAGTCAATTAATCGTGAGCAGCAACAGGCTGAGATGCTGATAGATTATGGTCCTTACACGGTAAGTAATCCACAGCAGCAGATTAAGACAGTAGTATTACAAAACCGTAATTGGCTTGATGCTCGTTGGAATAGTAAACCGCAGTATGTCATGCCAAATGGTTTACGATGGTCGCATAATCAAGATTATATCTTTTGGGCGGGTAATGAATATAGGAAGTTTGAGATTCTCTCAACCGATGTTGCTTCTATGGGCGTAGATAAAATTGGTTGGGATGGTAAGAATTTTCATGCCTATCTCTTCCCTACTACTCCTTTCGTGAATTATCTGTATGATGAAGATGCTGATGGTGCATTCTTAATACGTAACTCGGATAATGTTGAGATAAATACAACGAGCGACTATATGCTGACTCATTTTCAGTTAAATGTACCTTCCCCCTACCCTTACAGAATATTTCTGAATGGTGATTGGACTTATGACCGTCTGCTTCCTGCTTATGAGATGACATATAATTCTGCTGGTGGATATTATGAGGCAGTAGTCCCTTTGAAGTTAGGTTATTATAATTATCAGTTCCTTGCTGCAGATGAGCAAGATAGACTCTCGTCTTTTAGAGTTGACAATAGCCATTATCAAACCGAAAATAGCTATCAAGCCCTTATTTATTTCCGTCCACAAGGAGGACGTACCGATAAGCTTGTTGGCTATGCAAATGTTAGGTTTATCAAGAAATAAGGGATTATTCAGTTATCAAAGCGTCGTGTTTTTATATTCTGAAAGCACCTGATATTTTATATTTTCTTGTTTGAAATTATATTACATAATTTATTGTCTTTACTCCCTAAAAGCATAAGATATGATGTCTTAAAATCATCTTTATAACTATCAGTAATCCAGCATATTATAAAACCATATTTTAAAAGGTGCTTAGTAAGGGTTCAAAAGGGCGTTAGTTAGCATCGAAAAGGGCATCTTTTGCAAGCCAATTGGGCGTCTTTTCGAATCCAATTAAGCATCTTTTAAAAAGCAGGTTGTGAAATAATAGGACAAAAGGAAGCTTTTTGACAGTTGGGTGTAATTGTATATAAACAAAAAAAGTGTATCAAAATGAAACAATACTGTTTCATACTTTTGATACACTTTTTCTATTTTACTAATACTGTAAACTTACTGTTAGAAAAGAAAAGTAAGTTTTAATAGTTTGATTTCATTAATCATTCATTGACAACAGGAACTCCTCATTGTTCTCTGTACGTCTCATACGGTCGTGGATAGAGTTCATTGCCTCGATAGAATTCATGTCAGCAATGTACTTGCGGAGAATCCACATACGATCAAGTGTTGTACGATCCTGAAGGAGGTCATCACGACGTGTACTTGAAGCAACCAAGTTAACAGCTGGGAAGATACGCTTGTTACTCAAGCTACGGTCAAGCTGCAACTCCATGTTACCTGTTCCCTTGAACTCCTCGAAGATAACTTCATCCATCTTGGAACCAGTATCAATCAAGGCTGTTGCAATGATAGTCAAAGAGCCACCACCTTCAATATTACGTGCAGCACCGAAGAAACGCTTTGGCTTCTGCAATGCATTGGCATCCACACCACCAGTCAATACCTTACCAGATGCTGGTGCTACAGTGTTGTAAGCACGTGCCAAACGAGTGATTGAGTCAAGGAAGATAACTACATCATGACCACATTCAACCATGCGTTTTGCCTTCTCCAAAACGATACCGGCAATCTTAACGTGGCGTTCTGCAGGCTCATCAAATGTTGAAGCAATGACCTCTGCATTTACTGTGCGTGCCATATCGGTAACCTCCTCAGGACGCTCATCAATCAAGAGCATCATCAAGTAAGCCTCTGGATGGTTGGCTGCAATGGCATTTGCAATATCCTTCATCAAGATAGTCTTACCCGTCTTTGGCTGCGCAACAATCAATGCACGCTGTCCCTTACCGATTGGTGAAAAGAGATCTACAATACGTGTTGAAAGATTAGTTGTACGAGGATCGCCACAGAGTGTGAACTTCTCCTCTGGGAAGAGTGGTGTAAGATGTTCGAAAGGTATACGGTCACGTACCTCAGAAGGCTTACGACCATTAATCTTGTCAATGCTTGTCAGTGGGAAATACTTCTCGCCCTCATGTGGTGGACGTACGTGGCATTCTACAACGTCACCTGTCTTCAGACCATATTGCTTAATCTGATTGTTTGCAATATACACATCATCAGGTGATGATAAGTAATTATAATCGCTTGAACGGAGGAAGCCATAACCATCAGGCATTACCTCAAGAACGCCGTTTGCCTTGATAAGATCAGAGAAATCATAGTTCGCATTGTTTGCAACTGGAGCATTATCATAGACCGGAGTTGACGGCAACTGAGCAGGAGTTGTAGGCTGATCAAACATATCATAGTTTGGAACAATACCCTGATCTTCAATTGGTAGGTCAACAACTGGAATGAAATCTGTACCATCGCCTGGGTCACCTGCCCATACACCATCAGGTAATACAGGATAACCAGCTGGTTCCATATTCATATTATGTGCGTTAACCTTCTCCTGAAGGCGTGCCAATAATTCTTCTTTACCTTCACCCTCTTCCTGCTGTGGTACGTTAGAGAACTGATCTTCTGGGATGAAATCCTCTGGAGCAGATGGCTCTACATTCTCTACGGGAGCCTCCTCTACAGGCTCTTCAGTCTGCTGTGCCTCTTCTGCTTTTGCCTTTATAGCTGCTTCTGCAGCTGCAATAGCCTCTAATTCAGCCTTAGATTTACGACCACGATGCTTTGGAATAGATGCTAATATTTCTTCTGGAGATTTCTCTTCAGTCTTATCGTCCTTTGTTTCAGGTAACTCTTTGAATAATGAAGGCTGACTTGTTGCCGTGTTTTTATTCTTCTGTACGTCGAAGTTTTCCCCTTCTTCACCATGTACCGAATAAACCCTGTCGGTATCTTTTCGTGCTATTCTGGTACGCTTACGCTTTGATTCTAAGGGATGTGCTGTACCTGCCTCTTCTGCCTGGCGGTCAAGGATGGCATAAACGAGCTTATCCTTATCATCTCCAGGTGAGTAAACAGCACCAGTACTCTGAGCAATAGCTTCAAGTTCAGAAACTTCTTTCTCTAATAATTCTTCTTTGCTTAACATATAAATATGTATGGGAAATTACATTTGATAGTGTCGACGTTTCATAAGGTGAAACATCATTAAATGTGTCTTTTGTGGCGCAAAGGTATAATTTTTATTTGAACCTTACAAGATTTCTCTTATCTTTTTTGATATTATTCTGTGGATGAATAGAATATAATAGGGTTCTTCCGTTAAATGTGTGGACACTTTTCGTATTGCTTTAATGGATGAATCATAGCCATTCATTAAACAAAAACTTGGCTAAGACAATCAACATTCTATCCTATTATCATCCTCTGATATTGAAAATCATTTCTTTTTAGACTTCGAAAATATGCAGATAAAGGTTTGAAAAATAATTACATAATTTCAAAGAAAACATTTATAACTAACGGCAAAAACATATATAAGAGGCAGGTTTGCAATCAACAGAGAATCAGGTAGTTATCAAGTAGTAAAATAAAAGGTGCTTAATTGGCTTCTTAAAGGGCGTTAGTAAGGGTCTTAAAGGGCACCTTTTGCAAGCCAAAAGAGCGTCTTTAAGAAGCCAAAAGAGCATATATTGATTTTGAAGAGTATGAAAATAGTTTACAAACCTCAATTAATAAGGGAATTCGTTGTTAGTAGAAGACAGATAGATATCGCATCTAATTATGTTTATCATGGGTCGAGACGTAGTGTCTGTATGTCAAATGATTAATATCGTAACATTCATGGATAATAAGATTCCCAACCTTTAGAAATGAGTTTTCTAAGGGTTGGGAATAATTGAGTTTATCGTGAACGAAACTAAGTTTTGTTCTTATGATGCATATTAATGGCACTCATAATGTTTATTGATGCTGCTCACGCAGAAGATCGTTGACAGTCTTTACAGGGTTGAAAGTGCCGAGTGGTACTTCTACAAAGACCGTATTCCAATCGCTCATAGCACCATTCCACAAGCCCGGAAGTTCCAAAGCCTTAAGCTCACGACCATTCTTTGACTTTGAACTGATGAAGCCTGTTGACTTGTCTACATACTTTGTCAAGTCAAAAGCATTGCCTTTGTAATCTTTGATAGCGCAAACAAGATCAACAGGATTGAAGTGTGTACCTTCTGTAAACATCTTCATAGATGCTTCGTTGTTCTTGTCAATCTGCGAACTCTCAAGAATCTGAAGGCTGACAGTACCATCTTGATTATAAGCAAGGAACGGACCGCCACCTGGTTCACCAACGTTCTTTACCATACCGCATACACGCATTGGACGATTTAACTTCCTATATAAGTAATCTGCCAGTGCAGTATCCTTCAAAGAAGCCACATCATGCTTCTCACAAGAGAGGTCATTCTGTAAGAAATCAAGTATCTCTTCGAGTTCTGAATGTGTGCAATTACCTTCCTCCAATTTATGAAGATAAGCAAAAGCACGCTCTTGTAAGGTTACAAGTTTACCTGCAATAATCATTTTCCAACTGATGGTTTCTTCCTTCAAGCGGTCTGGTACCACATTATCTATATTCTTAATGAATACGATTTCAGCATCCAAATCATTTAAATTCTCTATCAATGCGCCATGACCACCAGGACGGAACAATAATGAGTCGTCCTCATTACGGAACGGAGTATTGTCAAGATTTACAGCGATTGTATCTGTACTTGGTTTCTGTTCAGAGAAAGAAATATCAAAATTTACACCGAATTTACCTTCAAATTTAGCCTGCTTGTCAGCTACTCTTTGTTTGAAGAAGGCTAAGTGTTCGTGTGATACGGTAAAATGTACGTGTGCTTGCTTGTTACTTTCCGCATACCGAGCAGCTTCAACCAAATGTTCTTCCATTGGAGTACGTGCTCCATCGTCATAAGAATGGAACAATAGCAACCCTTTAGGTAGCTGTCCGTAATTCAATCCTTCCTTATTTAATAATGTAGCAACGACAGTTTTGTATCGCCCTTCAGCTATCAACGCATCGATAGTTTTACCTTCCAACTGCTGACATTTGGCTGATAACGCCTCGTAGAACGCAAAGTGATGAATATTTGAGAAGAACTCCTTTTCAAAATCACTAATAGGTGCTTCGTTATTTCCATTGAGAAATGCAAAAAGGTCTTTGAACATGCGACTGGCTGCACCAGAAGCAGGAACAAACTTGACAACTTTATGCCCGTGATTTTGATAATCCTGCCATGCTTTGCAAGCAGTCTCACAAGCATTCTTATCGAGTACCGTAACACCTTTCTTTGGTGTTGCAGCACCTTCAAGCTTCAAGTAAGGAAAGCCTCTTATGAAGTCTTCCAACTGTCTATTTATCTGTTCTTCGTTTATTCCTTTGTCATGTATCTGTTTTAGGTCTTCTTTCTTCAACATAATGGTAAGCTATTAAAAAGATTGTATTTTAACTGCAAAAATAACGAATTAAACCGAAAGAAAAGAACTATTTGACACATTTGTTTCTAATTATATCGAAATTCTTTGTATCTTTGCCTTTGGAAAATAGAATATATTATGCCTATGGAAGAGAAATTCATTTATACGGATAGAGAAAGAGAATTATCTGAACAGATACTCGAAAGTCTGAAGAAGACACTTGGGGAAACGTTTTATGAGAATGATCTTCCTAAACTGCGTGAACATCTGAGTAAGGTTGTTTCAGACAATAGTATCCAACGCAATGTATTTGGGCTCAACCCTATTCTTTGCTCTTTGCAGACAGCAGCCATTGCTGTAAAGGATATCGGTTTAAATCGTGACTCTGTTATTTCAATTTTGCTCTATCAAAGTGTTCAAGCAGGAATCCTTTCACTTGATGAAATAAGCAAGTTGTATGGTAATGGTGCTTCGAAGATTATCCATGGGCTTATACGTGTTCAGACACTTTATAAGAAAACGCCAGTTATCGAGAGTGAAAACTTCCGAAATCTTCTGTTATCTTTTGCAGAAGACATGCGTGTTATCTTGATTATGATAGCTGATCGTGTTAACCTTATGCGTCAGATTCGTGACGTTGAGAATAAGGAAGCGCAACGAAAAGTGTCTGAAGAAGCAAGCTATCTTTATGCTCCTTTGGCGCATAAGTTAGGTTTATACCAGCTAAAGAGCGAGTTGGAAGATCTTTCTTTAAAGTATCTTGAGCATGATGCTTACTATCATATAAAAGATAAGTTGAATGCAACAAAAAAGGTGCGTGATGCTTATATCAGTAGCTTTATTACTCCAGTTAGTGAGCAACTTAAAGCTGCGGGGCTTAAGTTTCATATTAAAGGTCGCACGAAGTCAATCCATTCTATCTGGCAGAAGATGAAGAAGCAGAAGTGTGGCTTTGAAGGTATTTATGACCTCTTTGCCATTCGTATCATTCTTGATTCACCAGAAGACAAGGAGAAGATGCAGTGTTGGCAGGCATATTCGATAGTGACAGATATGTATCAGCCTAACCCAAAGCGACTCCGTGATTGGCTTTCTGTACCCAAGTCTAATGGTTATGAATGTTTACATATCACTGTGCTTGGACCTGATAAGAAGTGGGTAGAAGTGCAGATTCGTACAGAACGTATGGATGAGATAGCCGAACATGGACTTGCTGCACACTGGAGATATAAGGGAGTGAAGGCAGAAGGCGGAATGGATAATTGGTTAGCTTCTATTCGTTCTGCCCTTGAGGCTGGCAACAACCTTGAGGTGATGGACGAGTTTAAGTCAGATCTTTACGAAAAGGAAATATATGTTTTTACCCCAAAGGGAGACCTTCTAAAGTTCCCAAAGGGTGTGACAGTACTTGATTTTGCTTATCACATTCACTCTAAGATAGGAAATCAATGTGTCGGTGGAAAGATAAATGGAAAGAATGTATCTTTCCGAACCGAGTTACATAGTGGTGATTCTGTAGAGATTCTAACCTCCACGACGCAGAAGCCTAATCGTGATTGGCTGAACATTTGTAAGTCATCTCGAGCAAAGGCAAAGATACGTCTTGCGCTAAAAGAAACGCAGGTGAAAGATGGTCTATATGCGAAGGAATTGCTCGAACGTAGGTTTAAGAATAAGAAGATTGAGATAGAAGACTCTACGATGGGTCAACTCATTCGTAAGTTAGGCTTCAAGGAGGTTTCTGAGTTCTATAAGCAGATTGCCGATGAGAAGCTTGATCCGAACTATGTCATTGAGGAATATCAGAAAGTATACAATCATGCACATAACCTCAATCAGACAAAAGAGACTGAGAGTGCAGAGAACTTTGAGTTTGAGAACCCTACGACAGAATATCTGAAGAAGAATGATGATGTCCTTGTCATTGACAAAAATCTCAAAGGTTTAGACTTCTCGCTTGCTAAATGTTGTCACCCTATCTATGGAGATCCCGTCTTTGGTTTTGTGACCGTCAGTGGAGGAATAAAGATTCACCGCGATGATTGCCCCAATGCACCTGAGATGCGCAAGCGTTTTGGCTATCGAGTTGTTAAGGCACGTTGGAGTGGCAAGGGTACATCCCAGTATGCTATTACACTGCGTGTCATAGGTAATGACGACATCGGTATTGTGAGCAACATTTCAAATATCATTTCAAAAGATGAGAAAATAGTGATGCGCTCTATCAATATTGATTCGAATGATGGTCTTTTCTCTGGTAACCTCGTCGTTCTCCTTGATGATAATTCTAAGTTGAATATGCTCATCAAGAAACTTAGAACAGTAAAGGGCGTTAAGGAAGTAATGAGAATATAAAATAATCTAATAAACTTTGCCCCCATTCTCTACCCTATTTTAAAGGTGAGAATGGGGGCTTTTTTATTAATGTTATTATCAAATCTTGCTAAAGAAAAATAGGTGTTGGTGTGAAATATATTTACAAGTTTAAGGCTATAAAAAGCTATTTGTAAGCCTGAAAATAGAGTTCTGGGCAGGTGTTGTAACTCTTTAGTTTTCAACTTGTTGCAAAATAGCAAATCAAAAGGTGCTTAATTGGACTTCAAAAGGGCGTTAGTTAGACCTCAAAAGGGCACCTTTTAGAAGCCAATAGATGCTTAATTGAAGTGCTATTAAGCATCTATTGATTTTTAAGGGTATGATTTTTTATTACAAAATGGTTTTACTTATCCATCGTATTTATGCGCTCAATGCGCTTTGCCATAGCTTGTGATTTTGGACTCAGTCTACCTTTAAGATACTTCTCCATTATCAATCCTGCTATAGGGGCAGCTACATCGGCACCAAATCCACCATGTTCAATATAAACAGAGATTGCAATCTTGGGTTCATTCATCGGTGCGAAACCAATGAAAATAGAATGGTCTTTACCAGCGTTTTCGGCTGTTCCGGTCTTGCCACAAACAGGATAGGTCGTTCCGTTGAGTACGGTCGCTGTACCCTTTGTTACTGCTAAGCGCATACCTTTAATGACATCTGCATAAATGTAAGAAGGAACCTTTGTCTGACGTGGCGTGAGGAAGCGTGAAGGGAGGGGTGCCCATTCAACGCTTTTATGAATATGTGGTGTAAAGAAGTAGCCACGATTTGCAATCGTTACCGCTAAATTACAGAGCTGTAAAGGAGTGGCTGTGATGTCACCCTGTCCCATTCCTGCCCACATAATTGTTTTTGGCTCCCAATTATTCTTATAACGGCGTGATAGATAGTTAACATTGGCAACCAATCCGCCCTTTTCACCAGCCATGTCAATACCTAATGGACCACCAAGTCCCATACTAACAATGTATTCCCACCAAGTTGTAACAGCCTTCTCCTTAGAACCATACTTCTGTGTATTGTTCAACATTGATAGGTAGGATTTCAAGAACCAAGTGTTACACGATACAGCCAAAGCACCTGCAAGTGCTTCTGGAGAATAATGCGGATGGCATTTAACCTTTATGTTTCCATCACGAAACCCATCATGACAGGCAATCTTGGTGTCTGGCTTGACGATTCCTTCTGAGAGGAAGACTAATGCTTGTGCAGGCTTAATGGCTGAGCCAGGAGGATAAGCAGTTGCAATGGCAAGGGCATCATTAGGACCCGTAGGTGAATTTGTTACCATACAGAGCACCTCACCCGTGGCTGGATCAATGGCCACGATACTACCCTTCTTACCTTGTATAAGTTCTGTGCCAAGCTCTTGTAGCAGTGGACGAAATGTTAACGGTGGGGTTTCACGGTACTCTTGCGCCTGAACACTATTCGTTGTTACGAATAAGAGCGTAAGTAGTGCAGAACGAAATGATATAATTGTTTTGTTTATAGTTATTTTACGCATACTTATTAAATTCTTTCTTAATATGTTTCTAATCATTAATTACGAGGACTCATAGCTCATAAATCGATTGATATTTTCTTCTATTAGAAGCTATAATGTACTCTCATTCTTTCTTCTTTAAAAGAAAGTTTTAAGTCATCTAAGTTTTTATGAGCTACAAAATTACGAATAAATTATTCGCTTGAAACATACTTTTCTCTGTTTATATTTAATTTGCAACAATCCCAAATAATTGTAAATTACTATAGGCGGATAGCTGCAAGTGATGTTCCTGACATAAAGCGGTCGAGGTCTACGTAGCCACGAATACCACGTACTTTACCCTGATCAGAGAACTGCCAGATGTTATGTCGGCCTACTCCCTTGATGGATGGGCGCACAGAACTATATCTACCTAAGAAAAGGAAGTACTTATTGAATCGAGGGCAAAGATGAGAATTATAGAAACTTACATGAGAATAAATAAGTGGTTTCTTACCATACTTCCTCTCTATTAATTTTGCAAATAAGGCAACGCTGTCTTGTACTTGTTTCTTGCTCCAACGTCTTACACCATCATGTTCTATGTCAATCATTGGAATTAAATCCTGTTTATGTCCTCGCATAGCTTTCTGGAAATTACGAAACTGAGACCTAACGGAGGTTAAGCATGAAAGATAGTGGTAAGAACCGCAACGTAAACCTTGACGGCGTGCCTCCTTGATGTTCTGTTCGTAGTTTTTGTCCTTTATGCTTGTTCCTTGTGTTGCTTTGATGTATACAAATTTAATTTGTTTGTCTTTTGCCACTTCTTTCCAGTCGATTTTCCCCTGATGATGCGATACGTCAATGCCATCATACTGGCGTTTAGTGTTTTTTGAAGACTTATGAGAAGCGGTTGCTGCAGAGGCAATTACACAAATGGTAGATAGAAATAAGATGTTAATGAGACGTGGAAATATAGTTGATTTCATCTTCTAAATATTTGATACATTCTGAATAAGATTCTTTTTGAATCTAAATTATCCTGTAATGATGCTTAAAAAGCACTGCAAAATTAGTATATTTTTCTTGAACAAACTCATAAAAATCCGATAATAATCATTATCTTTGCAACGTAATTACATCTCGATACAGTATCAATGAGTAAACAAGACATCACTCAGCAACTTATACAGACCGTTGAAGAACTTTCTGAACCGGAAGCGTTGCAGGGTATTAGCCATGAGCACCGTGATGGAGACCCCTTGCCATCAGCTAAAGAATTGGAGGAGATTATCGAACTTTCTCGTTCTATTCTCTTTCCAGGTTTTTATGGTCGCTCGTCAGTTAATTTTGAAACGATTAAATATCAAATCGGTGTAAATGTAGAAAAATTGCATAAACTGCTATGTCGGCAGGTTATGGCTGGTTTATGTTTTAATGAAGACTGTCATTGTCCAAATGCTGCTGATACGCGTCGTTGTATGCAGGAAGAGGCTGATAAGATAGCAGGACGTATCATAGAAAAGTTCCCTACCCTGCGTAAAATACTTTCAACAGACATACAAGCTGCCTTTGATGGTGATCCTGCTGCTGCCAATTTGGGAGAAGTAATTTCATGTTATCCAGCTATTAAGGCTGTTATTAACTATCGTTTGGCACATGAATTAGTTTTAGAAAATGTGCCTCTTATTCCACGCATGATTACTGAAATGGCGCACTCAGAGACAGGTATTGATATTCATCCTGCTGCGACCATTGGTTCACATTTTACCATTGATCATGGTACTGGTGTGGTGATTGGTGCAACCTGTATTATAGGTAATCATGTAAAACTCTATCAAGGTGTGACTTTAGGGGCTAAAAGCTTCCCACTTGACAAAGATGGTAAGCCTATTAAGGGAATTGCTCGTCACCCGATTCTAAAGGATGATGTTGTTGTCTATGCCAATGCAACTATCCTTGGCCGTATCACTATTGGGAAAGGCTGTATCATTGGAGCCAATGTGTGGGTTACGCGAGATATGCGTCCACGAACAAAGAAGTATAAACAGAACAAAACAGATATCTTAGATATCGACTTTGAATATGGCGGAGGAATATAAAGGGTCTACCCTATTCTTACCTCGAAAGGGAAAAGTGGGAGCACTTGATAAGCAACCAATAGGTTGTTCTTATTGAAGTTATCAGACAATGTTTTCCGCTAATTTGTTTTAATATCGTATATAAAAATATTTATCACATAAATGCAAGAATTTGAACTCATCGCCAAAACCTTCATGGGTTTGGAGCAAGTATTAGCAAAAGAGCTAACACAGTTAGGTGCCAATAACGTACAAATAGGACGCCGAATGGTGTCATTTACAGGTGACAAGGAAATGATGTATCGTGCAAATTTCCAGTTACACACAGCTATTCGTATCCTTAAACCTATCGCACATTTCAAGGCGAAGAGTGCTGAAGATATGTATGAGGAAGTAATGAAGATTGATTGGAGTAAGTATATCCTCCCTGGAAATACTTTCTCTGTAGATTCTGTCGTTTATTCTGAAGAGTTTACTAACTCGCGCTTCGTTACATACAAAGTTAAAGATGCTATTGTAGACCAGTTCCGTGAGCGTACTGGTACTCGTCCAAATATCTCTGTTAGCAATCCTGATATTCGTTTGAACATCCACGTGGCAGAGGATAATGCTACATTGTCATTGGACTCAAGTGGTGAGTCTCTGCATCGCCGTGGTTATCGTCAAGAGAGTGTTGAGGCACCATTGAATGAAGTTTTGGCTGCTGGTATGATTCTTATGACAGGTTGGAAAGGTGAAACAGACTTTATCGATCCAATGTGTGGTTCTGGTACCTTGCCTATTGAGGCTGCTCTTATTGCTCTTAATATTTCTCCGGGTGTGTTCCGTAAGGAATTTGCTTTTGAGAAGTGGCCTGACTTTGACCAAGAATTGTTTGACACGATATATAATGATGACTCACAAGAACGTGAGTTTACACATCATATCTATGGTTATGACACAGAGATGAAGGCTGTCAATACGGCTCGTATGAATGTTGCTGCAGCTGGTTTGTCAAGATATGTAACCATCGAACAGCAGGACTTCAAAGACTTCACTCAGCCAAAGGAGAAAAGCATGATTGTGATGAATCCTCCATATGGTGAGCGTATCTCTACACCTAACTTACTCGGTACCTATAAGATGATTGGTGAACGTTTGAAGCATCAGTTCATGGGTAATGAGGCTTGGATTCTGTCTTATCGTGAGGAATGTTTCCGTCAGATTGGATTGAAACCAAGTATTAAGATTCCTGTTTACAATGGCTCATTGGAGTGTGAATTCCGTCGTTACCAGATGTTTGATGGTAAGATGAGTGACTTCCGACACGAAGGTGGTGTCGTAAAGACCGAAGATGAGAAGCGTGAGATGGCACAGAAGCATCGCTTCAAGAAGGAACGTGAGTTTAAGAAACGTCTTGATGAAAATGAGGAAAATGCTGAGGCTGATATTCGTTCATTCACCTTCCATAGCTTAGAACGTAATAAGTTCGGTGGTGGTAAGTTCCGTGAAGACCGTGAGCGTCGCCCTCGTTTCGATCGTGATGTGGAAGACCACAAACGTTCTTTCAGAAGAGGAGACGACGACCGTAAGCGTTCATTCAGACGTGATGACGATCGGAAACGTTCGTTCAGTCGTGATGATGACCGTAAGTTTGGCGGCAAACGATTTGATAAATCTAACAAGCGCGGAGGATTCCGTGGTAAAAACACGTATAATCATGAAGATTAAATCATTTATTAGTCTTGTGGGGCTTTGTGCTTTCACAGGACTTTTAAGTCCTACTGAAAGTATGGCACAAAAGCAGTTTACCCTTGAGGATTTGAACTTTGGTGGTAAAAACTTCTACAACATGCGCCCTGAGGCACGTTATCTTACGTGGTGGGGAGGAAAGTTGGTACGCCAAGACCTTAACAATTGTTCGTTGGTTGACTTAGTGACTGGTAAGGAGACACCGCTCTTCTCATTAGATGACATCAATAAATGGGCAGGTTTATCAGCTTCGGATGAGGTTGTGCGTCATCTCTATGGTGCTGAATTTCCTTATGCTGATCGTTCTATTGTGAAGGTTCAGAATGGTAATGAGGACTTATATGTAGACTTCAAAACACACAAACTTGAGCAGCGTTTGAATCGACCAGCTGGTCTTCAAGCACGTGATTGGAATAAGGTATCTGGTGCAACTGCACTGGTAAAGGACCATCAGTTATATGTTACAGATGCGAAAGGTACAGAGCATCAGTTGACAACAGATGGTTCAAGAGATATCGTATATGGTCAAAGTGTACATCGTGATGAGTTCGGAATTAATGGTGGTCTCTACTGGAGTCCAAAGGGAAATCGTTTAGCTTTCTATCGTATGGACCAGAGTATGGTTGCTGACTATCCTCTCGTTGATGTCCCAGAGTTGGACTGGAAACCTGCTAAGGGTGAGTCACGTGCAGCTAAGGTTGATCTTATTAAGTATCCTATGGTGGGTGAAACTTCTCATAAGGTAACTGTAGGTGTGTATGACCTTACAACAGGTAAGACTGTATATCTTCAGGCTGGCGACCCAACCGACCGTTATTTTACAAACATCACATGGAGCCCAGACGAGAAGATGGTTTATATGTTTGAACTTAACCGTGATCAGAATGATTGCCGTTTGGTATCTTATGATGCTACTACAGGTGCAAAGCTGAAAGAACTTTATCGTGAGACTGACGCAAAATATGTTGAGCCATGTCATCCAATTCAGTTCTTACCATGGAACGACAATGAGTTTATCTTGCAGAGTCAGAAGGATGGTTATAACCATCTTTACCTCTTTAATAAGGATGGTCGACAGCTTAAGCAGATTACAAGTGGTAAGTGGGTTGTACTGGAAGTACTCGGCTTCAATAGCAAACAGAAGAGTATTGTCTATGTTTCTAACGAATGTAATCCTATTCAACGCAATGCTTGGCTTGTGAATATAGCATCTGGAAAGCGCACACTACTTGATAATGGTCGTGGTTATCATTATCCAAAACTGAGTGAAGACGGTAATGCTGTCATGGATAATTACAGTGAACCATCTGTGCCTCGTAAGTATGAAATTATCAGTTTGAATGGTAAGCCACAGCGTCATGATTACTTTGCAGCTGCTAATCCTTGGGAAGGATATACTGTTCCAGAATATACAAACGGTTCAATAAAGGCTGCAGATGGTAAGACAGACTTATACTGGCGTATGGTAAAGCCTGTTAACTTCAATCCAAATAAGAAGTATCCTACTGTCATCTATGTTTACGGTGGTCCTCATGCACATAATGTTGAGGCTTCATGGAACTGGGGTTCACGTGGTTGGGAAACCTACATGGCGCAGAAAGGTTATTTACTTTTCATCCTTGATAACCGTGGTAGCGATAATCGTGGTAAGGAGTTTGAGCAAGCAACATTCCGTCATCTTGGTCAAGAAGAGATGAAAGACCAGATGGAAGGTGTTAAGTATTTAAAGTCTCTCCCATATGTTGATCAGAATCGTATAGGTGTTCATGGATGGTCGTTTGGTGGTTTCATGACTACTTCATTGATTACCAACTATCCTGACGTGTTCAAAGTAGGTGTTGCTGGCGGTCCTGTTATCGACTGGAAATGGTATGAGGCGATGTATGGTGAGCGTTATATGGATACTCCACAAACTAATCCAGAAGGATATGCACAGACATCACTTCTTACAAAGGCAAAGGATCTTAAAGGCAAACTCCAGATTATTACAGGCTTGAATGACCCTGTTGTAGTTCCTCAGCATTCTTATTCCTTCTTAAAGGCTTGTATTGCTGCTGGTACGCAACCTGACTTCTTCGTTTATCCTGGCGAACCTCATAACATGCGTGGACATCAGAGTGTACACTTACATGAGCGTATTACACAGTACTTTGAGGATTATCTGAAGCCAATAAAATAGCGTATCTGATAAGTTAATAATACGCTTGAGCATTGCTTATAATCATATCTAACAATTAAAAAATACCCATGTGCAGCAAGGCTGCACTCCCCCTCCTTCATCGGAGGGGGCGGGCAAAGCTTTATGAGAATATTACTTTTAGGTAGCGGCGGTCGTGAACACGCCTTGGCATGGAAGATTGCACAGAGTGCAAAGTGTAGTAAACTCTTCATCGCACCAGGTAATGCTGGTACGGGAGCAGTTGGTGAGAACGTTGCAATCGGAGTAAATGACTTCGACAAACTGAAAGATTTCGTTGTCGAAGAGAAGGTTGATATGGTTGTTGTTGGCCCTGAAGACCCATTGGTAAATGGTGTTTATGACTGTTTGAAGGAAGACAGCCGCACAGCTAATATTCCTGTTATTGGTCCTTCAAAAGCTGGTGCTGTACTCGAAGGGTCTAAGGACTTTGCCAAAGCTTTCATGAAGCGTCATAATATTCCGACAGCTGCTTACGAAACATTCGATAGTACAACGATAGAGGAAGGCATGCGTTTCTTGGAGACGCTTAAAGCTCCTTATGTGTTGAAAGCTGATGGCTTGGCTGCTGGTAAGGGTGTTCTCATTCTTCCAACGCTTGAAGAAGCTAAGAAGGAACTACGCGAAATGCTTGGTGGTATGTTCGGTAATGCTTCTGCAAAGGTGGTCATTGAGGAGTTCCTTTCTGGTATTGAGTGCTCTGTATTTGTACTTACAGATGGTACTCACTATCAGATATTACCTGAAGCAAAGGACTATAAGCGCATTGGTGAGCATGATACAGGCTTGAACACAGGCGGTATGGGTAGTGTTACTCCTGTTCCATTTGCTACCAAGGAGTGGATGGGAAAGGTAGAAGAGCGCATTATCCGTCCTACTGTTGATGGTTTAAAGGCAGAGGGTATTGATTATAAAGGCTTTATCTTCTTTGGTTTGATTAATGTAGAAGGTGAACCTATGGTTATCGAGTACAACTGTCGTATGGGTGACCCAGAGACAGAGAGTGTCATGTTACGCCTAAAGAGTGACATTGTTGACCTCTTTGAAGGAGTTGCAGAGGGGAACCTCGACCAGCGAAAGGTTGAATTCGATTCACGTTCTGCTGTCTGCGTAATGCTTGTCAGCGGTGGTTATCCTGAAGAGTATGTGAAAGGTTATCCAATCACAGGACTTGATAAGGTTGAAGATTCTGTAGTTTTCCATAGCGGTACAGCTGTGAAGGATGGTCAGATCGTTACTTCTGGTGGTCGTGTAATCGCAGTGTCTTCTTATGGTGAGAATAAAGAAGAAGCACTAAAGAAGAGTTTTGTGGAAGCTCAGAAGATTGAATTTACGGATAAATATTTTAGAAGAGATATAGGACAAGACCTATAGTCTTAGCCCTTTGAAAGTAAGGAGATAGCTCTTAAGTTGTTTATTACTTAGCAACTTCTCATGGCTATCTCTACATATCATCTATTATGCAACAAAAACGCATTCAAAATCGAATAGCAGAAAGCCGCTGGACACAAGCATACGTTGTTTCAGCGGCTGCTCTTGTATGGGTTATTGCGGGGATATATAACCCTTCAGTAATAGTGCCAGGTATATGCCTTTTGCTGTCTACTTATCTTATGATGGAACTGAATAATGCCAATGCGCTTATTCGTATCTATAGTAGAATGGTGTCATGTTCGTTCATCGTCTTTGCAACTATGGCTGTCTTCATGTTCCCATCTATCCAATCAGCCATCATCATGTTAGGCTTTGTAGGGTTCTATACATTTGCTTTTCGTTGCTATCAAAACACACATGCACCCGGTTGGACGTTCTATGCATTCTTCTGTATAGGTATGGCAAGTATTGTTTGGGTACAAACACTTTTCTTCCTACCAGTACTCTGGGTTATTATGCGTACCAATATTCTCTCGATGAGTCCACGCAATTTTGTTGCATCCCTTCTCGGTATAATCCTGCCTTATTGGTTCTATGCAGGATACTTGGTGGTCAAAGGAGACATTACAATACTCATCAATCATTTCGCTAAGATTGCTGTGTTTGGTGAACCATTCAACTTAAAGTTTCTGAACTTTAGTCAAGCATTGACTTTATCATTTGTGTTAGTATGTGCTGTGATTGGTATTGTTCATTTTATGAATCAAAAGCGTAATGACAATATTAGAACCCGTTTGTTCTATCAGATTTTCGTAACAATAGATCTTTTAGCAATAGTCTTTTTCTTTTTGCAACCTCAGCATTATGAAGCATTGCTGAGTGTAATGATTGTTACTACAGCTCCACTCATTGCACATTTCTTTGCACTAACGCGCACAAGGATAACCAACTGGATGTTTATCATTCTTTCTTATTCAGCTATCATCATCACCCTATTCAACTTATGGAATCTTTTACACAATTACTTGTAGATTATGGTTATTGGGGAATGTTTTTATCGGCATTCCTTGCAGGAAGTGTTTTACCTTTTAGTAGTGAGGCGGTAATGCTTGGGTTACTTGCAGCTGGCGTAGACCCTGTTCTTTTACTTGTTTATGGTAGTATAGGTAACGTTTTGGGAGGAATGTTGAATTATGGTCTTGGCAGGTTAGGTAAACTGGAGTGGCTTGAACGGTATTTCCGAGTGAAAAAAGAATCATTGGATAGAGCTTATCGCTTTATGGGTGGACATGGTGCATGGATGGGATTCTTTGCCTTTCTACCTATTTTAGGTAGTGCTATCACCATCGTTTTAGGTCTGACACGTGCTAATATTGTTTTGTCTGTATTAAGTATTACAATAGGTAAAGTGCTTCGTTATGCAGTTTTGATTTGGGGTGCAAGTTCTTTCTTTTAGTCTGTTTTATCCAAAGGACATATCCATATACGTTGTTACCCCTCGTTGAATATTTGAAATACTTTAGTGTGTACAATATTCTTCTATCAATAACTTGATAGCATCTTTGTAATATATAATAAGGAGTAAAGCTCTCAAAATAATTACTGTTTAGCATCCGCACTATTGGTGTTTAGCATTCGCACCATATGTGTTCAGCACTCGCACCACATGTGCGGAACATCCTTAAGTTGATAAAAAGGTGCATAGATGAGTCTATTCAGGCATTATACGATAGATAGGATTTGGCATATAGACTAATGTTTATGCGCTTGTATTCTGTGGATAAACTATAATCAAGTGGTACAACAGAAAGATCGAAGAACAAGATAAGCATCTTGAAACGACAAAAGGTTGGGTCATAATACTTAAAAGCAAAAAACTTTTTTTCGCAAGAAATGGTAATATTCAAATTTTATTTCTATCTTTGCGATTATAACTTTATAAAAAGAATATAACTATGAAATCTGACATTGAAATTGCACGCTCATGTAATATGAAGCCAATAGAGGAAGTAGCAGCTACGGTCGGTATTCCAGCTGATGCTTTGGAGCATTATGGTAAGTATATGGCAAAAGTGCCTCTCTCATTGATTGATGAAGATCGAGTAGCTTGCAACCGTCTTGTTCTTGTTAGTTCAATCTCCCCTACCCGCGCTGGTATTGGTAAAACTACAGTTAGTATTGGTTTATCAATGGCACTTAATCGCATTGGTAAGCGTTCGGTTCTCGCTTTACGCGAGCCAAGTCTTGGCCCTTGTTTTGGCATGAAGGGCGGTGCTGCTGGTGGTGGATATGCCCAAGTAGTACCTATGGAGAAGATTAATCTCCATTTTACAGGCGATTTCCATGCTATCACGAGTGCACACAATATGATTGCAGCCTTGCTTGATAATTATATTTATCAGCATCGTAGTGAGGGCTTTACTTTGAAACAAATTCTCTGGAAGCGCGTCTTGGACGTAAATGATCGTAGCCTTCGCAACATTGTTACTGGTCTGGGTGCTTCTACTGATGGCTTACCAACACAGTCAGGTTTTGATATTACGCCTGCGAGTGAGATTATGGCAGCATTATGTCTTGCTGATAGTGAGCAAGATCTCCGTCGTCGTATTGAGAATATGGTTTTGGGTATCACCTTTGACGATAAACCATTTAGAGTACGCGATCTTGGCGTGGCTGGTGCAATAACAGTTCTGTTGATGGATGCTATCAAGCCTAACCTTGTTCAGACACTGGAGGGGACAGCAGCCTTTGTTCATGGTGGACCATTTGCGAATATCGCCCATGGCTGTAACAGTTTAGTCGCAACCAAGATGGCTATGTCATTGAGTGATTATGCTATTACTGAAGCTGGATTCGGTGCAGACCTTGGTGCAGAGAAATTCTTAGACATTAAGTGTCGTAAGGCTGAAATTCATCCTCGTGTAACTGTTCTTGTTTCAACTTTACGTGGTTTGAAGATGCACGGTGGACTTGTTGATGGTGCATCGCATGAACAGGAACGTCAAGCACTTGTGGATGGTTTTGCTAATCTCGATCGTCATGTTGAGAATATGCAACGCTTTGGACAGCCAGTGGTTGTCACACTAAACCGATATGGCGATGATACTGAGGAGGAAATTGCTCTTCTCGCAGAACACTGTAAGATGTTGGGTGTAGGCTTTGCAGAAAACAATGTGTTCTTGAAAGGTGGTGAAGGTGCTGAGGATTTGGCTCGTCTTGTCGTTGAAACCATTGATAAGCAGGGAGCTAAGGACATCAATATGACGTATGCGGATGAGGATAGTATTGAAGAGAAAGTTAATAAGGTAGCCAAGAATATCTATGGTGCACGTTCAGTTATACTCAGTAAAACAGCTGTAAATAAACTGAAACGTATTCATGCTTGGGAGATGGATAAGTTCCCTGTCTGCATTGCTAAAACACAATTCTCATTCAGTGAAGACCCTAAGCAGGTGGGTGTAGCTAAGAATTTCGACATTACCATTCGTGACTTTGTTATCAATGGAGGTGCTGAGATGATTGTTGCTATTGCTGGTGAGATAATGCGTATGCCTGGCTTACCTAAGATTCCTCAAGCAGAAAAGATTGATATTGTTCGTGGTCAGATTGAAGGCTTGGCTTAACGAGTATCAATATTCTTTGTTTAAACCCAAATCAGTCATTAGAGCCTAAATATTTTTTGTTTTATTATCGAGCAGATTGGCTGTCTTTGCAACGCAGGCGTAGCGGGCTACGTCAAGTTCCAAAGACAGACAAGATGCCGATAAGAAAATAAGAGATGTTAGGAAACAAAGTCATAGAAATGAAAACTATACATATTGTGGTCTAATGACCGATTTGGGTTAAACCTATACTTGTATAGTTTTATAGGATTCCTATACAAACTATACAAGTTTCTTCTTGACACAAGATATTACTATTACCAGATGTAACTTAGGATGTTAACGAAAATAATATGAAGAAAAAGACAATACTACTAATTATCTTTTCTATAATCCTTATAGGTGCAATTATTTGGTGTGTCAATGCACCCTATCGTGAAGTAAATCTAAATGACAACTTAGAAACGATTCAAAAGTCTGAATCTTGTATCTCTGTTCATGAGTTGTATAAAGATAAAGACTGGGACACAATGATCGTTATTAAGCCTTACGATAAGCGTACTGCCTCTGATGAAAGAATTGATATGGGCTATGCTGGGGACAGAGCTGCTATCCTTGATAACACTTTATTTGATAGTATCTGTACACTTCTCTTTATAAAGGGGAATAAGCTTGTCGCCTTTTCGAGTATTTATCGTAATGTAATCGATTTTAGTTCACTGAGCAAAACAACCTATAAGGCTACAGATAAAATACGAATTATAAATAAGTTTGCAACAGATTGCTGATTTTACCCTAATCAATCATTAGAGTCTTGACCTATATACTTATTGTGGTTTAATGATAGCTGTGGGTTTAATCGGTGCAAACTCTTATTTAGGCATTTTGAAATCATCTACAGAAACACCTTCACGTAGCTGGTTTATGTCTACATATGTCCATATTCCACGCACCCTCCCACGCTTACTTGACTGCCATATGTCGTGCTTAGTATCTGGTAGTTGAGGAGGAAGATTATAGTTTGCAATGAACAATCGATACCTGTTAAACTCTGGATAAAGGTTCAGATGATAATAAGCTTCATTGGTGTAAATCATCGGAGAATGTCCTGTTCGTTCCTTTATTAATCGGATAAACTCAGCAAGATTCTTCTGAATAATCTCACGTCCCCAACTGCGTGTTCCATCCTTTTCTATGTCTACAAGTAGTAATAAGTCTTGCTGACTAAGGTCAATGTTGGCAAGAAAGTTATCTACTTGGCGTTCCATAGAAGTTCGATAAGTCAAGAAGTGATAAGAACCTACTAATAAGCCTCTTTCCTTTGCAGCTTTAAAGTTTCTCTTATAGAATGGGTCAACGATAGAACTACCTTCTGTAGCCTTGATATAGACAAATCGAAGTTGTGGATTCTCCTCCACTAATTCATCCCAATGTATCTTCCCTTGATGGCGTGAGATGTCCAGACCATCAAAATCTTTGGAATATGGTCCCTTAGTCATATCGTGGTAAGGCCATTGGTCGCTGACTACAGAGCGCGGCTTTCGCCATGGTTTAAGATCAATGATAAGAATAGTAATCAGCACCGCTAAAGCAGCACAAACCCACCACCAAAAACTATGTTTGTTGCGCATTTGCTTTCTGCGCCTACGTTTACGCTTTATCATCTGTTGTCTTAACTTGTAGAGCTTATATCTGGAATGTTAAGCATATTAGGGTCGATAAGCCTAATAATATGCGTTCTTACGACTTTAAAACATCGCAAAGGTAAACATTCTTTTTCAATACTACAAATTGCATATATCGTAAAAAATGATATGATTTCATCGACTATATGCAAGTTAAAGTGATTGTTTAACCAGTTTAACATTCATCTCTAACTTTATTAATTAAATGTTAAAGTGTTGTATATCAGGAATATTTTTTTTATCTTTGCAGCGTTAATATGAAACTGAGGCGTGGTGGTAACTCATTCTCACATAGGAACACGCCGTAGAGAGTAGCTCTATTGACTTACTCTTCCAAGGTTTCGGAAAGTTTTTAATGATGAGAATTTTAAAAGTAGTAAGTATTTGTTTCTTAATGATTTTTGCTTCACATGTTGAAGTGTCAGCCAAAAAAGATGGCTTTGATTGGGAACCAGTAATGAATGCAATCATCCAGATTGAAAGCAAGGGTAATCCTGCAGCTGTAAATGGTCCTTATGTTGGTGTACTGCAGATTTCCCCAGTTTTGGTAAAGGAGTGCAACAACATCCTTAAAAGTACTGGTAGCAACAAGCGTTATTCGCTTTCGGATCGTTTTAATGCTACAAAGTCAAAGGAAATGTTTATTATCATTCAGAGTTTCCACAACCCATTAAATAGTGTTGAAAGAGCTATTCGCTTATGGAGCGGTGGTATTCGATATAATGTGGCTAAGACACAAGCTTATTTACGCAAAGTAATGCGTTACATGAACTAATAAGCGCAATAATTATTTAAGAATCCTCTTATTTAAAAGTCCGGCTATCCTTTCCTTTGGAACAGATAACCGGACTTTTCCTTTCTTTTCTCTTTCTTTTTTCTTACTTTTGCAGTAAGAATACATCAGATTATTATTTCGTATTCTGATGGGTTTGACGTGTTATACAAGTATTTATATGAAGACAAAGCTATTATTTTATCTTTTCCTTTCAGTTACTACCCTATCAATGCATGCTCAAAATGTTACGTATCACGGCTCAAAACACTATAACATAAGAGTGAATCAATTTAAGCAAGAAGGCTCTTTGCCAGATAATGCAATTGTTATGTTGGGTGATAGTCATTCCGAATACGGGAAAGACTGGAATCGTTTTTTTCCAAACGCGAGAAAGATTATCAATAGAGGGATTATAGGAGATGATAGTCGTGGAATCTCTAAACGCTTAAATCAGATTCTGCCTTATAATCCCAGTAAGATATTCTTTGAATGCGGAACAAACGATTTAAGTCATGGTTGGACGGTTGATCGTATCTTTCAAGGGGTAGTTAATGTCATAGAGACAATTCGTACAACATGTCCACAAACCAAGCTGTACGTACAAAGTCTTTTACCTTTAAATGAAAAAGTTGGTGTATGGAAACTACTTAAGGGTAAGGATGATATGATTATTCAGTTAAATGAGAAGTTGAAGGGTTACTGTAATGACAATAAACTTGTTTTTATCGACTTGTATCATCCCCTCTTAGGGGTCAATGCTAAAGAAATGCACGCAGACTATTGTCGTGATGGACTGCATCTTTCGAATAAAGGTTATGAGGTTTGGGCAAATATTATCCGCTCTTATATTAATGAATGACGTTAGTGTTCATTTTAGAGGTTTGCTGTTGTTCTTGATGATAAAGCCGAATTTAGTTGTTAAGTAACTGTTGATTTGTCTTTGCCAGTATCTCTATTTGTAAAATAAAATCACATCTTAAAAAATAGAAGATGCTCTTTTGGCTTGCAATTAACGCCCAATTGGCTTCCAAAAGGTGTCCTTTTGCGATGTTACTAACGCCCTTTTGAAGTCCAATTAATCCCCTTTTTGTATAGTGTTTTGCAACTACTTGATAATCGGTTAGTTACAAAGATAAAAAATAACGACTATTTTAATCCTACATAAGGTTTGATAGTCGTTATTTTTGTAATGAAATTTCGTAAACTTTGTGTATCTTGAAATGATTACCTAATGTCGTTTAGAAGGGCACTCTCATATCTCCACTTGGGTATGGTGGTATAGGGTCATCATTCATCTTGCTACCAACAATCTCACCACCTAATGGGTCATTAGGCATTGGAGCTGCCATATCCAAATCCTCTGGATTAGCAAAACGAGTGTATTCACCACGGAAGTTGAGCAGAACATCACCAGTTGCACCCTTACGATGCTTGGCAATAATAATCTGAGCCATACCATGAAGGTCGTTTCCGTGGTCATCTTGCAGAATATGATAATACTCTGGTCGATGCACAAAGAGTACCATATCGGCATCCTGCTCGATAGCTCCAGACTCACGCAAGTCACTTAACTGTGGGCGTTTACCCTCACGTGGGTCACGCTGTTCAACTGCACGACTCAACTGTGACAGTGCTAATATTGGAATGTTCAGCTCTTTTGCAAGTCCCTTCAAGGAACGGCTAATCGTAGAAACCTCCTCCTGACGGCTATTGAAGCGCATACCATTGGCATTCATCAGCTGTAAGTAGTCAATCATGAGCACTTCAATATTATGTTCACGCACCAAACGACGCGCTTTTGTACGAAGTTCGAAGATTGAAAGCCCAGGTGTGTCGTCAATATAAATCGGTGCACCCTGCATCTTTCGTATGTTAGAGTCGAAACGCTCCCACTCGTCAGGTGTTAGCTGACCATTAAGAATCTTGTTACCAGGTACAGAACAAACGTTTGAAATTAAACGATTGACAAGCTGTACGTTGTTCATCTCAAGAGAGAAGAACGCAATTGGTTTACGATAGTCAATGGCAATATTTTTAGCAATACTAAGTGCAAAAGAAGTCTTACCCATGGCAGGACGACCAGCAATAATAACCAAGTCGGATGCCTGCCAACCAGCTGTTATCTTATCTAAGTCGTGGAACCCACTTGGTACGCCAGTTAAGCTACCCTTATTGTTTGCTGCCTTGAGAAGTAATTGATGGGCTTGTTCAACGACAGAGTCAATCTGTACATAATCTTGTAGCATATTCTTCTGGGAAATCTCAAACAGAGCACCCTCGGCTTTCTGCATCAACTCGTCAACATCCACGGTTTCATCGAAAGCATCAGTCTCAATCATTGATGCGAACTGGATAAGTTGTCGCGCCAAGAACTTTTGTGCAAGAATATGTGCATGATACTCAATGTGTGCAGATGAAGCAACATTGGAACTAAGCTCAACAATATATGCAGGACCACCAACTTCTTCAAGTGTTCCTTTATGACGAAGTTCTTCTACTACGGTCATAATATCTACAGGCTTCTCCTGTAGATTCAGAGATTGCACAGCCTCATAAATCTTCTCATGACGAGACTCATAGAATGTCTCTGGTTTGATAATCTCTGAGACAACAGTAAAGGCATCCTTATCAATCATAAGCGCACCTAAAACAACCTTTTCAATGTCAGTTGCTTGTGGTTGTAGGTGACCAAACGTTGTGTCGATAGGAGCCTGCTTGGTTCTACGACTACTTTTATTGTTATTACTTCTTTCTGCCATATGGTGGCAAATTTACAAAAAATATTCCATTTCTAACACCATTCTTCTAAGCTTTTATTATCTTTGCAAAAAAGAATTCTTTAATTATATTTTAGACTATGATTACCTTTCCTTGCTGTAAAATCAACCTTGGATTAAATATTGTTGCAAAACGTCCTGATGGCTATCATGACCTTGAAACAGTTTTTTATCCTGTTCCTTTATGTGATGTGTTGGAAATTAAAAAGATGGATGAGGAGTTTCCCTCTCCTACTCCCATAGACTTAAAAGTGACTGGTCATGCTGTAGAATGTGATGAGCGTAATAATTTGGTAGTTAAGGCTTATCATCTCCTTGCAAAGGATTATGAGTTACCTCGCATACATGTTCACCTTGTTAAGCGTATTCCTATGCAGGCAGGACTTGGAGGTGGTTCAGCTGATGCTGCTTATATGATTCGATTGCTCGATGAGCGTTTTCGTTTGAATATGGGTAATGCAGAGATGGAGCGTTATGCAGCCCAATTGGGTGCCGATTGTGCGTTCTTTATTCGTTCTGAAATAGCCTATGCAACGGGAATAGGTGATGTTCTTGCACCTGCAGATAACGAACATCATAGTTTAGAAGGATATTATCTTGCATTGGTAAAGCCTGATGTAGCTGTCTCTACTGCCGAAGCCTATGCTGGAGTGACACCCAAGAAACCTGCGAAAAGCTGTCGTGATATAGTTCGCCAACCAATTGATACATGGCGTGATGAGCTTACAAATGATTTTGAAAAATCTCTTTTTGCAAAATATCCTGTGTTGGCTGATGTTAAAGAAAAACTATATGCGAATGGTGCTTTGTATGCACAGATGTCAGGTAGTGGTAGTACTATCTTTGGTATCTTTGGTCAAAAGCCAGCGAATATAAAGGAATTTTTCCCAGGAATGTTCACATATTGTGTCAGACTCTAATTCCAATTCTTTAGATATTCATGATGGAAAAAGCATTAACGGTTTATAAAGCGTCAGCAGGTTCAGGTAAGACTTTTACGTTAGCATCGGAATATATTACTTTAGTGGTAAAGTATCCACAAGATTATAAGAAGATTCTTGCTGTTACCTTCACCAATAAGGCAACGCAGGAGATGAAAACGCGTATTCTTTCCCAGCTATATGGTATTGCCCATAAGTTGCCAGATTCTCAGGCATATTATGAACAGGTATTACGGAAGACTGGTTTCCCTGAACTCACGATTAGAGAGAATGCCGCTGAAGCTTTGTCGCTGCTTACCCATCATTATAATGAGTTTCGTGTACAGACGATTGACGCCTTCTTTCAATCTGTATTGCGTAATCTTGCTCGTGAACTGAATCTTACGGCTAATCTCCGTATTGATCTCAATGATGAACAAGTGGAAGCTCAGGCTGTCGATGAGTTGATTAATAGTCTTGAGGAAGGCGAAGAGGTCTTGACTTGGATTCGCGATTACATCGATAAAAATATTGAAGATGACAAGGGGTGGAACGTCATTGGACAGATAAAAGACTTTGGAAAGAATATTTTTAAGGACTTCTATAAAGACCATAAGGCAGAACTTGATAGTCGGTTTCGTGAAGAATCGTTTTTTGACGATTTCATAACGGTTTTGCGTAAGATACGAAAGGAAAGTCCTAAGAAGGTTAAAGAACAGGCAGGAAAGTTACTTCAAAAAATAAGTGATGCTGGTGTTGATACTGGATATTTCATTAAAGGATTGTGTGGATATATTACTAAGCAGTTTGAGAATGAACCTACAGATGAGGGACCATCTGCAAATGTGTTGAAATGTCTTGATAGTCCAGATAATTGGTTGCTGAAGAAATGCCCTGCAGGGGAGAAAGAGCGCATTAGTACTCTTATCTCCGAATCATGGTATGATGACTTACTGCTATTAGAACAATATCGAAAAGAATGTTGGAAAGAGTATCAATCCAGTAATCTTACACTTAAACATCTTTCTCAACTTCGTCTTTTACATGCCATTTCTGAGGCTGTTGATGAGATAAATAAAGACACGAACCGATTTATGCTAAGTAACACTCAGTCACTACTTAGCACTTTGATGAAAGATACTGATACTCCATTCGTTTTTGAAAAGATGGGTGCTTACTTGAAGCATATCATGATTGATGAGTTTCAAGATACGAGTACTATTCAATGGACTAATTTCCGTAAGTTACTCGATAACTGTATGGCTCAAATAGAATCTCACAATTTGATTGTGGGTGATGTTAAGCAGAGTATTTATCGATGGCGCCAAGGTGATTGGAAGTTACTAAACAATATTGAGCATGACTTCTCTGAAGAGCAAATAAAGATAGAACCTCTTGAAACTAATTATCGTTCTGAAGAGAATATAATCCGATTTAACAACGCTTTCTTTACGCAGGCCGTTATTCAAACAGTTAAAGAATTAGAGAGTGATGATATAAAAGGTGCTTCTCAGTTGATAGAAGCTTATAAAGAGATTGAACAGAAACCAAGAAAAGATGATGGTAAGGGATCTGTTCATATAAAACTCTTTCCTTATGATAAAAAGGCAGTATCAGAATATAACGAGAATGTTCTCAATGAATTAATTAATAATATCCGTGAACTATTAAAACGTGGGTATAAACAAAAGGATATTGCAATTCTTGTCCGATCAAAAGGAGTAATACAAGATATTGCCGACAAGTTCCAAGGTGAGTTTGGTACAGATGTAAGTATTGTTTCTGATGAAGCATTCCAATTGGATGCTTCGTTAGCTGTTAATGTGATTATTGCTGCTCTGCGATTGCTTACACATCCTGATGATAAACTTACAGAAAGTAAGTTGGTTAAGCTTTATCAACAACAAGTAAAACAGACGGATAGAGATAATAATGCTTTATTTGTAGATGAAGGTGAAAAAGAATTAAAGTCTTTTTTACCAAGTGGTTATGTAGATAAGTTTGATTTTTTGTTAAGATCGTCACTTGTAGATCTTGTTGATGAGATTTACTCACTTTTTAATCTCGGTAGTCTTGAAGGACAAAGTGCATACGTATGTACATTCTACGATACATTGAATGAGTATTTGAGAGACCATCCTGCAGATATTGATGATTTCATCGAAGAATGGGAAGATAGTCTTTCAAGCAATACAATTCAAAGTGATGAAGTTGATGGAATACGTTTGATTACCATTCATAAGAGTAAGGGATTGGAATATGATAACGTTCTGATTCCTTTCTGTGATTGGGGATTAGAAAAAACAGTAGGTAATACAATATGGTGTCCAGGTGATAATAAGGAGAAGCCTTATGGAGATTTACCGTTGATTCCGATAGATTTTTCTAAAAAGATGATAGGTACTGTCTTTGAAGATGATTACAAAGAAGAGCATCTTCAGAATACTGTAGATAACATGAATTTGCTTTATGTTGCCTTTACACGTGCAGGAAAGAATCTATTTATTACTGGTAAAAAGGCTTCTAAAACCACTTTTACTAAGCTACAAAATGGTAATACTGCCACAGATCGTTCACAGATTATTCAATTAGTTATTGATGATCTTGCTAATGAATTGCCAGAAGCAAAGGTTGATGATGCTGGTGATAAGGAGGCTATCAGTTTCGATTTTGGTACTTTGTTGGATTGTGAACAGCGTGTTGATAAGGAGAAGTCTACGGAGAATCCTTTTGAACTTACTCCTAAGACGCATAAATTAAAGATAGAAACTTTCCCCCATCCTGTTAGCTTCCGACAGAGTAATAAGAGTCATGACTTTATCAATGGTGAGGATATTGACCCTTCAGATGCAAATCGTTATATAAAGGTTGGAAATATACTTCACCAACTTTTTTCTACTATCCTTACTGAAGATGATATTGAACCACGCTTGAAGGAATTAGAACAAGAAGGAGTTATCTATAATGATGAGGTTACATCGAGAGAATTGCAGAATAAGATTGCCAATGCTCTGATGAATGAGAAAGTAAAAGATTGGTTTAGTTCACGATGGAAGTTGTTTAATGAGTGCACCATTCTTGACTATGATAAGGAGAGTGGAGATATTCATGAACATCGTCCTGACCGTGTAATGACCGATGGAAAGGAGATTATTGTAGTAGATTTCAAGTTTGGTAAACCACGTGAAGAATACCATGAGCAAGTACAACGCTACATGAGTTTGCTTATGCGAATGGGCTATGAGAAGGTGTCTGGTTATATTTGGTATGTCGTTAGAAATGAGATCGTACCAACCCCTTTTCTTCCATTAAAGGGCGAATAGCCTATATTACTTAACTTCATTCATTCTTAACAAGCGTTCTGATATATAATTATGAATACATTTCTCGAACACGTTGCAGCTGATTTACTGAAGAAGTATGGTAATGACATGGCGCATATAGCTGTTGTCTTTCCTAATAAGCGTGCTGCACTCTTTCTGAATCAAGCATTAGCTCGATTGGCTGATGGTCCTGTATGGAGTCCAGCATATATTACCATCTCTGACTTCTTTCGTCAACATTCAGAGCTAACAATAGCTGATCCTATTAAAAGTATTTGCGATCTTTATAAGAGTTACATCGAGGTAACAGGCAATACAAATGAAACCTTAGACCACTTCTATGGTTGGGGGCAACTGCTCTTAGCCGATTTCGATGACATCGATAAGAATATGGCAAACGCTGAGATGGTCTTCTCTAATATTAGTAACCTTAAAGAGTTAGATGATATTAGTTATCTTACCGATGAACAGAAAGTAGAATTACGCCGTTTCTTCGCTAATTTCGACGATGATCCAGAGGGTATTAGAGAGCGTTTTATAACTCTTTGGAATAAGTTGAATGATATATATAATGATTTCAAGCAAAGGCTTAAATCTCAAAAACTTGCATACGAAGGTATGCTTTATCGTGATGTGGTAGAGAAAACAAAGATAGAAGCACAATATGAATGCTATGTTTTTGTCGGATTCAACGTACTTCAGAAGGTAGAACAGCTTCTTTTCAAACGCTTCTTAAAGGAAGAAAGGGCAAGTTTCTATTGGGATTATGACCGATATTATATGAAGCCAACAAATGAAGCAGGTAACTATATTCGTTGTTGGCTTGATAAATTCCCCAATGCTTTACCAAACGATAGCGATGAATTGTATGATAATTTAGGTAAAGAGAAGGATATAAACATTATCTCTGCTCCTACAGAGAACTTACAAGCACGTTATATCACCGAGTGGTTGCGCGAGAATGAAAGATATAAAGATGGTAAGCGAACAGCAATTGTTCTTTGTGATGAACATCTGTTGCAGACTGTAATCCATTGTATACCTGATGAAGTCGAAACTCTGAATGTCACAACGGGTTATCCGTTACAACAAACCCCGATAGCATCGATGGTTACGCAGCTTTGGGCGTTACAGACAGAAGGTTATTCTGTACAAGAACAGAGTTATAGACTTCACTATGTAAACAGAGTATTACGACATCCTTATGGGAAGTATCTCACACCAAAAGTTGCCGAAATCATCGAACGATTGAATAGTGAACGACAGTTTTATGTAAAGCCAAAAGAAGGCTCAATCTTTGAATACCATCCAAGTGATAAGCAGAACCTACAAGTATTAGTTAATTGGTTGGCAGAAACTATCCGTTTCATCGGTGTAAATGGTGCAGCTGACAAAGACCCACTTTTTGAAGAGTCTGTTTTTCGTATGTACACCTTACTCACACGATTGTCTGATTTGATGATAAATGGGGATTTAGATGCAGATAAGATTATCTTCCGTCGTTTATTAACACAACTTATTGCTGCTACAAGTATTCCTTTCCATGGTGAACCAGCACGTGGAGTACAAGTGATGGGCGTTCTTGAAACGCGTAATCTCGATTTCGATCATGTACTTGTGCTCTCTTGTAATGAAGGTAATATGCCAAAGGGAATAGACGATGCATCGTTCATACCTCATCTTATTCGTAAGGCATACGAGTTAACAACAATTGATAATAAGGTGTCTATCTACAGTTACTATTTCCATAGTCTGATTCAGCGGGCAAAAGATGTTACTTTCCTTTATAATAACTCCACTCAAGGTAGCCATACAGGAGAGATGAGTCGTTTCATTTTACAGTTGATGGTAGAGTGGAATCACCCAATTCATCGATTAACTTTGCAAGCAGGGCAAGAGCCTATGCACTGTGAAGCAGAAGTGGTTGAAAAGAATGAAGCTGTACTGAATAGACTCGATGAAATCAGTTATTTCTCCCCAACTGCTATTAATACATATATAACTTGCCAGCTAAAGTATTACTTTAAGTATATTGCAGGTATTAATGAACTCGATGAAGTCGATGTAGATGATGTTGATAATCGAATGTTTGGTAATATCTTTCATACAGCAGCACAGCTTATGTATGAAAAGTTACTACCAAGAGAAGTCATCACAGCTAAGAACATAGATTATTTGTTGAAGACAGGTAAGAGCACACAGTCACTCACATCAGGCAATGCAGAACTTACATTGGATGATATTGTCGACGAGGCATTTGCTACTGAACTATTTCATCAACAACGAGGAGTAAAGAAACATCCAAAGCTCAATGGACTCCAACTCATCAATCGTGAAGTTATCATAAAGTACCTTCATCAATTATTGCGAATTGATCGACGTTCTGCCCCATTGCGTGTGATTGGTCATGAGTTTCCTGTTAAACGCTCATTGACAATTAATGTGAATGGATTGGAGAAGCAAATAGAAACAGGTGGACGTATTGACCGTTTAGACGAGATTCTTGTTGATAGTGATAGCGCACGCTTGCGAGTTGTAGACTATAAGACTGGTGGAAAAGCAGCGGAGTCATTGAAAAGTGTTGATGAAATGTTTGACTCAAAGAATTTAAGTAAAAAGAGTGACTACACAATGCAGGCAATGCTATACAGTCTTATTGAAGCAAAGAACGATTCTGAACATAATCCAAATCATCGTGCTGTTAGTCCTGCTTTGCTCTTTATCCAACATGCAGGTAGTGAAGATTATACTCCTGTACTATCAATAGATAAGGAAGAAGTTACTGATGTCACCGTATATGAAGAGGATTTTCTTAGAAATCTCACGGAGAAACTCGAAGAAATACATAATCCTAATATAGCTTTTGCTCCAACAGACAATACTGATAGTTGTCAATACTGTCCTTATAAACAGATGTGTGGACGATAATTACAGCTATAAACGATAATAGGCGGTCATAAATGCGAATACATTTATAACCGCCTATCGTTTTCTATTGTTCTTAACCAATAATCTTAAATTTGGCAAACTTCAGCAGTAGTTGTTTGGTTCCTGCATTACGGAACTCAACTGTTGCCTTAGCATTTTCTCCAGAGCCTTCAAGGTTTAATACCTTTCCAATGCCGAAGCGTTGATGTTCAATGGTCACGCCAACACTGAGTCCAGCTATTGAGGCTGTCGATGAAATCGAGGATATTGAAGTACTCTCTGTTGATAATGTTCTACCGCCATTTGTCATTGCAGATGATAGGCGTTTGAAATTACCACCCTCCGCTATTAATCTGCGTTTAGCACGCTCAGAGAATGGGTCAACAGCAGCTTCAGGACGTTTACGTTCAGTTATCTTTGGCTTTGGATCAGCACGAAATTGGCTTGCAACAGGATTTGAATTCTGCCATCTCGAGCCCATTTGACGATATTCTTGTCCCCAAGGTCTGCTACCTGTGTATGCCTTGTTTGGTTCGTACTCACGGAAATTATCTTCTGAGCGATTACGTCCCCAAGCGTTTCTTGAACTATTATCCTCGTCCCAAGGCATCTTACGTCGTTCACCTCCAAAAGCACTGTTTGCTTCATCTTCTACATGAATCAGTGCAGGGTCGAAATCATTTAAGAAACGACTTGGGTTGTCCACTTGCATTGATCCATAGCGAAAACGATTCTTTGCATTCGTCAATATACAATGTCGTTCGGCACGTGTTATAGCCACATAGAGTAATCTTCTCTCTTCTTCTATCTCACGTTTTGAACTTGCTGACATAGGACTTGGGAATATATTTTCCTCCAATCCAACGACAAATACCGTAGGAAATTCTAATCCTTTTGCTGCGTGAATTGTCATTAATGTAACTTTCGGAGTGTCATCGTCTTCCTTGTCAGCATCTGTGTATAATGCTACTTCCTGAAGGTAGTCAGTAAGGTAAACATTCTCTTCTCGTCCTTCTTCGCGTCCAGAGTCCACAAAGCCCTGCATAGCCGACATAAACTCTTCTAAGTTCTCTCGACGAGCCAAGTCCTCTGGCTCACTCCCCGAACGTATATCAGCACTTAGTCCACTCTCTTCAATAATCTCCTTTCCAAGCTCGTATGCATCCTTCAATGCTACATTCTTAATAAAGCCACTGATAAGTGTTCTGAAAGCAAAAAGCTTTGTCATTGTACCCTTGTTGACATCTAATCCATATTGAATAGGATTGAGGATAGTTTCCCATAGCGATACAGAATTGCGTTGGGCACAATCAATAATCTTTTGAATGGTCGTGTTACCAATTCCACGTGTTGGGTAATTGATGATACGCCGGAAGGCCTCTTCGTCATTAGGGTTAGAAACCAAGCGGAAATATGCGATGATATCTTTGATTTCCTTACGTTGATAAAACGAAAGTCCACCAATAATCTTGTAAGGAATACCTTGTTTGCGGAATTCATCCTCGAAAGAACGACTCTGTGCATTCGTACGGTAGAGAATGGCAAAGTTGCCATAATCACAGTCATCATTGCGTTTGATACGCTTCAGTTCATTCGCAACAACCATAGCCTCTTCCCTATCACTATAGCAAGGTTTATAGAGAATCTTGTCTCCTTCGGCTTCTTTAGAAAATACATCCTTAGGAATCTGTCGTTCGTTGTGTTTCATCAACGAGTTAGCTGCCTGTACGATGAGCTGTGTTGAACGGTAATTGCGCTCTAACTTAAAGAGTTTAGCATCGTCAAACTTATGCTTGAAGTCAAGGATATTGTCAATGTTTGCACCACGGAAAGAATAGATACTCTGATAGTCATCACCCACAACACAGATACGACGATGTGTCTCAGCCAACTGGCTGATGATACTAACCTGTGCATAGTTTGTGTCTTGATACTCGTCTACCAAGATATATTCAAACTGCTGGCCATACTTCTCTCTAATCTCTTTGTTATCACGGAAGAGCAAGAAGGTATAAAGCAGAATATCGTCAAAGTCCATTGCATTTGCCTGACGACATCTTGCTTCGTATGCTTTGTAAATCATGTGGATAGCCGGCATACGTGCACTTCGGTCACGCTCAATGGCAGCACGGTCTTCTGCATATTCTGAAGCAGTAATAAGATGGTTCTTTGCCATTGAAATAAAGTTATGCACCGAGGCAGGTTTATATGTTTTCTCGTCAAGGTCTAAGGCTTTTACAATACTCTTAATAAGCGAACGAGAGTCGTTTTCGTCATAAATAGTGAAATTACTTCCAAAGCCGATAGCCTCCCCTTCACGACGTAGGATACGTGCAAAGATGGAGTGGAACGTTCCCATATAAAGATGTTGCGCATCTTTAGCAGTTGTTATCTGTGCGATACGTTCCTTCATCTCTCTTGCAGCTTTGTTTGTAAACGTAAGTGCAAGAATGTTCCATGGCTTCAAGCCTTTATTAAGTAGGTAGGCAATCTTATAGGTAAGGACACGGGTCTTACCAGATCCAGCACCAGCAATCACCAGTGATGGTCCTGTACAATACTCAACTGCCTCACGCTGGCTTTCGTTCAGTGCGGAGAGGATAGCCTCTTCCTTATCTTGATTTATCATCTTATCTTTTTATTTTTGTCGAACAGAATTGTTTAATAGGCTAATATACAGATGTTTTAATGTTCTTCTGGGAAGGCTGGTATAAAAGTCATTTGGTGTTCAATCTGTCCAATTCTCTTGCGCATATAAGGTCCAGGATTCTTTGAGGAGAAGCGACGTGGATTAGGTAATGTCGCTGCTATAAGTGCACAATCTCTTCGACTAAGTTGGCTGGCCTCCATACCGAAATTCTGTTCAGCACAAGCTTCAACGCCATAGATTCCATCGCCCATCTCAATTGAATTAAGATAAACCTCCATGATACGTTGTTTGCTCCATAGTGTTTCTATGAGGAAAGTGAAATAAACCTCCAATCCTTTTCTTACCCATGAGCGTCCCTGCCACAAAAAGACATTCTTTGCTGTTTGCTGAGATATGGTAGATCCACCACGCAGTTTCTTCCCTTTCTTCAGGTGGTCTTCTGCAGCTTTCTCGATAGCTTGATAGTCGAAACCATGATGTGTAAGGAAGCGTTGGTCCTCACTTGCCATCACTGCTACAGGCATTGATTTTGACATCTTTTCTAACGGAACCCAGTCATGATAAAGTTTCACAGACTCTCCTTTACCAATCTGTTCAAAACAACGACTAATCATCAGAGGGGTGAAGTATACAGGGATAAAGCGATAGACAACTACCGCCAATATTGTGGAGATAAAGGTTAGGGATAATACCCATCTTATCACTTTAAAAATCTTCTTGAACATAGTTAATGAGTTAATTATTTGCAAAGGTACTAAATCTTATTCGATAGCAAGCGTGAAGAAGAAGTTTTTTCGGTTCTTCCGAAATATGGAGTGATAAACTAAATCTCTTACATAGTAAGGCACACAGAGAAAAAGAGCAGACGGAGTTAAACGCTACACAGAGGTGTCAGTGGCACAAAGAGCGACTATTGCTATCCAGTAGATATTCCCATAGAAGTTAAAACTGAAGTTAGTCTATTAGTATATCTTTTTATTTTTACAAGTAATCCCTCTCTTTGTTTATAGAGGAATGTAAACTTTTTTTCAACCTTTCAAAGTCCACACATGCTCTTTTAGCTTCTAAAAGACGCCTAATTGACTTCCAATAGGTGCCCTTTTGAAGTGTTACTAACGCCCTTTTAAAGCCCAATTAGGCATCTTTACTTTTGTTGTTTTGTAACTTATTGATTCATTGAAGGTTATAAACCTACTCGTGATAGGTTGTTTTTGCCATTATTTGAGGATTTTTATTTGGATTTATGTAATGAGTTTTTCATAGTTGAAGATATGTTTTTCGAGGTGTAAAAAGGAAAGGTCCCTCCGTTAAAGATATACGCCTATAAAATAAGCGTCTACGCATTTAACGGAAGAACCTTTTAATTACTTTGTGTATATAAGTGGATAGCTACTTTATATTTACTTAATCAAACTGATAGAACGTTTGAGGAACTTATCGAGTGCAGCACCCTGAAGCATACCATTCTGTAGTAATGCCAAGTCGATGAGTTGATGAACAATATCATTACCCTTAGCATATGCAGCAACAATAGCTTTCTTCTTGTCTTGAAGTTCAGAAACAGTCTTCTGAGTATTCTGCATATCGTCCTTCTCCTCCTGTGTCACTTCCTCAGTCTTCTTGCTATCTTGTGACTGATGCAAAGCTGCCAAACGTGCCTCTTGTCCCTTCAGTTCGCTTGCTATTGGTTTCAATTCCGTTGCAGTGTTAGCCGTGATGTCGTCAAGAACCTTCTTTACTAATGGGTGGTCGGCATTAAGAACGAGATTATAAGAATCAGGCAACTGAGCATAGAAACCCATTCCCTGCTGGAACTGACTCATCTCCTTCATACGGCGCATATACTCGTTTTGTGTTACGAGAACTGGCTGGAAAGACTCTCCGAGTGACTGTACATCAACTGTGAAGTCTGCTTTCTCGATTGTAGGAATCTGTGAACGGAAAGCCTCTGACAAATTGTCAGATTCTTCTACTGACAGATTATTCTTTGGTGCATCTTCCTTCTGAATAATGCGATCAACGATATCTGAGTCAACACGTACGTAACGTGTCTTCTCCAGCTTCTGCTCAAGCATTGAAAGCAACGGTACATCCAACTGTCCGCTTGCATCAATAACGCTATACCCCTTCTGCTTTGCAGCTTCAATATAGCTGTACTGCTCCTCCTTGTTACTTGTATAAAGGTTTACAAGGTAGCCCTCTTTGTCGGTCTGATTATCCTTAATGAGTGTGTTATACTCCTCAAAGGTGAAGTACTTGCCTTCGGTATCCTTGATAAGAGAGAAGTCCTTTGCACGCTCGTAGAAGTCAGATTCTGAAAGCATTCCGTAGTTGATGAAGAGCTTAAGATCATCCCATTTCTCCTCAAATTCCTTTCGACTCTCTTTGAAAATACTCTGCAGTCTGTCAGCAACCTTCTTAGTTATATAGGTTGCAATCTTCTTCACATTCGCATCACTTTGCAAGTAGCTACGGCTTACGTTCAGAGGAATATCTGGAGAGTCGATAACACCATGGAGCAATGTAAGGAACTCTGGTACAATTCCCTCGACCTGATCGGTTACGAAAACTTGGTTGCAATAGAGCTGAATCTTATTACGTTGCAGTTCGATATTGTTCTTTACACGTGGGAAATAAAGTATACCCGTGAGGTTGAATGGGTAGTCAACGTTCAAGTGAATCCAAAACAATGGCTCGTCATTCATTGGGAAGAGCGTACGATAGAAGTTCTTGTAGTCTTCATCCTTCAAACCTGATGGTGCCTTTACCCACAAAGGTTCAACGCTGTTGATGATATTATCTTCTTCAGTATCAACCATCTTGCCGTCTTTCCATTCAGTCTTCTTACCAAAGACAACAGGAACAGCCATAAACTTACAGTACTTGTTTAGCAGTTCTTCAATCTTTGATTTCTGCAGGAATTCCTTGCAATCATCATCGATATAAAGGACGATATCGCTACCACGATCCTCCTTTTCTGCATCTTCAAGTGTATATTCTGGGCTACCATCACAGCTCCATTTTACAGCCTTGCTACCTTCTTTATAGCTCTTAGTGATAATCTCCACCTTCTTTGAAACCATGAAAGAAGAATAGAATCCAAGACCGAAATGACCGATGATTGCCTCTGCCTTGTCCTGATATTTCTCAAGGAAGTCATTGACACCAGAGAAAGCAATCTGATTGATATACTTCTCAATCTCCTCAGCGGTCATACCGATACCGCGGTCGCTGATAGTCAATGTTCCAGCCTTCTCATCTAAACTGACACGAACACTCAAATCACCCAACTCGCCTTTGAAGTCACCTGTTGCAGAAAGAGTCTTCAGTTTTTGAGTAGCATCAACAGCATTTGACACCATCTCACGCAAGAAGATGTCATGATCTGAATATAAGAACTTTTTGATAACGGGGAAGATGTTCTCAGTTGTAACCCCGATATTTCCTTTTTGCATAGCAATATAAATTTTAATTGTTTTTATTTTGCATAGGTAATAACAAACTCCGTGCCATCTATATATAATACTTAATTTAGAAATAAATTCTCATTCCTTTGGATTTCTTAAGAATGTTATATACTTTTGCCAATGAGAATATAATAAACAACAGGCTAATGTCCGTAACTCATTGCTTGAAAAGTAATAGCTTTCCGTCTATGGAATATATTTTTTTATTCGAAGCATTTACGTATTGAGTTGAGAGTAAAGCAAGATGATTTCAGCCATGCAACATTATAGTACATTTTCAGTGTAATGAACATTTAAACTTTTAGATAATGAAAAAAATATCTATCATGTGCTTGATATTTCTAATAGCTTTATCTATATATGCGGTATCAAGACATCAAAACGGAATAAGAATATCTCCTGAACAAAAATTCAAACTGTGGCTTAATGATACTGTTAAGCATATTAAAGGGAAATATACGATTAGTTTTGATTCTACGTTATTAACGATAACTGATAGCTTTTCATACATAGTTAAGGATGGGAAAACGACATATAGTTCCAATATGAATAACTCAGAAGCTATACAAAAGATGCTGAAGAATGCCCATGAACCTTCTTGTTTAAATTACAGAGTCATTGCAGTTAGGTATGATGAGTTTACGCCAACAGAAATAGACTTCCTTAAATATGAGACTTATACAGAGTTTCCTCTTATAAAGATCATAGCAAGAGATATGATTATAAATTATAATGAAAATAGATCTAATATCAATAGTGCTTATATAATAAATAGTCAACTCAAAGATACAACATTAGTTGAGTTTAGCTATGAAGGGAATAAGGTTATAAAAAGACATTATAAGAATAATCGTACTAAGAACAGAATAACCTATTAATCAAGAGCCCTTGAAATATTTTTGCCCATTTGCGGTAAGAGGTTATCCCTCTCTGTACTTTCAATTCCAATTCTTTTGTATGATAGATTGTTTAGTTCCTCAGATTATAAGAAGTGATGAATATATATCTGTCCTTATATCCAACCGTGCTTTATCCCAATATGTGTGGACTTCAAAGTTATCATAATTTTGTAGATACTCAACACGCTACAATGAATAATGTTCTCTTTCGAAAGCTAACATATATACATTAAGAAAACGCCATCTTGTTCTAAGGAGCAAGATGGCGTGTAAATAATTATGGTTGTGTCCAATTACTTGATATTCTTAAGAACAGCAAGGAGGTGATCCCATACCATTTGAACTGTAGGAATAAGCAGACACTCGTCTGGTGTATGAACATAACGAAGTGTTGGACCAAAGCTAATCATATCTAAATGTGGATACTTCTCAGAGAAGAGGCCGCACTCAAGACCTGCGTGAATACCAAGAACGAGAGGTTCCTTACCGAAGATATTCTTGTATTGCTCAACTGCAACGTGTACTAATTCTGAGTTAGGATTCATCTTCCATGCAGGATAACTGTCATCTACAACAATCTCAGCACCAGCCAACTCGAAACATGCACGAACAGTATTGGTCATGTTTACCAAGTTACTCATTACGTTTGAACGCTGTGAAGAGACAACTGTTAACTTATTCTCCTCTGTCTGTATGCTTGCAACATTACTTGAAGTTTCAACCATATAAGCCAAGGCTTCATCCTGGCAGTTGGTCAATGGACCGTTGTCAAGTGCCTGCAAAGCAAGGATAACGTTATGAGAAATCTGCTTTGGCATAACTGGAGCAGCATCTGCACTCTCAAGATTCCATACCATCGCGGTGTCAGTAACATGGAACTCGTCTGCAACCTCTGTGCTAAAGATATTCCAATCTGCCTTAACGGTCTCTTTATTAGCTGAAGGAACGGCGAAGAGTACCTTACCATCACGTGGGATAGCATTGTGCATCTTACCTGAATTCCAGTAGCTTAAACGAAGGTCCATCTTAGCCTGTTCAGCATAGAGGAAGCGTGCAAGGAGTTTGATAGCATTGGCGCGCTTCTTATTGATGTCATCACCAGAGTGACCACCAACCAGACCCTTCAAGCTTGCTTCCATAAAGAAGTAGCCTTCTGGTGCATTCTCACGCTCAAAGTTGAATACTGCTGTTGTACTATTACCACCCGCACAACTTACAAAGATTTGACCTTCATCCTCAGAATCAAGGTTGATGAGATAGTTTCCTGTCATGAAACCAGCCTCCAACCCAAAGGCACCAGTCAAGCCAGTTTCCTCATCACGTGTAAAGAGACATTCGATAGGTCCGTGCTCAATATCATTAGAGTCGAGGATAGCCAACTCATAAGCCATGCCGATACCATCATCAGCACCGAGTGTTGTACCCTTTGCATGAAGCCACTCGCCATCCACATAGGTTTGAATAGCATCCTTGTGGAAGTCAAATTCTATGTCAACGAGTTTGTCACATACCATATCCATGTGACTCTGGAGTACTACTGTTGGAACATTTTCCATACCTTTTGTAGCAGGTTTAGAAATCAGAACATTGCCAACTTTGTCAACCTTTACGTCGAGGTTGCGCTCCTTAGCAAACTCCTGTAAATAACTAATCATCTGCTCTTCATGCTTAGATGGACGTGGTATTTGATTGATTTTAGCGAACTGCTCAAAGACACAAGCAGGTTTTAATTCTACATTTGCCATTTTTAATAATATTTTTTTTTGTAATCTTGCTGTTTTATATTACCTTTGCGGTCAATATTAAATGCAAAGATAAAGAAAATGTTTGTAACATTATTGTTAACATTGTTAATAATTGCTATAGCTATGTTGCTCCTCGGAGTACGTGTGTTATTCAAGAAAGGTGGGGAGTTTCAGTCGCAGCATATATCGGATAATGCATATCTAAAGGAGAAAGGTATCCATTGTGTTATTGACCAAGACAAGGAAGCCCGAGTTAGAAATAAGGCATATTAGGAGAAATAATCAATTAAATACAATAGAAATGAAGAAATCATTTAGCAAAATGTCAGTGCTTGCTATGGCAGCATTCGCTTTTGTTGCATGTAACAATCAGCCAGTGAAGAATGATACAGCAGCTGGCAAGGCTGAAACATCTACAGCTGCTCCAGCTGCAAATAGTCAGAAAGTAGCTTATGTAGAGATAGACTCTATCATGAGCCAGTATACTTATTGGAAAGATGTTACTAAGCTTGTAAAGGCAAAAGAAGCTAATATCCAGCGTACATTGGCTGGTAAGCAGAAGGCTATTCAGGCTGCAGCTGCTAACTTCCAGCAGAATATTCAGGCAAATAAGTACACACAGGCACAGGCACAGCAGATTCAGGCAAGTATCCAGAAGCAGGCTCAGGATGCTGATGCTTTGCAGCAGCGTCTTGGTGCTGAGTATCAGAACGAGGTTGCTAAGTATAACAAAGCTCTCTCTGACAGCGTGCATAACTATTTGAAGGAGTATAATAAGGATAAGAAGTATAGTATCATTCTTGCTAAGAGTGGTGATAATATCCTTTATGCTGATCCTGCTTACAACATTACAGACGATGTTGTTAAGGGTATGAACCAGGCTTACAAAGGTATGAAGAAGTAATTTGTGGGTTCACAGTTACTTATTAAATAGATATAATAAAACCAGTCGTAATTTACGGCTGGTTTTGTTTTTATAACATAGTATCATAGAAAGGCAAAAAGTTTACTTTCTTGTTTTGTATAGCACTTCCTGATAGTCATCTCTCTATAAGTTTTATATGCCACTCTTCTCTACAGATTTTAACGACCACTATAACTCTAATATTTCATATTTTACAGTTGTGTTGGTGCTTCGCACATATCGTGTTGATGGTAAGCACCAATAGTGCTGAGCGTTTAATACCATGCAAAATATGGCTTTGTTGTTCTCAACTTGTTGTTAGATAAGTAGAAGACTGTTACAAATCAAACATAATCTCTTTGATTTAGTAGTTTACTTGTCTAAATAGATTCAACATTTGCGAGTGTGTTGTTTAATCCTTATGGGTATTGCTATAAATAATGATTTAATCCAATTCTAACTCATGGTTGAGGAAATCTATTATTCTTTCTTTTTGATGTATCAACATGTAGTGTTTCTCTTTCTCATCAAAAAGTAGCACAGCTTTCGTTCCACATCTTTGTAGTCGTTTAGTAGAAGTTGGGAGGTTATTAGAGCTATTATCTTGTCCTCCACCTATATAAAAGTACTTCTGAATGAGTCTTTTTAACGACATCACAGGATGTAGAAATATATGTGATGGTCTTAAATTTATTATCAAAGCTTCGTAGTGCAATGTTAGATGCACTTCCACCATTTGATAGACCAATTAAATGTAATCGACTTTCATCAATGCTATATCCTTCTTTTTTAAGCATGGGAAGGTAAAACTTGAATATTCTGTTAATGTCTTCATGACTAAAAATACCTGAAAGATTGTGTGTTGCAATGCTAACAACGAAGCAATTTTTCAAGCTTGAGAAAAGTCCTTGATAAAGTTCCCAACTACCCAAATAGCCATGGGCGAATAATACAACAGGGTACTTTTTTGAAGAAGTGTAATGTTGTGGCTTTGTTATATAAATACCATTGTAGTTTGTCCCAAACTGTTCATTATACGCTTGGGCTATAGCAAATGAGCCAGGATTGCTGAATTGCCATGACAATTGATTGTATTGAGCGTAAAAACTTAACGCCTTACCATTCCAGAAGTCATTTTGAGCCTCACGGATAAAACGTCCTCCAAGTTTTTTTATCAAAGTTGGCTCTCCAGCTGGAGGTATAATTGCAGAAACTTTCATGCCTACATTCATTATTTCTTCCTCTGGGAATATTATGTTTAGCAGGTAGATCTTTATCGGTGTAGCAATATGTTTACCTGTCTTGTCAATGTATGCTAATTGTGTTCGACCGCGCTGATAATAGTTTGGGATAGTAATAAAGATGGCTATTATTAGTGTTGAAACCAGTAATTTATAAGATTGCTTGAACCGTAACAGCAGTGGATGAGACTTAATCCAATTCTTGTTTATCAATACAAATAGTAAGATACTTAACAAACGATACTGCCATGTTGCAAAACCTAAGATGGCCATGAATAGTAGTAAAAAAGATAAAATCTTCTTCCTCATAATCCTTTTATATTTATACTTGCAGGTTGTTATAATGCGGTCTTTTTGAGAAGGTCTATGCCATGTTTTGACATTTTGCTCTTTGTTTTATGCCCATTTGTGTTGGCCAATATATTCTCCAGCACGGGTAACATGCGATTGAGGTTACCATATTGAATCATAAAGTTCCAGAAAGGTTCAAACTTCTTCCAGCCTCCCATATAAAGGAGATGGGCCAATTGTTGCTTTATATTATCGTGCCCAAAGCTTGCCTTAAAAATATTACTCCATGAATAGAAGTTATGGTAAGCCCACTCGTAGCCTTGTTTTAACTCCTCTGCAGTCAATCCCAATGTTTTGTACACAACCGTTCGAGTATCATATTGACTCCAGTCATAGGATGTAATCCGTCCATCTCGTTCCATCTGTTGAAACAGACGAGTTCCTGGATAAGGAGTTAAAATATGAAAGGTGGCCGTTGTGATGCTATGTTCAATTCCCCAATCAACAGTTCTTTGAAATACATCTTTATCATCATGGTCAAGTCCAAAAACAAAACTTCCGTTAATCATGATACCAAGACTATGCAGTCGTTTAACAGCTGCTACATAATCTTTCGATAAGTTTTGTAGTTTGTTACTTGAACGAAGATTGTCTGGAGAAAATGTCTCGAAGCCTAAAAATAAACTTCGTAATCCTGCCTCGGCGGCTTTTTCTATCAAATTACCATTTAGTACTGCTGCAACAGTAGAGGCACTCTGAAAAACTCTACCCATGCCGCGCATACCTTCAAATAATTCTGATGCGAAGTGAGGATTACCTAAAAGATGATCATCAAGGAAATAAAGATGTCTGCCAGGTAGACTATCAATTTCAGCTAAGGCATCGTCTACCTTTCGGGTGTAAAACGATTTACCTTCGCTATAGAAGGCATCCTTGTAGCAAAAGTCACAATGATGAGGACAACCACGGGAAACAACAAGTGAGTTTGGTACAAAATACTTCTCTCTTTTAATAAGGTCACGACGTACAGGGGGAATGTTTTCAATGCTTCTCCAACTTGCTACATATCGTTTTTGAGGATGTCCTTCGCGTAAGTCTTTGATAAATCGTGGGAATGCTTCTTCTCCTGGCCCTAATATAAGTGTGTCGGCGTGTTGTGCCGCTTCATCAGGAATACTTGTAACGTGAAGACCTCCCATAACTACATACACACCTCTTCTTCTATATTCATCAGCAATCTTGTAAGCTCTATAAGCGTTAGTAACGTAAACTTGAATACAAACCAAATCTGGAGTATCATCCAACTTTAGTTTCTCAATGTGTTGATCTTGTATCTCTACATCATCATTATCAGAGAAATAGGCTGCAAGTGTCGCCAGTCCCAAAGGTGGGAAAAGCGAGTATTTGATTGGTCGCCAATAAGGGCTTTCTGCCTCTTGCAACGCTGGTAATATCATTTTTACTCTCATGCTGTCAATTCTTTATTCTTCAAGACACTATGTTATTTTAATGAGACGATTAATTAGGTGAAGCTAATCAGCGCATAGAAAATGAAGTTTAAACTATCGTCCTTAATAAATGTGTTATACAAAAGTCGTTATTACATTTCATATATGCAAACTTTTTTCAAGAAAACTCAATTCGATTAGGCTGTACTTACATTTTCTATTCTAAAACAGATATATTCTATTTCTATCAATAATATTCTTGTTATTGCTGTGTTTTTTCATCGAATAAAAGAAAAAGACAACAAAAAATTTTGAGGTATGAAAATAAAGTACTATCTTTGCACTCGCATTTGAGATAATGCTTGGTAATTCGGTTATAGGCCATCTTGGAAGGATGGGTGAGTGGCTGAAACCAGCAGTTTGCTAAACTGCCGTGCGCATTCGCGTACCGGGGGTTCGAATCCCCCTCCTTCCGCTTTATCTCATAATCTCAAATGTATTTTGGTCGATTCATCTAATGGTTAGGATACAAGATTCTCAATCTTGGCATAGGGGTTCGATTCCCCTATCGACTACCAAACATCCTCTTAGTAAGAAATAATTATTTTGGTCGATTCATCTAACGGTTAGGATACAAGATTCTCAATCTTGGCATAGGGGTTCGATTCCCCTATCGACTACCAACCGAAAGTTCAGCTATTAAGCTGGACTTTTTTATTATATAAGGTTATGTGATTTTGTGGGGAGGTAGAAGGGGGCAGTTCTAAAACCGGGTGTGGTTACATTTTATTTGTGAAGCTGCTTGGGTATTACTGAATTTCAATTTGCTGTCACTGCTATCATCTGTTGTGTGTGCTTAACTTGTTAGTCTACAGGAAAATAAATGAAGTGTTAAAAATGACAGGAAATTGAGATAAAAATATTCTTGTAAGATATGTGTATGTGCGATGAAGTTAAGAATAGTTTTATGATAAAATCTTTTCTATCTATTTAAACTCAAATAGGTTGTTAGCTTCTAAACATATTTCCTTTCTCATCGAGCAGATTAGCTGTCTTTTTGGTGCGAAGGTAACGAGCTACGTCAGGTTACAAAGACAAACAAGATGTCGATAATAAATAAAAGATGTTAGGAAACAATAGCATAGTAATAAGAACTATACACATTGTGGTCTAATGACCGGTTGCGGTTAAATACATACTTGTAGATTAATCTATTTTTATTGGTGTCCGATAAAACTTTTTTTGCGTTCATATCTTTTTAATTCAGAATAATAAAAAAACGGGCTGATTGTTTTGCACATTCAGCCCTTCTTATTTCCTTTGTAGTTGTCATAATAAAACAATGAAATAAGATGAACAAAAGTACACATTTTATCGGACAGCCACTATATGTTCAACTGTTAAACTATTTTAATCGTGATAAAATTCTCTCTCTGAGCCAAGCTCAGGGAGGTGAACACTATATAAAGAAGTTTGATGCATGGCATCATCTTGTTGTCATGCTTTATGCAGTAATGCTGCGTTTAGACTCTCTGCGTGAGATAAAAGCCTCTCTCTTTGCTAATGTTAATCGCTTTAATCATCTTGGTTTAAAGCATTTCCCTTGTCGAAGTACCTTGTCAGATGCAAATAAACGCCGAGATTCCGAGATATTCGGTTCGATCTATATGAACCTATATGAGAAATACCGCCATGAGCTTTACTCGGACAGCCGAAATTGTGGACAGCCTAAATGGCTGAAGAATCTAAAGATAATAGATTCTACGACAATAAGTCTGTTTTCTAACTTGGTCTTTAAAGGTGTAGGACGTAATCCCAAAACTGGTAAGAAGAAGGGTGGAATAAAAGTACATACAGAGATATTTGCCAATGAGAATGTTCCAAGCGATATTAAGTTCACATCTGCAGCTAGTCATGATCAGTTTGCACTTATCCCAGAACGATACGCCAATGAGGACCTGATTGCTTTTGACCGAGCCTATATAAACTATGAAAAGTTCTCTGAACTGACGCAAAGAGGCGTTATATATGTAACTAAGATGAAAAATAATCTTAGCTTTGAAAGGATTGCTGATACAGATTACCAGATGACTACAGATTATGGAGCTGTACGCGTAGAAACCATTCTCTTCCATAAGCATACAAAGGAAAAAGATATTTACCATAAAGCAAGAAAAATCACATATCAGGATAAGACCAAGAAAGGGAAAATCAGATTCATATCTCTGCTGACCAATGATTTTCAGATGTCAGCAGAAGATATTATAGCTATCTATAAGAGACGATGGCAAATAGAAACCTTATTTAAACAAATAAAACAGAATTTCCCGCTAAGATACTTCTATGGAGAGAGTGCGAACGCTATAAAAATACAAATATGGATTACACTTATAGCCAATCTGCTTATAACCCTAGTGAAGAACAAAATAAAGAGACCTTGGAGTTTCTCAGGCTTGGCAACAATGATAAGAATTCTACTTATGAGTTATGTCTCAATACAGAGTTTCTTTGAACGGCCACATAGAGACTGGGATAGATTGATTACCCAGGTAAAAGCCCCACCAGAAGAGTTGTCATTATTCTAGTGGGGGGGCTTGGAATTTGAAATAAGAACAAATCATGCCTATTTCAGCAGGATTGAGAGAGGATATTGCAGTATATAGAGGTTTTATCGGACAGCAATAATCTATTTTCTTTTAGAATGCGCATTTATGGTTGTAAGCAACTCTCTCCTACTCTATTGTTTCGTGTAAGCTGCTTGCATAGATAATCTTTACGTGTGTGGTGTGTGAATAAAGGTAAGGTTGGTATAATGGGCTAAACCAAATAAAGGCTATAGGAAATCCTATAGCCTTTTATTGATTGTATCTTTATAGAATTAATTCTTAAAGAACTCCTTGACATCCTCGTTTGGGACCATCTGCTCATCGAAGATGTAAGCACCAGTCTTAGGGCTCTTTACCATCTTGATAACCTTTGAATATGCGCGACCATCCGTAGAACCTTCGTGGAGGGTAGCGACCGCTTTCTTTGCCATAGTCTATTAATTTTAACTATTAACTATACTACTCTTTTTAGCGAGCTTACTTAATCTCCTTGTGAAGGGTAACCTTCTTCAGAACAGGATTATACTTCATGAGCTCAAGACGCTCTGGAGTATTCTTACGGTTCTTTGTAGTTACGTAACGACTTGTACCAGCTACACCGCTGTTCTTCATCTCGGTACATTCCAAGATAACTTGGACTCTGTTTCCTTTAGCTTTCTTTGCCATGATATTTAGTCTCCTATTACCTTAATGTCCTTCCAGTCAACATAACCCTTAGAAACAGCCTGCTTGAGTGCTGCATCAAGACCTACCTTGTTAATAAGACGAAGACCAGCAGCACTAATCTTCAGCTGAATCCAGCAAGCCTCCTCTACGTAGTAGAACTTCTTGCTGAAGAGGTTAACGTCAAAGCTTCTCTTTGTACGGTGCTTTGAGTGAGACACGTTACAACCTATCTGTGCCTTCTTTCCTGTGATTTGACAAATCTTAGACATTTCTATCTTTGTTTTGTGATTCGTTAATTGATACCTATTCCAAACAGGGTGCAAAATTACAAAAAAGTTTCAAATAAGCAAAACTTTTACTACAATAATTGTTGCTTTTAAGCTTTTTTGCGAGTTTATTCGGACTTAATATCTAATTCTTTTAAGAAATCAAGGAATAGACGGATTGCTTTGTTTGTTGCAATGGCAAGATTTATGTCACGTCCGAAGTCTTCGGTTAACTTAAATGTTCTTACGTCATCTTTGTTGCCATATGCCAACCAAATAGTACCCACTGGATGTTCTGCTGTACCGCCTCCAGGGCCAGCTACTCCTGTAGATGCAATGGCAAAGTCTACTCCAATAGTTTTTATAGTGCCTAATACCATCTCACGTGCAACCTCCTCTGATACTGCACTTTTCTCCTCAAGTACTTCGTGAGATACGCCAAGTAGTTTCTCCTTTACTTCATCCGTATAAGCAACTACTCCTCCTTTATAATAATTAGATGATCCTGGGATAGCCATAATTGCTTCGCTGATACGACCACCTGTGCAGCTTTCTGCTGTTCCAATTGTGTAACCTGAAGCATAAAGGATGTCACCAATCTGACGTGATATTATCTTACTTTCAAATTCCATAAACTTATTCTTATTATAGGACTTAATTTTGTTATTATTCAAAAGTTACTTTACTAAATACTGGGATATCCATCTGTGTAAAGTCTTTGTCTTGATACTTGAAGTTACCTACACTGGCAATCATTGCTGCATTGTCTGTCGTATAGCTAAACTTTGGTATGTAAATTGTCCAACCATAACGCTCTGCATGGTCATGGAACGCATTACGAAGACCATTATTAGCTGATACGCCACCCGCAACGGCTACATGCTTAATGCCTGTCTCTTTAACCGCTAAGCGTAGCTTTTTCATAAGTATGTCGACTATCGCATGCTCAAGACTGGCTGCAATGTCTTCTTTATGATGCTCGATGAAGTCTGGGTCTTCCTGTACCCACTTCCTCATATTATATAAGAATGATGTCTTAAGACCAGAGAAAGAGTAATCAAAACCTGCTACATTTGGTTCTGCAAACTTATAAGCCAAAGGATTACCTTGGCGAGCAAGTCTATCAATGATTGGACCACCAGGATAACCGAGTCCCATTACCTTAGAACACTTGTCTATTGCCTCACCAGCAGCATCGTCAATAGTCTGACCGAGTACTTCCATATCGTTATAAGCATTCACCTTAACAATCTGAGAATTACCACCAGATACTAAGAGACAAAGGAATGGGAATGGAGGCATGTGATTGTCGTCATCGCTTTCCTTGATGAAGTGAGCCATGACATGACCCTGCAAATGGTTTACCTCAATCATTGGGATATTCAATGAACGAGCAAAACCTTTGGCAAAGTTTACACCAACCAAAAGACTACCCATCAATCCAGGACCACGTGTAAATGCAATGGCTGAAAGTTGTTCTTTAGTAATACCTGCACGCTTCAACGCTTGGTCAACAACAGGAACCACGTTCTGTTGGTGAGCTCTTGAAGCAAGTTCAGGAACAACTCCTCCGTATGCTTTATGTACCTCCTGTGAGGCTGTTACATTACTGAGGATAACACCATTCCTCAATACGGCAGCACTTGTGTCATCACAACTGCTTTCTATACCTAATATATAAATATCTTCTTTTACCATTTTCTGTTAGATTCTCTCCTAAGAGAATAAAAGACATTAATGTGTCAGAATCTCTAATCCATGTTCTGTCATAACGAAAGTATGCTCCCACTGAGCTGAAGGCTTCTCATCACCTGTGATAACCTCCCAACCATACGGGTCGTCAGCATCAATAAAGACTTTCCATGTGCCCATATTAATCATTGGTTCAATGGTAAATACCATACCAGGAACCAGTAACATACCAGTACCTTTATGTCCATAGTGAACAACATCTGGCTGCTCATGAAACTCGATACCTACACCATGCCCACAGAGGTCACGTACAACACCATAGCCATTCTTCTCGGCATGCTTCTGTATAGCATGACCGATGTCACCTACAAAGGAATAAGGCTTAGCAGCTTCAGCACCAATTTCAAGGCATTCCTTCGCTACACGAACTAATCGTTCCTTCTCTGGTGTTGTCTTTCCAATGATGAACATACGACTTGCATCTGCATAATAGCCATCTACTATCGTAGTCATATCAACATTGATAATATCACCTTCTTGAAGAACATCTTCTTTCTTTGGAACACCATGACACACAACTTCATTAATACTTGTGCATACACTCTTAGGATATCCCTCATAGTTCAAGCAGGCAGGGATTGCATCGTGGTCCTTGCAATACTGCATACAGATATCATCAATCTCCTGAGTATTCATTCCTGCGTGGATAGCCTCAGCGACAGCATCCAAGCAGCCAGTATTGACTATACCACTCTTTCGGATACCTTCAATCTGCTCAGGTGTCTTAATCATATCACGTGTAGGAACGAGTTTGCCCTTCTTCTCAAGAGCCATTATCTTTAAGTCCATTTCGGTAGGCTCCTGTCCTGGAAGACAATGCCACCTTTTCTTTTTCAACTGCATATCGTCAATTTTATCTTTTTGCAAGAATAAAGCAAGCAAACACAAGAAATCATGTTTCTATTTTGTGGAGTGCTGCTTAGTTTCTGCAAAAGTACTATAATTCAAAGACAAAACAAAATAAATCAAGTCCTTTCTTACAGAAGAGTCTTATTTGATATATCGTACAACAGTCTACTGGAATGTAATCAAGTAAGGGGTACTAAATCTACATGAATCTCACCTGAGGTACTTCTACCAATGTTTGGTAATAATTCTGTTTGTTAAGTCTTTATTCTTAATCAAAAAGGTTTAGTTTGTTCTCTCTTGCCTTACTTAGAGACAAAACCTTTTGTTGTTCTTCTTTATAACCAGCTCTTAGCTTTTCGTATGTTGCGTCTAACTCTTTGCAGAAGCGTTCACGCTCTTTTTCATTAAGCAGTGCGGCTGCTATGGAAGGATTGACAGAAGCGTCTTTAACCCATACAACTGGGGCGTCGTATAATGGAGCAATCTTCAGTGCAACATGAAGTTGAGAGGTTGTTGCGCCACCAATCATAACAGGAATATTCAGTCCCGCTTCCTTAAAAGCTACAACACTATTTACCATCTCCTGAAGGCTTGGTGTAATGAGACCAGACAATCCGATCAAGTCAACATTCTCTTCCTTGGCTTTCTTAATAATCTGATCAGCTGGCACCATAACACCCAAATCAATGACTTCATAGTTGTTACAAGCCATCACAACGCCCACAATATTCTTTCCGATATCGTGCACATCGCCCTTTACAGTAGCCAATAGCACCTTTCCTGCAATAGCCTTACCATCTACCTTCTCCTTTTCAATATAAGGTTGAAGGATAGCTACAGCATCTTTCATTGTGCGGGCAGTCTTGACAACCTGTGGTAAGAACATCTTACCAGCACCGAACAAGTCGCCTACTTCGTTCATACCCTGCATCAAAGGACCTTCAATAATGTTCACAGCGTGTGGATACTTCTCCAATGCTTCATGAATATCTTCATTCAAATAGGTTGAAATACCCTTGCGCAGTGCATATTTTAATCTATCTTCCAAAATGTCATTACGCCATGCTTCCTGCGCAACTTTCTGCGTAGCACCACCATTCTTTTGTGCTTCTTTTTCCTCAAGAATCTTGTTAGCTAATTCTATCAGTAGTTCGTCGGCTCCCTCTACCCTATCCAGAACAACGTCTTCAATTATCTTCAGATGGTCTTCTGGTATATCGGCGTATGTCACTTTGGTAGCTGGATTGACAATACCAAAGTCCATACCCACCTGAATGGCATGATAAAGGAATACGGCATGCATAGCTTCACGGATATAGTTATTACCTCGGAAACTAAATGAAAGGTTACTTACACCACCACTAACGTGCGCACCCGGTAGGTTCTTCTTTATCCATTTCGTTGCACGGATGAAATCGACAGCATAGCTATTATGCTCTTTCATACCCGTACAAATAGCAAGAATATTTGGGTCGAAGATAATGTTCTGAGGTGGGAAACCCACTTTCTCGGTAAGAATCTTATAAGCTCTTTCAGCTATCTCAATACGACGCTCGTAGCTTGTTGCTTGTCCTTCTTCATCAAAGCACATCACAACAACAGCTGCACCGAAGCGCAGTACATCCTTTGCGTGGCGAATAAAGACCTCTTCACCTTCTTTCAAAGAAATAGAGTTGACAATCGCTTTACCCTGTACACATTTCAAAGCGGATACAACTACCTCCCAGTCAGATGAGTCAATCATCAATGGAACACGGGCAATCTCTGGTTCTGATGAAATCATATTGACGAAATGAGCCATCTCATCTTTTGCCTCCAACAGACCATCGTCCATATTGATATCCAGTACTAACGCTCCATCATCCACCTGTTTACGAGCAATTGTCAGCGCTTCCTCGTAGTTCTTTTCTTTGACTAAGCGAAGGAACTTACGGCTTCCGGCAACGTTACAACGCTCACCAACATTCACAAATGATATTTCTGGAGTTAATCGGAACTGCTCAAGCCCAGAGAGAATCATCTCCTTTGGCGCATCAACAGGTATATGAGGTTTCTTTCCTTCAACAACCTTTACGTAGCCGGCAATGAACTCTTCTGTTGTTCCACAACAGCCACCAATGATATTCACAAGCCCTTCATCCACGAATGAAGCCATCTGTGGCACCATGATTTCTGCTGTTTCATCATACTCCCCCATCGAGTTTGGCAGACCTGCATTTGGATGGATGCTTATATAATAAGGTGCTTTAGCAGCTAACTCCTTCAAATAAGGGCGCATCTGTTCTGCTCCGAACGAACAGTTAAGACCAACAGAAAAGATAGGATAAGACGATACTGATGCAAGGAAAGCATCGAGTGTCTGACCACTAAGCGTTCTTCCAGACAGGTCGGTAATGGTAACTGACAGCATAATAGGTAAATCGATACCCGCCTTCTTCATCTCTGACAATGATGCATCAATTGCTACTTTAGCATTAAGCGTATCAAAGATAGTCTCAATCAAAACAGCATCAATCCCCCCTTCTATCATCGCTGCAACCTGCTCGCTATAAGCATCAAAGAGTGCATCATACGTAAGGTCACGCTTAGCAGGGTCGCTTACATCAGGCGACATCGAACAAGTCTTGTTCGTAGGACCAATACTCCCTGCGACAAAACGAGGCTTGTCTGCGGTCGAATATTCATCAGCACACTTACGTGCAAGCTTCGCTCCTGCAAAGGCAATATCACGGGAGAAACTCTCCATGTGGTAATCTGCTTGTGAAATGCGCTGTGCAGAGAAGGTGTTAGTACTGATAATATCAGCTCCCACCTCTAAATAGCGACGATGAATATCCTCAATGATATCAGGGCGTGACAGATTCAACATATCATTATTACCCTGATAATTGAGCATCTGTAAAAGTTCAAGGTTACCTCGAAAGTCTTTTTCCGTCAAGTTATACCCTTGAATCATGGTGCCCATCGCACCGTCTAAAATTAGTATTCTATCTTTAATGTTATCCCTTAACTTCATTATGCTTTAATAATGTTTCTTTGCCCGATCCATTTCTCGTCGGTCTTCTTTTTCTTTTAGTGTTTGGCGTTTGTCGTATTCTTTCTTACCTCTTGCCAAGGCAATGTCGACCTTTGCTCGTCCGTTCTCATCGATAAAGATAAGTGTTGGAATAATGGTGAAGCCAGGAGTCTTTGAGTCAGCCTCAAGGTTGCGTATTTCTTTTCGGTTCAATAGGAGCTTTCGTGGACGTTTTGCCTCATGATTGGCATACGAACCATAGAAATAAGGAGATATGTTCATCCCCTGAACCCACATTTCACCTTTTGTTATATAGCAGTAAGAATCAACCAACGAAGCCTTACCAGCACGTATAGACTTTATCTCCGTGCCAGTAAGAACAATACCTGCTGTGTAAGTATCAACGAAGAAATATTCAAAAGAAGCTTTCTTGTTTCTTATCTGTATAGGTGATTTCTTTCTTTTCTCTTGTTGTTCCTTATTCATTTTCAATTGTTGCAAAATTCTCAATATGGTCATCGATATAGGCTGCAATCATTGCACACCAACGTTCTTCATTGACCACAAACTCATCATCAAACTCGTCAAATTCAGGCATCTGTTCGTATAAAGCCATGAAATCTTCGTCAGACTCAACAGCTTCGATCGCCTCGTGATACTTTTCGTAATACTTTTTTCCGTGACGAATGTGTGTGTATAACTCACGAATTCCCCAGTTGCGCATTGCTACGGCAAAAGGATTTTTGAAGATAAAAGCACCATAACCATTGTATATCAACTGGACATAACCGCCATCCATCACTTCCTGATGGAGATAACTCCATGCTAACAGTGTTATCTGATCAGCATTTAGTTGCTGCATAGCTTCCAATGTCAGCTTATTATCTATTGCATTGCCAATAGCATCAACAAAGACCTGAACAAAACTGTCCATTCCTTCTTCAACGGCTTTGCGTATATCGCTATCTTTTATTTTGACGTCAATCATTGTTATATCTTTTGTAATACAATTCTAAGGGTTATGCATGTATCAGCAGAGAGAAACAGCCTTCAAACTATTGAGTGTAACTCGCTTCCACTTTGCCGAGTGCAGCTTATCTTTTGCAAAGATAACTTTTTTTTCTCGATTATGTCTTTATGAATAGGTATTTCTTTCGTATAAGCTTATATACAAGCGAATAAAGAGGGTTCTAAAAGACTTAAATCTGTCCTATGCTATTTTTTTTAAATGACTTTTTATCCGTAATTTTAATCACGCTTGCTATGAAATATGTTTACATATATCTTTGTCTTTTTACTCGAAAAAGAGTCTTAAAGCAATATTTTGATAACCTTTGTAATGTTCTGTAAATCAGAATATTGTGTGGGTAGTTAAATACAAGGTGCTTAATACGACTCTTAAAGGGCGTTAGTTAGCCTTCAATTGGGCGTCTTTTGCAAGGCAATTAAGCCTTAATAAGAACGCAATTAAGCCACTTTTAAATTATTGGTAATGAAAATATGTGACAAAAGAGTGTGCTTCTTCTTTCTTTTAACGCAAACATTTCTACTTTCCTTATTCTATCCAACATGTCTTATCCCTATAAAGAAATCATTGTATTCTATCTCTCCTACCTTCAGCTAATATCTTTCACCCATACAGAAAAAGCCCACTCATTAAAATGAGCAGGCTTTAATTCTATAGTTATAAATTGATTACTCTTCAACTGGAGTGAAATCATCCTTACCTACACCGCAAAGAGGGCAAACCCAATCATCTGGAATATCCTCAAATGCTGTACCTGGCTCAATGCCACTATCTGGATCACCAAGTTCTGGGTCATAAATATAACCACATGTCTCGCATTCGTACTTCTTCATAATGCTTCTGTTTATAATGTTAAAAATAAATTTAATTTGAATTATATCGCTTGCAAAGTTACAAGTATTTTGTAATAATTACACAATTAAATAGTTAAAAAATGCTATTGAATTAAAGGGTTGATATTACTTATTTATTCAAAACTTATTGATTTATAGGTAAATACAATACTTGTATGTTTGGTAAAAAAAGAATCTTTAAGGATTTAATTCGTACATTTCACTTGGTATTTTTCGTTTCAATACTTCAAGTTTAAATTCCTTTCCAATGATTATTCCACTATCACGTAAAACAGCCTCAATCGTTTTCTTAGCCAGTTCTGGATGATTATTCTCGTCACTCAGATGGCATAACCATACATGTCGTAAAGCAGGTGAAGCATTCTCTACAAGTGCTTTTGCACAGGCTTCATTACTAAGATGTCCGTTTGGTCCACTGATACGTTCCTTTAAATGCCGTGGATATGGACCAGCAGCCAACTTCTCTGGTTCATGGTTTGCCTCAATTACCAAGTAATTAGAAATAGAAATAAACTGAGCAATCTCATCTGTGATATGTCCACAATCGGTGATTAATGTAAATCGAATACCCTCATATTCTACAGAATAACCAACACAGTCTGTGCTATCATGGGGTACTCCGAAAGGGGTTACTTTAAATTCACCAATAGTAATCTCTTCGCCTTTTTGTACGAATTTAACGTATTGTTGATCGACTTTACGTCTTACACACCAGTTCTGACTAATTCCTCTATGAACATCTTTTGTTGTATATACAGGTAGTTGCAAATCACCACTTATAGAGCCAACAGACTTCACATGATCGGCATGATCATGGGTGATGAGCACATTATGAACCATATTTAATTGCAGACCATAGTTGTGGAAATGCTTCTTTAATGAGCGAATACCAACACCACAATCAATCATTAGACAGTCTGTGTCAGTATATAAAAGATAGCAATTACCACTACTACCACTGCCGAAAGATAAAAACTTCAGCATTATATTTTTATTTTAGGCAAATGTAACAAAAGTATTTTGATAGACAAAATTATTGTTTATATCTGCCTTATTATACACTTTACTTTTAGGAATAATTAAACATAAAAGTATCTATGAAATGACTAAAATGGAAGTCCTACGGCGAAATGGAACGTAAAGTCTCGTTTTAGATTTGGATGCCATAAAGCATAATGCTCTTCCGTACTTGTATAAGCAGGGTTAATGGCTTTCATACCACCATCAAATCGAAGTATGAAGTAATCGAAATTGAGTCGTAAACCAAGTCCGTATGCAACCGCTATTTGATTATAGAAACTCTTAAAGCTAAACTGTCCGCCTGGTTGGTCAGCATAGTCACGTAGTGTCCATATGTTTCCTGCATCTATGAAGGCTGCTGCATCAAGTTTCCAAAACAGATGTGTACGATACTCTGCGTTCAAATCAAGCTTCATATCACCAGTCTGGTTGATAAAGTCTATTCGACCATCAACACCCTTAAACTTACCTGGTCCCAACTCTCTTACGCTCCAACCGCGAACAGAGTTGGCACCACCAGAGAAATAACGTTTCTCAAATGGAAGTACAGTACTGTTGCCGTAAGGTATCGCAATGCCCAAGCCACCATGTAAGGCTAAGGAGTTACGCTCGTCAAATCGTAGTATCTTAGTATAATCGAAGTCGAACTTTGCATATTGTGCATAGGCAATATTGAAAAGTGTTCGTTTTCCTTCGCTATTCTTTTTAAAGTTGAAGACACCACTCAAGCCATTCAGTAAGTTGCCTGCCAATTCCATTCTTGCTCTGAATGCTTGGTTTGCACCACTATAATTCACACCAAAACCTGTTCGTAAAATAAACAAATCTTGATAGTTATATCGAAGAATGGCATTGCGTGTTGTCGCATTGTCGAGGTAATCATGCTTAAAGGTCTCGCTAATCCACGGCATATATACGTAGCTGAGGTTAAGGAGATCAAAGTCGTATGTAAGGTGACGAACAGGATCTAACCAATGATATTTCCAAGCAGAAGAAAAGACTCGACGATGGAACTCTGGTCTGTTTTGTAGATTCCAGCCCACAGATACCTCTGATGTTGCACTACTCTTTCTCTTAAAGTTCTTTGATATGAATGGAGCTAAGAAGCGAGGGAACTGTAGATGTGCTTGTACACTATACTCCTCATAGTCGCTATTCTTATAGCCCTCAAGACCTTTGATGGCCTCAAAAGCAGCACGGAACTCCAAACTTAAATGTTCACTACCCCTAAAAAGGTTCCTATTCTGATAAGAAAGTACGGCTGCTGCACCTAAATCTCCTGCTGTATTTGTTCCTTCTGGTTGGAAAGAGATGGTGTTTGGCTTATTGTTTGAAACCTGAATATCAGCATCTAAATAATGTGTAGAAGATGTTGTATAGGTAAATGTCTTACCTATCACCAAACTATCATAGCGAGGAACTTCCCTAAAATTGATGTTCGTATAGCGTACTGCACCAAGACGAGAGAAGTTGTTATAAGTCTTTTGTAAGTCTGTAGCCGAGAAGTATTTGCCTTTTTCTATTAGCGTATTGTCTTCCAATACTCCCTTTCTAAGATGAAAACCTGTAGAATCACCTGGAATAAAATTGACGTTATTGATGATATAGCGTGGGTGTAATGTTGGTTTAGCATCACTATTCTCAACGTATTTCATTAAGTGTAAGGTCACGTTTACATGCTGTCTACCTTGCGTAGAGTCTGCAGTATAATACATGAAGTCCTTATGAAATCTGTAAAAACCAGAGTCATTCAGGATATGTGTCAGTCTTTTACGCTCGTCATCCAAGGATGTAACGGTAAACTGATGTGGTCGATCAGTATCTTTTTTGAGGTAAGGAGCAAGTACTCTTTCAATGACAGAATCCTCTATCTCATAGTTAAATCGATTAATAATATAAGGGTTGCCTGGGTGAAGTAGGTAGTTAAGGGTCAGTTTCTTTCCTTTAACCTTTTTCTCTACGTCTACAGTCGCATTCATGTAGCCCATATTCTGCATTGCAACCGTCAAATCTTCTGAAGAAAGGCGAGCCTGAACAGAATCATACAATACAGGTTCCTCTCCCATTCTACGTAGTGTACGGTTAATCCATTTTGTTGTATCTTCTCCCGCCATAGCGTAAGTTCCTAATGGAATCTTAAAGAGAGAGAACCAACGTGAGTTACCTTTTTGACGTACGTACTGCATCAGAAGTGATGAGTTAACGTCCTTTCTATCAGAACGTAGCTCTACCTTATCCAAAAGATATTGCCCATCAGGTACAAACTTATCTGATGAACACGCTATGACAACAAGTGTAGTCATAACGATAAGGAGGGGTGTGAGAAATCTATGTGACTTTGGAAATAGCATTGATATTCTAATTTGTTAATCCCAAAATAATACACGTAATTGCAAAGAAAGTAGACTTTCAATTTGCCGAACGCAGCTTATTTTATGCAAAAATAATGCAAGTGAGTGCAAAGAAAGTAGACTTTCAATTTGCCGAACGCAGCTTATTTTATGCAAAGGTAGTAAAAAGTTAAGAAGTAATAGTCGGCGAGTGGATAGTTTTTTGTAAATTTGCGAAGTGATATCAAAAAATAAGATAAAGCTTATCCGTTCTCTTGAGACGAAAAAAGGCAGAGAGAAAGTAGGATTATTTGTAGCAGAAGGACCCAAAGTTGTCAATGATTTGCTACACGAAGGGTTTGTGGCTGATGAGATTTTAGAAGATATTGAAGATATCAAAAAGGTTTCTTTTCTCCAACATCCACAGCCTGTTTTGGGTGTTTTCAAAATGCCAGAAGAAGATAGTAAAGTAACAAATGATTACTTAAGTCTATTTAATAAATACATTGATAATCAACTTGTATTAGCCCTTGATGGCGTGCAAGACCCTGGTAATCTTGGTACAATCATTCGAATTGCAGATTGGTTTGGAATTGAAAACATTTTCAGTTCGTATGAGACAGCTGACTGCTGGAACCCAAAGGTTGTGCAGGCAACGATGGGAAGTATTGCAAGAGTAAAGCTTCATTACTTAAACTTGAATGAGTTGATAGACTATCTCCCTGTTGACTACCCTATCTATGCCACGCTTTTGGATGGTAATAACATCTATAGTCAAGAACTCTCTCGTCACGGAATGATTGTAATGGGAAATGAGGGAAATGGTATATCTTCCCAGCTTAGAACAAAGATTAACCGAAAACTTCTGATTCCAAACTATCCTCCAGAGCGTGAAACGGCAGAGTCTTTGAATGTTGCTATCGCAACATCTATCGTTTGTGCTGAGTTCAGAAGACGATAAAAGGCTCTTATTCTTGAAATAATTAACTACCAACCTACAAAGAAACATAATATGATAAACTTACAAAATCTAATTAGAACAAATATTAGAGAACTCATCTCTTGCGCTGAAACAAAAGCTGAAGAGAATGTAAGGGATTCTCAACATATTATGCTTGATGCTAATGAAAATCCATATAACAAACCTTTTAACCGCTATCCTTTTGACGATCAGATAGAGTTGAAGGAAGAACTTGCCAAACTAAAAGGTGTTAGAACTAAGGAGATTTTCTTAAGCAATGGCTCTACAGAAGCGATAGACATGTGCTATCGTATCTTCTGTCAGCCAAAGGTTGATAACGTTGTTGCGATAGAGCCGACCTGTGAACTATACAGACGTTACGCATACTTGAATGATATAGAATATCGTTCTACACTTTTAGATGATGATTTTCAGTTAAATGCAGCAGAACTTCTCAAGGCTTGTGACAAGCATACAAAGTTAGTATGGCTTTGCTCTCCTAATACGCCAAGCGGCAATTTGCTGAATGTTGAAGAAGTTGAGAAGGTATTGAAAGGATTTGATGGTATTGTTGTTATTGATGAGGCTTATGCTGATTTCACACGTCTGCAAACCTTTCGAGAGCGTTTGTCAGAATTCCCTAATATGATAGTGCTCAACACTTTCTCTAAGGCATGGGCAAGTGCTGCTATCCGTTTAGGTGTAGTTTATGCACAAGAAGCTATTATAAGTATCTTCAACAAGGTGAGTAGTCCTTACCATATCAGTCAACTGACACAAGAACAAGGACTTGATGCTCTTAAGCATCGCTATGATATTGAAGATTGGATAAAGATACTCTTGTTAGAGCGGAAACGTATGATTCTTGCCTTCGAGAGTTTAGCTTGTTGTGAGAAAGTCTATCCATCGAATGCCAATTTCTTCTTAGCAAAGATGAAAGATGCACAAAGTGTGTATGACTATCTGTGTGAAAAAGGTATCCATGTTAGGGAATGCTCTAACATTTCGTTATGCGGTAATTGCTTACGTATAACAATTGGTTCCAAGGCTGAAAACGCAGAAATCCTTGGATTACTTAGATGTTATAAGCCAACAAAATAGTCTTAAAGTCTATAAGTTGATGTTGCTTTATTACAGCATCAACTTATAGATAATCAAATACTTTTGTTTAGTATTATACGATAAGACGTCTTCGTATAAGTAATTTAGCAATGTCTTGTTTATTTCATGGTGACTATAAGATATGGCTCTAATGCCTTTTTAGGATAGTGTGGAGGCTCAGCACCAATGGTGCGGATGGTTAACACCAATGGTGCGGATGGTTAATAAATACGTGGACCAAAGATAGTCGTACCCACACGAACCATTGTTGAGCGACATTCCACGGCTATATCATAGTCATGACTCATACCCCATGAACGCTCTTTGAATTCAGGGTCATCAGCAAAATACTTTGCCTTCAATTCGTCAAAGAGGTCGGCTGCCAACATCATCTCCTTTTTAATCTGATTGCGGTCATCTACATTTGATGCCATCATCATTAAACCTGAGATGTGTACATTCTTAAGTTCCTTCCATTCACCGCCTTCCAATAGCTCACGACAAGCATCAGGAGTGAAGCCATACTTTGTTTCCTCTTCTGCAATATGGAGTTCAAGAAGAACGTTGATGATACGGTTGAACTTCGCAGCTTGCTTATTGATTTCCTTTAAAAGCTTCAAAGAGTCAACAGCTTCAACTATAGAGATATAGGGAGCAATATATTTCACTTTATTGGTTTGTAGATGACCAATAAAGTGCCATTCTATATCCTTTGGGAGTGTTTCAACCTTACGAGATAGTTCCTGCACCTGACTCTCGCCAAAGATGCGCTGCCCTTCACGATAAGCCACTTCCAAATATTCGTTAGGGTGAAACTTACTGATGGCAACCAACTTCACACCATCAGGAAGATTCCCAAGCACTTCGTGTAAATTATTTGCTACATCATACATAACTGTAAGTTTCTTTCTTGTCTATTAATTAATTTACTTCTCGAATTCTGGCTTATCGTTTTTCTTCCCAGCACGATGTTCAAAGACATCCATAACCTTTGTTTCAGTGATAGCTGCAATCTCGTAATCGATCATAGTAGAACCCATCACCTCGTCTACATGCTTAACAGCACCGCTTACAGAATGTGCCTGAACAAGATATGTTACTGAAGTACGCTTTTCCTTATCTGTCTTTTCATCCAATGTTATGAAAGAAAGCTTTGCCTTAAACCACTTGTCGTCAGTATCAATATCGCTAAAGAAAATCTCACCGAATGGTGCTGGGGAAATGGCTTTTACGTCAAACTCACCGCTAACATAGTGTGACATTTCCTCTGTGATAAACTCCTCAGCCTCAGAGAAACTGAATGCATCAACCACATACTGTTCAATGACTTTCTTGTTCTGACCATCTTCCATGGTCTTGTCATATCTAACTCGTGTCTCAAACCAAGTGCTTGTTCTACTTCTCATAATTATTCTTTAAGTTTTAAGCCCTGCTTTTCAGCTATCAAATAAAGACAAAATGAAGAGCAATAGGCGGTTTTATAGGTGTGCAAAAGTAGTAAAAAATCTGCGTTAATCAGCTAAAAGTGCGGTTAAAATAAAAAAAATGTCTATCTTTGCATCATAGTAAAGAATATAAGAGCAGATATCTTCTACTCTCATTCATTATCGGGAGAATAAATAAAGTCATTATGCCGGAAATATCAGTTCGTGGACTTGAAATGCCGGAGTCACCTATTAGAAAACTGGCTCCACTTGCCGTTGCAGCAAAGAAACGTGGTATTAAAGTTTACCATTTGAATATCGGTCAACCTGATCTTCCAACACCGCAATGCGGACTGGACGCTCTGAAGAAGATTGATCGTAAACTTTTAGAGTACTCACCATCTCAAGGCTATCTTTCTTATAGAGAAAAACTCTGTGACTTTTACGAGAAGTTCAACATAAACGTCACACCAGACGATATCATCATTACTGCTGGTGGTTCTGAAGCCGTGCTGTATTCTTTTATGGCATGTCTAAATCCTGGAGATGAAATCATCGTTCCAGAGCCTGCATATGCTAATTATATGGCATTTGCTATATCAGCTGGTGCAAAGATAAAGACGATTGCAACCTCTATAGAAGAAGGATTTGCACTGCCTAAGGTTGAGAAGTTTGAGGAACTTATCAACGAGAAGACACGTGCTATCATGATATGTAATCCAAACAACCCTACTGGTTATCTGTATACAAGAAGGGAGATGAATCAGATTCGTGACCTCGTTAAGAAGTACGATCTTTATCTCTTCTCGGATGAGGTTTATCGTGAGTATATCTATACAGGCTCGCCTTATATCTCTGCAATGCACTTACAGGGAATTGAGAATAATACGGTTCTTATTGATTCTGTGTCAAAGCGTTACAGTGAGTGTGGTATTCGTATTGGTGCATTGATAACAAAGAATGAAGAGATACGTAAGGCTGTAATGAAGTTCTGTCAGGCACGTCTCTCTCCCCCACTGATTGGTCAGATTGTTGCTGAAGCAAGTCTTGATGCACCTGCTTCTTACTATCGTGATGTCTATGATGAGTATGTGGAGCGTCGTAAATGTCTTATTGACGGACTGAATCGCATTCCAGGCGTTTACTCTCCTATCCCTATGGGAGCCTTTTATACTGTAGCTAAACTCCCTGTTGACGACTCAGATAAGTTCTGTCGTTGGTGTTTGGAGGAGTTTAATTATGAAGGTGAAACGATAATGATGGCTCCAGCCAGTGGCTTCTATACAACGCCAGGTGCTGGACATAACCAAGTTCGTATTGCTTACGTACTTAAACGTGAAGATTTACAGCGTGCTTTGATTGTTCTTCAAAAAGCTTTGGAGGCATATCCAGGACGTGTAGATGAAGAGTAAAGTCTGTTTATAATTCACAATTCATAGTTCATAATTCATAATTATGATTACTGATATTTGTTTTCGTTAATCCCTTTCTCAATTTTATTTAGGAGAGTATTATAGGTTGACGATAGGCAAATAACTGTAAGCAAGGAATAAAAATAAGCTTGTATAATTAATATATTGAAATAGAATATACTCATACAGAATGAAGGTAATCATAATTATGAATTATGAATTTTGAATTCTGAATTAAAGAAGTAATCATAATTATGAATTATGGATTATGAATTATAAATTAAAATAATGAACTATCCGCTTTTTATTGCTCGTAAAATATATAACGGAGGAGACAAGACACGAAAGGTGTCGAAGCCTGCTATTACTATTGCTACTATTGGTGTAGCAATCGGTTTGGCTGTAATGATTGTGTCTGTATGTGTTGTATTGGGTTTTAAGCATACTATCCGTGATAAGATGGTGGGCTTTGGAAGTCATATAACTGTAGCCAACTTCCTTACATTGCAGGGCTCTGAGCAATATCCAATAGCAGTAAACGATTCACTTATAAAGGAACTCAAGGCGGTACCAGGTGTAAAGCATGTGCAGCGTTATGCGTATACACAGGGCATATTAAAGACCGATAATGATTTCTTAGGTGTTATGTTGAAAGGTGTTGGACCAGACTTTGATACTACCTTTATACATAATAATATGGTAGAGGGAAGTCTCCCCCATTTCTCTGCTACAGAGAATCAACAGAAGTTAGTTATCTCCAAAACGATTGCTGACAAACTTAACCTGAAGGTAGGACAACGTCTTTTTGCCTACTTTATTAACGATCAAGGTGTTCGAACACGTAAGTTTACTATCGCAGGTATCTATGAAACAAATATGAAGCAGTTTGATTCGCAGATTTGTTTCACTGATTTATATACAGCTAATAAGCTAAATGGATGGGAAGCAGACCAATGTAGCGGAGTGGAATTACTTGTTAATGACTTCTCACAACTAAATAATATAACTCTTCGCGTACTTAATAAAGTGAAGAATACGACTGACCATTACGGAGAAACTTACTCTGCAGAGAATATTATAGATCAAAATCCGCAGATATTCTCTTGGCTTGATTTAATGGACTTAAACGTATGGATTATTCTTGCACTTATGGTAGCGGTTGCTGGTGTTACGATGATATCAGGTCTATTGATTATCATTCTCGAACGTACTCAGATGATTGGTATTTTAAAGGCACTTGGTTCACGTAATCGTCAGATACGTCATATCTTCCTTTGGTTTGCTACCTTTATTATTGGTAGAGGTCTGCTTATTGGTAACCTTATTGGATTTGGTATTATCTTCTTGCAGAAGTGGACTGGACTTATAAAGCTCGATCCACAAACTTATTATGTAAGTACGGTACCAGTAGAAGTCAACCTTCCACTTATCATTGCTCTTAACCTCGCGACATTGTTGGTATGTGTTGCAGTTCTGATTGCACCAAGCTATCTTATAAGTCGCATTCATCCAGCTAAGTCAATGCACTACGAGTAATAACATTTATCCCCTTCAGAATGAAAGCTATGAAAAGGAATCGAGTGGTTATCTATATTTCTGTTGTTACGGAGATTATTTTGGTTGTACTCTGTGTTATTAAATATATCCCTGTATATAACATCTATATAGGAAAGCTGAGGGCTAAGGATCTAATTGAAAGATTAGAAACTTATAAAAAACAGCACGGAGAATATCCAGAAACTTTGAAGCCTATAGGCTTTCCAAAGGCTGAAATAGGTGAGTATGTGGAGTATAAAGGTACTTGTTATTATTATATAAGACAAAGTGAGTGTGACTTTGATTTGGAAATTGGAGGTGGCAAGGACTCCCCTACTTACTATTCACTTGCCGAAAAATGGGTTAGTGTCAACAGGGCTGAATTTATCAAACAGCTTACAGAACCACTTTATAAAAAATATCTATTAGCAGAGTCTTCAAATAAACTCACAACCTCAGTACGTAGCAACGTTACAAAAAGTGAGAAGGAAAACATTCCTTTCTTTAACTACACAACAGCAGACAGCATAATTTTTATTAAAAAGTTTTTTGACAAGAAACATATTGCTTCAAAGGGCTTTGCTTTAGTTGACGTTAAAACTAAAAGAATAAAGCCTATTGGATATTGGACTATATTTACTTACAACGGAAAGAGTTATCAAGTTTCTTATGACAAAGATTCATCTAAAGGACAAATTTTATCACGTCTTTACTTGCGGGCTATATGCGGTTACGAGTAAATTAGGTCTATTAACTATCTTATCTTTGATGGTATTTTCTTGTACGCTTAGAAAGCCAACTGAAGTGAAGAAGCATAGAACTGATATTAGCTTTATTAATAACCGAGATATTCATTTTGATATCTTGAAGGTGGCTTGCGATTCCTGTTTTCCTATTCACGATATTGGTTATCGTGTATGTGTCAAGTTATCCGCCGACGAGGATAGCCTTATAAGAACTATTAAGAAAGAACAATGGATGCAACTTTTGCAGAATTCGGCAACTGATTATGCAGCCAATGCCTTGTTATATTCCCTTTACAATCGTGATGCAATAGTTTTATTAGCCCATAGAGACATCGAAGATTGGAGGATGTCTATGAAGGAAGATGATATAAATTACTGGAAAGGTAATCTGCGGTTTTGTAAAGAAAATTATAAGATTGAAAAATAATTAAGGCTTACTTCGATTTGAATTAAGGTTTAATTGAGGTTCAAAAGGGCGTTAATTGAAGCCTTACTAACGCCCTTTAAGAGTCCTATTAAGCACCTTTTCTTATACAAGTTTGTAATCGTTTGATATGCTTTTAGTTACAAAGGTAATTGAAAATGCTATTTTCTTATCGTTTTAAGGTATAATATAAGAAAAGTATGTAAACTTTTTTCCAATCCTTGTTGTGGTAATTTTAGAGTAAAAATATTACTTATAAGTTTTATGTTGTAGCTTAGCACACGTCGTGCTATTGGTAAGCACCAATGGTGCGAACGGTAAACACGAATGGTGCGAGTGCTAAATACTTTATATAAAGTTAGCGCAGTGGAATCTTTTTAGGTATTAATTCCTATGATAGACACCTAAAGTTTATTGGGAGAAAACAGCTCTCCTTCTAAACCAACAATAGCGTCAATGCTTATCTTCTTTCTATCTTTCAATATAATGATACGCTCATTGGTACGAATAGCCTTAACAATGCCTGTAGTCGTAAGATAATGTCCACCTGCCTTACGTCCATCGGGCTGGAAAAAGGTAATAGAGATAGTTGGCTCTTCTTCTAAATGAGAGGAAAGAATTGAGAGCTTTCGGTCCATCAATTGACGGTCGTCTTCCATCATCTCAATCTTAGGACTTGTCTGTCGGGCAGTCTCTGCAATCGCTGCACCATAACCAGTGAGGGCAGCAAAAGGAGCAAATTGAGCAGCACGGTTATACAGACTCATCTGCGGATGCCGCTTTGAGACGTGACGAGGAAGGTGAATAATATCGTCGTAATTATCTGTCATGCTTTATGTCCTCCTATCTGTTTATTACGCTCCTTTGCCGTCGAACCTTCATCAAAGTTTAAACCACGAAGCAAAGAGTTCTTACCAAACTTGTTCTTGATATTAATAATGGTTTCTTGTATCTTTCGTTCACGTGCTAACGCTGCTTCTTCAATCTGCTTCTCTTTCTTTACAGCCTCATAATCGGTGAACATATCAAGCTCGACTGGCTTGGAGGCTCGCTGTCTCATCTGCTCCTCACTGATAACGTGATTGGTTGATATATTTAATCTTCTAACCAATAAGCGTTTATCAACAATCTCATCATAAAGTGCAAGGATAGCCTTTCCTATCAGTCGAGAGGAAGATGTAAAGCGGTGGAGATTGGCTGTTCCGTGAGCACTCTTAGGTACTTTTCGTCCGTACCAGTCTACAGAAACAGGACCAGTATAATCCTTTCCTGCAGGGGAAGTAAGGCTTTCACGGTCGTAACCAACATACAGAACAAGTTGGTCAGACACACAACGTTTCTCAACTAAGTCTAATGCAATAGCATCAGCCATCTCTTGTACGACAACCCTTGCCTTACGAAAACTATAAGCCTCTTGGAGAACTTGACCACTACTCATCGAACTATGCTCTGGTCGATAAGCCTTAACCATCTCCATCGTACAAGACTCCCACCCCCAAGCATGGTCGATAAGTAATTCGGCATTCACGCCAAAGAGCTTATAAAGTAGTTCCTCTTGATGGATAGAACAACGTGCAATCTTACCCATTGTGTCAATTCCATAGGAATAAAGACGCTGTGCAATGCCTCTTCCTACACGCCAAAAGTCGGTGAGTGGACGGTGGTCCCATAGTTTATCACGATAACTTTTCTCATCCAGTTCGGCAATACGTACACCATCTTTGTCGGCAGGTATGTGCTTTGCAACAATGTCCATCGCTACTTTACAAAGGTACATATTCGTTCCTATGCCTGCTGTTGCAGTGATACCAGTCTCACGTAAGACATCACGTATCATCTTCATTGCTAACTCGTGGGCAGTCATACGATAGCTGGAGAGGTAAGCTGTAGCATCGATAAAGACCTCATCAATGGAGTAAACATGTATGTCTTCTGGGGCAATATAGCGCAGGTAAATATTGTAAATCTTTGCGCTATGCTTGATATAATGCGACATACGGGGGATTGCCGTAAGATAATCAACAGCCCAATCAGGATGTTGTTCGAGTTCTTTCGCGTTGTATGATTTTCCTGTAAGTGCTTTTCCTGCTAAGAAACAACGTTCCTCATTAACCTCTCTCAAGCGTTGTATCACTTCAAAAAGACGTGCACGGCCAGGAATTCCGTGTGCCTTCAGAGATGGTGAGACGGCAAGACAAATAGTCTTTTCTGTTCTTCCTTTATCCGCTACAACCAAGTTGGTTGTCATTGGGTCAAGTCCACGCTCTACACATTCAACACTGGCATAGAACGATTTAAGGTCTATGGCAATGTAAGTCTTAGTAGATGGTTTTCTTGATGAAGACATTTTGAAGAAGGAATAAGTGTTTGAAAGTTTTATAGAATAGTATTACAGGAATCAAAAGACAACGAAAGAGAATTAGTGAAGTTAAGCATCAATTCTCCGTTACAGATAAATTAGAAGCGTATCTTACTTCACTAACTCTCTCTAAAATCCTTTTTTCAGCTTTTAATAGTCCTTTTCAGTGTATTGCTCATCCAGCAACACCTTTGAAGGAGATTTGCCTGAACGATAAGTATATCGGAAGTTGAAGCCAGCATCCTTATAACCTTTTGTGCCTGTATCAGCCTTCAAAGCATCACGCAAAGCTTTTCTTAACTCAGACTTCTTTGCGTTAACAGCCTGTTCGTTATCTGCATTTCCTACAAGTGAGTAATAGTAATGGATGGTTCGAGACGAAGGTTCAAAGACCATACTGTCCATTCTTGTGTCATTTACTACGGGTGTAGGACACTTCTTTTCTGTATATTCTTTACATTCTTGTGCTGCTCTGTCCTCCAGACTTTTATGACAAGCAGAAAGAGAAAGCAGCAGTACGCCTGCATAAAGTAAGTGTTTCATTCTCATTCAAGTTAATATTAATTTCGTAAGGGCTTTATGTAAAGATAACACTTTTTATCTTCACCCTAACCATATATCCGTTGCAAAGATAAGAAAAAATAGGCAATTTCTTATTTTAAGGTTCTTAATTCTCAATAATTATGACTATATTTGCACTTTGAAAATATAGACAAACTGATGAATCATATAAGAAATTTCTGCATTATTGCCCATATTGACCATGGTAAATCAACCTTGGCGGATCGTCTCCTTGAATATACTCAGACGATAAAGATTACTGGTGGACAGATGCTTGACGATATGGACTTGGAGCGTGAACGTGGTATTACTATCAAGAGTCATGCTATCCAGATGGAGTACACATTGGATAAGGAGAAATATATTCTTAATCTTATCGATACTCCGGGCCATGTAGACTTCTCGTATGAGGTGTCACGAAGCATTGCAGCGTGTGAAGGTGCATTGCTTATCGTTGATGCTACACAGGGAGTACAGGCTCAGACGATTTCTAACCTCTATATGGCTATTGATCATAACTTGGAAATTATCCCTGTTATCAACAAGATTGATATGCCAAATGCTATGCCTGAAGAGGTTGAAGACGAGATTGTTGACCTCATTGGTTGTGACCCAAAGGAGATCATTCGTGCCAGTGGAAAGACTGGTGAGGGTGTGCCAGACATACTTGAAGCAATCATTAAGCGTATCCCTTCACCAACAGGTGATACCAAAGCTCCGTTGCAGGCGCTTATTTTTGACTCTATCTTCAACTCTTTCCGTGGTATTATCACACTGTGTAAGGTTGAGAATGGTGTCATCAAGAAGGGTGATAAAGTTAAGTTTGTACAGACAGGAATGGAATACGCTGCTGATGAAGTGGGCGTATTGAAGATGGATATGATGCCTACCCAACAGCTCTCAACAGGAGAGGTGGGATACATCATCTCTGGTGTTAAGACTGCCACAGAGGTGAAGGTGGGTGATACTGTTACCCATATAGTCAATCCTTGTGAGAAAGCTATTGAAGGATTCCAAGAAGTAAAGCCTATGGTCTTTGCTGGTGTCTATCCTGTTGACCCAAATGATTACGAAGGATTGCGTTCTTCATTGGAGAAACTGCAGTTGAATGATGCCTCACTAACCTTCCAGCCAGAGAGTTCTCAGGCTTTGGGCTTTGGTTTCCGTTGTGGCTTCTTAGGTCTGCTTCACATGGAGATTATACAGGAACGTTTGGATCGTGAGTTCAACATGGATGTCATTACCACTGTGCCTAACGTAAGTTACATGGTGTATGACAAGCAAGGAAATGAAAAGGAGGTTCATAATCCATCTGGTCTACCGGATCAGACAATGATTGATCATATTGAAGAGCCTTATATTAAAGCCTCTATTATTACCTCCAGTGATTACATTGGTCCTATCATGACGCTTTGTCTTGATAAGCGAGGTGAACTCATTAGCCAGAACTATGTGAGTGGAAATCGTTTGGAACTCCTCTTCATGATTCCATTGGGTGAGATCGTGATAGACTTCTATGACAAACTGAAGAGTATTTCTAAAGGCTACGCTTCATTTGATTATCATATCGATTCTTACCGTCCTTCAAAGTTAGCTAAGCTTGATATTCTTTTGAATGGAGAGCCTGTTGATGCCCTATCAGCACTGACACATGAGAGTAATGCTATTGTTTTTGGTCGAAGAATATGTGAGAAGCTAAAAGACTTAATCCCACGTCAGCAGTTTGATATCGCTATTCAGGCTGCTATCGGAGCAAAGATTGTTGCCCGAGAGACCGTTAAGCAGGTACGTAAGGACGTTACAGCCAAGTGTTATGGTGGTGATATCAGCCGTAAGCGTAAACTTCTTGAGAAACAGAAGAAGGGTAAGAAGCGTATGAAACAGATTGGAAACGTACAGGTTCCACAGAAAGCATTCCTTGCAGTATTGAAGTTAGATTAATATCAAAGAGTTAAGAAAGGAAAGGAAAATGAAAGATTTGGTGAACGATTCAAGAGATATAGCACGTGAATTGGCACGTAAATATAGTACGATGACTCATGATGAGTTGGATGTACTTGAAAGTATCCTCGTACCAATGAAATTCGCAAAAGGACAGATGATTCTCAGTGAAGGTGAAATCTGCAAGCACGTTTATTATATAGAAAGAGGCCTAATTCGTCAATTCTATTTCAAAAACGGCAAGCAGATTACTGAACACTTAGGAGAGGACAGAAGTATCTTTATGTGTATTGAAAGTCTTTTCCGTGAGGAGCCAACCAAACTACAGGTTGAGGCTATAGAGCCAACATGGGTTTATGCGCTACCAAAACAGAAGTTGGAGCAGGTAGCTCTTCATAATGTTAATATTCAGATTCTCTATCGTAAGATCTTGGAAGAGAGTCTTATCACCTCACAGGTACATGCTGACCTTGTACGTTTTGAGACTGCACAAGCTCGTTATAAGAGAATGTGTAAGCTAAGTCCACAGGTTATCTTGCGTGCACCGCTGGTTTATATTGCCAGCTATCTGCAGATGACACCAGAAACATTAAGCCGTGTTCGTTCGTCAACATTGCTTGATGATTAATGCGTTTTAATACTTATCAAGCGTTATAAGCAGTTAGAGGAGTTAAATAATTACCTATTATTCGTATTGAAAAGCGAATGATAAAAGTAAAAGTAATTATTTAACTCCTCTAATTATTTTCCTTGAATAGCTCTTAATAGTATGTAGAGGGCATTAATTGCAACTCTATGATACCAATGTAACCACCCTATCCTACTTCCCTAACTCTCCCACATAGTGGATAATTCTCCCTTCACTTGTCACACCTTCAATTATAATACGATAGTTTGAACGATATTCTGCAGGTAAAAGTAGACGGAAAGAACTACCACGTAATGAAGGTAACCACACTGGAGTATGTGCGTTAGGAGTGTAACTTTGTGGAATTTGATAGCCTAATGTTGTAAAAGTCTTCGTATTTGTTAGTGGTACAGAAGCCGCTTTGAAATCCCCTTTCTTCGTTGTTATAGAGATAACACCCATACCACCAATCGCTCCCCAAATAACAGTTGAGCCGCCCTTAAAGACATCTACTCTCTCAACATCGGACATCTGGATGTTGTCTAAATCGTAATCATCATTGACAAATATCCCATCTATGGCAATAGCGGCTGGTCTTTTTCCATCTACAGCCGTACCTCCACGTACATAGCATTTCCCCAATTCAACCGTAACACTCGGTACTCTACGCAATAATTCATGCAAACAAGTTGCACCAATACTCTCTATATCACGTAGACCAAAGGAGAAGTCAGCAGTTCGTGCATAAGCATCAGAACGAGAAGAATAGGTAGGTTGATGACTGAAGATATTCACTTCTTCCATCTGTATACCCCCTTTCGGCAATTCTAATGTTGTATCTACGCGTGTAGTATCATTACTCGTCCATTCAAACGGCGGAAGTTGACCTTTATAAGCAGGGAACTCCTCTTCATCTAATAGCAGTTTTACCCACGATTTTCCAGCTTTTGTAAAGGCATTAAGAACATACTGTGTACCTTCAGGAAAATCTATTCCTTCAAATGAAAAACGACCTTGTGCATCGGTTTTAGTAACAGCATAAAAGCCTTTATCGGGTGAAATAAGATTTACAATACCTTCTTTTATAGCTTTATGCCCTACCAATGTCTCAATTCGTCCACTTATCACAGCAGACTTTTCGATACCAATCTTTCCCTTCTTACATTCCCCTCTGATTACATCTGCCATTCGATACCGATTCCAACTGCAGCTGTCAAGCAATTGTTCTGATTGATTATCAGAAAGAACAGATGTTGGCTCTTCTGGACAATCTGCCACATCCATATCGTATAATAAATGAGAAAGGATGTTTGAGTGTCCTGTTAAATCGTTAGTTCCAGCATATTCCACACGTAGAGAAACATCCATTGTCTCTCCCTCTCGTAAGCTATCAGCCTTAATAATACAAGGTGTTTGCTTATCATTTGATTTCTCTGCTGCTGTCCATTTTACAGAAATCGGACACTGTTCTTTCTCTGGATATAAGAATTTCAGTTTCTCTACAACCGTTTTTAAGTTAGAATCCAAGAGCTGGAAAGAATAAATACCTCCTTGAGAAAGACTATCATAACTCAGAATAATATCTCTTCCTTGGCTTATTTTTCCAAAGAAAAGAGGGATTGAACGACAGTGAACAAATAGTCTATAGCTACTATTTAAGCTATCTGATGGATTGTTAATACTTACTTTAATATTCTTGTTTAATTCATTGATAGATAGTTTTATTTTCGAATTATTATTGATAATATTTGTAGCGCCCCCATACTTAAAAGGTAATAGCTTTCCATGACCACCAATAAAGATACTTTTAAGACTCTCATAGCGACTGAGGTTCAACATATTCTTCGTATAACTACGTAATAAATAACGTCCTTTCACCACTCCTTCAGGAATGTCAATATGACCAACAAAACCTTGATCGCTTCGTATTAGACGTACTCGTTTCACTACGAGACGTTCTGGATTAAGAAGTTCTACGTATACATAACGGCTCACACTATCCGCCTGATGAACTACTGCATTCACTAAGAAGACACGCAAGTTAATACGTTGTCCTGCTTGATAACTATCTGCATCGGTAAATACGTAGGTCTTCTCTTGCGGGAATAGCTGTACCTGCCGTAGGATACGACTCAGTAACACATTGTTAGTCTGAGCATACAATGATGTTTGAAAGCATGTTAGAAATATTATGAATAGTAGTTTTCTCATATAGATAGACCTCAGTGAATGAGTTTATGTAATAGACTTTCAGCAATAAAGATAATCTTCCGTAGAATCATATGCAAACTTACACAAAAATATTAAATAATAGGTTCAAAAATAGAAAAACCATACATTAACATTGAAAAACTTGTATTCTTTGTCTGTTTAGGGTGTTATAATGTTTTTCAAACTACAAATTACTTATGTTTTAAACGTAAAGTGTAGTGGTGTTAACCATTAGCACCAATGGTGCGGGGCATCAGCACTATTGGTGCGGAGTATCAACACCACATGTGCGGAGCATTCATACTCTATGTGATAAGCTGTAATCTGTTAGTAGGAAATGGAAAGTTAGAACTCTTATAGAAGTTGTGATAAGGTGAATAAGCTACAAACAACTCATCTGCTTGAGCAATGTATTGTCGGGAAACAATAAAAACATTGATTCAGAAGACAATAGTATGAATAGAAATATTGCTGTCCGATAAAACCTCTATATACTGCAATATCCTCTCTCAATCCTGCTGAAATAGGCATGATTTGTTCTTATTTCAAATTCCAAGCCCCCCCACTAGAATAATGACAACTCTTCTGGTGGGGCTTTTACCTGGGTAATCAATCTATCCCAGTCTCTATGTGGCCGTTCAAAGAAACTCTGTATTGAGACATAACTCATAAGTAGAATTCTTATCATTGTTGCCAAGCCTGAGAAACTCCAAGGTCTCTTTATTTTGTTCTTCACTAGGGTTATAAGCAGATTGGCTATAAGTGTAATCCATATTTGTATTTTTATAGCGTTCGCACTCTCTCCATAGAAGTATCTTAGCGGGAAATTCTGTTTTATTTGTTTAAATAAGGTTTCTATTTGCCATCGTCTCTTATAGATAGCTATAATATCTTCTGCTGACATCTGAAAATCATTGGTCAGCAGAGATATGAATCTGATTTTCCCTTTCTTGGTCTTATCCTGATATGTGATTTTTCTTGCTTTATGGTAAATATCTTTTTCCTTTGTATGCTTATGGAAGAGAATGGTTTCTACGCGTACAGCTCCATAATCTGTAGTCATCTGGTAATCTGTATCAGCAATCCTTTCAAAGCTAAGATTATTTTTCATCTTAGTTACATATATAACGCCTCTTTGCGTCAGTTCAGAGAACTTTTCATAGTTTATATAGGCTCGGTCAAAAGCAATCAGGTCCTCATTGGCGTATCGTTCTGGGATAAGTGCAAACTGATCATGACTAGCTGCAGATGTGAACTTAATATCGCTTGGAACATTCTCATTGGCAAATATCTCTGTATGTACTTTTATTCCACCCTTCTTCTTACCAGTTTTGGGATTACGTCCTACACCTTTAAAGACCAAGTTAGAAAACAGACTTATTGTCGTAGAATCTATTATCTTTAGATTCTTCAGCCATTTAGGCTGTCCACAATTTCGGCTGTCCGAGTAAAGCTCATGGCGGTATTTCTCATATAGGTTCATATAGATCGAACCGAATATCTCGGAATCTCGGCGTTTATTTGCATCTGACAAGGTACTTCGACAAGGGAAATGCTTTAAACCAAGATGATTAAAGCGATTAACATTAGCAAAGAGAGAGGCTTTTATCTCACGCAGAGAGTCTAAACGCAGCATTACTGCATAAAGCATGACAACAAGATGATGCCATGCATCAAACTTCTTTATATAGTGTTCACCTCCCTGAGCTTGGCTCAGAGAGAGAATTTTATCACGATTAAAATAGTTTAACAGTTGAACATATAGTGGCTGTCCGATAAAATGTGTACTTTTGTTCATCTTATTTCATTGTTTTATTATGACAACTACAAAGGAAATAAGAAGGGCTGAATGTGCAAAACAATCAGCCCGTTTTTTTATTATTCTGAATTAAAAAGATATGAACGCAAAAAAAGTTTTATCGGACACCAATAGAATAGAAATAACAGTTAGATGTGGATTAATAATCAACTTAGCGTCAAAGGTTCTGCACTTATACTATCCATATTACAGAAACATTTTGTAAATTTGCAGTTCAATAGGCTGTTTCATATATTAGCAAAAAGGATTGTTGATTTAGTAATTTATCAGTGGAATCGATACTGATATTAAAGCCTACAAATAACACATTGAGAAGATGAAAGTAATGATATATCCCAAGAACTTTGAGCAAAAGATTGGTTTCACAGAGGTGCGCTCACTTCTGCGTGCACGCTGTTTGTCACCTTTAGGTAAGGAACGAGTTGATGCAATGAGTTTCTCAACCGATGCCGTACAGGTGAATACCTGGATGGAAGAGGTTAGAGAGTTTCGTAGAATACAAGAGGGACAAGACGACTTTCCTTTAGATAATTTCTTTGATGTACGTGAAAGTGTGGCACGAATCCGCTTGGAAGGAACTCACATGGAAGTGGAAGAACTCTTTGATTTGAAGCGTTCGTTAGAGACAATTATTGCTATTGTGAACTTTCTGAGCCGTGGAGAGGAGACGGAACAGGGCGAAATACGTCATTTCTATCCTGCTCTTTACAATCTTGCTGATGGTGTTGCAACCTTCCCTTTGCTTGTTCAGCGTATCTCACAGATTATCGATAAATTCGGTAAAATGCGTGACAATGCTTCTCCAGAACTACTTCAGATACGTCGTGAGTTGGCGCGCATCGAGGGAAGTATCTCACGTACGTTATATGGTATCTTGCGTGCTGCACAGGGTGAAGGACTTGTTGAGAAGGATGTCACACCTACATTGCGTGATGGTCGACTGGTTATCCCTGTTGCACCGGGTTTGAAACGTAAGATTTCGGGTATTGTACACGATGAAAGTGCTACGGGTAGGACGGTATATATTGAGCCTACTGAGGTTGTAGAGGCTAATAATAAGGTTCGCGAACTTGAGAATGAGGAGCGTAGAGAGATGATTCGAATTCTCACGGACTTTGCTAAGAAGGTACGTCCGAATGTGCGTGAGATTCTCGATTCATACAATCTTATGGCGGCAGTAGACTTTATTCGTGCAAAGGCTGAGCTGGCTCGACTCTTTAAGAGTTTTGAGCCACAGGTGGCAGAGGAGCCTCATATTGATTGGATTAGAGCTATTCATCCCCTACTTCAATTATCATTAGAAAGAAAGCATAATAATAAGTTAAATGCTTCATTATCTGTAGATAACAAAGAAATAGATAAAGTTTCTAATGAAGTTGATAACACACAATATTACGACACGGTATTAGAAGAAGAGAACGATACACGTAATGTTCCTTCAAGTGTTGTTCCTCTCGATATTCAACTCACAAAAGATAAGCATCTACTGATTATCTCTGGTCCGAATGCTGGTGGTAAATCTGTTTGTTTGAAAACTGTGGGTTTACTTCAGTATATGCTTCAGTGCGGTCTTTCGATTCCTGTTGGCGACCGCTCAACCACTGGCATTTTTACGGATATTATGATAGATATCGGTGATGAACAGAGTATTGAGAACGATCTTAGTACCTATTCTTCTCACTTGATGAATATGAAGGTGATGATGCGTCGTGCTTCAGAGTCTACGCTTATCCTCATTGATGAGTTTGGAACTGGTACGGAACCACAGATTGGTGGAGCAATTGCCGAGTCTGTTTTACGTCAGTTCTGGAAGAAGCATGCTTGGGCTGTGATAACAACCCACTATCAAAACCTTAAGCATTTTGCGGAAGAACATCCTGGTACAGTCAATGGTGCGATGCTCTATGACCGTCATGAAATGCGCCCACTCTTCCAGTTGGCTATCGGTAGACCCGGTAGTTCGTTTGCTATTGAGATTGCTCGAAAGACGGGAATACCAGAAGAAGTAATCCGTGATGCGTCAGAGATTGTTGGTTCTGATTATATTCAGAGTGATAAGTACTTACAGGATATTGTTCGAGATAAACGTTATTGGGAGAATAAGCGTCAAATCATTCACAGCCATGAGAAGGAATTGGAGAAAAGTATCGGTCAATATGAAAAGGATATTGCAGCGTTAGAACAAAGTCGTAAGGAGATTCTCAACCGTGCCAAGGCACAAGCTGAAGAGATTATCAAGGAGAGTAATCGACGTATAGAAAACGCTATTCGAGAAATCAGAGAGAAGCAGGCTGAGAAGGAAGAAACCAAGCGTATTCGTCAGGAATTGGCTGCTTATGAAGCAGGATTGACGGATGCAGGAAAGACAGATAAGAGTGATACGTCTAATAAGAAGAAACTTAAGAGTAGCGGACTACTCTCTGATGACGATTTCCAAAAGAAGGTTGACAAGATTAAGAGTCGTAAGGAACGCCACGAACAGCATCTGAAAGAAAAGGCAAGTAAACAGCAAGCAGCTGCTGAAGCATTGAAGAATGCCGTACGTAAACAGCAAGGAGGTGGACTCGTTATGGCTGGTGATTCTGTACGTATAAAGGGTCTAACGTCTGTTGGTAAGGTGGAATCTATTGAAGGAAAGCAGGCAACTGTAATCTTTGGTGGTATGAGAACAAAGATGGCTATTAGTCGTTTGGAGCATGTTGATGCGGAAACTATTCAGTCAGAACAGAAGCAATTTCAAGCTTATAACTATAGTCGTGAGACTCGTGAGACCATTGACAAGCATCGTAATCAGTTCCGACAAGAGTTGGATGTACGTGGTATGAGGGCTGATGAAGCCTTAAATCAGGTGCAATACTTTATAGATGATGCTATTCTTGTTGGGGCAAGTCAGGTGCGTATTCTTCATGGTAAAGGCAATGGTATACTTCGTCAGCTAATCCGACAGTATCTTGGCAGTGTTCCTAATGTTACAAACTATCGCGATGAACATGTACAGTTTGGCGGTGCAGGTATCACGGTTGTGGAACTATAAGTTAGTTGACAAGTTTACAAGTAAACAAGTTTACGAGTTATTTCTTTTATTAGGAGACAGATAAAGAATATAGGCAATAAATTGAAAGAGCAAGCGTTAGAATATTAATATGAACTACCTAAGGCTTTTACATATACTTAGCAAACAGCGACAGAATCTTCTGTTAGCTGTTGGTGTCACGTTGATGCTGACGTCATGCGGTATAGATAGAAATATTAAGAAAGGCGAAAAACACCTTTCCTTGGGCGAATATTATGACGCTGCGAACCAATTTAAAACAGCTTATCAACGTACTTCGCCTAAGGATAGACGCCAACGTGGAGAACTTTCTTTGAAGATGGCTGAGTGTTATGAGCGTATTTCGTCCTCTCAACGGGCAATATCAGCTTATAGAAATGTTATCCGCTATAAACTGGATAATGGTGAGACGCATAAGCGTTTGGCTGATAATCTAATGAAGGAAGGTAGCTATTCGGAGGCTGTTAAGGAGTATCGTATTGCGCTTGATTCAATCCCTAACAATCAATTGATAGCTCAAGAGCTTCAGGCTGCATCAATAGCTGCAAGCGTAAAAGAGCGTGGTTCAAAGTATATTGTGAAGCGTATGGACGTGTTTAACTCACGTCGACAGGATTATTCGCCAATGCTTTTTGGTGATAAATACGAACAGCTTTACTTTACTTCTACACGAAATGAAGCCAAAGGTGACGAATTGAGCGGTATTACTGGTGCAAAGGCTGGTGACATCTTTCTTAGTGAAAAGGATGATAAAGGCAAATGGAGTACACCGAAGGCTATAGAGTCTGCATTGAATACAGAGGCTGATGAGGGTACGCCTGCTTTCTCTGTCGATGGGAGGGAAATGTATATTACACAGTGTTTGACCGATCCAAGCAATCCTCGCTATGCTCAAATTTCAGTAAGTAATCGCTCTGATGCAGCTTGGGGAAAAGCTAATAAGTTGGAAATTAGTCGTGATACGCTATCAAGTTTTGCACATCCTGCTGTCTCACCAGATGGTAATTGGCTTTATTTTACCAGTGATATGCCTGGTGGAAAAGGTGGTCTTGATATCTGGCGTGTACGTCTGACAGGCGGTACAACGGGAGGTGTTGAGAACCTCGGAGAACCAATCAACACCCAAGGAGATGAAGAATTCCCTACATTCCGACCAAACGGTGACCTTTATTTCTCAAGTAATGGACATGGTGGTTTGGGTGGTCTTGATATCTTTATAGCTAAGGTTGGCAACGATCGTCGCTACCACTTGGAACATCCTGGATACCCTCTTAACTCACAAGGTGACGACTTTGGTATGACTTTCGAGGGCATTCATAATCGCGGTTTCTTCTCCTCAAACCGTGGTGATGGTCGAGGTTGGGATCATATCTATAGCTTTGAACTCCCTGAAATCATCCAGACTGTAAAGGGATGGGTCTATGAAATGGATGGTTATGAGTTGCCAGCAGCACAGATATTTATGGTTGGTGATGATGGAACTAACAAGAAGTTAGCTGTTAAAGGAGATGGTTCTTTCGAACAAGAGATAAAGCCTGGCGTTAATTATATCTTCCTTGCGACCTGCAATGGCTACTTAAATCATAAGGAAGAAATTAAGGTTGGGAATGTAGATGACTCTAAAGTATATACCCTTCAGTTTGCTTTACCAGGTATAAACGTACCTGTGTTGATAGATAATATCTTCTATGATTTTGATAAAGCGACGCTTCGACCAGAATCAGAGAAGGCTTTGGATGCTCTTGTCAATCTTCTCAAGGAGAATCCGAATGTAACAATAGAACTCTCGGCTCACACCGATTACCTTGGTTCTGCTGATTATAATAAACGCCTTTCACAACGACGTGCAGATGCCGTAGTGGCTTATCTCACTGCACATGGCATTGTTCGCGACCGTCTTACACCTGTTGGATATGGCAAAGAACGTCCAAAGAAGATTCGTAAGAAGGTTACAGAGAAGTACCCTTGGCTAAAGGAAAACGATGTACTCACTGAAGATTTCATCAAGAAACTCGATAAGGAGAAGCAAGAAATAGCCAATCAATTGAACCGCCGTACTGAGTTTACAGTGCTTCGAACCACATATGGTATGTTTGATGAGAAGGGAAACCTTAAGCAACAGCCAAAACCAAAGAAAAAAGAAAGTCTTGATGACGATGGAATGATTATCATTAACATTCCCTAAACATATGATAAAAGATAAGAGCCGACAATGTCAGGCAGCACAATCTCCTTGTTCTTTAGACCCAAATGGGCAAGAAGTAAGGACTATAGAAGAAGTTGAAGAAAGACTTCCTCTTGCCTTTACTGATTATACTCGTAGTCTTTTTGGTGATAACCTTTATCATACATTCCTAAAAGGATTGGGAGAAACAGCACCGGTGAGTATACGTCTTAATTCCTTTAAGTTGGCAGAAACGACTCATAAAGTTAATCCAGAATTGAATCCTCATCCTATTCCTTGGTGTAAGGAAGGCTATTGGTTGGATACAAGACCTAACTTTACGTTTGACCCACTACTTCATGCTGGGGCTTATTATGTGCAAGAAGCATCATCTATGTTTCTATCTCATGTGTTACAACACTTGGTAAAACAGCCTGTTATGGCACTCGATCTCTGTGCTGCACCAGGTGGTAAAACAACTTGCGCACGTACGTCCTTACCTGCAGGTTCCTTTCTTTTCTCTAACGAACCGATTGGAAAACGTGCACAAATATTAGCAGAGAACGTTCAAAAGTTTGGTCATGAGGGTGTCGCTGTTACGAACAATTACCCTCGTGATTACAAAAAAACAAAGCTTGGTTTTGATGTTATTATAGCCGATGTACCCTGCTCTGGTGAAGGAATGTTTCGTAAAGATCCACAATCAATAGAGGAATGGAGTCTACAGAATGTAGAGAACTGTTGGCAACTTCAGCGTAGTATTATTGCTGATATATGGGACAACTTAAAGCCTGGAGGTATTCTTATTTATTCAACTTGTACCTTTAATGCACATGAAGATGAAGAGAATATTGCGTGGATTCTCAACGAATATGATGCTGAGCTCCTCTCTGTGCCTACAGAAGAGGCATGGAATATAACAGGTTCACTCATTGATAACCCACTTAAAGACGGTCGGGAATTTCCAGTTTATCGCTTTATTCCTGGTAAGACCCGTGGAGAAGGTATCTTTATGGCTATCATTCGTAAGCATGGAGAGAACAAGACGTTTATCAATAAGACAACTATTGATGTTGATAAAGCAATCACAGAAGCTCGTAAACGTCTTCGTATTCTCTCGCATGGAGTAAAAGATGGAATGCAAAAAGGGAAGAATGTTATCCCTGACCATACGTTAGCACTCTCCTTTTCAACTGATAAATCGGCCTATCCTAATGTAGAGGTTGATTATCAAACAGCTATCGCTTATCTTCGTCATGAGGCTATTGTACTATCTTCTGATGCTCCACGTGGTATCGTTCTGCTTACTTATAAAGGCTATCCGATAGGCTTTGCAAAGAACCTCGGAAACCGTGCGAACAATCTTTATCCACAAGAATGGCGCATAAAGAGTACACATATACCAGACGAGCCTTTGGTTCTTTTATAATATAAATGCAGACAAGAAAAATCCAGAAAACAATATATCCCTATAATATCTTAGAAATAAACGAACAATTATGCAACAATATTTAAACCTCCTCAATCGCATCCTCACAGAAGGAACACAGAAAGGTGATAGAACCGGAACAGGAACTTTATCCATTTTTGGTCATCAAATGCGCTTTGACTTGCGCGATGGCTTTCCACTGTTGACAACTAAAAAGCTTCATCTGAAGAGTATTATTTATGAATTACTTTGGTTCTTACGTGGTGATACGAATGTGCGCTACCTACAAGAACATGGTGTAAGGATTTGGAATGAGTGGGCTGATGAGAACGGTGAGCTTGGTCCAGTCTATGGTCATCAGTGGCGTTCATGGCCTGATTACAAGGGAGGTACAATCGATCAAATTAAGAATGTGGTGGAGATGATTAAGCATAATCCTAACTCACGTCGTATGTTGGTCACAGCATGGAACCCTGCTGAGGTGGAAGATATGGCTCTCCCACCCTGCCACTGTCTCTTCCAATTCTATGTTGCAGATGGTAGATTATCGCTCCAACTCTATCAGCGTTCGGCAGATAGTTTCCTCGGTGTCCCTTTTAACATTGCATCATATGCTCTCCTTTTGCAAATGATTGCACAGGTTACGGGACTTGAAGCAGGTGAATTTATCCATACTACAGGTGACACACATCTCTATCTAAACCATCTTGAACAGGCTAAACTCCAGCTTACTCGTGAGCCACGTCCACTGCCAAAGATGAAGATTAATCCTGATGTAAAGGATATCTTTGATTTTAAGTATGAAGATTTTGAACTGATTGGTTACGATCCGTTGCCACACATTCCGGGAGTAGTTGCAGTGTAAAAGAAAGCCTCCCCCAACCCCTCCGAAAGGAGGGGAGTGCAAATAGAAAGTAGTTGGAGTATGAAAAATAATCAATTCTCTCAACTTCTAAAATAGTATATTAAATTAGTCAAGAACTTTAAATCCTTCACCAAATTGATTGCTAAATCAGTACTCCCCTCCTTTGGAGGGGTTGGGGGAGGTCCAAAAACACCATTATGGAAATAAATATCATTGCTGCAGTAGCAGCCAATCGTGCCATTGGTTATCAGAATGATATGGTCTATTTCATTAGAGAAGACCTTAAGCGTTTTAAGCAACTAACAACAGGACATACTGTTATCATGGGGCGTAAGACCTTCCATTCATTACCAAAAGGTGCTCTGCCTAATCGTAGAAACATTGTACTCAGTAGAACGGAAACAGACTTTCCTGGTTGCGATGTTTATTCTTCACTTGTAGAAGCGCTTAAACATATTGGGGCAGAAGAAAAGGCATTTATCATTGGTGGAGCCAGTCTTTATAAAGAGGCGCTTGCTATAGCAGACCATCTCTACCTTACAGAGATAGCTGCTACTCCTCCACAAGCAGATGTTTTCTTCCCAGAATATAATGATGGAACATGGGTTGTAGAATCACGTGAGGAACGTCCTGCTGCTGACGATAATCCTGCATACGCATTTGTAAACTATGTGAGGAAATAATCTTCACCCCAAACTTCTGTCCTCCAGAGAGGAGAATGACAAATATAGAGTTGTATAGTAACATAAATAAATATACAAGATAACTCATTTTTAAAAGCTCCTAACATAGGAGCTTTTTGTATAAAAGCTTATTTCTACTTTGCAATTTGTCAGATATTTTCCATGGTTGTAATTCTAATACATGCTCTTTTAGCTTCTAAAAGATGCCTAATTGGCTTTCAATAGATGCCCTTTTGACCTCTAACTAACGCCCTTTTGAAGCCTTACTAAGCACCTATTAAAATGCAAGTTTATAACTATCTGTATTTCTGTAAGTTACAAACGCATAAGAAAGAAGTGTTTTTTGATTAAAAAACATTCCCTACTTTGATGTTTTTGTAAAGTCTTTTTGTTTGCTTACAATCGTTTAAAAGTACTTTTCTAACGCTTAACTGCTTTCTGCCAAAAGATAATATTCAATGTGTTTGATATTAAAGAATATATGTACTTACCATTAACACTACATGTGTTAGGCATCAACACCATATGTGTCTGGCATAAACACGTAAGTAAGAATTGATGTTAGAGCATATTATAGTACCATCTTAAGGAATAATAAGACCTAATTAAAACTATTCAGCCCTGCTAATCTGATTAGCAGGGCTGAATAGTTGAAAATCAAAAAGATTAGAATGGCAAACCAATCGCTAAGTGGAAGGCTTGTGCATCCTTAAATTTTGATATGTTATAGAAACCAGTCTTGCCAGTTTCATAAGGTACGTGTAAACCAAGTCCCCAATCAAGACGAATCATGAAATAGCCAATATCATAGCGCAAACCAACTCCCGTACCGAGTGCCATTTCATTTAATATATTCTTAAACTTGAAATGTCCTTCTGGTCGACCATCATCATAGTGCATTGTCCATACATTACCAGCATCGAGGAAAACGGCACCATAGAGGGAGCCCATAAGGTGAGGACGATACTCAAGGTTGAACTGTATTTTGATATCACCTGTCTGTTCTACGTATGAGCGTCGACGTTGTGTTGAGCGATAGCGTCCTGGACCAATCTGGCGGGCATTAAACGCACGGATGCTATTGGCTCCACCTACATAAAACTGTTCTGTATAAGGTGCAAATCTACTGTTACCATACGCCCACAACGTTCCTAAATTGACGTGGGCTGCAATACCACTCTTCTCTCCAAGACTCCATACTTTTGTAAGATTAGCATCAATCTTCACAAATTGTGCAAATGGATTCTTAAATAGTTTCTTGTCTTTTTCGCTCCAACGTCTACCAAAGGCAGCGTAACCTGCAGACAAGATGTTTGAAGCTTCACTAACTGTTGTCCATATTTTAATCGGACTCTTATAACGAGCTGGGCTCATAAACGTATGTTGGAACATCATCTTTGGAATGAACTGGTCTGCCAATGATACCTCAAGATAAGGAACACTGTCTATCAATTCAAGATAACGGTCAGTCACGTTATGCATATACTCATAAGTCAGTGTCAAAGGAGAGAACGAATAGCTATTACGCTCGTTTGGCTGCCACTGGTATGTTAATTCGCCTGACACAACATGACGTTTGAAATACTTAGAACGGTTCAACACATCAACAGAAGCTTTAAGGGTCGTTGATGGTGTTGTATAATAGATGCGTGGTCCCTTAGGGATATATACAAGTCCCTTTTCTGCAGCTTCTGCAGTCTTCCTTTCTTCACGTTCCCAACGTTTTCGTGGTGGTGTAACGAATGGATTGACAAGGCGAGGAAACTGTAAACTGGCTTCAGCACCATACTCATAATTATTCAGTCCAAGGCGATCACGGCCGTCATCATCACTACTTGCCGACCATTCATAAGAACCATGTATGCGTAAATTAAGTTTCTCACCACCACGGAATGCATTACGTTTTGTCAGACCAATAATAGCCTCTGGACCATATCTGCCACTTGTTTTCCCCTTTCCATAAGCCTCAATATAGAAGTCATAAGGCTTATCAAAGATGCAATTAATGGTCATGTCTAAGATATTACATGAATCAGTGCTATCACGTGGAGTGAAAGTAAAGTTCGTAGCAGAGAATAGTCCGCTACCATTCAGATATTGCTGGCTTTTTTCAAATAGTTCGTTATTATACACAGTACCCGGCCATATCTTTAAATCATTAGCTATGGCGCGTAGACGGAGTGGCATGTGCGAACCGTTGTAATTCACAATGACATCACGGAAACGCTTGTGCTGAGTAAGAGAATCTATGAACTGACGCTGTAGGTTGATGTTAATGGTTCCTATTGTCCATTTTCTCAATGCTTTATCACTTACTGAATCCGCCATCTGCAGACGAATAGAAGCTAAGCCATAAGCCTTCGTTGTGTCAGCAAGATAACTCGCATCGTTATTCTGATAATAATAATAACCATTATTACGGAACAAATCTGTTATTCGCTTGCGTTCTTGTTCAAGTGTTGCTACATCAAAAGCATCTCCCTTGCGGATAATTGCTTTATCAAGATTGGTTCTTATCAAACTATCTGCTGAAGGTGGAAAATTGGTGTATTGTACGCTATCGAGCAACCACAGACGTCCCATATCAACAGCATACTGTAGTCGCATCTTCTTTGGATTACTCTGTGCAAGCTTTTCATAGCTTATCTTTCCTTTGAAATAACCACGCTTACGTAAGAGATTTTCACCAACCGTTACACGCAAATCAGGTGTTGTTGAACTCATTAATACAGGTGAAGAGCCAAATGCACGTACTAACCAACGACTGAGTCCAGTTGTATCTTGTGAGAAAGCATTCCATATCCATAACCCGATAGGGAAAGGAGAACGCACACTGGGGCTACCCAACCAAGCGGCATTAGGCTTAGTTGCTAACACAAGATCCAACTCTTCTTTCACATCATTGAAGTGTTGATTTTCTTTGTAATTACTGTATTTTGTCGGCTCCATACCTGTATATAGATGTTCGCCATCAGGGATTGCTGAAGTCGTACTACAGGCAGCAAGTATGAATAAGAATGCCATAAAAGCAAATAGTTCTATGACTCCTTTTCCACCTGTTGTTCTTATATATTTATTTCTTTTTCTCATTTACAAAGTTTATTAATGTATCTCGTTTAGGCTTCTCAGTCTGTGGTGCTACCATAGGATTATCTTCTTTAGAGCGGAAGATATCCTTGAAATGACGTAACTTACGACGCCACATGAAGCCAGCACCAAACTCACTCAAGTTACCTTCTAACCAATCGTATGCTTCACGCTCATAGTAGAGTTTCAAATACTTTGTTTCTTTTTGGTTTAGACGATATTCAAGCGAGAAGTTATCGAAGTAAGCGCCATTATCTTCAGAGAACTGTGAACCTGTTGAAACTCGTCCACCCATAATGATACGTAGGCGATTATTCCACAGACGTTTTGAGAACTTGAAGGTATAGTCGGTGTGTAAGTTACCATTCACATCGGCAGCACTTTCCATGTTGGCAGTCAAGTCGAGTCCCATAGAGTTAAGGGCTTTACCCGTAATAGAGTTGACTTGTGTCTGTAGGAAGCCCGCTAATGCACCACTCATGGCAGTATTAGCACTTGCTGAGTTATCACCATCGAAGTACATACCTGATGCTAACATTGTAACGGCAAGCTTTGAGCGTTCCTCAACACTCTTCGTATTAAGGATATTCTGCATCTCTTGGTCGTCTGGAGCAGTTATAATAAATTCCACACCAGGTTTAGGGAACTGCTTGGTAAGGCTTACACCACACTCAAAATCTACAATCCTACCTTCACCCGAACCATTCGAAACACTTGTTCTGACTTCTTCCGTTGCGGTAATTTTCAGTGTTGGTTTCATCGGATCACCCGTAAATTCAAGATAACTTCCGTCTTTAATGTTAAAAGTACGAAGTGGAATAACTGGCAGAGAGTATTTCATCTTACCATCACTCAACGTATATCTACCTCGAACCTGCACACCATTGGTTGGGTCATAATTAAGAAGTAGATTGCCACCACCTACAAAATCGACATAATTAGACTGATCTGCATTCAACGCACATAATACATGTGCCTGCTCATCAATATCTACATTAAGCCCCATTGTAAAGCCTGTAATATCTGGACGTTTGACAACATTAACCGTAGAATCATTGAAGTTGATGAACTGAACGAGGTCTTTCAAATCGTCATCAGTAGATAATGTACCATCGCGTACTACGTATGTGACATCTGTACTACCTAAGACATCAAGATTTCCAACTAACTGTAAGTTGTTTAAAAGGCCGTTTATTCGTCCTGTAAAGTCAACGAAAGCCTTTCCATAAACTTCTGAACGAGGATTCTTCTTTGCATTAATGATTTGGAAGTTCTTAGCCCTCAGTTGTGCATCAAGCTGCATCTTATTAAGATTAGAGAAGTCTAAGTAGCCCGATATGTCGAGTGGTAAACCATTACTTGCAAAGAGTTCGAAGTTCTCAAACTGAATATGGCTATTGTGTATTTGAACAGGATCATCCGCAAAGCGCATCCTTATGCCGTAAGGTGCACTCACCAAATAAGTTGAATCAAGATAAATCTCACCATTGAAGTCCAAGTTCTTAAGTGGACCCTTTACCGTTAGGGTTCCTTCTCCTACTCCATCGAGTCCTACAATTTGGTCAGGAACGAAGCCATTGACGTAATTCAGTGGGAAACGGTTCATCTCTAAGGTTGCATCAAGTTCTCCAGCCCCTTCATTATTATAGGTACCCGAAAGTGAACCGACTTCCTTTCCGTTTTGTGTTATTATACCATCAACATAGTGAGTACCATCTCCCTTAGGCATATAAACAAACTGTGTGCCCACATCTCCCATAGGACTATTCTCATAAACAAGCTTCTTAATAGTCATATCGCTTGATATCGTGAGTTCCTTTTCAGTCTGAACAAGGTGATAGTCACCATCCAACATACCCGACAACTTCGGTGCAAATGGTAAGATTTCAAACAAACTGCCTAACTCAAAGTGGTTCATTGAGAGTGTAACATTTTGTAATGAAGTAGGATCATTATCTTCTGTTGATACGAGCATACCAGTTCCGTCAGCTGCTTCCAGACGAAGATTGGCAGATAGACGACGGTCACGTCCAATGTAGATATAGTTGGAATCATTGACCGCAAATGACTTATAACCTAAGATAGATTGAGGAGAAGTAATTGAAAGTTCTATTCCCCTACCCTTCATAGCAGCCTTCATCGCTAAGTCGAAACCAGTCTTACCCTTATTATCAAGGATGGTTGCATGTGTCTTCAAACCATGTTCGTAGAGCGCACCCTGCAATGATCCATGATAAGGATATGTATTATTAGGGTTATTTATTACAGATAGCGTATAGTTCAACTGTCCATCAATACTGTTAAGGTCAGCCCTAATACTGTCGAGAAGAATATCATTATATACCAAAGAATCAATGCTAATTCTTCCATCGAGTCCCTTTGTTGGTGATGATGTCAGGTTAATATCTGCCTGACTAAAGGCATATCCATCTCGTGCTAACAAGTTAGAGAATAAGTTATCACGTCCACTGCGGAGCGTAAAGTGTCCTGTTGGTAACTGACGGAGTATAGCAGACTGATCTATACGACGATTAGTCAATTGCTCACGTACAGTCTTATAGATTCGCTTTCCACTTTCTGCCAATTGGTTGACACTACTATTAAAAGCTGTACTGAGATGGAAGTCTCCACCATTCAGAACTGCATGCACTGTATCACGACGACTCATAAGGTCGACATTCACATCACCTGGAGTATAGGTACGGTCTTTTTCGGTAACACGAAGATTGCCAATCAAACCACGAACATTCAAATTATCTTTGCCAGACATTGCAAATGAGGTGTTAGCAGAGAAACTACTTGTCATCGCTTTGTCTACAATTCCTAATTGGTAAAGGTCTACACGTGGGAAAACACCATTTATTGAACCTTCAATTTGATCACCACGCATGGTTGCATCAAGATTGAAATTACCTTCAGCTAATGGTAAACGCTCTCCCTTACGTTGTTCGCTTAGTAATAAATTACCCACATTTCCACTTACAGCATAGTACTTCTTCATATCTGAATGAAGCGTAATGTCTGTATTAGCAGATGTTATATAATGCTTATCTATAAATCCAAAAGCCTGCAAATCAGCTTCTGATAGATTTCCTTTTATGTGAGTGTCAAGGCTACCAGGGCGTACATCAGCTCGCACATCAAAGTTTCCAGCTGCTAAAAGTCTGCTTTTCTTTCGTCCTTCTTGCAGAAGGCGGAACGAACGAAGTGGACCACTGACATGATGAATGTTCTTCATATCAGAGTGTACATCAACATCAGCCCATGTAGAAACTACATATCTTTGATTCATTACGCCCATGGCGTGCAAGTCAACACGACGTAACCAACCACGTAGATGACCATCCACAAGTTTTGTATTAACTCTGCCTTTATAAGTGAAGTCGCCACTTATCATTCGGTTCGTACTCTTTACATGAGCCGAAAGTTGCTCTCCATGTTTTGAAATGTCTCCATTCAAGCCATCCAATACGTAGTTACCATATTTGAAACTACGAATACGAAGGCTGAGATTGGTTGATGATTTTGGATTTAAGAAGTCTGTGCCTCGTCCTTGCGTCTTTATTGTTCCAGAGAAAGCTGATAAACCCATATGGGGTAAGAAACGATGAACAGGGAATGAAGTCGCATCTGCTGTAATACGATATAGTTCTGTTGCTGTATTATAAGCACCATTCAATCGAATACGTCCGCCACCTTGTGTCAACTGTATGTTACCTGTGTACAGTGTTTTACGCACATGAATATCACCATTTATACCTACTCCATGTGGGAATGCTATTGTCTTCCTGACATCACGTGGCAATAGTTTAGAAACAAAACCAAGATTACTTGCTGTTCCTTTGAGTTTTAAGTCACTGCGAAGATGACCAACTCCAGACATCATATCAGCTATCCATCCTGTTCCTGTAAGGTCAAAATAGCCTGGCATAGTTAAGCGAAGCTGTTTAAAAGCTGCTGAACGAAGATTTCCATCCAGTTGACCTTTTATGATGATATTTTGATTAGGAATTGCCTGATAAATATTCTTTGGTATGGAGGTTAGGAATGGATGCAAATCTTCCAGACGTAGAAAACCATCTAACTGAGTGGATATCTGCCCAGGATTCTTATCAGCAAAGGCATTCATGTCCATCATAAACCGTCCAGAAAGCTCAGTGTTAGGTAGTCGGAAATACAAATCACGTAGATTGATACTTGTAGAATCCATAGAAAATGGTCCACGGAAATCCTTTACTATCAGTCCACTTTTTTCCTTCATATTGGCTGTACGAACACGTAATCGAATCTTTGGAGCAGCATATAGGAAGGAATCTATACCTAAATTAACATCTTGCATGGCTATATGTGCTGCATCAAAACCTGTCTTTGCATGGCGTACATAGTTTTGATTATAACTAAAATCACCGCCTTGCCAATCTACGTTTGCAACCTTGTATATGTTGTCATGTAATAGAAGTTCAGCTCCGTTAGCTACTGCTTTCTTAAAGTTAGCACGAACGCTCATTGTATCTCCAGGCATGTGAAGACGAAAATCCGTTTTTGTAAGATTAATTTTATCTATATTGATACGCCAAAGTGGTTTCTGTTTGTTTGGATCTTCGGGTACAGTATCTCCCAAAGCAATATCTACCCATCCCCCTTCTATATCTGCTTTGTTAACACGAACAGAATCACCAACAAGGTTAACTGCATGGCTAACAATATGCAAGCGTTGCAAATCACCACGAATACGTAGGTCACCAATAAAGTTGACGGTATTTGCTTTGAGTTTTGTAAATGTTAATTCGTTTACTTCTACCCTACTTTTAAGCAATGGTAATAGGTCTACATTAGCCACCAAGCGATGTACATCTGCCACCGTATCTTTCTTATTAGGGATAGAATCATTCGGGCGAAGCATCTTTAGACCATCTAACTGAAAATCTAAAGGAAAAGATAGATTGACCCTATCGATGCTTACCTCCATTCCAGTCTTGTCTGAAACATAGGCCGCCACATGCTTTACAGCCCAATTTTGAACGGGTGGACAATATAGTAAAGCTACGAGGATAAGAAACAGAATGACAGGTGTTGCTACAATTGCAACCAGCCATTTCAAGCTCCTATTCATATTTAAAATGTTAGTCATTAACAACTTTCTCGAGAAAATATCCTTAATAAGTAGGATTAATACGTTAGTAAACTCATATAATTACCTGCAAAGTAACACAAAAAAAATGGAATAGAAGAGTTTAAAAAGGTAAAAAAGCAAAAAGAGTAAAGAGATAAAATAGGATTTATTTATAAAGTACCTAAATGATTGTTGCATTGCTTTATTCGAAGAGTTGATAATAACTAATACACTAAAACATAGTTATGGCATACTTTTAATCTACTAATTTTTCTTTTTGCTCCATAAAAACAATTCTTCTAAACCCTTCAAAAAATTGCCGATGTGACTATGAAAAAACATTACATAATTTTGTATAAGCAACTTAAAGTAAAGACAAAAAAGATATTTAAAAGGTGGTCTTGTAACTAACAAGTTTTCAAGTAGTTATAAGGATGAATTTTAAAAGGTGCTTAATTAGCCTTCAAAAGGGCGTTAGTAAGACCCCAATAGGGCATCTATTACAAGCCAATTAGGCATCTTTTAGAAGCTAAAAGGACATGTTTTGATTTTAATGAGTGCAAAATAGTTTACAATAACAAGTTAATAAAATACTTTTTATTCGATTATTTTTATTAGCTCAATTACTCTAATATGTCCAATTAGCCTAATATGCCTAATTAGCCAAATAATCTCCAAAAACTTATTCAAATGATAGTTTCTTCAGTCGGGTACGTAGTTCTTCTGCTTGCCCTTTTCTAATAGAGAGAACAACTTCGCAAGTATTGTCAAATACTTGATTAATAATGCGAGGATTCATTTCCTTAATGATTCGCATAACATCATTCATCATCGGATAAGTAAATGTATATTTCACTTCCTCTTCAATGAATTTTTCTTCTATCTCGCTATTTGATAATGCATCTGCTGCAGCCTCACGGTAGGCAACAATCAAACCACCAGTACCGAGGTTTATACCTCCATAATACCGAATAACACAAATGAGTGTATTTGTTAATCCATAACTGTCAATCTGTCCAAGAATAGGTTTACCTGCTGTTGAAGACGGTTCACCATCATCATTTGCTCGGAATTCTGTACCATCAAAACCTACTCTATAAGCATAGCAGCAATGGCGAGCATCATAATACTTCTTTCGATATTCTTTTACTATCTCTAACGCCTCTTCGACAGAATCAACATGATGCGCAAAAGCGAGGAACTTACTCCGCTTTTCAGAGTAATATCCCTCGCTAATCGCTTTCTCTTTTATTGTCTTATATTTATCACTATCCATTCATTAAATGTTAATCTTGTATCAATCCAGCTTATGGATGACAAGACCAGAACGAAGTTTTGGTTCAAACCATGTAGCCTTAGGTGGCATAATCTTTCCACTATCAGCAATATCCATAATCTGCTGCATTGATACAGGATAGAGTGCCAATGCCCAACGCATTTCACCACTATCAACACGACGCTTCAGTTCTCCAAGACCACGCAGACCACCAACGAAATCAATACGTTTGTCTGAACGGAGGTCTTTAATGCCCATTAGTTCGTCCAAAATTAATCGACTTGAGATGTCAACATCAAGAACACCAATAGGATCGTTATCATCGTATGTACCAGGTTTAGCAACCAAGCTATACCAGTTTCCGTCAAGGTACATAGAGAATTCATGCAACTTTGTTGGGCGATATTCATCTTGTCCTTTCAGCTCAACTGTAAAGTTCTTCTCCAAAGCTTTTAAGAACTCAGCAACTTCCATGCCATTTAAATCCTTGATAACACGATTATAGTCAAGAATCGTTAATTGACTTGCCTGGAAGCATACTGCCATAAAGTAGTTATACTCCTCGTCACCCTTATGATTTTCGTTGTTCTTAGCCTTCTCTGCACCTACTAAAGCAGCTGCAGCAGAACGATGGTGTCCATCTGCAATATAAAGACTTGGCATCTTCTTAAACTCTTCAGTTATAGTCTTGATGTCAGCTTCATCTGTAATAACCCAGAACTGATGTCTGAAACCATCATCAGGTGCAACAAAATCATATTCAGGTTTTGTTGCAGCATATCGAGCCAACAAAGTATCAAGTACCTGATTATCAGGATAAGCAAAGAACACTGGTTCAACATTAGCATTACAAATGCGAACATGTTTCATACGGTCTTCTTCCTTATCTCTACGCGTTAACTCATGCTTCTTAATATTACCTGTCAGATAATCATCAACATATGCTCCAACAACAAGACCATATTGAGTCTTGCCATTCATAGTTTGTGCATAGATATAGTAATGCTCCTTATTGTCTTGGACTAACCAACCTTCATCTTGGAACTTCTGGAATTGTTCAACAGCACTATTATAAGCTCTTGGATCATATTCACTTGTGCCAACTTCAAAGTTGATTTCTGGTTTGATGATATGATATAAACTCTTCTCGTTGTCACCAGCTTCTGCACGAGCTTCTTCAGAATCCAAAACATCGTATGGACGACTTGCAACAGACTCAACCAAGTCCTTTGGAGGGCGGATACCTTTAAAAGGTTTTATTACTGCCATAGTGTTAGTTTTTTAATAAAAATAAAAGGATTGAAAGTCACAACCTCACTTAGTAGATTAAGACAATCAACCCTTATGTATTAGAAAGTTATTTATTTACTTGGAATTTAGTATCACCTGTAGCAAAGAAAGCATTAATCTGCTTTGCTGCAGCAATACCTGCATTATTATTAGCTTCAGCTGTCTGTGCACCCATCTTCTTAGGAGTAGAGAAATAACGTCCTTCAAATTTCTTGAATTCAGCATCAGCATCAGGCATAATATCAGTCACAAACTTCAAGTCTTCACGCTCAGCCATCAACTTCAGAAGTTCCTCCTCATTGATAACTTCCTTGCGGGCAGTATTAACGAGAATACCCTTCTTTGGGAGAAGATTGACTAAACGATAATCAATACTCTTAACAGTTTGTGGAGTTGCAGGGATATGAAGTGACAGAACGTCGCAAGTCTGGAACAATTCATCTTGTGTCTTACAAGCATGAACACCAGCAGCTTCAATAGCCTCTGCTGGGCAGAATGCATCGTATGCGTACACTTCCATACCAAAGCCTTTGGCGATACGAGCTACATTACGACCAACATTACCGAAAGCAAGAATACCAATTTTCTTGCCCATCAATTCGGTGCCAGCCTTGCCATTATAGAAACTACGTACAGCATATACCAACAAACCAAATACAAGTTCAGCAACAGCATTAGAGTTCTGTCCAGGAGTATTTTCTACAACAACATTCTTCTCCTTTGCATAGGCTGTATCAATAGAGTCATAACCAGCACCTGCACGAACAACTATCTTCAACTGTTTAGCTGCGTCAAGTACTTCTGGTGTAACTTTATCAGAGCGTACAATCATTGCATCAGCTTCTTTTACTGCTTCAAGCAATTCAGCTTTCTCTGTATATTTTTCAAGCAGAACAACCTCATGTCCTGCATTCTTAAGTTCTGTTGTAATACCTTGCACTGCAGATGGTGCAAATGGTTTTTCAGTTGCAATTAAAACTTTCATAGCCTTAATGTTTGGGTTAGATATAGTAAAGTTATCGTTTAGACTCAGCAGGTGGCATGTACACCACTGCTAAGTCTAATCTTTATATATTTAGTGTTTAGCTTCAAATTCCTTCATTGTTTCAACAAGAGCCTTGCAGCCTTCAACTGTCATTGCGTTGTAGCAGCTTGCACGGAAACCACCAACATCGCGGTGTCCCTTGATACCAACCATTCCTCTTTCAGTAGCGAACTTAAAGAATTCATCTTGCAATTCTGCATACTCATCGTTGAGAACGAAGCAGATGTTCATGTAAGAGCGATCTTCCTCACACTTAACTGTACCACGGAACAACTTATTGCGATCGATTTCACCATAAACAATATCAGCACGCTCCTTAGCAAGTTTCTCCATTGCTTCTACACCACCATTTGCTTTAATCCAACGAAGGTTCTCTAAAGCTGTATAGATAGGCACTACAGGAGGAGTATTGAACATAGACCCCTTCTTGATATGTGTACGATAATCCAACATTGTTGGGATTTCGCGCTGTACACGGCCAAGAACTTCATCCTTAATAATGATGAATGTCACACCTGCCATAGAAAGATTCTTCTGTGCACCACCATAGATACAGTCGTACTTAGATACATCAACTGGACGGCTAAAGATATCTGAAGACATATCACCAATCAAACGAACTGGTACATCTAAATCTTTGTGATATTCAGTACCATAAATTGTGTTATTGGTAGTGATGTGCAAATAATCCAAGTCTGTAGGAACATCGAAGTTCTTTGGAAGATATGTATAGTTTTCATCTGCAGATGAAGCAACTTCAACAACATCTCCAAACAACTTAGCTTCCTTCATGGCCTTCTTTGCCCAAACACCAGTATTCAAATAACCAGCCTTCTTTACCAAGAAGTTGAAAGGAATCATGCAGAACTCAAGTGATGCACCACCACCCAAGAAAAGCACTGAATAGCCCTCTGGAACATTTAACACTTCCTTTACTAAAGCCATAGCTTCGTCCATTACTGGCTGGAAATCCTTTGAACGATGGCTGATTTCTGCAATTGAGAGACCAATTCCATTAAAATCTAAAATGGCATTTGCTGTCTTTTCGATTACTTCACGTGGAAGGATACATGGACCTGCACCAAAATTGTACTTTTTCATCTCGATTGTTTAGTTTAAGTTTGACTTATGTTTTGTAGTTATTATCAGTATTAAATATTGTAATAGGTTTTTATGGTCTACGATGCGAAGATACACTTTTATTTTTATACTTCCAAATAAAACATCATTTTTTTTATTTGCAAGATAGTATGTGTTTTATACACGTGGAGAGGGATGTTAAAGAAAAAGGTGACACATTGTATAATGTGTTACCTTACCTCTTCCACAACGGTACGAATACCCTTTATTTTTTCACCTTTAGTCAATGAAATTATTTCTTTAATCTTTGTGCGTGAAACTGCTACATAAGTAAAACGATCTTTCACATCAATCTTTCCAATCTCAGAAGACTTTAATCCACCTTTCTTACAAAGAAAGCCAACAATATCTATTTTTGAGATTTTATCTTTCTTTCCTTTACCTATATATATTGTTGCCATACGAGGCTGAGCTGGTTTTGGTAAAGTCTCTGGTATCTTATATTCTTCATGCTCATTGGAAACATACTCTGGCAAATGTTCTTCTGGACCAAGAATGAAGAAGGTTCTTCCTTCTTTGTCCCAACGTGCTGTACGCCCTACTCTATGCACATAGCTATCTTCAGTTTCTGGGAAATGATAATGAATAATATTGTCAACATCTGGTATATCCAATCCACGTGAAGCTAAGTCGGTACTAACAAGTATTGGTGCAGACCCATTTGAGAAACGATACAGAGATGCTTCACGTTCACGCTGGTCTAAGCCACCATGGAACCAACTGATTGTAAAACCATTCTCTTTTAAGAATAAGGCTGTACGTTCAACAGAGTCACGATAATTCAAGAATACAATACTACTTTTGTCACCTAAAGAAAGGAGAAGTTTCTTCAATACCTCAAGTTTATCCTTTTCGGGACTTGTAACTGTGTAAAGACGAATACGATCAGGAATATTCTCATCTTCTGTACGATAATCCAAATGAACGGTCCTACCCATTGATACAAAGTTAGGAATTGTTTCAGACTCTGTTGCTGAAAGTAGGATTCGTCTTTCTATATTTGGTAACTTACAGAGAATACTCATCATTTCGTCTTGAAAACCAAATTCAAGACACTTGTCAAACTCATCAATGACAAGCCACTTTATCGTTTCTGCATTAATATTAGCCTTATCAAGATGATCGTTTAAACGTCCTGGAGTTGCAAAGACTATCTGAGGTTTTACATCTCTCAATACACGATGCTCTTCCATTGTTGGACGTCCACCATATAAAGGCATAGAACGTAAGCCACTACCCATATCCTTAAGAACATTAGCTGACTGCAATGCCAATTCACGTCCAGGTACCAACACTACAGCCTGCAGTGCATCTGACGAAGCATCTAAGCGCTGAATTAATGGTAGGAGGTAAGCATAAGTCTTACCTGAACCTGTCGGTGACATCACTACAACATCTTTACCCGTATGCAATACTGCATCAGCCGTAGCCTCCTGCATTGCATTGAGCGTGATACCAAGTTTATTAAGAATATTATTATTCATCTTTATCTTTCCTTTCTCAACTTATCAATTTCATCGAATTCCTTACCCATATTCAAATTAAGGTAAATAGTATACAAAGGTGCTAACCATTTACTCTTAGCGGTAGGAGCAAGCTCTCTGTATTTCTCCATGTAGGGTTTAGAACGCTGATATAATGTTATAATCTTTTCCTTGTTGGCACGATACTTCTGCCTATCTTTATTTAATTCTATCGCTTGATTAAAATAGGCAAGTCCTATATTATAATAAGCATCAGCATAAGTGTCTTTATCTTTTATCAGCTGCTTACAAATCTCAATACATTCATTGTATCTACCAAGGTTCAGCAATGCTGTACTTTTAGCAAAACGAAACAAAAGACTTGTGGAATCAGCTTTCAAAGCACGCTCCGTGATTTCTAATGCTTTTTGATGTTCTCCAATCTTAGCATAATATTCAACTAATCGTGGGAAGAAGAAGGCAAAATTAGGATATTGTTCGAAACCTGCTTGTAGAGACTTTACATACATGGCAGTATCCTTTTTTATCAAATATGCTTCAGCCTCATACTGCCTAACAAAGTTTAGCATAGAGGTATCACGCTCTGCCTGCTCTTTAAACTGCATAATCTTATCAGCATCACTAAGCTTATAACCACAGAACATAGCCCAATAAGCAGCATGTGGAATAAGAGCATCTTTCTGCATATAGTCATAACCTTCAAACAGAGGATAATTTGCTGACAGCAAGTAATCGCTATAATAATCAAAGGCCGTATTATAATCTTTCTTATGGATAAAATATGAACCTCCATTGAAGAGATTCGGACGAATAGAGTTTAGGAATTCTGCATGCTTAGCTCTATATTTAGCACGTACCCTTCCTTTAGCATCTGGTTGAGCATCAAGAGAATCAAAGCGTGACATTACATCATACAACTTCCTTGTTACAGTAAACAGGGCTGCCGTGTCATACTTTTGTTTCAAATATAATTTTTCATTTCCCTGCTCATATTGTTTTGTTAATGCATCACAGAGAAGGAGCCATATTTTACTATTCTTCTTAGAAGCCGAATCAACCAATAATCCACGAAGTGTGTTTTCTGCTTTTGTGAGTTCTTTTCCCGACTTTATTTGGTCACGTACTGCCTGTAATTGTTTCTTCTGTGCCATACCTGTAAGGGAAAAGAGCAAGCAGATATATATCAAAAATAACTTTATAAATTTCACTTTTTAAAATTTGTTACAAGAGGTTCAAGTTCTTCAGCCTTTATTTTATCATTCAATATTGTATAATCTAAATAGAGAGGACCTACCCAATCTACTCTATTCCTACGAGGGTCTTTTGCTCTCACACGTTCAAGATAAGTACGTGCTTCTGCAAAATATTTCATATACTCATTATCTGATACGTCTTCCTTTTTCTTTCTTCGTTCAGCAACAGCCTCACGTTCAGCCAATCCAACAGTATTCAGACATACACCAATATTATAGGCTACAGGAATGCTACTTGGGTCTATTTCATCAGCTTGCTTGTAAGCATCTATAGCTTCTTCCCAACGTTCAGCATGCATGGCAATTTCACCTTTAAGAATCCATGGCACTGCTGAATTTGTATTCTCTTCAAGGATTCTATCAATAAAGTCTTCAATATTAAACTTACGTGTAGGATTCTGATAGAACTTCATAATCCATGAGAAATAAGTCTCATTAGTAGGGTCAGTACGATAAAGTCGTTGTATTACAGAAAGATAACGCAAAGAGTCTTCCTCTGTCACCATCTTACTGTGCATACACTGAGCTTTAATTTCTGCTGCTGCCTGTGCCGTTTCATCGTATTGCATAGCAATATCAGCATATTCATCAGCTTTCTCTAAGTTGTGAGCTTTTAAATAATAATAAGCAATGTAATAAGCAGCAACACCTGACTCATCGATATTATCCTTTACCAATGGAGATTTACGAGCTTTTAGATATAATTGTAAGGCATCAAGTCCTTCATTTCTCGTATAACTTCCTTTGGTAAAATACTTACCAGCATCTATCAACATTGGATGCAGAACTGCAAGACGATTCTTGTTCTCCTCCTCAAATCTTGGGTTAACTTTCCCCTTTCGATTAGGCATTCTGTCAAATTCATCACTTTTCAATGAATATTCCACACCATCAACAACAGCATTGAAAATGGCTACAGAATCCCTATTCGAAAGTTTCTCTACACGGGTGAAAGCTTCTTTTGCAAGGCGATTAAAAGACTCTGCCTGCTGATATGCTTCTTGTGCCTCTGCGATATTCCAACTTGTAAAAATAGAAATAATCAGTATTAGTACTCTTTTCATCGGCTATATTTTAGTAACACAAAATCCCCTCTTATATGATTTAACCTAATAATTCATATAAGAGGGGAATATTAAAAACTATTTACTGCTGAACGCCAGCAATAGCTGCAGCTTCCAATGTCTCAGGAGCTTGTGCACCCTTTACGAAATAGTAGCAACCGTAAAGTGGATACGCCCATGAGCTCTTATGCTCTTTCATAACATCGAGATTCTTAGCTGTCTCGAGGTATGAAATTGCCTTATTGTAAACATCGTTGAACTGAGCACGTGCAGCTGGTGACAATACACCCTTCACAGCTGCTACACGGTCCTGTGCCTTGTAGAACCAGCACTGACCAATAGATGCATTGATAGCAATCTTTGCATTATCATCCTTTGCCAATGCCAATGCCTTAGAAAGGTAGTCAGCAGCCTTCTCGTATTCCTTCTTCTGGCTTGCGAACTGACCAAGCATTACCAACGCACCGTAGCTGTTAGGGTTCTTTGCAAGGGCAGCGTTTACGATTTCCTCTGCCTTGTTCTGCATACCAAGTGAGCTATAGATAGATGTCAAAGTTGTCAATACGGCATCATTATCAGGATCTTGAGCATAGATACCAGCGAGCTTATCTGCATAAGCTACAGAGTCTTGGCGACTATTAAGCTGTGCACCCATAATAGCCAACTGCAACTGCTTTGCATCCTTACCACGGTCCTTACTCTTTACAGCGTATTCAGCATATTTCTCAGCCTTTTTGTAGTCCTTATTCTGATAAGCATAATAAGTTGCGAAGTAAGCAATCTCATTCAAGTTTTCATCCTTAGACTTATCAAACTTTGAGAACATTGGCTCATCAGCAGAGTCTACGTAACGAGCAAGATACTTATAAGCATTTGCATCATCCTTAGCACCCTGATAGAAGATACCACCATTAATAAGCTGACCACGGAGTGGATAGAGCTCATCAGCAATACCTGTATACTTAGGCTTAACCTTACCCTTTGCGTTAGGCATATTGTCATACTTAACAATCTCCTCAGCAGCATCGAAAGCCTGACCTACAGCCTCGTAGAGACCTTTCTCATCAACAGCTTTGTTACCTTCCTTACCCATTTGCTGGTTAGTCTGGTTCTCAAGCTGAACACCCTGCTCTGCACTTACCTTTTTCATAGCAAGTTGATAGAGCTTGTCATAAGCCTTTGCCTTCTCAGCATTGTCTGTAAGCTGGCCGAGGTTAGCCTTAATGAGCTCAGCAGCCTCTGCGTAGCTCTGTGCCTTAAGGATTGCCTTCAGTGGCTCGCTGTCACCAGCGAATGCAGCAGATGTACTGAGTAACATCAATGCTGCGAACATTAACTTCTTCATATTAGTGATCTTTATTAAAAGGTTTATAATTCTATGTTAATTCAGAATTCTATGTTAATTCTTAATTCAGAATTCAAAATTCATAATTATGATTACCGTTGTTTCTATGAGATTTGAAACAAGCAACTCGTCAACTTGTTCACTCGTCCACTCGTTAACTCGTTTACTCGAAATCAACAGGTGTCACCTCTGTATTATCTACTGATGATGCCTCTCCCTTAATATCCTCATCAGTGTTTGGGAGGTCTTCACGACTATCATCCTCAACCTGTGATTCCATCTCAGAGCTCATCACCTTACATACAGATGCGATGACATCATTCTTCTTAGCGAGGTTTATTAGGCGCACACCTTGTGTTGCTCGACCCATTACACGGCATTCGGCAACTGACATACGGATAACAATACCGCTCTTGTTGATAATCATCAAGTCGTTATCATCCGTAACGTTCTTGATAGCAACAAGTTTACCAGTCTTATCCGTGATATTCAGCGTCTTAACACCCTTACCGCCACGATTAGTTAATCGATAGTCCTCTACCTGTGAGCGCTTTCCATAACCCTCCTCAGATACTACCATAACCGTCTCGTTAACAGGGTCATTAACAACAATCATACCAACAACTTCGTCCTGACCATCTTCGTCCAAACGCATACCACGTACACCTGTAGACACACGCCCCATAGTACGGATATTTGACTCATCGAAGCGACAAGCACGACCATTGCGGTCAGCGATGATAAGTTCGTTATGGCCGTTTGTCAGACGAACGTCTACAACCTCATCTCCCTCATTGATGTTAATAGCAATCACACCATTGGTACGAGGACGTGAGTAAGCACGGAGTGAAGTCTTCTTAACGATACCCTGCTTTGTTGCAAATACTACATAGTGAGAATCGAGGAAGTCGTCATCATCCAAGCCCTGAATACGCAAGAATGCGTTAACAGAATCACCCGGCTCAAGTGAAAGCATATTCTGAATAGCACGGCCCTTTGAGTTCTTATCGCCCTCAGGGATATCATAACACTTCATCCAGTAGCAGCGTCCCTTACGAGTAAAGAACAGCATTGTCTGGTGCATTGTTGCTGGATAGATATATTCGGTGAAGTCCTTCTCACGTGTACGAGCACCCTTAGAACCTACTCCACCACGAGCCTGCTCCTTAAAGTCTGCAAGCGGAGTGCGCTTAATATAACCAAGGTGACTAATAGTAATAACAACAGGGTCATTAGGATAGAAGTCCTCAGCATTAAACTCATGCTCATCAGGGATAATCTCTGTACGACGAACATCGCCATACTTCTCCTTAACCTCCTGCAACTCTTCTTTCATCACTTCCTTACAACGCTCAGGGTTATTAAGAATTTCCTGCAAGTCCTTGATGGTTTGCATCAATTCCTCAAACTCCTGATGCAACTGGTCAAGACGCAGACCCGTAAGCTGTGACAAACGCATATCAACGATAGCTCTTGATTGAAGCTCATCGAATTCAAAACGCTTCTCAAGGTTTCTTTGGGCATCTGAAGGTGTCTTGCTGGCACGAATAATACGTACAACCTCATCAATATTGTCGCAAGCCTTAATCAGTGCCTCTAAGATATGTGCACGTTCCTGTGCTTTCTTCAAGTCAAATTGTGCACGGCGGATAGTGACATCGTGACGATGCTCAACGAAGTATTTAATGCACTCACGAAGGCTCAACAGACGTGGACGACCCGCTACCAATGCGATACAGTTTACAGAGAAAGAACTCTGCAATGCTGTCATCTTGAAAAGCTTATTCAGAATGACGTTTGCATTGGCATCACGCTTCACATCAACAACGATACGCATACCCTGACGGCCTGTTTCGTCATTGACATTAGAGATACCCTCCAACTTTCCTTCCTTCACGAGGTCAGCAATATATTCAATAAGTTGCTGCTTATTAACTCCGTAAGGAATCTCTGTCACAACAATCTTATCGTGGTTCTCATCGCTCTCAATCTCAGCCTTAGCACGCATTACGACACGGCCACGACCAGTCTCATAGGCATCTTTAACACCTTGAAGACCATAAATATATGCACCTGTTGGGAAGTCTGGAGCTGGGATAAATTCCATTAATCCATCAGTAGAAATCTCTGGATTGTCAATATAAGCACAACATCCATCAATAACTTCGCCAAGATTATGTGTAGGGATATTCGTTGCCATACCCACAGCGATACCATTACCACCATTTACAAGCAGGTTAGGAATCTTTGTAGGCATTACAGCTGGTTCGCGCAACGTATCGTCGAAGTTGTTGACCATGTCAACCGTATCCTTCTCGATATCGTCCATAACGTGCTCACCCATCTTTGAGAGGCGGCACTCCGTATAACGCATCGCAGCAGCAGAGTCACCATCGACAGAACCAAAGTTACCCTGTCCATCAACCAACTTGTAGCGCATATTCCAGTCCTGTCCCATACGCACAAGCGCACCGTAAACAGAAGAGTCACCATGTGGGTGATACTTACCAAGTACCTCACCGACAACGCGGGCACACTTCTTGTAAGGCTGGTTGCTAAAGTTACCGATACCACGCATACCGAAGAGGATACGGCGGTGAACAGGCTTAAAACCGTCACGAACATCAGGGAGGGCACGTGCCACAATCACCGACATTGAGTAGTCGATGTAGGAGCTTTTCATCTCCTCCTCGATGTTGATCTTCATAATTCTGTCCTGATCAATTGTCTGATTTTCGTCCATTATATATTTTTTCTGTTATAAATTTCTATCACTTTAACGAGCTCATCCCCATAAGGCTAAAATTGCCCACAATAGCCTTTATTTCCTTTCTGAGCCGTTTTCGTACTTTTTCAAGGTGTAAAGATACGAATATTTTTTGATACCACAAAGGGCTTATAACGAAAAAATGTTATCAAGACCTATTATTTTGAAGCGTTTATTTCTTTTTAGGATTTACATTAAATCGCCATGACAAGGATAACATCATATATCGTGGAATACTATTATTCCATGTTTCCGTTCTTCCTTGTGCGTTCATTAAGTATTGAGTATTAGAGAGCTGACGGAGTATGTCAAAGCCTTGCAACTTAACTAAAAGTTTCTTATTTATGAAACTGCGACTAAGTTGTGTATTCCATATCCAGTCAGTAGTATTCATCTCTGAGAGCTGATAACCACGGCGAGCAAACATTGTTAGGTCGGTTGTTAATTGTAGTTTCCAAGGCAAAGCTACCTGCACATTCACACCTATATTATAATCTCCTGCATGAATATTATTAAATCCCTCACGCTGGCTCTTGATAAGATAATATGTACCTCCGCCATGAAGTGTGAACTCATAGTTATCATCGGGACGATAATTAAGTTTCAAGACATCACTTATTTTCCAGTTATTTACAATACTTCGTTGACTTTGTGTAGCCCCTTGTACCATTGCCATGTCAACGTTATGATTATAGTTAAAAGATGCTTGATTATCAATACTTAATTTCTCTTTTTTATCCAGCGGACGAGTATATCCTATTCCTAAATCCATGCGATAATTACCATTTACGCTAATGGGCTGAACGGTTGAAACACCTGTTTGTTTATCAAATACAAGACTATAAGCCACAGCATTATCCGTCTGATGATAACCCGTATTAATGTTAAGCCGACTATGTTTCTTTCCCTCAAATGTCTTACCACCTTCTATGTCATAATAATGAATATTACGAAGCTGCGTATTGCCTAATATAATATTCATAGGATTGCTATCGTCACGATAATTAACCATCGTTGTAAGGTCAGGTAATTCAGAATTCATCTTAGCTTTTATCTCCCATGCGTTACCCCTCAACCATATATTAGGTTCAAAGAATATACTCTGCCGAGACACATCGTGTCGTCCCATACGTTGATAATAAAGGTTGGCATGAGCTATACGAACAGGCAGATTGACACTTATCTCACACTTCAAGAGTTTACTATGCAAGTCTCTATAGCAGAAGTTAAATTGATGACTATTTTGATACTCAGTAAAGTGATATGTATTCCCATTATCAAGGACTGTAGCCAAGATGCTTGTGGCAGAGGGCAATCTATCGAACAAACTACTATCACGTCCAGAAATCTTATCAAGACGATAGAGTGGATTATCCGTTTTTATATAAGAATATGCGTAATTATACTCAGGTTGCAAGCTGATATTTCTAAAAGCCCAATTATAACTGATACCAGCTGATAACTTAAGGTTTTGATTAAGGCGGTTTATATATTGATTACGATAATCACGTGGAAGGCTATGCTGTAGATAGGTCAAATCCTGTAGAGAAAAGGTCTTTTGCGTGTTACGGTTATAATTGATTCCAAAATTCCACCTAATCATATCAGCAATAATGCTGATACCATTTCTATTTTGAAGATTAAAATCAACATTCCTCGATTCAAGGCTATTTGCCGACAACATACGGTTAAGCAACGATTGATTGTCAGACGTCTCGATATTGCTGTTGTTCAGGCCATGGCTATGGGCATAGGAAAAGGAAAGATTATTAATCGTATAATATTCGTCTTTTTGGATGCATAAATTGCTACCCGCTGTCCAATTATCAGAGCTTCCTAACGACTTATACCTGCTATGCTGATAAGAGTCTCCACCATATAAAAACGTTTGTTTTGAAGAGAGAGATTCGTCATCAGTATTTGTATGATTCCAAAGGCTACTAAGGTCGAACCAAGAAAATTCATTTCCTAAAAAGCGCATATATTGAGCACCAACCGTTTTAGTCGTCTGCAATCCACTCCCTACATCTTGTGGACTCCACTCGCCATTGAGTGCCGCTCGCTGATTGTCGTTAAGGTTGTTGCTATTGGCAAATATTCCGATGCGTTCTTTGTCAGAGAACTTTATGGCTAAGCCACGTAGCTTGTATCTGTTTTTCGAGCCCACACCCGCCTCAATGTTACCCATATAGCCTACGGCATACTCCTTCTTCAGCTTTACATCCATCACATAGTTCTTGTCGCCCATATCACGTCCTGCCAACTTTGAAGCTGCTCCCGACTTGTTAAAAACTTTGATTTTATTAACCGTATAGGCAGGTAGATTCTCCAGTGCCAACTTAGGATTCCCACTGAAAAACTCTCGTCCGTTGACTAAAAGGCTTTGGATATACTTGCCATTGACGAATATTTGCCCATCTTTGGTCAGTCGTGCGCCTGGCAACTTGCTGATTAGTGCATCGAGCATGCTCCCCTCTGCAAGGTTGAAAGCATCAGCATTATAAACAATCGTATCGCCCGCAACAACCATCTTAACCTTTGTAGCCTTTACGGTCACTTCTGCCAATTCGTGCGCCTTTGCCAATCGTATAGGCTTTACAGATACAAAAAACTCACGCTTACTCCTCAACACACAGTGCATATAGCCGTCCTCATACCCCTCAGCACTTGCACGTACGATGTAATTCCCGACTTTTGTCAAGTGTTCAAAGCGGTAGAATCCCACATCTTCTCCAGCCTCTGCAGGATAGGTAATCATACTATCAATGACCACACTGTCTGATGTCATCAAGTAAACTTTTGCCCCTGGTATTCCTTCCCCTGTCATGTTGTCAAGTACTCTACCTTGAACAGGGATTGCGTCATCTTTTGCATGTACATTACTGCAGCAAAATAATAACATTAACAACAAAAGTAGTCCGTTTCTCATAAGATGCTTTTTAGAAATAGATTTATTTTTGATAAAGATTGTCCAATGTCAAATGGTGCATGCAAAGATAAAGAATATCTGATAAAAAAGCAAGGAAGATGTAAGTAGATTTCTATGTAGAAGTTTCTTTTATATACGTGTAAAGTTACGAACAAATCTTTGTGATTCCAAGAATCTATTACTTTAAAAAATGTTATTTTAAGTCTAACTTTTTGATATATCATGAGTTATCTTTTATTGAGCAAGTATCCTCCCTTATGTATACGGACAATTTATGGTTGTATTATCAGTTCTCAAAATTACAAATTACAAATTACAAATTACATTAAGGTCGTGGGGGTATGTCTGCCAGCAGCTAAGGAACAAAAATTTATTATTATATATAATATATTTATTATATATAATAATAAAAATATTTATATTATAAATTATTATTTTATTCATTATAAAACTATCATTTTTTACCTATTCGGCACCATACGAAAAGTCTGATGGTCCTTAATGTAATTTGTAATTTGTAATTTTGTAATCGGAGGAAAGTAACAAAGAAGTTATGTTACTGATTATCAATCAAAACAGAAATATTATTCTCACTCTCACTATTGTAAAAAGTTAGATCTTAACGTCTTATACAAGAAATAAAATGAAGTTTTTAGCCTATCTATTCACCATAAAAGGCGCATCTGCATCGTATAGATATGGCATCAAAGAAGCTTAGAGAGAACCTCTATGCGAAAAAAAATAAATAATGAGCGTATTGTTATCAGCCTATGCGATAACTGCTAATCATTTTGTAAAATACTGACTAATAGCATATTATAACCGAAATAACATTTTATAACACTTACTTTTCTTGCAATCTTAGAAATTAAAACTTATCTTTGTATCATCAAAATGAAAAACAAGAGAAGAAAGTAGAAAACAAGTCGTTATCAGCTATGAAGCTCTAAGACATACATATCTGCCCACACTGTTATGTCAGCAATCACAGAGCTGCCCTCACGCTGAAAACGAAGAACATTAGTCGCAGGCTTCACATGCTGCAGCTGGTAGCCATGCGCCCGAAGACCAGACGCCAATGTATGATAATATCCCTTGTCCCAAAAGACGATTTGCAACGCTCCTCCCCTATCGTCAATGACAGCAAGGCTTGAATTATCCTTCTTTGCAAAGAGCCTGTAGAAAGGTTGTTTTGATTGGTCGAAGTCAGCATTAGGACCGACGTGCCACCCCCACAACTGACGTGTGTCATCAGCTACTAACTCTGTCGGAATTCGTCTGAGTCCATACTTACTGAAAAGATAAGGTGCAACCGCCCGCTTCCCTTTCTGCACCTGATATTGCAATAATTCAAGCACAGGCAATGGAAGTAAAGGAAGATTCCCCTGCGCAGGTGTGCACAGAGGAATCAGTAGGAAAATAAGTTGAAAGATTATTCGCTTCATGACAGTCCTTCCAACTCGTTTAGCCAGTTGGTTGACATTGCATCAGAAGGCATTCTCCAGTCGCCACGTGGCGAAAGGCTCACGCTGCCCACCTTTGGTCCGTCTGGCAAGCATGAACGTTTGAATTGCTGAGAGAAGAACCTACGGAAGAAGATGCGCATCCAATGAAGAATGACGCTGTCGGGGTAAACACCACGAAAGGCATTCTGCGCCATCCAATAGATTTTTGAAGGGCGGAAACCGCAGCGAAGAACATAATAGAGGAAGAAATCGTGAAGCTCGTAAGGACCAACAAGGTCTTCTGTCTTCTGTGCAATTTCTCCCTTATCATCAGCAGGTTTTAGCTCTGGTGAGATTGGAGTTTCCACGATGTCTATCAATGTCTTACGTACATTTTCATCCTTAGTTGTGTCAGCAGCATAACGCACAAGATATTGCGTCAGCGTCTTTGGCACACCTGCATTCACGGCATACATACTCATGTGGTCGCCATTATAGGTACACCATCCCAAGGCAAGTTCGCTAAGGTCGCCCGTACCAATGACAAGTCCGTTCATCTGATTACTCAAATCCATCAAAATCTGCGTACGCTCACGAGCTTGTGCGTTCTCATAAGTAGAATCGTGTACCTCTGGGGCATGACCAATATCCTTAAAATGCTGCAAAACAGAGGCTTTAATATCAATCTCACGAATCGTGATACCAAGACGCTCCATGAGTGCCATAGCATTCTTATAGGTTCGTCCTGTTGTTCCGAACCCTGGCATGGTAACGCCTACAATTCCCTTACGATCAAGTCCAAGCTTATCAAAGGTCTTGACAACGACAAGGAGGGCAAGGGTGGAATCAAGTCCACCGCTAATACCAATAATTGCTGATTTGCAATTAGTATGTACCAACCTCTTTGCCAATCCACTCACCTGAATATTATAGATTTCATCGCAAGCCTCCTGCATATTCTCTGTCTTAGGAATAAAAGGATGCTGGTCGAACTCGCGTGTCAGCGTAAACTCACGCATAGGCTTGAGCGGTGGCAAGCAATCTACGTGCAAGGCGAGTTCATCAATCTGACCAGTAACACCAGCTAATCCTGACGCAACAGGACGTTGCGCGTTGACAAAGGTACTATTGGTACGACGTTCGCTACGTAAATTTTCAATATCAATTTCAGATATAACTAACTGTGGGTCAAGCTGAAAACGCTCTGACTGCTTAACAAGTGAGCCATTCTCAAAAATCAATGCATTTCCGCCAAAGACAACATCCTGCGTACTCTCACCAAAGCCACTACTACTATAAACGTACCCGCTGATAGTGCGTGCGCTTTGCTGGGCAAGCAGTGACTTCAAGTAAGTGTGCTTTCCGATGAGTTCGTCGCTGGTAGAAAGATTGAAGATAATCTCCGCACCTGCCAAGGCAAGATGATTGCTCGGTGGTGTTGGTGCCCATACATCCTCACAGATTTCTATGGCAAAGGTAGCCCCCTCAGATGTGCGGAAAATCTGCAACTCTGGTGTCACTCGAATATTATTCCCTGCAAAGCGAATGTGCTGTGGACGCAAGTCTTGTGAAGATGCAAACCATCGTTTCTCATAGAACTCGCTGTAGTTAGGTAGGAAGGTCTTTGCTACGATGCCTAAGAGTTTTCCTTGTTGAATGACCAATGCGCAATTAAGGAGCAATGCTCCCACAGCTACAGGTGCACCGACAATGACGGTGATATCTAATTGGCGAGTAAATTCGAGCAGCTCGATGACAGCCTGCTCAGTATCGTCAAGAAGAAGTTGCTGCTGGAAAAGGTCCTGACAGGTGTAACCCGTTATTGAAAGCTCTGGGAAAACGATAATCTCTACACCCTGACCTTCTGCAATAGCAATCTGCTTTTCTGTTTCTATAAGGTTGAACTTTGTATCTGCAACCTTCACTGCAGGAATAGCTGCAGCCACCTTTATAAGTCCGTGTTTCATATTGAATGAAAAAATTATTTAATTGTTACCTGAGTAGCTCCGTAGCCGTATTCACGGAAAGAAGCATCTTGGTAAGAATAATGTTTGTATTTATAATTAAGTTCATGAATGATTGCATGGCGCAATACGCCTTCGCCCTTCCCATGAATGAAGATGAGTTTCTTGCCACGATGCGCCTTATATTGTTCGAGCGTACGACGGAAGACATCTAATTGATATTCAAGAATATCTGCCGCTGTCATACCCGCTGTTGTCTCAAGCAATTCGTCAGCATGAAGGTCTATGATAATTTTGTCATCGCTAAGAATCTGTTTAGCTGGCTTCTTACGCTCAAACTTATAACGCTTGGCAAGTTCCTCCGTCTTCTTGTCAATCTCTTCTTCTGACAGACGGCTTGGGGAAGAATATCCCACCTTTAGCTTCTCAGTAGCTTCGTCCTCTGCCTTTCTTGTCAAAGGTTCCAACATCGGGTGCTGGGCAGGCTTATCCTTCTCAATCAACGTGTATATCAATGCTGGCTGCTCGAAGAAGACACTTTCGTGGAAAGTATTGAGCTTATAGAACTTCACGGCATCAATCTTTACCTGAAGATCACAAGTAGGCTTGAGTGCGAAAGGCTTATCCTTCTTATAACTGTGAAGTTGAACACATCCCTGCAACATATCGTTGAGGTCGGCAAGCGTGAAGTCCTCTATCAGCAACTTCATATTTGGTTCCAATTCGCCAACAGCCTTCAATACCCACTTATCTTCCTGCTTTAAAGAGTAGGAGAAATGAACATAATTATTTGAATCGTTGACAAGATAAGACTTGAAGTGCGTAGTCGTGAGGTTCTTTATATCGGTAGGTGTGAAAGCAAGGTAAATAGACAATTCATCACCACCAACACGTTCTCTCACTGGAGCTTCAAAATTAACGGAAGGGTCATCATGCGGTTCTATGTCTGCATCAACATCACGCCAATCCTCCCCTACTTCCTCTTCTTCAGCGCCTGTAGCGGTCAGACGTTGCTTGATACTGCGAGTATCCTCGCCTTTCTCCATCTTACGTTGCTGCTGGTCGATACGCAGTTTTGCACGGTCAGTAGCGGCATCTTCAACAACAACAACCTCACTGGCTACTGTTGGAATCTGAAAACCATCTTCGTCTTCAACCAAAACAATTTTACCTTTGAAACCTGCAATGACTCCACCACCAGTAGAGCTTAAAAATCTAACTTTATCACCTATTTTCATTTTTTTTCTTCTTAATGTTTATAAAGAATACAACCAATATCTTATCAATTAGCTGCATTTCCTCCCTCTTTTAAATACCAAGTCTACTTATAATAAATAAGTTTTATAAATCCTCACGCTGAGGGAATAATACTATGGTATCAATAATGAAGAATCTCCATAGCTAAGGAAACGGAAGTCATGGCTGAGGGCATAATCATAAACCTTACGCCAATCGCCCTTTAAAAAAGCACTTACTAAGAGCAACAACGTTGATTGTGGTTGATGAAAATTAGTTACGAGTGCCTTGACTATCTTATAAGTATAACCTGGAGCAATGATAATCTGGGTACTTGAATGTAACACATTTAATCCGTCTTTATCCAAATAGGCAAGCAAATGACGAATAGAATCCTCCGCAGTTATCACCTTACCATTCACTACTACCAATCCTTCTTCATTATGTGGTAAGTCATATGGTTCCCATTGATTGACATGAAGGTCTTTCTCTGCCGTTTCTGGAGACAACACCAACTTAACACCCATATAATAAAGGCTTTCCAGTGTTCTAACACTTGTTGTTCCTACAGCAACAGCATGGCAATTATGCTTTAGAAGTTTCTCTAAGGTCTGACGACGAACAACAACAAACTCCGTGTGCATATTATGACCCTCAATCTCCTGACTCTTCACTGGTTTGAAAGTTCCGGCTCCCACATGAAGTGTAAGTTCCTCACGATCAACACCATGTTCATCCAAGGCTTTCAGTACTTTATCGGTAAAGTGAAGTCCAGCTGTAGGCGCTGCCACTGAACCTTTAATCTTTGAATATACGGTTTGATAAGTTTCTTTATCACTTTCCTCTGTAGCACGGTTAAGATATGGAGGAATAGGCAATTCACCTACGGCTTCAAGAATCTCAGCAAATGATATGTTTGTATTATCCCACTCAAATTGAATCCAGTGATTAGTTCCACCAGCTTGCTCTTGAACCTTACTGCGGTCCATTGTCGCGGTGAGTGTCAGCTTCTGCCCTTTGATTTCAAATGCACGCTTTAGTGCACCTTCCTTCCACTTCTTAAGGTTGCCAACCATACAAAGCCATGCACACTCATGATTTGTTTGAAACATCAATTCATAATCTGTTGGCTGTGCTGGTTCCATAAGAAACACCTCTATGAGTGCTCCCGTCTCCTTGCGGAAGTGCATACGTGCTTGAATGACTTTCGTATTATTGAAAACCATCAACGCACCCTTAGGCAAATATTCAGGAAGATTATAAAAAATGTCCTCCGATACATCACCATGCTTATAAAGCAACAGCTTACTATGGTCGCGCTCTGTCAACGGAAATTTGGCGATGCGCTCATCAGGGAGTGGATAGTTGTAATCAGAAATGCTAATATGTTTTGTATCTTCAGACATAACTTTATTTTATATTGATAAGACGGCCCGAAAAGCCGCATAAATAAATGACAATATAAGTACACTAATAACAACGTCTATATCTGCAAAGCTGTAACCTGTTCGCGTATATTTTGTCGAAATATAGTGTAATTTGTCACTAAAACGAATATAAATGCGAAGGTATAAAAAATAAATGAAAACAGCGACGCTTGAGCCAAATATCATTCCAACAAATACGTCAGAAGGATAATGAACACCAAGATATGGACGTGTTAGGGATACCATAATGCTCCATGCAATCATTAAGATAGAAAAGATACGGTCACGTACCAATAAACAGAAGAATACTGCTATCACAAAGGCATTAGCAGTATGTGACGAGAAAAAGCTATAACCATCAGCCATATAATGGTTTACAGCCACAACAATTCCCTGTAAGTCTGGATTATTGAGAGGACGTGGTCGGGCTACAAGTGGCTTAACAATACCAAGATTTAAACCATTTACGATAAGAAGCCCCAATGCCACAGTTCCAATAACAAGTATTATCTTTTGCCAGTTCTCATTATTCTTTATAACCAAATAAAGCAAAGACGCATAAAGAGGAATCCATGTAAAAGCATTGGTCACTGTAAGAACAAAATAATCAATAAAAAGGTTATCGCCTCCATTGAAAGCGAGTAAAATTGATTTATCAAGTTCTCTAAATACGTCTAAATTCATTGTTTGGATTCTATAAGAAACTTTCTGTCAGGTTGTCATTTATATAGCTTCTACATTCTCAGCCTTAATCCAACCTTGACGACCATCACTCAACTTGATTTCCGTCCACTGGCTCATACTATTATCGGTAATTCTGACTTTTGAACCTTCATGAAGGATAAATGCTTCAGCAGACTTCTGATCAGGCGTCTTTCTTACAACGGCTGATGGTGTCATGATAATACCATGTGATTCTGAGTCTAACAAATAAACCTGTTGTATGGCAAAGAATGTGTTAATAATGAAAAGGAAGAAAAAGACAGGCAATACTACCTTTGACAACTTCCTAAGGAACTCAATGTCAACAAACAAGTAAACAACAAGCGCTAAAATCGAAATAAATAGACAAACAAGACTGAGAATTGCCCACATGTCAACACTAAGATAATTAACTAATGCCTTATACCATGTTATAAAAAACATTTCTGGCTCTGGCGTCAAATTGTCAATTGTCTTTGATTGTGCCAACTGAAGGTTGAAACGAATATCCTCATCGCTTGGAGCAAGACGCTGTGCACGCTCATATGATAACACGGCATGTGGGATGTTATCAAGGCGATAGTAGCTATTGCCAAGATTATAATATAAAGCAGCAGATTCGCCCTGCTTTAATAGTTTCTCATAACCTTTAACGGCTTGCATGTAATTCCCTTTTTGATATAGCTTGTCAACATCAGCCTTTGTTTGTGCTGACAACTGCAAAGAGAAAATAGACATGCATATGATAAGGAAGAAGAAGCTGAAAGTCTTCTTGCTTGAAGGCTTCAATTTCTTTACAGTCTCTTCCATATCTGCTATAGCTTTCATTGCTGCATCAAGTGTTCGTTTCATATTACCTTTCTCGTCACCAGGAGCATAGCGCTCATATTCACATTCGTCAATAGCAGAAATGTAGTTATCAATCACTTCGAATGGAACATTGATTTTACTAAACTGCTCTCTAATATTATCACGTGATAATGACTCTACAGGCAGGTTGAGCTTATCACTTGCATAACCCCATAATGTCTTCAAAACCTCATCATAGAAATCGAGATTTTTATTCTTCAGCATTAAAAGTTCTGCAGCATGTAAACGACTGGAAGCAACACGATTGGCATTTTTTCCACGTTTTAATACCATATCCACACGATGCGCAAAGCGATCACGATAGTAGAATGATAATGCACCCCCTACTCCCAATAGTAAAAGAAGAATTATATAGTATGTCACAGAACCAAAGAAGAAGTTGCCAACTTTATCAAGTGAACTGTCGCCTATCTTCAATGGTAAAATGTCTTCATTTGGTAAATCAACAGAAAGAATATCTTTTGAAGAGCCGTCACCTCTTGATACTTTTAACTCCATCGGTTCTGTCTGCAGTGTTACATATTTCTTCTGCGCTAAGTCATAGTAGCAGAACTTTACTGGAGGTATGGCTACAAGTCCTTCCTGATGAGGAATAACGACCTGATCATAAACCATGTTACCCTCTGCACCCTTTGTTGTCAACTGGGTCTTATCAGTTGTTTTAATATCAAATGACTCAAAGCCCTTAGGAATCTGAATGATAGGTTTCTTTATCAACTTCAGATTTCCTACTCCACTAACAACAACACGAATCGTAATAGGATTACCAGCCTTTACTTCTTTTTTATTTAATTGTGCAGAAAGATTAAAATGACCAACACCACCAGAAAAATCCGTAGGACGATTAGGTAAAGGTAAAACCTTAACAGCTAATCCTGGTGCTACAATGTCTTTCTTAAAATTTGTACTACCACCATCAATGCCAAAAGCTTCAAATGGATTAAAGCCATTAGATTCTTGTATGATACCATGAAAAGTCAATGGTGGAACCTGTAAAGTACCTGTCATTTGTGGATACATTACATACTGGCTCCATGTAACACAATTATATAAACGCTTACCAATACGCTCTTTATGGAAAGTTTTTTGTTGTGGCAAGTCAACTTCTTGCACATGAAAACCAACCAAGTCGGGCATCTTACCAATAAGTTGGCGTAAGTTCTTTGTTGTGTAGACCTTGTATGTCAGTAAAACAGGCTCCTGTTCATAAACAGTAGTCTTATTAGCACTTACCTTGATAAACAAATCGTTAGCTGTAATCTTTGCTGCAGCAGCACGAGAGTCTGTACGTGAATCATAATATCCACCATTTGTAGCACTATGAGAACCTGTAGTAGCTAAAATTTTTACTGGCGTTGATGCAAGTTCCTGATCATTCACAAAAATATGAGCAGGACCAATATTTACATTTCCTTTTTTAGTTGCTATAAAGACGTATGTAAATGAAACAGAAGATGAACTACTTGCATGCCCATCAATGAATTGATAATTTGATTGCGAAGAAGTTGCAGGACCAAACACTTTCTCAAGTCCACTTGATAATCTTCCCAATTGAAATCTACGAACATCTTGGGTGTATACGACGTATTCAACCTGAAACTCCTCGCCCACTGTCACTTGTTTTGGTGCAGCCACCCGAACACGTTGTGCTTGTAAAACACAAACACTCATTAGTGACAGAAATAAAATTATATATCGTTTCATATTTTCAATATTACCAGTTTTTATCAAGTTTTTTATCAGAAGGTTGGCGCATAACCTTTGATAGACGCTCTTGAGTTTCTTTCTCTTGCTGTTTAACAGCATTGAGAAGTTGCTCAGCATTATCTTTGCTCATGCCTTGGTTGTCTTTCGGTTGTTTATTCTTCTGATTATTTTTTTGATTGTTTTTATTTTGATTCTGATTTTGAGGTTGCTTCTTTTTCTTTTCTTTATCCTTATCAGATTTATTTTTATCAGATGATTGCTGATTTTGTTGCTGTTTCAATTTACGTTTACATAACTCAAGGTTATAGCGAGCATTCTTATGATTTGGATTACTACGTAAAGCACTCTTATAAGCCTCTATAGCCTTTTCATAATTTTGCTCATCTTGAAAGATTGTACCAAGATTATTATAACTGCTTGAGAGACGAACTGGGTCTTTTTCTAACTTTGCAGCATTATCATACAATTTCTTTGCTTCCTCATTCTTTTTTTGTGCTTGTAGGCATCTACCCAAATTATAATTAGCAATCGCATTGCTACCATCTTTATCAATAGCTTTATGATAAAGAATTTCCGCCTGTGCATAGTTTTTTGAAGAGAAAAGCTTATTTCCCTCTCTTATGAGTTGATTAGCTGTTTGTGCATTACTCCCGACAAACACTAACAACATACATATTATGATATAAAGTCGTTTTACCATACCTTTTACCAACGTCTTTTTCTTTCAAGTAATAAGACATCTATAATTAGCAGAATGACAACAAGCAATGCTAATGCCTGAAATTGTTCATCAAAGTCGCTGTAAACAACATTGTTAATTTTACCTTTCTGCAATTTATTAAGTTCTCTGCCTAAGACAGCGTCAGCCATACTGCTATTTGTAACATGTAGATAAACACCATGTCCTGCAGTTGCAATCTGTTTACACATTTCTTCGTTAAGACGAGTCTTCACAACTTCACCGTTAGATGTTTTCAATTCACTGCCATCAGGCATTGGAATTGTTGCACCCTCTGTAGAGCCAACACCTAAAATAAAAACTCTTATCCCCTTGCTTTGTGCCTGTTTTGCCATTTCTTCAGCACCACCTTCATTATCTTCACCATCCGTAATTAAGATAATAGCCTTCCCGACCTTAGAGTTAGGTGTAAAACTATTCATAGAAAGTTGAAGTGCCTTGCCAATATCTGTTCCTTGTGTACCAATTAAAGAAGGATTGATATTATCTAAAAACATTTTAGCTGAAACATAATCACTTGTTATAGGTAATTGAACAAAAGCATCTCCCGCAAAGACAATCAATCCTATTTTGTCTTCACTAAACTTATTCATCAAATTTTCAACAAGCAATTTGCTCTTCTCTAAACGTGAAGGAGCAACGTCTTCTGCCAGCATTGAATTACTAATATCAAGTGCAATTATGGTTTCTATGCCTTCACGCTCCTTGTTTGTAGCAATTCTACTTCCAACCTGAGGACGAGCGATAATAAGTATAAGGAGTAATAATACCAGTTCTACCAACACAAATTTAATCCAACCTCTTCTCTTACTTGTCATAGGAGAAAGCTGGTGTATAAGTAATGGATTCCCAAACTTCGCCAATCGTTGCTTATGCTTACGAATGGAGTACAAGTAGATGATTACTGATAAGGGTATCAGTAATAATAACCACAGATATATGGGATTATCAAATCTAAACATTCTTCAACTAATCTTGTTAAACAAGCAAATCTTATTTGTATCGCTAAGAGATAATATTATGGCAATCGTTTGAAGACTGTCCAACGAAGAATTAACTCAAAGCAAAAGAGCAATAAAGCCAACCAAGCAAAAGGCATGTAAGCATCATGTAGATGGTCATACGACTTAATATTCATCTTTGTCTTTTCAAGTTTATCAATATCTTGGTAGATTTTTGATAACTCAGCCTGGCTTTGTGCTCTATAGAATTCACCATTCGTTAATACTGCAATATCTTGCAATGTCTTATAATCGATGGCACCAATATCTTCCCCTGTCTCTCTACCTAAGCCGATTGTATAAACTCTGATACCAAATTTCTTTGCTATGGTAGCAGCTGTCATTGGAGAAATAGAACCAACATTATTACTACCATCGGTTAACAGAATAACAACCTTACTCTTAGCTTTAGAATCTTTTAAGCGACTAACAGAGTTTGCTAATCCCAGACCGATAGCGGTACCATCTTGCATTAATCCATTTGTGACTAAATCCGTACGAACATTATGAAGAAGATTCAACAGGGCTGCATGATCAAGCGTCATTGGGCACTGTGTAAAAGCTTCACCTGCAAAGATAGTAAGTCCTATATTGTCACTTGGACGACTACTGATAAATTCAGAAGCAACTTCCTTTGCAACTTCCATACGATTGGGAAAAACATCTTCTGTTAACATACTTGCAGAAATGTCCATTGTCAACATGATGTCAATACCCTCAGTATCTTTATTATCCCAGGCATTATAAGTTTGTGGACGTGCCAAAACAATGACTACTAATGCGTAAACTATACAACGCAAAGCCATAGGGAGATGAATCAATTTCACCTTCCAACTTTTGGGAGCATGCTGATAAGCAAATGTATCGCTCATCCTCATGGTTGGTTCTTTACCTTTACCACGAAAGAAATACCATAATAGATACGGTATCAACAAGAGCAGTAAAAGGAGATATCCACTATTGGCAAATTCCATTTCTATAATTCTATTTATATTACATCAAAAGCGCATAGGCTTCAAATGCTGCGTAAATAAGCAAAGCTACGGATGTCACTAATAGCAATCCTATAGCGAGCTTTATTATCTTACGTGAACGAGTATCACTTATGTTTTCTTTTGGTTCTTCAACAACTTCTTTTGTTTCTTCAACCTTTGTACTATCTATAAAATGAACAATACTTTCAAGATAATAAGTCATGTCATTCGCATCTGTTGAATATTTAGCGAATTTTACAAGGTCTGCTGTGTTGAATACTACTTTTAATTCAGAAACATCACAAACATCCTTCATACTTTCTAATATCTCATGAGAAGTCATTTCCAATGCGTTGATATTATAACGCTGTGAGATATATTTTCTGAGAACGTTTGTAACATCTGTATAATAAGCTTTCTGTTCTGCATACAACATCTTATTTGCAGCTATCTCAGAAAGGTCATGTTTTGCTTGCTCATAGTAAGATAGTGCACGTGTTTTCTTTAATGCCCTACCATTTTGCTTATGGCAAAGAATTCTATAAAGATAGAAAACAAAACAGATGAGTATAAGTGCAAGTACAATTACTAAAATTACAGGAACCCATTCACCCCATGAAAAAGGAACCTTTTGAATATCATCTGGTGGCATAGGAGTACTTTTCACTGTATCGACAGGAACAGCCTGGACATCCAGAGTAACATTACCTGTCATCTTAGTCGCACCACCTACAATAACTTTCTGTGCAGGAATAGTATAACGCTTAGCATCCCATGCAGTAATGGTATATATTCGTCTTATTCTTACCTTACTATTTGCATCTGCTGTGTCAGACTTAGCACTAAGTACTTCAACATCTGACACTATCTCTTTTTTATTATTAAATTCTGGAAAAGAAATCTTTGTCCCTTTAGGTGCATATACAGTAATGAAATAGTGTGAACGTCCACCTATCAATATTTTGGTAGAATCCACACTTGCCGTTACCTGTACTTGTGCATGGCTTACAACTGCCAGGATAAGCAATATAAATATAACAATATATTTTCTCATCGGTTTCTCTTTGAAAACAACGTCATCAACATCTTTACATAGTCGTCATCCGTTGCAATAGCCACACTATCTACATGACTCTGAGTTAACATCTCATGTAATCGTATCTCACGCTCCTCCCAATATTTATTATGTACTTTTCGTAAACGAGCATCATGAGTATCAATATACATCTCATGCCCTGTCTCCGCATCAACAACCTTCATTAGACCCACATCAGGCATTTCTTTTGCTCGAGGGTCATAAATTTGAATGGCAACAACATCATGTTTTTTATTAGCTATTCGTAATTCTTGACTGAAATCCTTACGAGTATAGAAATCACTGATTACAAAGGCTGTACAATGACGCTTCATTACCTTGTTAAGGTATTCAAGACTTACACCAACATCTGTTCTCTTGCTATTCGGAGTAAAAGTAAGCATCTCTCTAATAAGATAAAGAATATGCTTACGTCCTTTCTTTGGAGCAATATACTTCTCTATATAATCTGAGAAAAATATAACACCAATCTTATCATTATTTTGAATAGCAGAGAATGCTAAAGTAGCGGCTATCTCCGTAGCACACTCGCGTTTTAACTGGCCAGAAGTACCAAAATCAAGCGAGCCACTGACATCTATTAGCAGCATCACTGTCAACTCACGTTCTTCTTCAAAAACCTTAACGTATGGACGATGAAAACGTCCTGTCACATTCCAATCAATATCTCTGACATCATCACCATACTGATACTCGCGTACTTCAGAAAAAGCCATACCACGCCCTTTAAAGGCAGAATGATACTGCCCTGCAAAGATATTCTGGCTCAGTCCTAAAGTCTTGATTTCAATCTTTCGGACTTTCTTTAGTAATTCAGTAGTATCCATAGAAAATGATAATAATGCTTCTTAAATTCTTCTAAGAATATAATTGAAGATTAAGGCACCTGTACTTTGTTGATAATCTCACTAATAATCTTCTCTGTTGTAAGATCAGTTGCTTCTGCCTCGTAAGACAAACCAATTCTATGACGCAAAACATCATGTGCAACTGCGCGTACATCTTCAGGGACAACATAACCACGATGCTTGATGAAAGCATAGGCACGACTTGCTTTTGCAAGATTGATACTTGCACGTGGACTTCCACCAAATGTTATCATTTGCTTCAATTCTGGCAATTGATAGCGCTCTGGGTAACGTGTCGCAAAAACGATATCAGCAATATATTGCATGATTTTATCATCAATATATACATCCTTAACTACACGACGTGCCTCAAGAATCTCATTCGCTGTAATAACAGGATGCACAACAGGCATACTCTCTTGAAGATTCTCGCGAATAACAAGTTTCTCCTCCTCTAATGTAGGATAATAAATAACAACCTTCAGCATGAATCGGTCTACCTGTGCTTCAGGAAGCATATAAGTACCCTCCTGCTCTATCGGATTCTGAGTAGCCAATACGAGGAATGGATCAGGAAGTGTAAAAGTAGAGTCTCCTATTGTTACTTGATGCTCCTGCATAGCTTCTAACAATGCACTCTGAACCTTTGCTGGAGCACGATTGATTTCATCAGCGAGTACAAAATTAGCAAATACAGGACCTTTCTTTACGTGAAAGGCTTCATCCTTCTGAGAATAAATCTGTGTACCAATAACGTCAGCTGGCAAAAGGTCTGGAGTAAACTGAATACGACTATAACGTGCATCAACAAGCTGTGATAGAGTCTTGATAGCAAGTGTTTTTGCCAAGCCAGGAACACCCTCAAGAAGAATATGACCATCACTGAGTAACGAAATAAGTAGTGAGTCTATCAGATGTCTTTGACCAACGATAACCTGATTCATACCTGTTGTAAGGTTGGTTACAAATGAACTCTGACTTTCTATCCGCTCGTTCAACTCTCTAATATCAATAGATTCTGCCATTATCTTACAAATTATTATTGTACTATTATATTCTTATTCTATTAGTCGCAAAAGTACAACATAAATGCGGATGAAGCGAAGAATAGTGTCTAAATTATATTAAAAAAGTCCTTAAAACTTCTTTTAAGGACTTTTTTCTACAAGATTACAGCTGTATAAAACAAATACTGCTTTATTATATTTAAAATACTTACTTTCTATACTCTGGTCTTAATTCAACCTTTGGAACTTTCATAGTGTCACCAGCTTGCATTGTCTTACGACCATTAAGAACTTGAAAATACCCAACCATATCAGCACCAAGTGTCTTTCGGCTATACTTCTCCATAGTCTCACCTTTCTTCAACACAACAATGCGATCAATGCCTATAATATTATAAGCACCATAACGGATACGAGGGTCACTATTTAAAGGCATAAAAGAATCAACTTTAGCTGTCTCTTTCTTTTCAGGTGTTTTATGAACTTTAGTTACAGATGTTGTATCTGCAGAGACAGTCTGTGTGCCAAGGGAAGAATGATCTTCTGAAGTATTTACTTGCTCTGCTACTTCTTTCGTCTTCTTCTTTGAGTTTGTGCTACTCATTCGTGCCCAAAGAAAAATACCAAGACATATGATTACAATAAATGCAACCAATGCAACCTTCTTTAGTATACCATTCTCTGAACTTTCTACATCAGTGTCTTCGTCGTCAAGAATATGAGTTGGTTCAGAACTATTTGGTAATTCTTTTTTATCAATATTATTCTCATTTGAAGACTCTTCTCGATCTTCTGATGTATTAGAAACAGATTGTACAGACTTAACTTCAACCTCTATAGTTTCCTCCTCAACCTTTGGTTCAACTATAGCGTCATCCTTTGACTCAACAATTGAATCGACCTTAGAATCTACCTCTTTAGTAACCTCCTGTTTTTCCTCTTTCTTTTCTTCAAGATTAGAAGGTTTTTCTTCTGAATCAAAGATAGCCTCATTTTCTTCTGTAGTAGGCTCTTCTATAACATCAATCGGTAAGTTCTTTTCATTGAGATTATCTTCTGTCTCTATTTCCGCACCCCCTTTTACAGAACTAATATTATTAGTTTCATCCTTTGTATCTTCTACTTCTGTTCTTTCCTCCTCGACAAGTAGTTTTTCTTCAGAAGTATTTTTTGTTGTGGCATCATCAACAAGTTCTGATTTTACCTCATCAGAACTATCTTCAGCAGGAATACGTTCTAACTCCTCTGTGTCAACACCATCATTGATAACGACAGTTTCAAATTGTGAGAAAGGTTTGTTCACAAGTTCCTTCATCACTGTATCTGGAGTGAAACTGATCTTGTCATGACCTTCAATAAGTACACGTTCACCAGTATTAACGTTAACACTCTCACGTGGTTTAACAGCTTGAACCTTAAAGGTTCCAAGTCCTTTAATCTTTACTTGATTACCGTTTTTTAATTCAGAACTTATAATGTCAAAAAAGGCATCAACAAAAGCTGCCGCATCATCAGCCGACAGATTATGCTGTTTAGCCAATGCACTTGTAATTAATTGTATTGCACTCTTAGCCATTGTCTTGTCCTCCCTTTCTTACATGTCCTTTGATTGTTGCTGCAGGTTTGAAGTTAAGAACCAACTTTGGAGGAACCAGCATACGCAAACCTGTTGAAGGATTAACCATAACACGTTCCAAACGCTTTTTAACTTCAAACGTTCCGAAACCAATAACTGGCACAGGATCGCCTGTTTCGAAGGACTTACCCATCATATCTACAACAGTTTTCACCATCTTTTGGCTTTCATCCTGTGTATATCCAGTTCTTGCTGCTAATGCTGCAATGAATTCTTTATTATTCATTCTGTTTTCTCCTTTTATTCAAAAATTCAGAATCTATAATCAAATTAACTCTTAGTTTATAAATTCAATATTATGAACTACAAACTATCACTTAACTACCTCTCCAAAAAGGTCAAACTCATCGGAGTCTGTGATGCAAACATCATAGAATTTACCGATACGTAAAGACTTCTCTGTTGACGATATCAAGACCTCAGGATCTACCTCTGGTGAACAGAATTCTGTACGACCAACATAGTATTCTCCTTCCTTACGATCAATAATAACCTTAAAGGTTTTACCTACCTTCTCAGCTTCCAACTCTTCTGATATCCCTTGTTGAATAGCCATTAGTTCATCGAGACGAGCCTGCTTAACATCCTCTGGTACATCATCTTTATAATGATTTGCACTATAGGTACCTTCTTCTTCAGAATAAGAGAAGGCTCCCATACGCTCAAAGCGAGCATTAGTTACAAACTCCTTTAATTCCTCAAAATCTTCATCAGTCTCACCAGGGAAACCAACAAGAAGTGTTGTACGAAGATGAATACCTGGTACACGACGACGTATCTCTGCAATTAAATCAAGTGTTTCCTGCTTACTCACATGACGGCGCATACGGTCGAGCATATGGTCCGAAATATGTTGGAAGGCTATATCCAAATATTTACACACATTTGGTTTTTCTGCGATTACATCGAGAAAATCAAGTGGGAACTGATTTGGGTAAGCATAATGGAGGCGAATCCACTCTACCCCCTCTATATCAGCCATTCGTGATATAAGTTCAGTAATATGATGTTTACCATCAAGGTCTACACCATAGTAGGTCAGTTCCTGCTCAATAATCTGAAACTCCTTCACTCCTTGAGCAACAAGCCCTCTCACCTCATCCAAAATTTCTTCAACAGAACGTGAATGATGACGACCCGTAATCAATGGAATGGCGCAATAAGCACAATGACGATCACAACCTTCAGCAATCTTTACATAAGCATAATGGCGTGGAGTGGTAAGATGTCTAACACCATTACATGCAGGAACATCAGCCTTACCAAGATCTGTCAGCAACTGTTTATAATTGAACTTACCATAGAACTTATCTACCTCTGGAAGTTCTGCTTCAAGCTCGTCTTTGTATCGTTGTGACAGACAGCCCATTACATAGAGCTTATTAAGCTGTCCATTCTTCTTTCTATTGATAAATTCAAGAATCGTATTGATACTTTCTTCTTTTGCAGCTTCGATGAATCCGCATGTATTGATAACGGCTATCTCACCTTGTGGACGCTTTGAGTCATGTGTACAATGAAAGCCGTTTTCTTCAAATTGCTTCATGATTAGCTCTGAATCTACAAGATTCTTTGAGCAGCCCATGGTAACAATATCTATCTGATTTTTCTTCATTCGTTCTTTGTTTAGTGATAGGCGTTGAATGTTGGGTGTTGGGTGTTGAATGTTGGGTGTTAATGAATTGCATAAATGGATGTAATATTACTTCATCAACACCCAACACCTAACACCCAACACCTAACATTCAACACCCAACACCCTATTTAAATAGGCTATCAACAAACTGCACCTTATCAAAAAGCTGCAAGTCTTCCATGCCTTCACCTAATCCAATATACTTAACAGGAACCTTCAATTGGTCACTAATACCTATCACGACTCCTCCCTTAGCGGTTCCATCAAGTTTCGTAATCGCCAGAGATGTAATCTGTGTTACAGCAGCAAACTGACGTGCCTGTTCAAAGGCATTCTGTCCAGTACTTCCATCAAGTACAAGCAGTACTTCGTGTGGAGCCTCAGGAACAACCTTCTTCATGACATCCTTAATCTTCTTCAACTCGTTCATCAAGCCTACTTTATTGTGCAAACGACCTGCCGTGTCAATAATCACTACATCCGCGCCATTTGCTTTAGCACTTTGCAGTGTATCAAAAGCAACACTTGCAGGGTCTGCTCCCATCTGCTGTTTCACTACTGGAACACCAACACGGTCGCCCCAAATTTGAATCTGCTCAACAGCAGCAGCGCGGAAGGTGTCAGCTGCTCCGAGATAAACTTTCTTTCCAGCTTGCTTAAACTGCCAAGCAAGTTTACCTATGGTTGTAGTCTTACCTACACCATTTACTCCGACAACAAGTATAACGTATGGGTGTGTACCTTCTGGTAACGTCCATTCTCCATTATCTCCAGTATTATTTTCAGTGAGTAATGCTGTTATCTCACTTTTAAGAATACTATTAAGCTCGCTTGTTGAAACATACTTATCGCGGGCAACGCGTTCTTCAATGCGTCGGATAATCTTAATAGTTGTATCTACACCTACATCAGACGTTACAAGAATCTCTTCAAGGTCGTCTAAGACCTCATCATCTACTTTTGACTTTCCTGCCACTGCACGTGTCAGTTTTGAGAAAACATTTTCTTTTGTTTTCTCAAGTCCTTTGTCAAGTGTTTCTTTCTTCTTCTTACCGAATAAACCGAATAATCCCATATAATTAGCTAATTTGTTGCAAAGATAATAAAAAGTTGACGAAAAAGCAAATTTGCTTTACAACACAATGAAAATTAGTATTATCCAAGAAATATTTACGTTACAATTTACGTGTTTAAGCCTAAGTGTATTCTTTTTTATGATATGATTGAATAGTAGAATTTGTTTTTAATAGAAATAATACAACTCATCACATATCGTGTTAAGCCTCCGCACCAGCCGTGTTAAGGCTTCGCACCAATGGTGCGGAGGCTTAACAACATGCTTTATAATACAAAGAAAAACTATATTTGTTTGTGATTAGGAGTGTCATTTACTATTAAAACTGGGTTATATAGTATAACATCAATCGAAATATTAGTTTTATCAGATTACAGTAAACGCAAGTAAGCATTCCTTATGCTTAAAGAAATGCTTACTTACAACGTTACTAACGAGTTTATGAGAACTTATTAAGTATATTTAATCAAATCGATATATAAAATACTAATATTCAAATATGTATCAATAAATAATTAAAGTAAATTATCGATGCTTATGCTTTACATACCAACTATGGATAAACGTATCATACAGAATCAGTGAGACTGCTAAAATTCCAAGTCCAATCCATAAGATGAGAGGTAGTTCAAGATTAAATACTCCATAAGAAAGAACCAAACCGACACCGATACCTGTTTCCCAAGCAAGTAAAAACGTACTCTGACTCGTTCCACGTTGACAATGATCCGACATCTTTATAAAAAAGAGTAAGAATCTACTTCCTATCAATCCTACACCCAGACCAATAAGGATTGGTACGATATAGCTAACACTTTCCTGATTTCGAGTAATCATCAGTAGAATTGCAATACCAATAACAATCATTCCTGTTGTGGCTTCGCTGCGAAGATCAGCATCTGCAAAGACAAATCTTTCAGCAAGAATTGCTATAATAAAGCCCACCATCAGCATTCCATAAAAACGAGGACTGTGTTCTATACTTAAAAGAAGTCCAACAACAGATGTGATAAGAGTCACGTTGACAAAAAGCCAATGACTACCTTTCAATAGAAAACGATCGCAAGAAAAGCGAGAGAAATCCTCACTTGGCATACGAAATGGAAATCTTATTAAGTTGACAAAGATAAAAGAAACAGCCAAGCAGATACAAGACAAGAGGAGTACTGAAGCAAAATTCATTGTTTGATATACCATGATTCCCGCTAAAGGACCAAATGAAAGCGCAAAACGTCCAAACCATGTTGCAGCATGATTTGCTTCTGTTCTGTGTACAGCTTCAACAGTATCAATAATGAGTGTACTAAGAAGGACGAGTTGCGAAAGACCATAAAAAGCGCCTTGTATGAAACGAAGTCCTACAAGTAGCGTATAATCAAAAGAGTTATAAGGTAAAATACTTAGATAATAAAGTACCCCTGTAACTGCCAATAGTAATAATGTTGAGACATTAAATACATTTTTGCGACGATAGCGTTGAACAAGATAGCCAGAAAGACTACCAAAGAGATATATCCCAATAAAGAAGACACCCATTACCAAAGCTATCTGTAACATAGAATATCCTTTAACTTCCATACGCAAAGGTATGGTAGCAATGAGCATATAAGACGACATGACTAACAAGAGATTAGCCATTGCCAATAACCAAAAATGCTTATTCCACAAACGAACGTGAACAGGTATGTTTTGAGTATCCATAAATCATTATTATCCAGAAATTAATCATTATGTGAGTTAGACTCTGAAATATGTAATGTATTTTGTTAGAGATAGATGAATACAACAATCTCTATTTAGCTTTTAAATACATATATCCATTAATAAATCCAACATCATTTAGAATCGTAATTTATAAATTCTTACCTATAAACGAATATTAATATGACTCAGATTCTGAAGGAAAGCTCGTATCCTTCACACATTTAATATATTCTTGTACACCCTCTGTCATACATTTGTTGACATTAGCGAAATGACGGAGGAACTTAGGCTTGAAGCCCTGTGTCATACCAAGAGCATCTGCATAAACAAGCACCTGACCGTCTGTACCATTACCAGCACCGATACCTATCGTTGCAGCTTTTACCATAGAAGTAACCTTTGTGGCTAAAGATGCAGGAACTTTCTCAAGGGTGATAGCACTGACACCTGCAGCATCAAGCGCAAGTGCATCTTCTATAAGTTTCTCAGCTTCTGCGTCGTCTTTGGCACGTAGTCCATATCCACCAAACTTATGAATACTTTGTGGAGTAAGACCAAGATGTCCAATAACAGGAATGCCAGCATCAACTATTCCTTTAACAGTATCAGCAATCTCCTTACCACCTTCCATTTTGAGTGCACCTGCACCAGTTTCTTTTATAATACGAATAGCATTGCGAATACCATCTTCACGACTTATCTGATAAGAACCGAATGGCATATCACAAACAACAAGACAACGCTGACATGCACGTACAACAGAACGTGCATGATAAATCATCTGTTCAACAGTAATAGGAGTTGTGTCTTGATTACCTGCCATCACATTCGATGCAGAATCACCCACAAGAATACTGTCGATTCCTGCGGCATCAATAATTCCTGCTGTCGTAAAGTCATAGGCAGTCATTTGAGTAATCTTCTCCCCCGCTGTCTTCATTTCCAATAATGTTTTTGCAGTAACTTTCTTCTTATCTGTTGTTAAATATCCCATAATCACTTTTATAATTCAATAGTCCAATCCTTTCCATTTTATTCTTTATAAGCAAATATGATTTTGAACCTTGACTTTTGTTTCGGGCTGCAAAGTTACTCCTTTTTAATGGTCTGACAAAGTAAAACCATCATAATTACTAATAACCTCCTTTGTGTAAGGTTCTATTTCAGCCACAGAATTAGTCGTAGCAAGACCTATTACACGTGCTCCTGACGCAATTCCCGAACGCAATCCATTAAAGCTATCTTCAAAGACAATGCATTCTTTAGGTGATACACCAAAACGAGCAGCAGCCTTAAGGTAACAATCAGGTGATGGTTTACTCTCTTCAAAGTCTTCAGAGGTTAAGATCTCGTCAAAGTATCCTTTAAATTCTGGATCCTTATTATAAACATTCAGCATCTTCTCAAGGTTAGAACTCGTAACAACAGCAGTCTTTATACCTTTACTTCTAATATCTTTTACAAAGTCCTCGAAGCAAGCAATATAATTAAAAGACATATTCTGTTCGTATTCATAGAGAAGTGTAGTAACTTCTTTCTGTTTATCTTCGTCTCCAGTAAAATACTTATCGTATATCTGAACAAGTGTCTGTCCTTTAATAATATGCTCAAAATTATCAATGTTAGGACGAAGTCTTTTATCCAAATTTCGCCAAAACAAGGTGTATAAAGGCTCTGTATCGAACACAACTCCATCCAAATCAAACAAACAAGCTTTTACCATTTTCCTCATTTATTATTATATATTATAATGCAAAGTTACAAAAACTTTTCGTAACTTTGTAGCCTATATATGACAAAGAAGTTATTTACAATATTTGCTTTTTCCACAATGCTAATATTCATTATGAGCAGTTGTGAACGCAAGTCATCAGCACCAAAGAAGTTGGATATCCCAACAGCTGTCGTTTCTGTAGACACTGTAGCTCGTCTTTCAGATGCAATACAATGTCATGTACATGTAGATTTCACTTACTTAAAAGAGAGTAAACATGCTGCTGTCAATGATTCTTTACTCAGAATGGGGCTTTTACAACCAGACTATTTCGCTATCAATAACGATAAACTCACTCCTCAAACTGCTATTCCATCCTTTGGAAGGCAGTATATAAAGCAGTATATGGAAATAGCTCAGCTTATTCGCCAGAAAGAGAGAGATAAAAGTCAACTCATTGGGGAGCTAACTATCAAGACAGAATTAAGAGCTGCTGCGGACAAATATATTACTGCCTTATCACATATTGCCATTAACAATGGCAATGGTCAGCTTACAAAGTATACGATTGTACGTAATTTTAATCCCCAAAACGGCAAACTTATCACACTTCAAGACCAATTTGGTAAGGATTATAAAGAAACGCTAACAAAGGAAATCATTGCGCATTTAGCAGAGAAAGAGGACCTTGAGAAAGATGATATAGCAGGATTACAAGCAAAGGGTTATTTCATTGGTATAGCCCCCTACCCTGCAGATAACTTCATTCTTACAGATGATTCAACTGTATTCATCTATAGCCCAGGTGAGATTAGTCAGAAAGAAGTTAGAGTTGCTATCGACAACTAACATTCTCTATGACTTTATTTTTGTACCACTAAACCTCATACAAAAAGATTATGATTGAAATTATAAAGAAATACTTTCCTCAACTTACTCCAAAACAGGAAGAACAATTTGCAGCGCTCGATGCACTATACCACGACTGGAATGCAAAAATTAATGTCATTTCGCGTAAAGATATTGATAATCTTTATGAGCATCATATTCTTCATTCATTAGCTATCGCAAAATGTATAAACTTCCGTGAAGGTACAAACGTCCTTGACTTTGGTACTGGTGGAGGCTTTCCTGGTGTTCCTCTTGCTATCTTCTTTCCTGAAGCCAACTTTAAACTCATTGATGGTACAGGTAAGAAAGTAAGAGTTGCACAGGAAGTTGCTGATGCAATTGGCCTTGAAAATGTCCTCCCTTCTCACTTACGTGGAGAAGAAGAGAAAGGTAAGTTTGACTTCATTGTATCACGTGCAGTGATGCCACTACCTGATTTAATGAAGATTGTCAAGAAGAATATTGCATCAGACCAACATAATGTTTTACCAAATGGTGTAATTGTTTTAAAAGGTGGAAACCTTGATGAAGAACTGAAACCATACAAAAACATTGCTGAAAAAACTGAACTTTCACAATGGTTTGATGAAGAATGGTTTAAGGAGAAATATCTTATTTACGTACCTGGATAATCCTATCCCTTACGCTTCTATAATATAATTCGTCTTCATTATCAACCATTTATATTCAAATATCACTTATGCTTAAAATCCAAACTTTTGAGGTTAATCCTCTTCAGGAGAACTGCTATGTTGTCAGTGACGAAACGAAGGAATGTGTTATTATTGATTGTGGCGCACTTACCGAAAGCGAACAGAACTCTATCATTGATTATATAAAAGGAGATGGGCTAACACCTGTCCACAATCTTGGTACCCATGGCCATCTTGATCATCACTTTGGTGATGCTGCTCTTCTTACTGCTTTCAACCTCCAGCCAGAGGTTTCTGAAGGCGATAGTGTATTTATAAATAATCCAAAGCAGGCAGCTGCACAGATGCTGGGAATGCAACTGAACTATGACTTGCCTGCTGGTGATTTAAAACTAACAGACAAGCAAATTATATCATTCGGTTCACACACCTTTAAGGTTATGCATACTCCTGGACATTCTGGCGGTTCAGTATGTTTTTATTGTGCAGAAGAGAATGTCATCTTTACTGGTGATACCTTGTTTAAAGGAAGTATTGGTAGAACAGATTTCCCTGGAGGTAGTATGTTTCAGATTATTAGTAGTCTTCGAGAACTTGCACAACTTCCCGACACTACTATTGTTTATCCTGGGCATGGACCACAGACATCTATCGGTTTCGAGCTATCTCATAACCCTTATATGGACCGATAAAACACAAGTAAAATAATTCCTCAAGATGAAAACAAGAAGTTCACAACCCGAAAAGATACTACTTGGTATCGATCCTGGCACTAATGTGATGGGATATGGTGTGCTACGTGTCTGTGGAAATAAAGCTGAACTTGTTGTCATGGGTGTCATTGACATGCGTAGGGAGAAAGATGTATATCTCCGATTAGGCAGAATATTTGAACGTGTAACAGGTATTATCGACGAATATTTACCCGATGAAGTAGCCGTCGAAGCTCCTTTCTTTGGAAAGAATGTACAATCAATGCTGAAACTTGGACGTGCGCAAGGTGTTGTTATTGCTGCTGCTATTAACCACGATGTCCCTATTCAAGAATACGCACCATTGAAAATTAAAATGGCAATCACGGGAAACGGCTCAGCCTCTAAGGAACAGGTTGCTGGTATGTTACAAAAGCTATTACATCTACGTGACGATCAAATGCCTCATTTTATGGATGCTACGGATGCTGTTGCAGCAGCTTATTGTCATTTCTTACAGATGAGTCGGCCAGAAACAGATGCAAAACACTATGGGTCTTGGAAAGATTTTGCGCGCAAAAATGCGGACAGAATAAGATAAACAAAACTCCTCACACAGTTGTATTTATTCATGAACACAGTGATGTACATTAAACCTATAAAACTTCAATAACGTCAAAGATAACAACTAAAACAACACAAGGATTTAAGTATCAAGCGTATGAAAAATAGAATAATAGCTCTTTCATTCCTACTCGCATCTGTACTTACGGTGAATGCCCAGCAGGAGCGTGTATCGAAACAACTATATGCAAGTGCTTACAAGATAGCAACTGACAGTAAAGAAGATGTAAACGTGCGCAAAGCAGCTTCCTTTAAAGTTGACGCAATTACCTATCTTAATACTCGAACATTATCTGCTCTTGTTGATACAACGAAGCAACTTTCTACTAAGGATATTGCTCATCTCAACGCACAACTTGACTCTATGGCTTATTATATGCATGAGTATGTTAATCTCTTTACGAAAGAGTATGCACGTGCTGACAAGCAAAAGAGAAAAGAGCAAATTCTCAAGATATTCCGTGATGCAAGTATTAATCACCCACTCTACAATGACCCTGATAAGAATCTTGTTTTGGTATACTTCAATAGTGAGGACTATCTTACTCAGTTCTCCCTCGATACCGACTGGATTAAAGCATTGGCAGAAGTGAAAAAGAAGTTGGCTGAGTAGTACAAATTCAATCTTTTAAGATACATAACAATGCAAGACGAACAATTAAGATATTCATTTGAAGACAAATTCAAAGAGGATTTGACAACTTATCTACAAGGGAAACAACTTGTAGATAATATGTTGCCAGATATTACAGACATGGAAGATAAGTGGTTGGGGATTGCTGAAGCTTACTTACCTGATGGTATGCGAGAGTTTGCCAACTACCCTACCGTCTCCCTTGGTTGGATGATGTACATCGGTATGGCAATAGCTAAATATTGGGATGAAGACTGGGGGTTGTATAGTAAGGTAGAGAATCTCTACACTTATCTACGCGATCGTATTGATTATGACCACATGGATGACTATATTTGTGAGAAAGTTCTACTTCTTTCTACTGAAGAACATAAGGATATTGCTGCTATTGTAGGAAAGTGTGCAGCACGAACCAATAGCTTACTCCGTCATCTTCCTATTGCACCAGGTAGTAGTGATGCCTTTCAAGCATATGTGGCAGCACTTCACCAAATGTATTATATGGGTGCAGCCATACAGTTAAAACGTATGGGCTATCACATGACAAAAATATAGTTTTAACCCAAATCGGTCATTAGAGCCTAAACATATTTTGTTTTAATATCGAGCAGGTTGTTTGGCTTTGGAACGCAGGCGTAGTGGGCTACGTCAAGTTACAAAGAAGGACAAGATACCGATAAGAAAATTAAGGATGTTAGGAAACAATACCACAGTAATAAGAATCATACATATTGTGCCCTAATGACCGATTTGGGTTAAAGCAAAACACACCTTCTTTATTATAATAGACAGTCCTATTTAATAACCCTATTCGGTCTAAGATTATAAAGATGAGCTTAAGATACATCATATTTATAACGATGTCTTAGCCTTTTCAACTTACCTGCAGACGCTTAGCACACATCGTGCGAATGCCCCGCACATGTTGTGCGGAGGCTTTATATCAATCGTTATAAGCATTTACCTTCTTACTAATTATAAACAAAAAAGCAAGAACTTATTGTTTTAATATAATAGAAAAGCATCTTTACAGCTTTTAAATGATTCCCAATGAACATAAGAAAACAGGGACACCCGATGAGGTGTCCCTGTTTTCTTATATATCTATCAACGTCTAAAGATAGATATTATCACTTAGAAGTACTCTTCTTGTATACCATTAACATTGATAGTGTCAGCCGTCTCACAAGGATTAAACTTAGCAGGAATAGCAAACTTAGTACCTTGATTATATCCTAATCGTTTGTCAGCATAAACACGCTGCATAAAGTAAGCCCATACTGGCAAGGCAGTTGTAGCACCTTGACCCATTGATGTGTGGTCGAAGTGGATATCACGATCTTCACCACCAACCCAGCAACCGCTGACAAGTTCTGGTGTAATACCCATAAACCAACCATCCGAGTTATTGTTTGTTGTACCCGTCTTTCCACCAATATCAGCTGTAAGATGGTAAGCGTAACGCAAACGACTACCTGTACCACCCTGAATAACGGCACGCAACATATCTATCATTTGATAAGAACTTACCTCTGAAATAACCTCTGTCATCAATGGTTGGAACTTAGCAATGACGTTACCATGGCTATCTTCAATCTTAGTTACAAAGAGCGGAGCACAACGAATACCACCATTAGCAAACGTTGTATAGGCACTTGCCATCTCACCAACAGAAGCCTCACAAGGTCCAAGACATAACACCGGACTTGTATTCTTATCAATATCAGGATTGTTCAATCCAAAGTCATGTAGAATGCTTACGAACTGAGACGGACCGAGGAGGTTAATCAGATACGCTGAAATCCAGTTGTTAGACTGTTGTAAAGCCCAGCGCAAAGGGACCTCTTGACCATAACGAGCACGTGAACCATTGCGAGGAGTCCATCCACCATAAGTGCGCTGTACGTTTGGGGCAAGTGTACAAGGAGTCATACCATTCTGCATTGCAAGTGCATAAAGGAATGGTTTTATAGTTGAACCAACTTGACGACGACCACCCATCACAACATCATACTTGAAATGTTGATAATCAATACCACCTACATAAGCCTTAACAGCGCCCGTATGTGGGTCCATACTAACAAAGGCTGAACGGAGGAATGACTTATAGTAACGTATTGAGTCGATTGGCGTCATTACCGTATCAATATCACCATGGTATGTAAAGAGCGTCATCTCATGTGGTGTACGGAAACTACGTCTAATCTCATCAGGTGTAGCTCCCTGCTCTTTCAAACGCTGATAGCGTAGTGTCTGGCGACAGGAGCGATTCAATATCTCTTTAATCGTACGACGTGATATATTAGATGAGAATGGAGCATTCTTCTTATAATGCATAGCCTGATTGAACTGTGACTGTAAGTATCCACCTACATGCTTACGCACAGACTCTTCAGCATACTGCTGCATACGTGTATCAATGGTCGTGTAGATACGTAAACCATCAGTATTCACATTATAAGGCTCACCATTACGCTTCGTATTCTTATTACACCAGCCATAAAGTGGATCCTGCTCCCATGCAATTGAATCAAGAACAAACTGACGATTCTGCCATGACTGATAATTCTCACGCTCCGGTTTCTTTGCCATCATGTATTGACGAAGGAATGCTTGGAAATAATCACCTGCACCACTCACTGGCTTTGACCTCGTAAAATGAAGTCCTAAAGGACGCTGTGACAATTCTTTATATTCATCTTTCGTTACATAGCCAGACTTAACCATCTGCATTAAAACAACGTTGCGACGTTGCAAACAACGCTCTGGATGACGAAGAGGATTGAACATTGATGGGTTCTTGCAAAGTCCTACTAACATAGCAGACTCTGTCACCGTCAACTTACGTGGTTCCTTATTGAAATAGACGTTAGCAGCTCGCTTGATACCAACAGCATTATGAAGGAAATCAAAATAATTGAAATACATAGCAAGTATCTCTTCCTTCGTGAAGTAACGTTCCAACTTCACTGCAATAATCCACTCAATAGGCTTCTGCAAAAGACGTTCTACTGTGCTGTGTGCCTTCTCAGAGAAAAGCTGTTTAGCAAGCTGCTGTGTGATTGTAGAACCACCTCCAGCACTTGCCTGTCCCATCACACCACGCTTCACAACAGCACGTCCAAGGGCTATAAAGTCAACACCTGAATGTTCATAGAAGCGTTCATCTTCTGTCGCAACAAGGGCATGAACAAGGTGTGGCGACAGTCCATTATAGTCGATTGCCACACGATTATTGTTATCCGCGTTCCAAGTACCGATAAGTTGTTGGTCTGAAGAATAGACTTGCGAAGCAAACTTATCTATAGGGTTAGACAATTCATCCATATCAGGCATGTACCCTACCCATCCGTTCCATACAGAGATGAAGAATACGAAGACCAAGCCCAAGATGGCAAGAAGTGACCCCCAGAGGAAATGTACAAAGTGTCTTCTCATAATTGTGAAAATATTATGCAAAGATAATGTAAATCAATGGATAAGCAAAATAAATAGATGTTTTTTTGATATAGGTGGATATTTCCCTTTCTATAGTTCGTTGATTAGAAAATAATAATGTACCTTTACCAACAGAAAAGAACTAAAACATCACAAAACAAAAATGGAAAAGCATAACTTTGTGAATATCCAAGGGTTAGATCGTGAGCAACTACTCTACCTTATTGAAATGGCTCAAGAGTTTGAGAAACATCCAAACCGAGAGCTACTTAAAGGTAAGGTTATCGCAACGCTCTTCTATGAGCCTTCTACACGTACCCGACTTAGTTTTGAAACAGCGGCTAACCGACTCGGTGCACGTGTTATTGGCTTTACCGATGCAAAGGTTTCAAGTGTCAGCAAGGGTGAAACACTAAAAGACACCATCCTCATGGTCTCTAATTATGCCGATGCAATTGTTATGCGACATTACATAGAGGGTGCAGCACAATATGCTTCTGAAGTGGCTCCAATGCCTATCATTAATGCTGGCGACGGAGCACATCAACATCCTTCACAATGCTTGCTTGACCTTTATACAATTAATCAGACACAAGGAACACTGGAGAACTTAAACATCTATCTTGTTGGTGATCTTAAATACGGCAGAACGGTTCATTCTCTCCTTATGGCTATGCGCCATTTCAACCCGACCTTTCACTTTATCGCGCCAAAGGAACTTGCTATGCCAGAGGAGTATAAAGTGTACTGCCGTGAACATAACATCCACTTCGAAGAGCATGAGGATTTCACTCCAGAAGTGATTGCTAACGCAGATATTATCTATATGACACGCGTACAGAAAGAGCGCTTCTCTGACTTAATGGAATATGAACGTGTAAAGAATGTTTATATCCTTCGTCGTGATATGCTCTCATTGGCTCGTCCTAACATGAAGATTCTTCATCCGCTGCCACGTGTGAACGAGATAGCATACGATGTTGATGATAGTCCACATGCTTATTATATCGAGCAGGCCCGTAATGGTCTTTTTGCGCGTGAGGCAATCTTCTGTCATTGCCTTGGTATATCTATGGAAGAGGTGAAGAATGATAAAACAATTTTAGAATAATAACCTTATCAATTTTACGAACATGAGTAGACTTAAGTATGTAACGTTTGCTGCATTGTTGCTGGGTCTTTTGACCACCCTATTCAGCTGCGAACTAAACTCAGAAGATGGTCGTTGGGATCCTATGAAGTGGACTTCGAACCGACAAGGAGACCCAAGAAAGATTACTGCTACAGCAGAAGGTGGAACTTATCAATTAAAATGTACCAATTATGGGGGACCATGGATTAATAACGTTACATCTCAAGACACAACCATCTTTGGTTCAAGTAAAGAGCAAGATTTTCATCATATTCAATATGATTGGTACGATGTATTAGCGAAAGGAAATACTTTTTATATCACTCTCCTCCCCAATACAACTGGCAAAGAACGCAAACTATTCATCGATGTGACAGCAGGTGACATCTTCGATCATATAGAAGTGACACAAAACAAATAAAATATACTCATAATATCTATATAACTATATCCATTTAATGAACATGAATAAACTTAAGAATGTAACGTTTATAGCGTTGTTGCTGGTTCTTTTAACCACCCTATTCAGCTGTAGCAAGAATACAGTTGATGATATCCACAGAACAACTTTTAAGTGGACATCAGACTACACTGGTGACCCAAGGAATATAACAGTTCCTGCTGAAGGAGGTACCTATAAGTTAGTATGCGCTGACTACGAAACTCTGCGATTTGCAAGTATGGCTGTTGAAGAATCTGCAGCACAATATGGCAATAAGGTTATCAGCACTGGTATTGTGGGAAGATGGTACACAGCAGAATTAACAGGCAACACACTCACGATAACCATCGAGCCTAACACCACAGGTAAAAGACGTAAAATAAACTTTTGGTTAAGAGCAGATGATGCCGTAGATAGAGTAGAAATCATCCAAGAAAAATAGAAATAGACTCATAATGCCTATGAGTGAACAAAGAAAACTGCCCACAAATACCCTGTCAGGCATTCCTTCATATCAAGGAGACGGAGTAAGGCTCATATCATTATGTCAAAGAAAGAACGTCTGGTAGCTGCTATTGAAAGCGGCACCGTTATAGATCATATTCCAGCAGAGAAGACTTTTCAGGTTGTGAACCTATTACAGCTCCAGAAGCTCTCCACACCTGTCACTATTGGTTTCAACTTCTCATCGAAGATGGTAGGCACAAAGGGAATCATCAAGGTGAGCGATAAGTTCTTTACCGATGATGAAATTTCTCGTTTGTCGGTCGTGGCACCGAACGTGGTGTTGAACATCATTAATGACTATGAAGTGGTAGAGAAGAAGAAGGTTGTGACACCGGATGAGCTTCGGAGCATTGTAAGATGCAATAACCCAAAGTGTATCACAAATAATGAACCTATGGATACTATCTTCCATGTTGTCGACAAGGAACATGGTATTCTTAAATGTCATTACTGCGACAAAGAGCAGGAAATGGAGAAGGTTGAACTGGTATAGAATCCAAGTTGCTGGGTAAACAAGTTTATAAGTAGACAAGTTGGCGAATTTACAAGTAGATTAGTTACTTGTTTTGAAGGATAAGTTTATTTGTTAAACTACTATCTATTAGTAATTTAATCGATATAATTAAAGCTAATTTGATTGAAGTATTTTATAAATTATAGACTTGTTTATTCAGCCTTAAAACCTTTTTTTCCTATTTATTTACGTGATGAGAAATCAATTTTTTAGTTCTTCCGTTAAATGTGTGGGCGCTTTTCGTATTGCTTTAACGTAAGAACCGAGGTTACTCATCAAACAGAAGCATAGCTAAAACTGTCATTTATCTATCCTACTATCACCCTTCATCATTGAAGACTTCTCATTTTAAGACTTCGAAAATCTACTGACAAGAGCTTGAAAAATCATTACATAATTTCAAAGAAAACATCTATAACTAACAGTAAAAACACATATAAGAAGAAAGTCTGCAACCAACAGGGAATCAATTAGTTATAAAGTAGCACGAGAAAAGATGCTTAATAAGACGTCAAAAGGGCGTTAGTAAGGGGCTTAAAGGGCACCTTTTGCAAGCCAATTGGGCGTCTTTTAGAAGCTAAAAGAGCATGTATTGGTTTTGAACTGCACGAAAATAATTTACAAAAATAAATGACATAGGAATAAATTGTGGTTCTTCCGAAATATGGAGTGACAAACTAAAAGTCTTATATAATAGGCACACGGAGTCACGGAGGGGACGGAGGTAAACGCAATGTCACGCAGGTGCTGACGGCACAAAGAGCGACGAAGGTATAGCGTACAGATTCTTGATAACTACATTGCTTTGTTTTAATAATCCTCCGTCCTCTCCTTTTCTCCGTGTGACATTTCGTCAGAAACCTAACCTTAAGTGGCAAACTTTATCACTCCAAAATACTGAAGACCCTAAAAAATAGCAATAATAGGTTTTATAAACCTACAATTCATTACGCTACAAATAGGTTTTCTCATTTTTTTTTCGTACATTTGCAAGCATAGTATAAGGAGGAATTCCATTCATTCGTAGACAAGTAATAGAATCTTGATGGATAATAAGAATGCAACTTTAGAGTTAGGTACCAAACCTGTTGGTAAATTGTTGGTACAATATGCGTTCCCAGCAATTATTGCTATGATAGCAGCCTCACTCTATAACATAGTAGACCGAATATTCATTGGTCAGATCGTAGGACCAATGGCTATATCTGGTTTAGCTATTACATTCCCTTTTATCAACCTTGGTGCAGCCTTTGGTGCAGCAGTAGGAATAGGAGCATCTACGTCTATCAGTGTGAAATTAGGTCAGCGTGACTATGATACTGCGGAGAACATACTTGGTAATACTGTAACGCTTAATTTGATTATAGGAAGTACATTTGGTATTATCTGCCTTATCTTTCTTGACCCAATCTTACGATTCTTTGGTGCAAGTGATGCTACAATCCCCTATGCCCGCAGTTTTATGGAGGTTATTTTGGCGGGAAATGTCATCTCTCACATGTACTTTGGAATGAATGCAGTACTTCGTGCAGCATCAAAACCTCGTCAGGCAATGATGGCTACGATTTTCACCGTCTTGATGAATATAGTCTTAGACTTTATCTTTATTAGGCTCTGGGGCTGGGGAATTCGTGGTGCAGCTTTCGCCACAGTTTTATCTCAAGCATTGGCATTATGCTGGCAGATGAAGCAGTTGACTAACAAAGATGAGATTTTACATTTAAAGCGTGGAATCTATCGACTTAAAAGACATTTGGTAGAAAACATCATCTCTATTGGTATTTCACCATTCTTGATGAATGTTTGTGCATGCATTGTGGTTATCTTTATGAATAATCAACTTGTCAGATACGGTGGTGATATGGCTGTTGGAGCATTCGGCATAGCTTATAGTGTGGCTATGATTTTTGTAATGTTTGTCATCGGATTAGACCAAGGTATGCAGCCTATAGCAGGATATAACTATGGTTCACAGCAGACTGACAGACTTATGCGTGTATTGAAACTTACAATCTTTGCTGCAACAGGGATAATGGTTACAGGTTGGCTAATTGCCCATTTAGCCCCATATTACTGTGCACGTATGTTCACAAAGGACCCAGAATTAATTCGCCAAGCAATTAAGGCTATTCAAATAAACATGATGATGTATCCTGTTGTTGGATTTCAGATGGTTGTAACAAACTTCTTTCAGTGTATTGGTAAAGTAAAGATAAGCATTTTCTTATCTCTTTCTCGCCAATTACTATTCTTAATTCCACTACTTGTTATCCTACCACATTTCTTCAACTTAAATGGTGTTTGGGCATCATTGCCTTCAAGTGACTTCTTGGCATCATTAGTTGCAGCTATCATTATGATGGCTTATATGCGTCGGTTGAAACAACAAAGTGTGAACAATCAAAACTTAAATTCATAAATAAAGAATCTAAATATGGAAAAGGAACTAATCATAAACGTTGGTCGTCAGATAGGCAGTGGTGGTCATATTATCGCCAAGATGCTTGCTGAAGAATTCGATTGCCAATACTATGACCGTGAGATTCTTAACATTGCAGCTAAGGAAAGTGGGTTTTCAGAGAAGTTCTTTGAGCAAAACGACGAGCAAAAAGGATTTATGAAAGGGCACTTTCATATACACCTTCCTCTCTTAGGTGACAATGACTTTTATAAGAGCAACTTCTCACAGGAAAGTCTTTATCAGTTCCAAAGCGATGCCATTCGTGAAGTAGCAAAGCAGAACCCACGCTGTGTGTTTGTTGGTAGAACAGCAGATTACGTATTACGTGATAATCCAAACACCATCAATATCTTTATAACAGCATCAATGGACACTCGTGTTGCTAATGTATGTGAGCGACGTGGATGCTCTAAAGAAGAAGCTCGTAAGTTTATTGAAAATGGAGAAAGCGAGCGTGCCAAATACTATAACTATTACACAACAAAGGTTTGGGGGCATGCTGAAAGTTATGACCTTTGCATTGATGCCAGTATACTTGGCTTAGAAAAAACAAAGGATCTGATAGCTGATTTTATCAAAAGGAAAAGTCTTTAATGAAACGAATTGGTATAATCTCTGATACTCATGGCTACTGGGATGATAAATACGAATACTATCTTGGGGAATGTGATGAGATTTGGCACGCTGGTGATATAGGTTCATTAGAAGTTGCGGATAAGTTTGAGGCAATGAAACCCATCTTCCGCGCTGTATGTGGGAATATAGATGATTACACTATGCGCAACCGCTATCGGGATGTTCTACGCTTTAAATGCGAAGATGTTGACGTGCTACTTAAACATATTGGAGGTTATCCTGGACGTTATGACCGTTCAGTACAGAGTATGCTCTATGCTTCTCCACCCAACCTTTTTGTTGATGGACATTCACATATTCTCAAAATACAATTCGACAAGACACTAAACCTACTTCATATCAATCCTGGTGCAGCTGGTCTTCGTGGATGGCATAAAGAAAGAACTTTAGTGAGATTAACCATCGAAGGTGATAAATTTACTGATTGCGAGGTTATAACATTAGGAAATAAACAACAAGAAAATAAATAAATTTGAATTGTAAAAGAACAATATTAAGATTCGATTACAATCAAAGACTATTAAAACTTACCCAAAGGAATAACAAACATTTTAAATAACATAGATATGAAAACTTATTTGGTAACTGGTGCTGCCGGTTTTATCGGAGCAAACTACATTAAGTATTTACTTCATAAGAAGTATGTGAATGAAGATATTAAGGTTATTGTCCTCGATGCACTTACATACGCAGGTAACCTCGGTACTATCAAAGATGATATTGATAACGAGCGTTGCATCTTTGTAAAGGGTGATATTCGTGATCGTGAACTTGCCGACAAACTCTTTGCTGAATATGACATTGACTATCTCGTTAACTTTGCAGCAGAAAGTCATGTTGACCGTTCTATTGAAGATCCACAGTTGTTCCTTTCTGTAAACATTCTTGGTACACAGAACCTTATGGATGCTGCACGTCGTGCATGGGTGACAGGTAAGGACGAGCAGGGTTATCCTACATGGAAGGAAGGCAAGCGTTATCATCAGGTATCAACAGACGAGGTGTATGGTTCATTGGGAGCAGAAGGCTACTTTACAGAGGAGACTCCACTCTGCCCACATAGCCCATATTCTGCCAGCAAGACAAGTGCTGACCATTTTGTAATGGCTTATCACGACACTTATCATATGCCTATCAGTATTACACGTTGTTCAAATAACTATGGTCCTTACCACTTTCCAGAGAAATTGATTCCATTAATTATCAATAACATCCTCGAGGGAAAGAAACTCCCAGTATATGGTGAGGGTTTGAATGTACGCGACTGGTTGTATGTAGAGGATCATTGCAAAGCTATTGATATGGTTGTACGTGAAGGTCGTGTAGGTGAAGTTTACAATGTTGGTGGACATAATGAAATGAAAAATATCGACATCGTTAAACTCACAATAAAGACTATCCATGATATGATGGCAGAGGATAAGAACCTCCGTACTATCCTCAAGAAGCAGGTCAAAGACGCAAATGGTGACATTGATATTAGTTGGATAAATGAAGAGTTAATCACACATGTTCCAGACCGTCTTGGTCATGATGCACGTTATGCCATTGACCCAACAAAGATAAAGAATGAGTTAGGTTGGTATCCTGAAACAATGTTTGCTGACGGTATTGTAAAAACTATCCGTTGGAACTTAGAGCATCAAGACTGGATTCAAGAGGTTACTTCTGGAGATTACCAAAAGTACTATGACATGATGTACACAAAAAAAGGAAGATAATAAATCTACTAAAATATAATCTCACACCCTCGTCTAACTCTTCATTATACGGCGAGGGGGTAAAACCTTCTCACAAACAAAAGATAGACAACACATCTTCAAATGAAAAAAATCTTGTTATTAGGCTCAGGCGAACTGGGCAAAGAGTTCGTTATAGCAGCTAAACGTGCTGGACAATATATCATTGCTTGCGATAGTTATGAGAATGCACCAGCCATGCAGGTAGCTGATGAGTCTGAAGTAATAGATATGCTTGATGGTACAGCCCTTGATGCTATTGTAGATAAGCACAAACCGGACTTGATTATTCCTGAGATTGAAGCAATCAGAACTGAACGTTTGTTTGATTATGAAGAACGTGGAATACAAGTTGCTCCATCAGCACGTGCTGTAAACTTCACAATGAATCGTCGTGCCATACGCGACCTTGCAGCACGCGACTTAGGTTTAAGAACTGCCAAATACTTCTATGCAAAGACATATGATGAGTTCAAAGCTGCAGCTGACGAGATTGGTTTCCCATGTGTCGTTAAACCTTTAATGAGTTCAAGTGGACATGGTCAGAGTTATGTTCACAATGATGAAGAACTCGAAGAAGCGTTTAAGAATGCGATGGATGGTGCACGTGGCGATGTGAAGGAGGTGATTATTGAAGAGTTTATTGAATTTGAGAGTGAGTTTACACTGCTTACAGTGACACAGAAGAATGGCCCTACCCTCTTCTGTCCACCTATTGGACACATACAGAAAGGTGGTGATTATCGTGAAAGCTGGCAACCATATGCCATCTCAGAAGAATCATTACATCAGGCAGAACATATTGCTAATGAAGTGACACGCGCACTAACCGGATATGGTATATGGGGAGTCGAGTTCTTCTTAACAAAGAAGGGAGAAGTAATCTTCTCAGAATTATCACCTCGTCCACATGATACAGGTATGGTCACATTGGCACATACAACCAACTTCAGCGAATTTGAACTTCATTTCCGTGCTGTAATGGGACTCCCAATCCCTGCTATTCACCTTGAACATGCAGGTTGTTCTGCTGTAATTCTTTCTCCTATTGAGACTGACAAACCTTTATCATACAACCTATTAGATGCTTGCAACGAAGATAGAACACGCCTACGTATATTCGGTAAACCATTTGCTCACGTGGGTCGTCGTATGGGTGTAGCACTCTGTTATGGAGAAGTAGGAACAGATATGGATGCACTTCGTGATAAGACTAAGCGTGTTGCAGCAACCGTATTGGGTACAGATCCCTATATGAAGAAATAAAGACTGAATAGTCTAAAGGCTGTAAGAATGAAAGAAACAGAAGCTTCAATAGGAAAGATTATCTCCTTACAAAAGATGGTTGACCCACGTGGTAACCTCTCTATTGCTGAGGGAATGAAGGATATTCCTTTCAACATTTCTCGTGTTTATTGGACATACGATGTACCTTCAGGTGCTTGCCGTGGTGGTCATGCCCATAAACATTGCCGAGAATTCATCATTGCTGTTAGCGGTTCCTTTACTGTTACCCTCGATAATGGACGTGATAAGCAATCTTTTCTCTTGAATCATCCTTATCAAGGACTCTTAGTTGAGACTGATACCTGGCGTACGCTCGATGATTTTTCATCAGGAGCCGTATGCCTTGTTTTGGCAGAAGATTCTTTTGAAGAGAATGATTATATCCGTGAATACACAGAGTTTCTTAACTATAAGTGTTCTAAGAAAGGATAAAGGTAAAACCATAGATTAGATATAAAAGGATAAAAGAAGACCGTTCAGACTATCTTCTTTTATGCAATCCTAAAATATAATGTTTGAAGTAAAGCAATACACGCAAGAACAAGCACAAGCGTGGAACGAGTTTATTGAGGATTCACGACAAGGAACATTCCTCTTCAATCGTTCTTATATGGATTATCATGCAGATAGGTTTCAAGACGCTTCGCTGATGATTTATCGAAAAGGACAGCTCTATGCACTCTTACCTGCTAATCGTTTAGGCGACACACTTTACTCTCATCAAGGATTAACTTACGGTGGACTTATAACAAAGAAACAGGCTACTACAGCAGAGATTTGCGAGATATTCATAAAGATTAATGAATATCTTTACCATTCTGGAGTACAAAGAGTTATCTATAAACCTACGCCATGGATATACCATTGTCATCCTGCTGAGGAAGATCTCTATGCGCTAACATATATTTGTCATGCAAAACTAACGGCTCGTGACATCTCAAGTACTATTCCATTCGATTCACATATAAAGTTCAATGAGAGTCGTCGAAGTGGAGTTAGGAAGGCCAAACGTGCTGGCGTGACAGTTCGGGAGAGTCAAGACCTTGCAACTTTTTGGGATATTCTCGATAAGAACCTCACCAATAAGTATGCTACTCACCCTGTACACTCCCTTGAAGAGTTAACTTTACTCCACAGTCGGTTCCCTAACTCGATTAGACTATTCATGGCATATAATGACAAAGGGATAGCTATTGGGGGTACTATCATTTATGAAATGCCACGAGTCGTTCATTCTCAGTATATCTCAGCATCTCCAGAAGGGAAAAGGCTTGGGGCTATCGATCTTCTCTTTGACTATATTCTTAATAATGTATATGCCAATCATAAGGGCTTCTTTGACTTTGGTAAAAGCACAGAAGAGGAAGGAAAGATTCTAAACACAACGCTTATTTTTCAAAAAGAAGGCTTTGGAGGACGAGGTGTATGCTATGACTATTATGAGTGGGAAACAGATACTATCATAGAGTAATATAAAGATCCCGACCATACTCAACCTACTTCATTAAAGAATAAACATGATAAACTATCTCTCACTTCAAAAAATAACAGCATTACATGAATCAGAGATTACTACAGCTGTTAATCAGGTACTACGTTCTGGCTGGTATCTGCAGGGGGAGCATATAGCTTTATTTGAAAAGAATTATGCACAATACATTGGTACAAAGTACTGTGTAACATGTGGTAATGGGCTTGATGCACTCTGTCTTATCTTCCGTGCCTATATAGAGTTAGGACTTCTCAAAGAAGGTGATGAGGTTATAGTTCCTGCCAATACATATATAGCAACTATCCTTTCCATCACCGAAAACCACCTTACCCCTATCCTTGTAGAACCGGATATCAACACTTTAGAGATTGATGAGAAACAGATTGAACAAGCTATCACCTCTCGTACACGTGCCATTATGCTTGTACACCTTTATGGAAGATGTGCCTATATACCTTTCATTGGCGACATTTGTAAACACCATAACCTCTTACTGCTTGAAGATAATGCGCAAGCGCACGGCTGTCACTTTGGTAACAAACGTACAGGAAGCCTTGGAAATGCAGCCGCACATAGCTTTTATCCAGGCAAGAATCTTGGTGCCTTAGGTGATGCAGGAACTGTGACAACCGATAATGAACAGTTGGCACAGACTATTCGTAGCCTTGCCAACTATGGATCTACACGCAAATATGAGTTTTCCTTCAAGGGAAAGAATAGCCGTATGGATGAAATTCAAGCTGCCGTTCTCAATGTAAAACTCCCCTATCTCGATAAAGAAAACCAACGTAGAAAGCAGATTGCTAAAGCATACTTAGAGGGCATTAACAACCCACAAATAAGATTGATAAAGGATAATGACAGAGATAATGTTTATCACATATTCCCTATTCTCTGTCCATCTCGTAATCGTTTGCAACAATATCTCAAAGATAATGGTATTGAAACGATGATACACTACCCCATTCCACCACATCAGCAAGAGGCTTATAAGGAATGGAACGAGCAACATTATCCTATTACAGAGTTCATCCATCACCAAGAACTCTCCCTCCCTTGCAATCCGACAATGACTGATGAAGAAGTTTATCAGATTATTGACAGCATCAATATGTATCAATAAAACTAAATCATAACGTATGAGAAAGATAACCTATATCACATCAACATTCGTTGCGCTAATGGCATTACAGGCGCAACCAATCAATGCTGACAATATTAATAAGGTATCAGCAAACCAACTCACCTGCCCTGCAGATGCAGTGACTTTCATCTCGAAACGCCCTAAAGAAACAGAAAGACTTTTCCGCTCAGAAGCTGTTGAGAAGGAAATACAGAATATTATAAAGAAGTTAACCAATAAACGTTTGGCATGGATGTTTGAGAATTGCTTCCCAAACACACTCGATACTACTGTTCACTATGGTGAGGAAGCTGATGGAACACCTGACACTTACGTTTATACTGGTGACATTCCTGCTATGTGGCTTCGCGATTCAGGCGCACAAGTATGGCCATACGTACAATTAGCAGGAAAGGATAAGAAACTGAAGAAGATGTTAGCTGGTGTTATTAATCGCCAATTTAAATGTATCAACATCGATCCATATGCTAATGCATTCAATCATAAGCCAGACCCAAATGGCCGTTGGATGACCGATGAAACGGATATGAAACCAGAGTTACACGAACGTAAGTTTGAGATTGACTCACTCTGTTACCCTATCCGCCTTGCATATGAATATTGGAAAGTAACAGGCGACACAAGTGTTTTTGGTCCAGAATGGGTTAAGGCAGTAGAGAACATTCTAAAGACTTTCCATGAGCAGCAGAAGAAAGACGGCAGAGGAACCTATAAGTTCTTACGTGTTACTGACCGTGCACTTGACACAATGAACAATGCAGGTTGGGGTGCACCTGTTAAGCCTGTAGGACTGATTGCTTCTGCTTTTCGTCCTTCAGACGATGCGACGACTCTACAATTTCTTGTTCCATCAAACTTTATGGCAGTATCTTCTCTTCGCAAAGCAGCAGAGATTTTAACCAAGATAAATAAGAATACAGTTCTTGCTACTCAATGTACCGACCTTGCTAATGAGGTAAATGATGCTTTACAGAAGTATGCTATATACGAACATCCTAAATATGGTAAGATATATGCTTATGAAGTAGATGGCTTTGGAAGCTACTTCTTAATGGATGATGCAAACGTACCAAGTCTGTTAGCTATGCCATATCTTGGTGATGTAAGCGTAGACGACCCAATCTATCAGAACACTCGCCGTTATGTATGGAGTGAGGATAATCCTTATTTCCATCGTGGCAAGGCTGGCGAGGGTATTGGTGGTCCACATATTGGTAACGATATGATATGGCCAATGTCTATCATGATGCGGGCTTTCACATCAAAAGATGATAAGGAAATTCGACAGTGCATTGAAATGTTAATGAATACTGATGCCGGAACAGGCTTTATCCACGAGAGTTTTTATAAGGATGATGCTAACAAATTTACACGTGAGTGGTTTGCATGGCAAAATACTTTATTTGGTGAACTCATCGTTAAGTTAGTAAACGATGGCAAACTTGGTTTGCTCAATAGTATAAAATAGACCCGTAAAGGCACAATTGTAGAGATATTTCAAAAGTTAGGAGATAAAATCTTAATATTTACCTTATTTAACATTGTATATTTGGAAATATAACAAGATTTAGATATCTTTACAACGTGTTTTTCATGGTATTAGATTATTAAGGTTAGAAGATTAGTTGTCGTGAGACAAGTAATCTTTCAGTCCCAGACCAACAGTCTGGGACTTTTTATTTTTAATAAACTTTGACTTTATTGTCTTAACAAATCGAAATAACAAAATCTTGAAAAACCTCATTAAGTATAGAAGATGATGCTTTTGTTAGCTTCTAAAAGCGAAACATCATTTAGGAGTTGTAACAAAAATCATACTTCATAGATAAAACAAGATTTTATAGGTACGATAAAAGAGCCAGTTTTCTATTGCAGAACTGGCTCTTTTATTATGTTATCATATTCGTTTGGAAGAGAATATCAGATGGTTTAGTGTTACAATATTATCCTTCTCAAAAACAATCAACGAAGTATACCACTAAATCCAAGATAATCCTTTACTTCTCTGAATAACTTATTAGTTCTTTAATATTGATTGATTTCAACTCATTAAGATAAATCTCGCGTATACTTCCCACCCTATTATATATGTCATGGTTCCATGCTTTTTTAGGAGAGAAACCTAAAAGCGCAAAATCAGATGCTGGAGTAGACTCTAAACGAGCAATCATTTCACCAACAGTTATGTTATTTGTATCATGCGTAGGCGTATAAGTTACTTCATCAGAAGTAGGTGAAAAGTTCTCCGAGATGAGATTGACCTCTTTTAATCTATAGAGAATATCCGTCATCACACGAATAGGAATATGCGTTTCAGACTTTATTTGTAATGCAGTCTGAGGCTTTTGGCCATTTGCAAAACGTTGACAGATATGGCTCAATACAGTCGCACACAGTATTAAAAGGTCATTATGACATATATCTTCTGTATCTATCAGACACTCATAGTACTCTAAATTTTGATTAAAATAACAGAGTTCTGCACAGAATAGACAGATATACCACGATGCAAGTATCCACAACATAAACAGTGGAAGTGCTGCAAACGAACCATAAATGGCATTATAACTTGTAAGGAAAATCTGTCCATGTATATAAACCGCTTGTAAGCAAAGCATAGCGATACTCGCTATCATCGCAGGACCAATAGTCTTCGTAATCTTAACCTTTGCATTGGGCATGAAAACATAAAGCACAATGAACATAAGGGTAAGGATAGCCCATGGCACAAGATAACGAAGTGAAAAGCTCGCAATCGTTCCGAGAAAGCGCAAACCATTTAGATTCTCTACAAAGCTATAGAAATAGATGCTAAGTCCTGAAAGAATGATAATACTAATAGGTACGAGAAACATTAAAGCCGTATAATCTATGACTATCCTGCTAAGAGGGCGACTATCTTTAACCTGCCATATATTATCAAAAGTAGTCTCTACCGTTCTAATCAGAGAGAAAACACTATAAAGCATTATCATCAGTCCTATTCCAATAAAGAGTCCAGTCTTAGCATGAACAAGGTAAGACTGTGTAAGCTTTAACAGCCAAGTAGCCGCTTCGGGTTGTGCAGACAACATTTCTCGAAACTGTTTTTCAAGAAACTGCCCAAAACCAAAGCCATTTGCAATAGCAAAAATCATAGATGCTATGGGCACGATTGCCATTATCGTAGAAAACGAAAGTTGTGCCGTGGAAGCAGCATGATCGCGCACAAAAAAGAATTTGACAGTCAGATAAAACTTCTGAAACTGTCTGATTAGCATATTTCTACGCTTTGAACTATGCTCAGTTTTCATGAACATACCAACAGTTAAGAAGTACTTAATGCTTTCTATATCTATCTTCATTATGGTTTCTTATTTCAGAAAAAAGTAGGAGTTATTATGCAAACTTAATAAAAAAAAGCGAAATTAGCAACAATTACACCTATTTATAATAATAACACTAACGAGATTCATCCAAAACAATAAGTCTACTTTTAGTTACTTCATCTCATCATCTTTTAAAGTTAATAATCCTCGTCTTGTAATAAAAATTCATATCCTTAATTTTAAACAAGGCTTAATAGCGTTCGAATTAAGGCTTAATTGGCATCCAAAAGACGCCCTTTTGCGATGCTGTTAACGCCCTTTTGGAGGCTAATTAAGCACCTATTACTAAGCACTTTTATAATTAACTGATAGTCTGTTAGTTGCAAAAGTCCATATTAAGACTTTTATTTTGCTTATTTAAAGCATATCTACTCAGCTTTTTGTAAGTATTTTTTCGCAAAGCAAAGACAGCTATCAACGTAGATTATAAGAAGCAAATAAAACAGCGCATACAGTTAATCTAACATTTAGTTTAACCCTATGCGCTGTCTTTTATATCAAGAGCCAATTAGAACTGGAAGTAAATAAATGGCTGTATATCAGAACTCTTTACCTGCATAATAATAAAGATAACAATCGTAATTGCAATTGCAGAGAGTAAGACACCACCCTTCTCTAAGATACGAACACAACGGTTTTGCCATGAGTCTGGAATCCAATGCGTAAGAAGCGCAAATATCATCAGTAAGAATACATACTTATACCCCATAAAGACGTCAGGAAGTACGGAAGGATTGAACTTCGTAAACATTTGCTTTACCATAACCCACACTGCATCAAAGTCCTTGCAACGGAAGAACAACCATGTGAAACAGAGAACATGGAAAGTAATAAATACTGAAATAAACCGACGAAGACCAGATGGATGATAACGACGATCGTGCTTCAAAACAGTCTGAGACCAGAACTTATGTACACAAACCAATGCACCATGCAAGACACCCCAAACAATGAAATTCAACGAAGCTCCGTGCCAAAGACCGCAAGCTGTCATAGCCACCATCTGATTGAAATACATACGAAGTGTTCCCTTCTTGTTTCCACCAAGTGAGATATAGACATAATCACGAATCCAAGTTGAAAGCGAAATATGCCAACGACGCCAGAAATCAGTCATGGAATCGGCTGTAAGCGGTGCATTGAAGTTCATTGGAATCTTAAATCCAAGCAGCAATGCAATACCAATTGCCATATCAGAATAGCCAGAGAAGTCGCAGTAAATCTGAATACAGTAGCCATAAAGACCAAGAAGAACCTCGCCACCAGAGAAGAGCGTTGGGTTGTCAAAGATACGATCTACAAAGTTTTGTGAGATATAATCAGAGATAACCGCTTTCTTAAAAAGACCAATGATAATAAAGAATACTCCCTGAGCAAACATCTCACGGCTGATATGTAACGGCTTGCGAATCTGTGGTCCGAAGTCTGTTGCACGCGTAATCGGACCAGCAAGAAGTGTTGGAAAGAAGCTGACATAGAACGCATAGTCAAGCAATGACTCCATTGGTTCAGCCTTCTTTCTGTATATGTCTACAACGTATGAAATTGTCTTAAAGGTGTAGAAGCTAATTCCTACTGGTAAGAAAATATCCCAAGGTTGGAAGTTTCCACCAATCATCTGTGTAACCATTCCAGCAAAGAAGTTGGTATACTTAAAGTAAGCCAACAATCCAAGGTCTATCAACAGTGTTAAAGCCAACCACAACTTAGGGTGCTTTCCCTTAGCAACACGTCTTGCAATATAGAAGTCGCTGACAGTTACGATAAGTAACAATAGGAAATAGAAGCTACTACTCTTATAAAAGAAATAATAAGAGAAGAGCGTCACAAAGAGAAGTCTTGCATCAACCTTGTTTCGCAGACAGTAATAACCTATCATAAAGACAAGGAAGATAAAAAGGAATGCACCTGATGAGAAAAGGAGCGGTTCGCGTGGATTATAGAGCAAGATATCAGCTACCTTTGTAAAATCAAGGCCTGAGACATATGACTCTATATTCTGTAGGAAGATTTTTAATATAGCCATGAATTGGCTGAACAAATTACTTAAATCCATCTGTTTCTATGTTGTACTAATAAATACTTACTCTTCAACTAATTTCTCACGTCTTGTATAATTCTTTTGTCCTGCTACAATAGACTTGAAAATACGCTGACTGACATATTTACCACCTTTATAATTAATGTGTACATAATCCTTTGTACCCATACTCTGTTCGTCTACGATGCGCATCATCGTACCTGGACCACCCATAGCACGGAAAAGATTATAGAAGCCGACATGGCAATCGGCAGCAAGTTGTTCTTGATAGCCCACCAACATCTCAACTCCCTTCATTGTACCATCAGGTGAAGTCTTTGAGCCACGGTCAGGACTACTAACAATAAGAATGCTCGTTTCAGGGAAACACTTGTGGAAGAGGTCTACAACAAGCTTCATGTCAGCCATATACTTCTTCAATCGCTCAGGTGTTGTCTCTGCATCTACAGCATTGACACCAAACTGAAATACAATAAGATCATACGGACGAACAAGAGCAAATTCCTTCAACATCTGTTCTGGAAGTTTTGCCAATGATGTTCCAGAAGAGCCACGCATACTAAAGTTGTCAACAACAATACCTTCGCGTCCCTCTTGTGATGTACCAAAGAGAACAGTATTAGAACCATTCACCTTTATTGTTGCATGAGAAGTAACACCATCCATCTTTACAGCTTGTACTGCTGGCGACGGATTGACGCGCTGCGTACTTGTCTTACCACCATCAATTTCAAAGGTTACGTTTGCACCTCCCTTTGAACGAAGATAAAGCCATGTGCTTGCCCATTTTTCAGTGCGACTGTAGTCATGAGACAATGAAAAAGGAGCATAAGACATAGTAGCTTGTCCATTCATTGTATAATAACGCTCCGCAATACCTGCTTGATTAACATCATAGCTTGCTGGTTTCTTAACCATATGTTCGGTAAGTCCCGTGAATTTATTATCCACTGTATGCTTGTATTGGTCAAGATCATTACCAGCATCTATCCAACCTACGCCATAACCACCATACTGCTTCTGAAGGTCTTCACGTAAATCAGCTAATAAGATGTCTCCTTCTATATATGAATCACCAAAATAGGCAATACGAACAGGACGACCAACTGCTTGCTTCTGAGCCAACATATTAAGTTGACTATAGAAATGATCAAGTCCACCAGGTTTACCTGCAGAATAATCAACGATACGCTCTGTACCCTTAGGCCATTCTTCCTTAAAATCTATAACCTTTCCTTCTTTATCATAAGCAACAATAGCAGAAGGTTTCTTTGGGGAAGGTATGACGTCTTCAAGTACTTTCTTCTTTTGTGCAAGATCACTCAGAATGTCTATCTCTCGGAGCTTCGCATCTCCTATCTTGAAGGTAGGAAGAAAATGAAGCAGAAAAAGAAACAATGCTACTAATAATGTTAACAGCAATGTCTTATATGTATTATCTTTCATTTACTAATTATCTTTTACCTAAATGCATCACTTTTAAAATGCAAAAAAACATAGTATATTGATTATTCACTCTAAGACAAGGGAAGAGAATTTAGTTCTTCATCCAACAACTTAACGCCTTTCATTGTGCAATAAGCGCGTATAAAGAATAATATACTAACATGTGCCAGTTCCTTTATATCGTACTTCTTATAAAGATATTGATTCATAATAGCATTCTGTAAAGCAACTGTCATTGTACGTACGATATTATAATTTAAATTAGGAAGAAACAAACCTTCATCTATACCACGCTGTATAAAAGCATGGGCATCGGTTTCTCTTTCATCATGCACCCTACGGACATAAGCCAATAACTCTGGATATTTATGTATTTCTTCAAAGAAGAGAGGGTTAATCTGACTAAACTCTTCTAAGCGGAAACGGCAGATTTCTATAATTATATTAATTACGTTCGATCCAGTTCTGCCTATCTCGTCCAGCCGTCGTTTCTCTCTTTGCTTATCACGTCGCACGACTTCTAACAGCAGTTCTTCCTTATTGCTGTATATTTCATAGAGTGTACGCTTTGATATCTTAAGTTCATTGGCAATATCATCCATCTTAACACTCCTTATTCCATGTTTATGGAAAAGGTTTATGGCAGTAATGAGAATCTTCTCTTTAAGTTCTTGCCGATAAGTGGTTTCTGTAGCTGTATTATACATTAAACTTTATTTTTGCGACAAAATTACAAAAAACTTTCATAATGACATCTGTTTTAGAGTGGATTTTATTAACTTTGTAAGTCAAATATACATTTTTGTAATATTAAAAGTAAAAAGATTAACTATGGTCAAGGTAACAAAAGAAGCCGCTTTGGAATATCATAACAGCGGACGTCCTGGCAAAATTGAAGTAACGCCTACAAAACCTTATAGTACACAGACAGACCTTAGTCTGGCATATTCGCCTGGCGTGGCATACCCATGCTTAGAAATTCAGCAAAATCCAGACGACGTATATAAATACACCGACAAAGGAAATTTGGTTGCAGTTATCAGTAATGGAACTGCCGTTTTAGGATTGGGTAACATCGGTGCTATGAGTGGTAAGCCTGTAATGGAAGGTAAGGGCTTACTGTTTAAGATATATGGTGGTATTGATGTTTTCGACATAGAAGTAGACGAACAGGACCCTGATAAGTTTTGTGAAGCTGTAGAAAAGATTGCTCCAACCTTTGGTGGTATCAATCTTGAGGATATCAAGGCACCTGAATGCTTTGCTATTGAGGAGCGTCTAAAGAAGACACTTGATATTCCTGTTATGCATGATGACCAGCACGGAACTGCTATCATCTCTGCTGCTGGTTTGAAGAATGCACTGGAGGTAGCTGGCAAGAACATTGCTGATGTGAAGTTAGTTGTTAATGGTGCAGGTGCTGCAGCTATTTCATGTACTAAGCTTTATATGGCTTTAGGTCTAAAGAAAGAGAATATTGTAATGCTCGATTCAAAGGGTGTTATCACTTCTGATTTAAAGAATCTTACACCACAGAAGGCTCTCTTCGCTACTGACCGTCGAGATGTTCACACTTTGGAGGAAGCTATTAAGGGGGCTGACGTATTTGTTGGATTATCAAAGGGTAATATTCTGACACAGGATATGATTCGTTCAATGAATGAGAATCCGATCGTCTTTGCATTGGCTAATCCTGTTCCTGAGATATCATACGATGATGCTATTGCAGCACGTCCAGACGTAATCATGTCAACTGGCCGTTCAGACTATCCTAACCAGATTAATAATGTGATTGGTTTCCCATACATTTTCCGTGGTGCATTGGATGTTCATGCCAAGGCAATCAATGAGGAGATGAAGATGGCTGCAGTCCATGCTATTGCTGAATTGGCAAAACAGACAGTACCAGACGTTGTTAATCAGGTTTATCATGTAAATGACCTTACATTCGGTCCTAAATACTTTATCCCAAAACCAGTTGACCCACGACTGATTACGGAAGTTAGTGCAGCTGTTGCTAAGGCTGCTATGGACAGTGGTGTAGCACGCACTCCTATCAAGGATTTCAAGACTTACAAGCAGCACCTGCTTCAGATGTTAGGTCAGGAAACAAAGTTGACACATACGCTCCATGCCACTGCTGCACAGCATCCACAACGTATTGTATTTGCTGAAGGCGGTCACCAGACTATGATGAAAGCTGCTGTACAAGCTAAACAAGAGGGAATCTGTGTTCCTATCTTATTAGGAAACCCTGACCGTCTAAATCGTGTTGCCAACCGTTTGAAACTTGATATTTCAGATATTGAGATTGTTGATATGCGTGCGGATAAGGAGCAGGGACGTCGTGCTACTTATGCAAAGCACTTAGCAGAAAAGCGTGCACGTGAGGGTTATACCTTTGAGGAAGCATATGATAAGATGTATGAGCGTAACTATTTCGGTATGTCAATGGTTGAAAATGGCGATGCTGATGCGTTTATCACTGGTTTATATACCAAATATAGCAATACGATTAAGGTAGCAAAGGATATTATTGGTATTCGTCCAGAGTACAAACACTTTGGTACTATGCATATTTTGAATACGAAGAAGGGTGTATTCTACATAGCAGACACACTTATTAATCGTCATCCTGACGCTGAAGTGTTGGCTGACATTGCAAAGTTAGCTGCTAACTCTGTTAGCTTCTTCAATGATAAGGCTGCTATCGCAATGCTCTCCTACTCTAACTTTGGTTCTGATAAGGAAGGTTCTCCATTAAAGGTACATACTGCTGTTGAAAAGTTGCAAAAGGAGTATCCTGACATGACAATTGACGGTGAGATGCAGGTTAACTTTGCCTTAAATAAAGAACTACGTGATGAGAAGTTCCCATTCACTCGTTTGAAAGGATTAGATGTTAATACGCTCATCTTCCCTGACTTGTCTTCTGCCAACAGTGGTTATAAACTTTTGCAGGCATTGAGTCCAGAAGCAGAGGTTATTGGCCCTATTCAGATGGGTCTTAATAAGCCTATTCACTTCACTGATTTTGAGTGCTCTGTACGTGATATCGTGAACATCACAGCCGTTGCGGCTATTGATGCTTATGTGGAGAAAGTGAAAAAGAACGCATTATAAGTAATAGTACTGTTCTGAAAAAGTTTATTAGCATACGCCTTCATTAGGAGCTTCTTTTAAATGGATAATATAGCATTATCATTGAAAGATTAACTCAATTCATCAAGTAAACTTTGTTTGCTTATGGTAGTGTAGCTTTTTCCTAACGTAAAGTTGATTCAACTTTGTTAGTAAGTTGAATTGTATTTAGTACTTCGCACCATTGGTGTTTACCAACAACACAATACGTGTTGAGCATCAACACTACTTGTGCCGAACATAAATACATCAACTAAAAGTAAAATAAGAGGTTCATTATGATATATAGTAGAGCACTATTTTCATGTGGACAATATTTACAGAACAGTATATTTAAATAATAAAAGCAGGATACCACTTGGCATCCTGCTTTTATTTTCTAACTTGTTTACCATTATCGGGAATAGCTTTATATTATTGTATTCATATAGTAGAATATAAACACACTCTATTCCATTAAAGAGTTTGATAATCTCGAGAGTAACGTAGCATTTGTTCTGTGTAAGACTCAGAATAATCAACAACAACATCTATCGTCTCACCAAGTTCATTATAAACTGGTTTCAGAATAGGATTGATAAATCCTTTATAAGGTGCAATATTCAAACCCTCATACCTTCGAAGAACTTCTGCATGAAGTACAGGGTCAAGATTGATAGCATACTTCTCTACTAACGTTCGTGCAGCTTCGAAGTCACCTTCACTCTTTATACGCTGTATCTCTGCAAGTTGATAAGCAAAAATATTGCGTAAAGCATCATAATCGTTAATGCGAACATATGTTTTAGATTCACTTGTGGTCTTATCTTCACAAGTAATAAGTTCTACAACATTATTCGCCTTGCCCAACTCCATTGCCCATTGTGCAATAAGTGCACGATTCTGCATATGCGACTCTTCTATCTGCTTTCCTGGTTTTATGCGAACTTGCTGTGTGAGCAGACCGTTCATCATATAGCTATAATACTGTGCCTTGTATGCCTCTTTACTGTCTAAAAGTCCAAGTTCTAAAAGTTTTTGATCAGCTATATAATATAATCCAAAGAGGTCAGCACGTGCTTCTTCAATTGTGTTACCATAATTTTTTAGTGCGTCAGGGTCAGTCCCTGGCAATAATCGTCCACTACCATGACCTAAACACTCATGAAGATCTGTATGAAGATTATCTGTTTTATCCGCATATAAATCCAACAACTTACAAGTATCAGCATCAATAACAAACTCCTCACGGAATCCGTTATCCTTAGCAGCCATATCATATGCATGTGTAAGATTAGAAATCGTGACACTCTTTGAGCCATGTTCTGTACGAATCCAGTCTGCATTTGGTAAATTAATTCCAATAGCAGAAGCAGGATATTCGTCTCCTCCTAACATTGCTGCACATATAACATTGGCTGTGACACCTTTCACAATAGCCTTGCGGAACTGAGGATCAACTGGCGAATGGTCTTCAAACCACTGTGCGTTGGCTGATATAGCCTGCGTACGATGAGTTGCTTCAAGGTCTTTATATTCGACTATGCCTTCCCAAGAACCTTTCAATCCCATTGGGTCACCATAAACTTCTATAAAACCATTAATAAAGTCTATTCTACCCTCTTGCTCACGTAACCACTCAATAGAGTAGATATCAAAATCATGAAGGTCACCTGTCTCATAATAGCGAATCAACAGATTTATAACATGAAGCTGTTGGTCGTTTTCAACAAAGTCCTTTGCACTATTCAACCAATATACAATCTTTTCGATTGCTGCACTATATTTGCCACCAATCTTCCATACATCCTCACGGATAGAATCACCTTCTTTTACAAGAGTAGAATTTAATCCATAGGATGGAGCTTCATTTGTTGGACCATCTTTCTTTAACTTAGCATAGAATTCTTCAACTTCATGCTGAGAAACTCCGTCATAATAATTGCAAGCAGAAGAGCGTACAATATCTTTACCATCTGACTTATCAACTCGCTTTGGAAGAATCGTTGGATCAAAGATTACTGGACACAATTCGTTAAGTAAAGAAGTAACACTCTCTCCATCATTAAGTGGAAGCAACTTAGAATCAATTGCTAAGACTTCATTACGAAAAAAAACTTCCGTAAATAAAGGTGAGAATTTGTCGCAAGCATAATGATGATAAATACCACTGGCAAACCAAACGTGCTTCAGATATTCTTCTAAAGCACGAAAATTATGTTCTAACCTATCACCATTGAAGTTCAAATAAACAGCCTCTAAAGTTTTTCTAATACGGAGGTTGTATTTGCCAAATTGATCAAACGTTATATCACGTCCAAATAGTGTTGCTTCTGACAAGCAATAAATTAGCTGTTTTTGCCGAATTGTCAGTGATTCGAAATCCGGGAGCCGATATCGTAACATTTGTATATCGGCAAACCGTTCATCCTGAAAGTTAAAAGCTTCTTCTCCTATCGATTCTATCATTTTGTTTTAATTCATTTCTTAAGTGGTTTTTTCAAACGCACTTCTTCTGAAGAGGGTTGTGCCAAATGGCGCATTCTGTAGTCACGAGGTGTGACACCATTTAATTTGTAGAAAGAAGCATAGAAAGACTGCCTATTAGAGAAGCCCACCATATCACTGATATCTTCCATATTCAGTTCTTGATAACGCTTATCAACCAAAAGAGCCATTGCTTCCTCTATTCGGAATTTGTTAACAAATGACGTGTAGTTCATGTGGAATCGCACATTAACTACAGCCGAGATGTAGCGCGTATTAGTTCCTAAGTCCTCAGCAAGTTGCTTGGCAGAATAATTCTTGTCTTTGTAACGCTGCTGAATAAGAATGATATTAAGGATCTTCTCCTTTAACTCATCCATTAATTGCGGACTGACCAAACTACGGTAGGCGGCTACCTTCTCTTTTTTTTCTGTTAAATTGTACTTAGCCATAATCCGTGTATTTTTAGTTACCTATTCTGTTATTACACTGCAAATATAACATATTTAATTAAGAATGTCAAGTTTATGGCAAGTTTTTTAATATCTATTAGTTATTAAATTTCGCAAATATTTTATTACATTCCAATATATACATGTAGAAAATATTTACAAACATCACCTTAACATCTTTTTATACAAAGCGTTTCCGATTTTTATCTTTTACGCTCTTCTTTACATCAAAGTGATATTATAGATAAAAAACATCGTATAGTGAGATTTATTATTTTTTAACCCTTAACCGTCACATATGTTACCTTATTTGCTTTTTTTTATCTATAATTTTGCAGCCACAATAACATTATAGAAATAATATATAAATCAAAAAAACATGGCAGAGAACAAAATGTTCTGTTTCCAATGTCAGGAAACAGCAAAGGGTACAGGATGTACCATTCAAGGTGTTTGCGGTAAAAAAGCTGAGACAAGCCGTTGGCAAGATTTGTTACTTGGTGTTGTAAGAGGTGTAGCTACGATTTCAGACTCACTTCGCAATGCAAGTATTAAAACAAACCAGGAGGTTGGTGATTATATTGTAGATGCACTTTTTGCAACTATCACCAATGCAAACTTTGATGATCAGGCTATATTAAATAAGGTAGACAACGGTGTACGTATCAAACGTGAGTTGCTCGCACTTGCAAAAGAGAACAATGTAACATTGCCTAACTACCAGGAAGTAAACTGGGGTGGTGAGAAAGCAGACTATGAAGCTGAGGGGGATCGTGAGGGCGTTCTCCGTACAGAGAATGAAGACCTCCGTTCATTGAAGGAGTTGACAGTACTCGGTTTGAAGGGTATGGCAGCTTACTATGAGCACGCATCACGTCTCAATGAGCGTAATGAAGAGATTATTGCATTCATGGAAAAGGCACTTGCCACCATTTCTAACCCAGCAGCAGACATGGACACATTGCTGGCTACTGTTATGGAAACAGGTAAGTTCGGTGTTGATGCAATGGCATTACTTGACAAGGCTAACACTCAGACATACGGTAATCCAGAACTCACAAAGGTAAATATTGGTACAGGTAGCCGTCCAGGTATTCTTATCTCTGGTCACGACTTGAAGGATATCGAGCAGCTTTTGGAGCAAACAGAGGGAACAGGCGTAGATGTTTACACCCACGGAGAGATGCTCCCAGCTCATTATTATCCACAGTTGAAGAAGTACAAGCACCTCGTTGGAAACTATGGTAATGCATGGTGGAAGCAGAAGGAAGAGTTTGAAACATTCAATGGTCCTATCGTCTTCACAACCAACTGTATTGTTCCTCCTTCACCAAAGGCAAGCTATAAGGACCGCGTATTCACAACAAACGCAACAGGTTTCCCAGGTTGGAAGCATATCCTTGCTGATGAGAACGGTCACAAGGACTTCTCTGAGGTAATCGAAATTGCTAAGACTTGTAAGGCTCCAACAGCTATCGAACAGGGTGAGATCATCGGTGGATTTGCTCATGCACAGGTATTTGCTTTGGCTGATCAGGTTGTTGAGGCTGTTAAGAGTGGCGCAATCCGCAAGTTTGTCGTAATGAGTGGATGTGATGGTCGTATGAAGAGCCGTGACTACTATACAGAGTTTGCTGCTCAGTTACCAAAGGATACTGTCATCTTAACCAGTGGTTGTGCTAAGTTCAAATATAACAAGTTGAACCTTGGCGATATCAATGGAATCCCACGTGTATTGGATGCAGGACAGTGTAATGACTCTTATTCATGGGCAGTTGTTGCCTTGAAGCTGAAAGAGATTTTTGGTGCAAACGACATCAATGATCTTCCAATCGAGTTCAATATTGCATGGTATGAGCAGAAAGCAGTTATTGTTCTGCTTGCCCTACTCTACCTCGGCATTAAGAATATTCATATTGGTCCTACATTGCCAGCCTTCGTTTCTCCAAACGTTCTGAAAGTATTGGTTGATAACTTCGGTCTTGGTGGTATCACATCTGTTGAAGAAGACCTCAAGAACATGGTAGGATAAACCAAATAACCACTTATTAAAACCAAAAGTCCATTCTTTTTAGAGTGGACTTTTTCATTTAACCCAAATCAATCATTATAGCCTAAACTGATTATATTATGGAATAATACTACAGTAAGAGTTTGAGTACTGTGTCCTAATTACTCCATTTGAGTTGAAGTTTGAATGCATATTATTATAAGGTGTATCAAGGTTAGTAAGCATAAAAATGTAGTGATTGAACTAACATATTAGAATGAAATAGCAGATTTGATTCTAACCAAAAGTTTTTGTGTAAACATTTTTTAAACCACAACTTATTTATAGATGCTCTTTTGGCATTGAAAAGATGCCCTTTTGGCTTTCAAAAGGTGCTCTTTTGGAGTCTTATTAACGCCCTTTTAGAAGCCAACTAAGCAGCTTTTCATATGCAATCATGTAAGACTCTCAAAATAAAAGAGTTACAAAACTAAGTAAAATGCTCCTTTTATGACTTGTATCAACGTAAAACACCAATGAAAATGTAAATAAAAATCAGCACAAAAAACATCATAATTTGCAAATAATCACATCAATAATGAACTAACAAAGATTAGCATTGAATATCTACTTGAAAATAAATTAAATATAAATATGAAGTTTCTTATCCTTAAATGGATAAATTATTAATATTAATTTGTATCTTTGTGCTATCATTAAGAAAATTATAAACTCAAAAGAAATACAATGCAGAAAAAAGCACTTATTACGGGTATTACAGGCCAAGATGGTTCCTATTTGGCAGAGTTATTACTCGAAAAAGGTTATGATGTACATGGAACTATTCGTCGTTCATCAGTAGATTTCCGTGAGCGTATTGCTCATTTAGAAGGTCGTCCACACTTCCACTTGCATTATGCAGACCTTGGCGACTCTATGAGTATCCTTGGTGTAATCAGTAAAGTGCGTCCTGATGAGATTTATAACCTTGCAGCACAGAGTCACGTACAGGTAAGTTTCGATTCTCCTGAATTTACTGCTGACGTTGATGCTGTTGGTGTATTACGTATCTTAGAATCAGTTCGCCAGTTGGGTATGACAGAAACTTGTCGTATCTATCAGGCTTCTACTTCTGAGTTGTATGGTAAGGTTGAGGAAGTTCCACAAAACGAAAACACCCCATTCCATCCTTACAGCCCATATGCTGTAGCTAAGCAGTATGGCTTCTGGATTACAAAGGAGTATCGTGAGGCTTACAACATGTATTGTTGCTCTGGTATCCTCTTCAACCACGAGAGTGAGCGTCGTGGCGAGACTTTCGTTACACGTAAGATTACACTTGCTGCTGCACGTATCAAGCAGGGCAAGCAGGAAAAACTCTATTTGGGTAATCTTGGTTCTCTTCGTGACTGGGGCTATGCTAAGGATTACGTTGAGTGCATGTGGTTGATACTCCAGCAGGAGAAGCCTGAGGACTTCGTTATTGCTACTGGTGTACAGCATAGCGTACGTGATTTCTGCTATTATGCATTTAAGCGTGTTGGTATTGAACTCGAATTCCAAGGTGAGGACATGGAAGAAAAGGGTATTGATAAGGCTACAGGAAAGGTACTTATTGAGGTTAGTCCAGACTTCTATCGTCCTACTGACGTTGTCAATCTCTGGGGAGACCCAACAAAGGCAAAGGCGAAACTCGGTTGGAATCCTAACAGTACAAGTTTTGAAGAGCTTGTCAACATTATGGTAGACAGCGACATGGCTAAGGTTGCTTCTGAGGGTGCAGCTGAGAAGGTTAGAACAAACCTTGAAGAGTATTTGGAGAAGGGTATCGTTAAGTAAGAACACTTCATCCTTCCCTCCCCCTCTTATGAGAGGGATAATTACCGCTTATGCTGATAGTTGGCGATTCCAAATAATCGCTTACTATCAGCTATTATTACTTTTTATCGTCTATTCAACAAACACGCAATGAACAAAAATAGTAAAATATACATTGCTGGACACAATGGATTAGTTGGCTCAGCAATATGGAATAACCTTCTTCAACGAGGATATACAAATCTCGTTGGACGAAGCCATAAAGAATTAGATCTGACAGATCAGCAGGCTGTGAAGCGTTTCTTTGATGAAGAGAAACCTGATGCCGTTGTCCTTGCTGCTGCTTTCGTTGGAGGTATTATGGCAAACTATCTCTATCGTGCAGACTTCATCATGCAGAATATGAAGATGCAATGCAATGTTATTGAGCAGAGCTACCTTCATAAGGTAGAGAAACTTCTCTTCCTTGGAAGTACGTGTATCTATCCAAAGAACGCACCACAGCCAATGCGCGAGGATTGTTTGCTGACTTCTCCATTGGAATATAGCAACGAGGAGTATGCTATTGCAAAGATAGCAGGTCTTAAGATGTGTGAAAGCTATAACCTCCAGTATGGTACTAATTACATAGCTGTCATGCCAACAAACCTCTATGGCCCTAATGATAACTTCCATTTGGAGAACTCTCATGTGATGCCAGCTATGATGCGCAAGATTTATCTTGCGAAACTTATTCACGAAAACAACTGGGGTGCTATCCGTAATGATATGGATAAGCGTCCTATCAATCCAACTGACAAACTGCGTGCGGAGATTGGTGAAGGTAATGTTGATGGCAAGAATACAGAAGAGCGCATCTTGAAAGCACTCGCTTTCTATGGTATTGAGAATAATAAGGTGACCCTATGGGGTGACGGAAGTCCATTACGCGAATTCCTTTGGAGTGAGGATATGGCTGATGCCAGCGTTCACGTCTTATTAAATGTAGACTTCAAAGATATCATTGGCATTGAGAAATATTCAAGTGTTTTCTACGGTGCAAAGATTGATGGAGCTGTTGACCGCAACAACTCTGAGGGTCGTGGTGGTGCTATCCCATCTTTAGGAGAGATTCGTAACTGTCATATCAATGTTGGTACTGGTAAGGAACTTACTATCAAAGAACTTGCAGAACTTGTTAAGAAGACCGTTCACTTTGAAGGAGACATCATCTGGGATGCCGAGAAACCAAATGGTACACCACGTAAACTCATTGATGTTGAGAAGTTGCATAGCCTTGGTTGGACGCACAAAGTAGAAATTGAGGATGGTGTTGAGAAGCTCTACGAGTGGTATCAAGAAAGCTTAAAGTAATTTTTATCATTGATTAGGCATATTGGGCATGTTAGCCCAATAAGCCTAATTTGATTAATAAGTACACCCAATCGCAAACAGCGAACATTCATTCAAATCTTTACTATATGAAGAAACAAGTATTACTAACCGCAGCATTATTGTCTGCTACAAGCATGATGGCACAGAAGCTAACGTATCCACAAGCTCCAAAGGACGGAACTATAGACACCTATTTTGGTGTTCAAGTTGCCGATCCTTATCGTCCATTAGAGAATGACAGTTCCAAAGCTACCGCTGAATGGGTAGCTGCTGAGAACAAGGTTACACAAGAGTATCTTTCTCGTATTCCATTCCGAGCAAAACTCTTCAACCGTATGAAGGAGTTGGCGAACTATGAGAAGGTATCGGCTCCTTCTTATATTAAATTGATAGGTAAGTGGCTTTTCTACAAAAATGATGGTCTTCAGAACCAAAGTGTACTCTACATCATGGACCGTCTTGGGGATGAGAAGAACGCACGTGTTTTCCTTAACCCTAACCAATTGTCATCAGACGGAACCGTTGCACTGAAGGGTATCTACTTCTCACACAACGGTAAGTATGCAACCTACTCTATCTCTCGCAGCGGAAGCGACTGGCAAGAGTTCTATGTTATGGATGTCAAGACTGGAAAACTGCTTGATGACCATATTACTTGGGCAAAGTTTTCTGGCGCATCATGGCAAGGTGACGGATTCTATTACAGTGCTTACGATGCTCCACAAAAGGGACATGAGTTTAGTAATGTGAATTCTATCCAGAAAATCTACTATCATAAGATTGGTACTCCACAGTCTGAGGATGTTCTCTTCTATCAGAATCCAGCGAATCCTATGCGCTTCTACGCTGTAAGTGTCAATGAAGAAGAAACCATGATGTTCCTATATGAAAGCGGTGCAGGCTCAGGCAACATTGTCTATGTACGTGATCTCCGTCAGCCTAACAGCCAATTCATTCAGATGACATCAAATCTTGATTTGCAATATAGTTTAGTTGAAACTATTGGCGACAAGATGTACTTCCTTACAAACGATGGCGCACCAAAGAACCGACTTATGGTTACCGACCTTAAGCACCCTGGTTTCAGCGAGTGGAAAACACTTGTACCAGAGTCTAAGGACATGCTTGAAGGTGTTACCTTTGCTGATGGTAAGATGATTCTCAACTATATGAAAGATGCTTCCAGCCACGCTTACGTTTATTCTATGGATGGAAAGCAACTCTCTGAAATAAAACTTCCTACATTGGGCAGTGCAAGTTTCTATGGAGAAAAGGACCGGAAGGAAGTATTCTACTCCTTCTCATCTTTCACCGTACCAACCACCATCTATCAGTATGACCTTGCCACAACTAACAGCAAGGTGTATGCTGCACCAAAGGTTAAGTTCAAGGAGTCTGATTATGTCTGCGAACAGGTGTTCTATCCAAGTAAGGACGGAACGAAGATTCCTCTCTTTATCACTTATAAAAAAGGTTTAAAGCGTAATGGTAAGAACCCAGTATTCCTCTATGGCTATGGTGGTTTCAACGTACCTTTAACCCCTTACTTCTCTTCGGTACGTATTCCTTTCATCGAAAATGGTGGAATCTATGCTCAAGCATCCCTACGAGGTGGCAGTGAGTATGGTGAGGACTGGCACATAGCTGGTACGAAGATGCAGAAACAGAATGTCTTTGATGACTTCATCTCAGCTGGTGAGTGGCTTATCGAAAACAAGTATACAAGTAAAGACTACCTCGCTATTGTTGGCGGTTCAAATGGTGGTTTGCTTATAGGAGCTTGCATGACACAGCGTCCTGACCTCTTTAAAGTATGTATTCCACAAGTAGGAGTAATGGATATGTTGCGCTATCATAAGTTTACGATTGGTTGGAACTGGGCTCCAGACTATGGAACAAGCGAAGATTCAAAAGAGATGTTTGAGTATCTTCACGCTTATTCTCCACTCCACAATCTCCGTCCTGGCACAAAGTATCCAGCAACTTTGGTAACAACAGCCGACCATGACGACCGTGTTGTACCTGCACACTCATTTAAGTTTGCAGCTACCCTGCAGGCTGACAATGCTGCCAACACACCGACCCTCATTCGCATTGATACCAAGGCAGGCCACGGAAGCGGTAAGCCTTTGTCTAAGCAGTTGGAAGAGCAGGCTGACATCTACGGTTTCATCCTTTATAATATGGGATTGAAATATTAAGAGTTCAGAGGAGTTATGTTCATATATCTTTGTTTGAAAAGTAACTTCTTGCAATAGCATAACTCCTCAAACTCCCAAACATATTTCATGAATAACAGTATTGTATTAATTCAATTTAAATACTCAATCTATTAAGTTTCCAATCAAATGCAGATTCTATTAGCATCCGCTAAGATAATGAACAGTACCACTACGGTACAAACCCCAAAAACACACCTGCCTCGCTTCAAAAAAGAAGCGGGGCAGATGGCGTTAGAATTAGGTGACCTTTCTGTTGAAGAACTTGCAAAAGCGATTCTATGCAATGAAAAGATTGCACTTGAAAATAAGTTACGTTATCAAGATTTCTTCAACGAGGAAGCCTACTTACCTGCCCTCCTCGCTTACTACGGACAAGCATATAAATGCCTTAAAGCACAGGAGTACAGTCAGGAAGACTTCTCATATGCTGACAAACATCTTTGGATAACAAGTTTTCTTTATGGTCTCTTACGTCCATTAGACCTTATCCATCCCTATCGTCTTGAAGGAAAAGCCAAACTACCTTCAGCCGAAGGCAAGAATATGTTTGCCTATTGGAAACCTCATCTTACAGATATTCTCATCGAAGCAGTTAAAGCTGACGATGGAATCCTTGTACACTTGGCAACAGAAGAATTCCAACATCTATTCGATTGGAAACGATTACAAAAAGAGATACGTATTATTCAACCACTCTTTATGGTTGATCAAGGGAGTCGACTGAAGGCAGTTAGTGTCTATGCAAAGAGCTGTCGTGGTGCTATGACAAGTTATATACTCCGTAACCAACTAACTTCACCTGACGAACTTCTTGCCTTCGAGTATGATGGATTCACCTATCATAAAGATTATGGAGACGAAAATCATCCACACTTTATCCTAAAGCCTTAATCTGTATTCACACCTTATTATAAATATAAAAGTCAAATTAATTATGTCAATAGAAGAATATCGCCAAGAAATACTTACCTCCTTACTTGCTAAAACAAATAGCAAGGGTGCCCCCCGTTTTGAAGAAGCAGCAGCTAAGGAGCTACTTGACCAACTATCAGACGAAGAACTGGAAGAGGGTATCTTATTCAACACACCTGAGGACGTAGCTGAAATCCTATCAGAAGTTGGAACACTCTAAGCACACATTATAAGCAACAAAAGAAAATATAGACGACAAACGACAGTTTATTAGAGTTTTCTCTCGGCTTATTAAAGCTTATTCCATCTTAAAATCTCACATTCATAGCAACGAAATATCTTTACATAGTTTTTAGATATTTCTACTTAAAAACAAGAAATAAAAGCATTTTTCAACCTCTTTGTAACTTTCTACTTATCAAGAAGTTATAACGTTGTGCAAGAAAAGGTGCTTACTTAGCCTTCAAAAGGGCGTTAGTTAGGCTCTTAAATAGCATCTTTAACAAGTCAATTAAGGCTTAATTAGAATGCTATTCATGGTTATTAAAAATGCTAATGAGGATTTATTTTGACAAAACAACAAAAAAGGTAAAAGAGAATGAACCCTTTTACCTTTTTATTATTTACTAAGTTTCTTCTTAGAAACGATAACCCAATGTAAGGAGTAACTGACTTCTGTTATTCTTAACATCAGTAATTGAAGCAATGTTAGACTCCGTTATTTTTGTAGTACCAGATGTATAAGTAATGTCTTTTACATTAGAGAATGGAGCAAAAGAACCTTTCTGTGCACTATACTGATAAGCCAAGTCTATATTGAACTTCTTAACCTGATAACCAACACCTAATGTGAAGCGATTAATTTCTCCCCAGTTTGTGTAGTCTGTTGTTGAAGAATATGATGTACCTAAAGAAGCAAGACCTGGGTCTTTCTGACCATTATTTGCATACTTTGCACCAACATAGTTATAACCTATACGCAATGCAACATTGCTTACAGGCTTATACTCAATACCTAACTTTAAAGTACTTACCCCCTTCAGAACCTCCTTAGTGTGTGCATTCAT